>NZ_JZRB01000023.1 GCF_000964085.1 Luteibacter yeojuensis
GAGCGCGCTTGCGCGCGATAGGCCTTGCCACAAGCCCCATCGCGCGCAAGCGCGCTCCCACATTTTTTTGTAATTCACGAAATAGCAACACCCATCTGCGCCAATGTCAGTGCTTCGCGTGTCCGGGTATTGGCACGATGCACACATCCGGCCCGGCATGCTTGTGTCTAATCCCCAGCGGAACACGAGGCAATGTCGGCAAGCATGCGTGCGCCCTTCTGCATCTATTACCTCCATCCGCTGCTCGCCGGCCCGATGACGGGGTGGAATGCGTGGATCGACCACGCCGCGGGCCTTGGCTTCCGGCAATTGCTTATCGCGCCACCGTTCGAGACCTCGCCCGCGGGTGACGTTTTCGTGACACGCGATTTCGATCGCATGAACCCTGCGCTGCAGGCAAATGGCGATGCGACCACCCGGCTGGAGCAACTGGCGAAGGCGTGCCGCGCTCGCAACCTCGAACTGTGGCTCGACTTGCCGCTCGACGAACTGGCCGCCGACGCACCCGTGCGCAACGAGAACCCCGGCTGGTTCCGCGCCGTGGCCACCGAGCACGGCACGCCGGACCCTCGCTGGACCCCGAGCGAAAGCGATAGTGCGCGTTGGCGCCTCAACGACCCCGATGTGGCGCAGGCCGCGACGCGATGGTGGGTAGATCGTTTGCGCAAGTGGGCGAAAGCGGGCGTGCTCGGTTTTCGCGTCATGCATCCGCAACGCCTGAAGGCGTCGTTGTGGAGGAGCCTGATCGACGGCGTGCACGCGGATTCGCCCGGCGTCGGCTTCGTGGCGTGGACACCGGGCGATACGCCGGATGACCTCGCCTCACTGCAAGGCGCAGGCTTCGATGCCGTGGTCAGTTCCTCCGCGTGGTGGGATTTCCGTGCGCCGTGGTTCGCCGAGGAGGCCGCGCGCCTGCAGGCCGTCGCGCCCGCGCTCGCGTGCACCGAGCAGCCGTTCGCCGCACGGCTCGGCGATGCGCTTGGCGAGGAGAACCAGCTTGACCATGCGTACCGCCGCGCCATCGCGTTTGCCGCGACATCACCCGCCGGCTGGCTCATGCCGATGGGCTTCGAGTACGCGGCGCACGATGCACTCGATCCCCGGCGTGGCTCGCCCATCACGCCGAGGGATATTGAAAGAACGGCCGCGGCCGATCTCACCGATACGGTGAGGGCCGCCAACAAGGCGGTGGGTGAAGACGTGCCCGCCGCACCCCGCGTCACCACCCATGGTGGCGTTGCCACCTTCCTCACGGTGGATGGCGCCGACCCCCGCACGGCACCCAGCGCGACGCTCACCCTCGTCAACGCCTCGCTCGATCGCGAAGCGCTGGTGGTGGCAGGCGATGCGCTGGCTGGTGCCGCCAGCCATTTCGCGCCCTGGACCACCCCGGATGGGCGCAAGGTATTCGACCAGGGAGATAGCGTGGTTCTCGATCCAGGTGCGGTACTCACCCTTACAGGCACGCCAGGCACGCCGGTGAAGCGCAAGCTCGGCGCGTCGGCGCAGAAAGACGCGCTCGCGGCGGCGACCAAGGCCCCGCGTGTCGCCGTTGAAAACGTGCAACCGACCGTCGACGGCGGCCAGTTCCCCGCCAAGCGCGTCGTCGGCCAGCCGGTGACCGTGACCGCGGATGTGTTCGTGGATGGCCACGAAGTGCTCGCCGCACGCCTGCGGTATCGCGCCGCGGACGAGAAGGCGTGGCGCGAAGTGGTCCTGGAGCCGGTCAACAACGATATCCACGCCGCGACATTCACGCCCACGCGTGTGGGCCGCCATGAGTTCCAGGTGGAAGCCTGGCGCGACCCGTATGGCAGCTACCACCACGAGCTTGAGGTGAAGCATGCCGCCGGCGTCAACGTGGCACTGGAGCTGGAAGAAGGCCGCCTGATGGTCGAGGCACGCGCGAAGGATACGACCGGGCCGAAAGCCAAGGCGCTGCGGAGCCTCGCGGCCACGGTGGCCAGGGCCGAAGGCGAGCAGCGCGTCGCACTGCTGCTCGCCGACAGCACCGTGGAGCTCATGGCTGTCACCGACCCGCGGACACGCTCGACGGTGACGCCGGCCTACGTGCTGGAAGTGGATCGCCGCGAGGCGATGTTCGCCAGCTGGTACGAGTTGTTCCCGCGCTCGATGACCGACGACAAGGCGAAGCACGGTACGTTCCGCAACACCATCGCGCGCTTGCCCGCCATCCGCGACATGGGCTTCGACGTGCTGTACTTCCCGCCGATCCACCCCATCGGCAAGGCGTTCCGCAAGGGCCCGAACAACACGCTTACACCGGGCCCCGACGACCCGGGCAGCCCCTACGCCATCGGCTCGCCCGATGGCGGCCATGATGCGATCCACCCGCAGCTGGGCACGCTGGACGATTTCCGCGCGCTGCGCGATGCCGCGCAGGCGCACGGCCTGGAGCTCGCGCTCGATTTCGCCATCCAGTGTTCGCCCGACCACCCGTGGTTGAAGGAGCACCCCGAGTGGTTCGACTGGCGCCCCGACGGCACCATCAAGTACGCGGAGAACCCGCCCAAGAAGTACCAGGACATCGTCAACGTCGATTTCTACGCCGACGGCGCCGTCCCCTCGTTGTGGCAGGCGCTGTGCGACGCCGTGCTGTTCTGGGCGGGGGAGGGCGTGCGCACGTTCCGCGTCGACAACCCCCATACCAAGCCGTTCCCGTTCTGGGAGTGGATGATCGCGCGGGTGCGTGCGAAATACCCCGATGCCCTGTTCCTGTCCGAGGCGTTCACGCGGCCGAAGCCGATGTACCGCCTGGCCAAGGTGGGCTTCAGCCAGTCGTACACCTACTTCACGTGGCGCAACTCGAAGCAGGAGTTCATCGACTACCTCACCGAACTGACGACTACGCCACCGAAGGATTTCTTCCGGCCCAACTTCTTCGTCAATACGCCGGACATCAACCCGTACTTCCTGCAGACCTCCGGGCGGCCGGGCTTCCTTATCCGCACCGCGCTGGCCACGACGCTCTCGGGCCTGTGGGGCATGTATTCGGGCTTCGAGATCTGCGAAGCCGCGCCCATGCCGGGCAAGGAGGAGTACCTGGATTCGGAGAAATACGAGATCCGCATCCGCGACTTCGACGCGCCCGGCAACATCGTGGCCGAGATCACCCAGCTCAACCATATCCGCCGCGCACACCCGGCGCTGCAGACGCACCTGGGCGTGCGCTTCCTGCCGGCGAGCAACGACCAGGTGCTGTTCTTCGAGAAGCGCGCGGGCGATGACATCGTGCTGGTGGCCATCAGCATGGACCCATACAACGCGCAAGCCGCCGACCTGACCCTGCCCGTGGGTGACTGGGGCTACGGGGCCGACGACGCGCTCGATATCCACGACCTCCTCCATACCCAACCCCTCGCCTGGCGCGGGCCCAACCAGCATGTGTGGCTTGGCCTCGGCCAGCCCTACGCGGTGTGGCATGTGCGCCTACCAGGAGTCTGATCGATGGCAACACGTGGCAAGGCACAGAAACCCTCGAAGGCCAAGGCACCGGAGTTTTCCAAGGATCCCCTGTGGTACAAGGACGCGATCATCTACCAGGTGCACCTGAAGTCGTATTTCGATTCCAACGACGACGGCGTGGGTGATTTCCAGGGCCTGATCGACAAGCTCGACTACATCGCGGACCTCGGCGTAAACACGCTGTGGCTGCTGCCGTTCTATCCCAGCCCGCGCCGCGACGATGGCTACGACATCGCCGAGTACAAGGCGGTGCACGAGGATTACGGCAAGCTGGGTGACGCCAAGCGCTTCATCGCCGAGGCACACAAGCGCGGCCTGCGCGTGATCACCGAGCTGGTCATCAACCACACCAGCGACCAGCACCCGTGGTTCCAGCGTGCCCGCCACGCGAAGAAGGGTTCCGCGGCGCGTAATTTCTACGTGTGGTCGGATACCGACCAGGCCTACGACGGCACGCGCATCATCTTCCTCGATACCGAGAAATCGAACTGGACCTGGGACCCCGTCGCCGGGCAGTACTTCTGGCACCGCTTCTTCTCCCACCAGCCCGACCTGAACTTCGACAACCCCGCGGTGCTCAAGGCGGTGATGGAAGTGATGCGGTTCTGGCTGGACATGGGCGTGGACGGCCTGCGCCTCGACGCTGTGCCGTACCTGATCGAGCGCGAAGGCACCAATAACGAGAATCTGCCCGAAACGCACGGCATCCTGAAGCTGATGCGTGCCGAGATCGACCAGCACTACCCCGACCGCATGCTGCTCGCCGAGGCCAACCAGTGGCCCGAAGATACGCAGGATTACTTCGGCGACGGCGACGAATGCCACATGGCGTTCCACTTCCCGCTGATGCCGCGCATGTACATGGCCATCGCGCGCGAAGACCGCTTCCCCATTACCGACATCATGCGGCAGACACCGGCCATCCCGGATAACTGCCAGTGGGCGATCTTCCTGCGCAACCATGACGAGCTCACGCTCGAGATGGTGACGGATAACGAGCGCGACTACTTGTGGCAAACCTATGCCGCCGACCGCCGCGCCCGCATCAACCTCGGTATCCGCCGGCGCCTGGCGCCGCTGCTGGAGCGCGACCGTCGCCGCATCGAACTGATGAACTCGCTGCTGCTGACCATGCCTGGCACGCCCGTGCTCTATTACGGCGACGAGATCGGCATGGGCGACAATATCCATCTCGGCGACCGCGATGGCGTGCGCACGCCCATGCAATGGTCGGTGGACCGCAACGGCGGTTTCTCCCGCGCCGACCCCGCCAGCCTCGTGCTGCCGCCCATCATGGATCCGCTCTATGGCTTCCAGGCGATCAACGTGGAGGCGCAGCAGCGCGACCCGCATTCGCTGCTGAACTGGACGCGGCGCATGCTTTCCGTGCGTAACCGTTACAAGGCCTTTGGCCGCGGCACGCTCAAGTTCCTTTACCCGGGCAACCGCAAGGTGCTTGCGTACCTGCGCCAGTTCGGCGACGAGCACGTGCTGTGCGTGGCGAACATGTCGCGCTCGCTGCAGGCGGTGGAACTGGACCTTGCCGCGTTCGACGGGCAGGTACCCGTGGATATCGTCGGCGGTACGTCGTTCCCGCCGGTGGGGCAGCTGCCGTACCTGATGACGGTGCCACCGTATGGGTTCTATGCGTTCCAGCTGCTGCCCGATGCGCAGATGCCGGACTGGCACGAAGTGCCGGCCGAGCCGCTGCCCGACTATGAAACCCTGGTGGTGCGCGGCGCGCTGGTGGAAGGCCCGGTCATGGAGCACCACCGCGGGGTCATCGAGAAGCAGGTGCTGCCGGGCTACCTTGGCGTGCGCCGCTGGTTCGCGGCGAAGGACCGTGGCGTCGAGTCGGTGCATGTCCTGTACGCCGCGCCGTGGCCCGACCGTGGCGACGACCTCATCCTGACCGAGGTGGAGGCGACCCTCGCCGATGGTGGCAAGGAGCGGTACAGCCTGCCGGTGGGCATCGCGTGGGAGGAGGACAACCCCACCGCGCGCGTGCAGCAGCTGGCGCTGGCGCGCGTGCGCCGCGGGCGCCGGATCGGCCTGCTCACCGACGGCTTCTCGCTACCGGAGTTCGCCACGGGCCTGTTGATCGGCCTGCGCGCCGGCACCGAGATCCCCGTGGCTGGCGGCACCGTGCGCTTCGAGAAAACGCCCGTCTTCGACGATACGCCGTTCGATTCGAGCATCGAAAGCCGCTGGCTTGCGGGCGAGCAGTCGAACAGTTCGATGATCCTCCACGACGCGGGCGTGCTTAAGCTGTTCCGCCGCACCTCCGCCGGCATCAACCCCGAAGTGGAAGTGGGCCGCTTCCTCACCGAGCACGGCTACGCCAACACCTCGCCCCTGCTGGGCGAAGTGGTGCGCGTGGGCGAGAACGGCGAGCGCACCACCATCGCGGTACTGCAGGGCTTCCTGCGCAACCAGGGCGATGCGTGGCGCTGGACGCTCGACTTCCTGCGCCGCAGCTACGACGAGTTCAGCCACTCGAACGACAGTGAACGCAAGGCCGAGCTTGAGGGCGGCTACGACGCGTTCGCGGCAGCCGTGGGCACGCGCCTTGGCGAGCTGCACGCCTTGCTGGCACAGTCCTTCGACATCCCTGCGTTCGATCCGGAAGAAGCGACCGCCGCGACGGCCGAGGGCTGGCGTGATGGCGTGCGTGCCCAGGTGGGCAGGGCGCTGCTCTCGGTCGATAACGTGAAGGAGCTGCCGAACGGCCTGCGCGCCGATGTCGAAGCCCTCCGCGGCCTTGCCGGCGCGCTCGAGGAACGCATTGGCCGGCTGGCGAAGGCGGGCAAGGGCGCCGTGCTCACCCGCATGCATGGTGACTTCCACCTCGGCCAGATCCTGGTCGTGCAGGATGACGCGTACATCATCGACTTCGAAGGCGAGCCGGCACGGTCGCTGGACGAGCGCCGCGCCAAGGGCACGCCGCTGCGCGACGTGGCCGGGTTCCTGCGCTCGCTGGATTACGCGGCGGCCATGGCCCGCCGCGGCGAAGACGGCCTTGCCCCGGTGGAAGACCCCGGCTTTGGTGATTTCCTGGCCCGTTTCCGCGAGCGCGCGTCGCGCGTGTTCCTGCAGGCATACCGCGCCGTGCTCGACGCCGCGCCCAGGCGCTGGGTCAGTAGCGATGCCCTGGCGCCCCTCATCGAGCTGTTCGTGATCGAGAAGGCGGCCTATGAAGTGAGCTACGAGGCGGCCAACCGCCCCGGCTGGCTGGACGTGCCGCTGCGCGGCCTGTTGCATGCCGCCGAAGGCGATACCGCGACCGAACTGGAGGAGGACACGTGACCGATCCGCGTAACCATGGCCTGGCCGACCGCGCCGCCGTCGACGCCCTTGTCGATGGCCGCCACGGCGATCCGTTCGCGCTGCTGGGCCCACACGAGGTGGAGGGCCGGCGCAGCGTCCGTACCTTGCAGCCCGGTGCCCTTGGCGTGGAGGCCATCGATGCGGACGGCCGCGTGCTGGCCGAACTGCACAAGGTGCACGACGGCGGCCTCTTCGCGGGCTTCGTCGACGGCGACGTGCCATACCGCCTCCGCGTGCGCTGGCCCTCGGCCTCGCACGAGACGCACGATGCCTACGGCTTCGGCACCTTGCTGGGCGACGACGACCTGGGCCGCCTTTCCGATGGCTCGCACATCGAGCTGTTCCGCTGCCTTGGCGCGCACCCTGTCACCATCGACGGCGTGCACGGCGTCCGCTTCGCCGTATGGGCGCCGAATGCCCAGCGGGTGAGCGTGGTGGGTGATTTCAACAGTTGGGATGGCCGGCGCTTCCCCATGCGCAAGCGCGTGCCGGCGGGTGTGTGGGAACTGTTCGTGCCCGGCCTGCTGGCCGGCGCGCGCTACAAATACGAAGTGTGGGGCGCTGACGGCTCGTTCACCCAGCGCGCCGACCCCGTGGCACTGGCGGCCGAGCTGCCGCCCGCCACGGCATCGATCGTGGCCGACCCCACGGCGTTCCGCTGGACCGATGACGAGTGGCTGCGCCGCCGTGGCAGCCTGCACCACGCCGGCTCGCCCATTTCCATCTACGAGCTGCACCCTGGCTCGTGGCTGCGCGGCAAGGATGGCGCGGACCTGCACTGGGACGAGATCGGCGAGCGGCTGATCCCGTACGTGGCGGGCATGGGCTTCTCGCACATCGAGCTGCTACCGGTCTCCGAGCACCCGTTCGGCGGCTCGTGGGGTTACCAGCCACTGGGGCAGTTCGCGCCGACGTCGCGCTTCGGCACGCCGGAGGCCTTTGCGCGCTTCGTCGACCGCTGCCATGAGGCCGGCATCGGCGTCATCGTCGACTGGGTGCCCGCGCACTTTCCCACCGATATCCATGGCCTGGCGCACTTCGATGGCACGCCGCTCTACGAGCACGCCGACCCGCGCGAAGGGTTCCACCAGGACTGGAACACGCTGATCTACAACCTCGGCCGCAACGAGGTATCGGCGTTCCTCGTGGCCAGCGCGCTGGCCTGGCTGGAACGTTTCCACATCGATGGCCTGCGCGTCGATGCCGTGGCGTCGATGCTCTACCGCGATTACTCGCGCAAGCACGGCGAGTGGGTGCCGAACATCCATGGCGGCCGCGAGAACCTCGAATCCATCGCGTTCCTGCGCCGCGTGAACCAGCTGGTGGCCGAGCGCCACCCGGATTGCATGACCATCGCCGAGGAATCCACGGCGTGGCCGGGCGTCACGAAGCCGGTGGGCGAGGGCGGCCTGGGCTTCACGTTCAAGTGGAACATGGGCTGGATGCATGATTCGCTCGAGTACATGTCGCGCGACCCGATCCACCGCCGCTACCACCACGGCGAAATGACCTTCAGCATGATTTACGCGTACTCGGAGAAGTACGTGCTGCCGCTGTCCCACGACGAGGTGGTGCACGGCAAGCGCTCGCTGCTGGGCCGCATGCCCGGCGATGAATGGCAGCGTTTTGCCAACCTGCGGGCCTACTACGGTTTCATGTGGGGCCACCCCGGCAAGAAGCTGCTGTTCACCGGCGGCGAGATCGCGCAGCCGCACGAGTGGAACCACGATGCCCAGATCGCCTGGGAACTGCTCGACGCGCCCCTGCACCTGGGCATGCAGAAGCTGGTCCGCGACCTCAACCGGTTCTTCGGCGAGGCGGCCGCCATGCACGCGTGGGATACCGATCCGCGCGGTTTCCGCTGGGTCATTGGCGACGATGCCGACCAGAGCGTGTTCGCGTGGCTGCGTTTCGCCGAGCACGGCCGCCCGGTGCTGGTCGTCAGCAACATGACGCCCGCGCCGCGGCACGGCTTCCGCATCGGCGTGCCCGAGGGTGGCCGGTGGCGCGAGGCCATCAACACCGACGCCAGCGAGTACGGCGGGTCCGGCATCGGCAACGAGGGCGAGCGCCATGCCCAGGACGTGCCGGCGCATGGGTTCGACCGCTCGCTGGTGCTCAGCCTGCCACCCCTTGCCACGCTGATGTTCGTGGCTGACTGACGAGGAACGCGATGCCCGCACTACCCGAACGCATGCAGTCCGGATCGCCGTATCCGCTCGGCGCCACCTGTGACGGCATGGGGACGAACTTCGCCGTGTTTTCCGCCCACGCGGAGCGCATCGAGCTATGCCTGTTCGACCCGTCCGGCAAGCGAGAGATCGCGCGCTACGACCTCCCCGAATGCACCGACGAGGTGTTCCATGGCTACCTGCCGCGCGTGCGCGGCGGCACCCTGTACGGCTTCCGCGCCCATGGCCCGTATGCGCCGGAGGAGGGCCACCGGTTCAACCCCAACAAGTTGTTGCTTGACCCCTACGCCCGGCTGCTGCACGGCCAGGTGCGCTGGTCGGATGCTTTGCACGGCTACCGCGTCTCGTCGCCGCGCGCCGACCTGTCGTTCGATCGCCGCGACAGCGCGGCCGCCATGCCCAAGGCGGTGGTGGTCGACGAGCCGATGCACTGGACCCAGGGCAACCGGCCGCATACGCCGTGGAACGAGACCATCGTCTACGAGACCCACCTGAAGGGATTCACCCGCAACCTCAAGCGCATCCGCCAGCACGAGCGGGGCACCTTCATCGCCCTGGCTGACCCCTACGTCATCGATTACCTGGTGAAGCTGGGTGTCACCGCGGTTGAACTGCTGCCGGTGCACGCGTTCCTGCAGGACCGCCGCCTCACCGAAATGAAGTTGCGCAACTACTGGGGCTACAACACCCTGGCGTTTTTCGCACCCGAGCCGGCCTACCTGGCCGAGGGCGCGCTCAACGAGATCCGCGCGGCGGTGCAGGCGCTGCATGCGGCGGGCATCGAGGTCATCCTCGACGTGGTCTACAACCACACCTGCGAAGGCAGCGAGCTCGGCACCACCATGTCGTTCCGCGGCCTGGACAACAAGAGCTACTACCGGCTCATGGCGGACAACCCGCGTTACTGCATCAACGACACCGGCACGGGCAACACGGTGAACACGGCCCACCCGCGCGTGCTGCAGCTGGTGATGGATTCGTTGCGCTACTGGGTGAACACGTTCCACGTCGATGGGTTCCGCTTCGACCTGGGGGTAAGCCTGGGCCGCGAGGAAAACGGCTTCGACCCGAACTGCGGCCTGTTCGACGCCATGCGCCAGGACCCGACGCTGGCCAACGTCAAGCTGATCTCCGAGCCGTGGGATATCGGCCCGGGTGGGTACCAGCTTGGCAACCACCCGCCGGGGTTCGGCGAATGGAACGGCAAGTTCCGCGACGACGTGCGCAAGTTCTGGAAGGGCGACTCGAACATGCGCGGCATCCTCGCGGGGCGCCTGCAGGCCTCGGGCGAGCTCTTCGACCACCACAAGCGCAAGCCGTGGGCCTCGGTCAACTTCCTCACCGCGCACGATGGCTTCACCCTCGAAGATCTGGTCAGCTACAACGACAAGCACAACATGGCCAACGGCGAGGATAACCGCGACGGTGGCAACGACAACGAAAGCTACAACCATGGCGTGGAAGGCCCGACGGATGACCCGGCCATCCGCGTCCAGCGCGACCGCGTGAAGCGCGCCATGCTGGCCACCCTGTTCTTCTCCCACGGCACGCCCATGCTGCTGGGCGGTGACGAGTTCGGCCGCACGCAGGACGGCAACAACAACGCCTACTGCCAGGACAACGAGATCTCCTGGTTCGACTGGAAGCTGGCGACCTCCGAGCGGGGCAAGGAGCTGACCGATTACGTGGGGCGGCTCACCCGGCTGCGCGAACAGCACCCCACGCTGCGCGCCGCGCACTTCCTTCGCGGCGACATGGAGGTGGTGCCGGGCATGCGCGAGGTGGCGTGGTTCGACGAAAGCGGCTCGGAGATGACCCAGGATACGTGGGGTTACACCGAAGGCCGCCTGCTGGCGCTGCGTCGCGCGCAGGCCTACGGTGAGAAGCGCGCCGATGTCACCCTCGTGATGATCAACGCCACGCCCGAGAAGCACGTGTTCCACCTGCCGCAGCCCGGGGTCGCGTGGCGCCGCCGCTGCGACAGTGCGAACCCCACCGCGCCCGAGGTGGCATGGGCCGAGCCGACCATCGAAGTCGAAGGGCGCAGCGTCGTGCTACTTGCCGCCACGGTACGGATGGAACAGGCATGAGCGGCACGTTCGTCCATGCCATGCCCTACGGCGCGAGGGCGCTGGGCGATGGCTCCACGCGGTTCCGCCTGTGGGCACCCGACCTCGACGCCGTGACCCTCGAATGCGAGGACGGCCATGCCGCGGCCATGCGCGCGCTCGACGATGGCTGGTTCGAATGCATCTGCCCGCGCGGCATCGGCAGCGCGTACCGCTTCCGGATCAGCGACGACCTGGCCGTGCCGGACCCGGCATCACGCCGCCAGCAGGCCGGCGACGTGCACGGCTACAGCGTGGTGGTGGATGCCGCCGACTACGCATGGCGGCATGCTGACTGGAAGGGCAGGCCATGGCGCGAGGTAGTGTTGTACGAGCTTCACGTCGGCACGCTGGGCGGGTTCAAGGGCGTGGAGGCGGCCTTGCCGCACCTCGCCGCGCTAGGCATCACCGCGGTGGAGCTGATGCCCATCGCCGAGTTCGCCGGCGAGCGGAACTGGGGTTACGACGGCGTGCTGCCGTACGCGCCGGCGGCGGCATACGGCACGCCCGATGAACTGAAGTCGCTCGTCGACACGGCGCATGGCCTGGGCCTCATGGTCTTCCTCGACGTGGTCTACAACCATTTCGGGCCGGAAGGTAACTACCTGCACGCCTATGCATCCGGCTTCTTCGATGGCGGTGCCGCCACGCCGTGGGGCTCGGCCATCGGCGTATCCACGCCGCAGGTGGGCGATTACTTCGTTCACAATGCGCTGTACTGGATCGAGGAATACCAGTTCGATGGCCTGCGCTTCGACGCCGTGCACGCCATCGGCAACCCCGGCTGGCTCGCCGCCCTGGCCGCGCGCGTGCACGCCGCCGTGGGCCCCGACCGCCACGTGCACCTGGTGCTGGAAAACGAAGCCAACCAGGCCAACCTGCTCGGCCGTGGCCGGTTCGACGCGCAGTGGAACGATGATTTCCACAATGCGCTGCACGTGTTGCTGACGGGCGAGCACGAAGGCTACTACGCGCATTACCAGCAGCCGATGGACAAGCTGCTGCGCAGCCTCCGCGAAGGCTTCGCGTTCCAGGGCGAGGCGTTCGCCGGCCGCCGCCGTGGCGAGCCCAGCGCGCACCTGCCGCCCGCGCGCTTCGTCAACTTCATCCAGAACCACGACCAGGTCGGCAACCGCGCGTTCGGCGACCGCCTGACGACACTGGTGGCGCCCGAGATCGTCGAGGCGGCGCTGGTGCTGCTGTTGCTCGCCCCCTTCGTCCCCATGCTGTTCATGGGCGAGGAGTGGGGCAGCACCACGCCGTTTCAGTTCTTCACCGATTTCCCCGACGAAGCCTTGCGCACCGCGGTGCGCGAAGGCCGGCGCAGGGAGTTCGCGGCGTTTGCCCATTTCGGCGGGGACGATATCCCCGACCCGGGCGACGAGCGGACGTTCCTTGCGTCGATCCCCGAGCGCGATGTCCACACCGGCGACGCGCGCATGGCGCTCGTGCAACGACTCATCGCGCTGCGGGCGAAGCACGTGGCGCCGCACATCGATGCGGCCACGAGCAGGCGTGCCGAAGCGCTGGGTGAAAAGGCCCTCGTCGCGTCGTGGTCGCTCGGCGGCGGCACGCTTACCCTGTACGTGAATTTTGGCGAGGCCGACGTGGCCATCGCCCAGCCCCCATCCCCGGCGGCGGCGTGGCTCCATGGCGACGCCGCCGACATCGCTTCCCTTTCGCGCGGCCTGCTACCGGCACGCCGCGCGCTCGCCTGCCTGGAGTCCTGACCGTGAACGCCCCCCTCGACGATCGCCTCGCGCTGCTGGCCGAACAAGCAGGCGTGGACGTGCACTGGCGTGATGCGCTGGATCGTCCCCAGTCGGTGCCCGCCGACACCTTGCGCGCGGTGCTGCGCGCGCTGGGCTTGCCGGCTGACAACGGCGATGACGTGGAAGCCAGCCTCGAACGGCTGGCCCAGGAACGGGCGGGGGCGAGCCTGCCGCGGCTCATCACCGCCGAGGCCGGTGCGCCCATCGAGGTGCCCGTGGCACCGCGTGGCCGCGCGTGGAAGCTGCTCGACGAACACGATGCGTTGATCGCCGAAGGCGAACTGCCCTCCAGCGACACGCGCCTGCCGCCGCTGCAGCAGCCGGGCTACTACACGCTGTACCTCGACGATGCCGAAGTGACCGTGGCCGTGGCACCGTCGCGCGCCTTCAGCGTGCGCGATATCCCCGGTGCGCACCGGCCATGGGGCATGGCGGTGCAGGTCTCGGGTTTGCGGCGCCCCTCCGATGGCGGTATCGGCGATTTCACCGCGCTATCGATCTGCGCGCGCGCCGCGGCGGAGAAGGGCGCCGACGCGCTTGCCATCAGCCCCGTGCACGCCTTGTTTGCCGCCGCGCCCGAACGCTACAGCCCGTACGCGCCGTCGAGCCGCCTGTTCCTCAATGGGCTTTACGTCGACCCGGTGCAGACCAGCAGCGAGCAGACGGTGCGTGCCGTGATCGATACGCACAACCTGCGCCAGGAGCTGGCCGAACTGGAATGGATGGAGCTCATCGACTGGCCGCGCGCCGCGCGTGCCCGCATGACCATCCTGCGCTCGGTCTACGAGTGGGCCTCGGTCGATTTCGCGCACGCCGAGCGCTTCGCCACGTTCCGCCGTGAACAGGGCGAGCCGCTGGAGCGGCATGCGCGTTTCGAAGCGTTGCATGCGGACTTCACCGCGCACGGCCGTCCTGGCGGCTGGCAGGGTTGGCCGGCGGCGTTCCATGACCCGGCAAGCCCCGAGGTGGCCTCGTTCGCGCGCGAGCATTCGCGCGAGGTGGGTTTCCATGCCTGGCTGCAGTGGCTCGCCGCGCAAGGGTTGTCGGGCGCGCAGAAAGCGGCGCGCGACGCGGGCATGAAGATCGGCCTCATCGCCGACCTCGCCGTCGGCGCGGATTCCGGCGGCAGCCACGCGTGGGCCCACCAGGCCGAAGTGCTGAAGGGCCTGTCGGTGGGCGCGCCACCGGACGCGCTCAACCGGCTCGGCCAGGACTGGGGCCTCACCACGTTCTCGCCGCGCGGCTTGCGCGAAACCGGTTTCCGCGGCTTCATCGGCATGCTGCGCGCCGCGCTGGCGTACGCGGGCGGTGTCCGCATCGACCACATCCTGGGCCTGAAGCGCCTGTGGATGGTGCCGCACGGCGCGGGCGCCACCGAGGGCGCCTACGTGCGCTACCCGCTGCAGGACCTGCTCCGCCTCATCGCGCTCGAAAGCCACCTGCACCGCGCGGTGGTGATCGGCGAGGACCTGGGCACGGTGCCCTCGGATTTCCGCCAGGCCATTGGCGAGAAATGCGTGCTCGGTATCCGCGTGCTGTGGTTCGAGCGCGCGGAGGATGGCGGCTTCGTGTCGCCGCGCGAGTGGTCGGATACCGCGATGGCCACGACGAGCACGCACGACGTGCCTACCGTGGCCGGCTGGTGGAGCGGGCGTGACATTGAATGGCGCAAGCGCACCGGCCTCGATGATCCCAACGTGGACGAGGCCGCGCAGCGCGAGGTGGACCGCCACCGCCTGTGGAGCGCGATGTACGCTTCCAACTCCGCGTACAACGCCGAAGCGCCGCCCGCCCCGGACGATATCTCGCCCGTGGTGGTGGCGGCCGCCAAGCATGTGGCGCAGGCACCCGCGCCCATCGCCATCTTCCCCGTGGAGGATGTGCTCGGCCTGCACGAGCAGCCCAACCTGCCGGGCCCCACCGACGCCGTGCACCCGAACTGGCGCCGCCGCATGCCGGATTCCTCGTCGCGGCTGTTCGACGGCCCCATCGCCCACGCGGTCGCGGCCGCCATCGACCAGACCCGGAACCGCACGTGAGCCCACCGCGTTCGCTGGCCCGCCTGCAATTCCATGCGGGCTTCACCCTCGACGATGCCGTCGGCGTCGTCGGGTACTACGCGCGCATGGGCATCAGCCACCTTTACGCATCGCCCATCCTGCGCGCCCGCCGCGGTTCCACGCACGGTTACGACGTGGTCGACTGCAACGAGGTGAACCCGGAGATCGGCGGCGAGGAGGCGCTGCGCCGCCTCGTCGCCTCGCTGCGCGAGCACGGCATGGGCCTCATCGTCGACATCGTGCCCAACCACATGGGCGTGGGCAGCGAAAACGCCTGGTGGATGGATGTGCTGCGGCATGGGCGCGAAAGCCGCTACGCCAACCATTTCGACATCGATTGGCTCGCGCCGGATCCGCTGGTGCGCGGTCGCCTGCTGCTACCGATCCTCGGGGCCGGCTACGACCTAACGTTGCGCGAAGGCCACCTGCGCCTGGGCAAGCGCCGTGGCGAGTGGGTGCTGCGCCTGTACGACGATTACCTGCCGTTGTCGCCGGAGACGGCGGCGGCGCTAGCCGATGACGCGGAGCGCACGCACGACGCGAAGACCGACGAGGGCAGGGCACGGCTGCATGCGCTGATCGAGAAGCAGCATTACCGGCTCGCGTTCTGGAAACTCGCCAGCGACATGGTGAATTACCGCCGCTTCTTCGACATCAACGAACTTGCCGGCCTGCGCATCGAGCGCACGGCGGTGTTCGAGGATACGCACCGCACCCTTTTCCGGCTGTACGCCGAGGGCCTTATCGACGGGGTGCGCTGTGACCACGTCGATGGCCTTGCCGATCCGCGCCGCTATTGCCGCCAGTTGCGCCATCGCCTCGACCGGCTGCGCACGCAGCGGCCCGCCGGTGCGCCCCGCGATGGCGCGTACGTGGTGGTGGAGAAGATCCTGGCCGAGGACGAAACCCTGCGGCTCGACTGGCGCACCGACGGCACCACCGGTTACGAATTCATGGACCAGGTGTCCGCGGTGCTGCACGACGAAGGCGGGGAAGCGCCGCTCACCGATTTGTGGCGCCGCCTCACCGGCGATGCCTCGGATTTCGCAACGCAGGCGGTGAACGCGCGCAGGCAGATCCTGGTCGACAGTTTCGAAACCGAGCTGGACCGCACGGCCCGCGCGCTGTTCGCGGCGGCGCGTGCGGACGTGGCCACCCGCGATGTCTCGCAGTCCGCGATACGCCGCGTGCTGGGCGAGCTGCTCGTGCATTTCCCCGTGTACCGCACCTATGCGGGCGGCGCGGGCCGCGACGCGTTCGACGAAGCCGTGTTCGCGCGCGCCGTGGAAGGTGCCCTGCGCACCATCCGCCTCGAGGACGCCGACCTGCTGCACCTAGTCGCCGGCTGGTTGGGCGGCGAGGCACCGCGCTCGCTGCCACCGGGCCCCGTGCGCCGCGCACGCGAGCGCGCTATCGCCGTCTTCCAGCAGGCGACATCGCCCGTCGCGGCGAAGGCCGTGGAAGATACGGCGGGCTACCGTTATGGCCGCCTGCTATCGCGTAACGAAGTCGGCGTGGACGCCGCGCGGCTGGCTATCCCGGCGGAAACCTTCCACGCCCACGCCGCGCAGCGCCAGGCCACGTTCCCGCACAACCTGCTCGCGACGGCCACCCACGACCACAAGCGCGGGGAAGACCTGCGCGCACGCCTGGCGGTGCTGTCGGAGGTGGCGGAGCGCTGGGTGATCACCGTGGAGCGGTGGCGCACGCGGCATGCCGATCTACGCCAGCGCGCCGATGGCCGCATGGCGCCCTCGGCCTCCGACGAGGTGATGCTTTACCAGATGCTGGTGGGTGCCTGGCCCCTGAGCCTGGCGCCCAACGATGACGACGGCATCGAGCGGTTCGCCACGCGTGTCGCGGCCTGGCAGCGCAAGGCCCTGCGCGAGGCCAAGCGTTGGACGCGATGGACCTCGCCCAACGAGCCGTACGAGGACGCTTGTGAGGACTTCCTCAGGGCGATGCTCTCCGGCGGTGCTGCCGAAGAGATCCACGCCTTCGCCGAATACATCGCCACGCCAGGCGCGGCCAACGGCCTCGCCCAGGCGGTGCTGCGCCTGACGACGCCCGGCGTGCCAGACCTCTACCAGGGCACGGACTACTGGGATTTCAGCCTGGTCGACCCCGATAACCGCCGGCCTGTCGATTTCCTCGCCCGCTCCGCCTCGCTGGAGCGCGACCCCTCGCCGGTCGAGGCGCTGGCCACCTGGCGCGACGGGGCCATCAAGCAAGGGGTGATCATGCGGCTGCTCTGCGCCCGCAAGGGCCACCCGGAGCTGTTCGCGCGGGGCGCCTACCGGCCGCTGGAGGCCACGGGCCCCGCGGCGGGCAAGGTACTGGCCTTCGTGCGCGAGCACCGCGGCCAGAAGCTCGTCGTGGCCGTGGGCCGCCACCTGGCGCCCTGGCTGGCGGGCAGCTCCGCGCCGGCGATACCGGCGGATCGCTGGCAAGGCACCACGCTGGAGCTGCCGCCCGGCAAGTGGAGCAGCCTGCTGGATATCGGGAAGCGGGACGGGGGCGTGGTGCCCCTGGCCGAGCTGATGGGCGAGTTGCCCGTGGCTGCCTGGCTCTCGTCAAAGTAGGAGCCCACCCCCGTGGGCGACAGCTTTTCGCGAAACCCTGTCGCCCACGGGGTGGGCTCCTACACGAAGCCGCTAGCCCCCAGCGCGCGCACCAGCGCGATGTAATCGCGCATCGCCTGCTCCCGGGTGGTGCCGCGCAAGGTGGCCCAGGCCTCGTACTTGGCCGTGCCCACGAAATCGAAGAAGCCGGGCTTGTCGCCGTGGACGTCGCCCTCGGCGCCCTGCTTGTATAGGGCGTAGATGCGCAGCAGGGTGTCGTTGTCCGGCCGGTGCCCCAGCCGGGTGATGTCCAGCGATGCCTGTTCGAACTGGCTCTGGAGATCGTCAGGCATGGGGCGGGCGCGTCGTGGTGCGGGAAGGTTGGGGGCTTGTAGCATGCGTCCCGGGGGCTGTCCATCGGAACCGCCACCCGTGGCCTCGGGTATCATGCGGGTTTCCAGACCGAGGTTCCCCATGGCCCACGCCCCCGTCCCCGTCCTCACCATCGACGGCCCCTCGGGCTCCGGCAAGGGCACCATCAGCCGCCTCGTCGCCGACCAGCTCGGCTGGCGCATGCTCGACTCGGGCGCCCTCTACCGGGCCGTGGGCTACGCGGCCGGTGCCGCGGGCATCGATCTCTCCGACGTGGATGCCGTCACCCGCTGCGCCCAGACCGTGAAGATCCGCTTCCAGCCCAGCCAGGACGGGGGCGAGACCCACGTGCTGGTCAACGGCCACGACGCCACCGACGAACTACGCACGGAAACGGCAGGGGCGGCCGCCTCGGCCATCGCCGTCATCCCCTCGGTCCGGCAGGCCCTGGTCGACCTGCAGCTGGCTTTCCGCAAGGCCCCGGGGCTGGTCGCCGACGGCCGCGACATGGGCACGGTGATTTTCCCCGATGCCCCCTTCAAGGTGTTCCTCACGGCCAGCGCGGCCGAACGCGCGAAAAGGCGCTATAAGCAGTTGAAGGATAAGGGGCTCAGCGTTACACTTGCAGGCCTCCAACGGGAAATCGAGGCGCGCGACGAGCGGGATGCGTCGCGGCCGGTCGCCCCGTTGAAGCCCGCCACGGGCGCCGTCGTCATCGATACGACAGGCATGCCCATCGAGGCGGTGGTGGCAAAGGTATTCGCCGTGGTGCGTCCGTAAGGGGGCGCCCGGCACATCGCCCACGCAGTTGCGCGTGGGTTCTTGGTAACGGTGCGCAAGCACCCACAACCGGTGGGTCCCCCGTCCGCTCGCGTCAATGATGTTCGCGTGCGCCGGGTACGGCCTTTCATAACCCTGGAATCAACATGACTGAAAGTTTTGCCGAACTGTTTGAACAAAGCCAGCAGGCTATCTCGAAGCTGAAGCCCGGCTCGATCGTCACCGGTATCGTTGTGGAAATCCGCAACGACGTCGTGGTGATCAACGCTGGCCTGAAGAGCGAAGGCATTGTTCCGATCGAGCAGTTCAAGGACGAGAACGGTGCCCTCGAAGTAGAGGTGGGTGACGAAGTCAAGGTCGCGCTCGACGCGCTCGAAGACGGCTTCGGCGAAACCAAGCTCTCCCGCGAGAAGGCCAAGCGTTCGATGGTGTGGGACGACCTCGAGCAGGCGTTCGACAAGGAAGAGACCATCACCGGCAAGATCTCCGGCAAGGTCAAGGGCGGCTTCACGGTCGATATCAAGGATGTCCGCGCGTTCCTGCCGGGCTCCCTCGTCGACGTGCGTCCGGTCCGCGACCCGGTCTACCTCGAGGGCAAGGACCTCGAGTTCAAGATCATCAAGCTCGACCGCAAGCGCAACAACGTGGTCGTCAGCCGCCGCGCCGTCGTCGAGACCGAGTTCTCCGAAGAGCGCGAGAAGCTGCTCGAGCGCCTCACCGAGGGCGCGGTCGTCAAGGGCGTGGTCAAGAACCTCACCGATTACGGCGCGTTCGTCGACCTCGGCGGCATCGATGGCCTGCTCCACATCACCGACATGGCGTGGAAGCGTGTTCGCCACCCGTCGGAAGTCGTCAACGTCGGCGACGAGCTCGATGTGCGCGTGCTGAAGTACGACCGCGAGCGCAACCGCGTCTCGCTCGGCCTCAAGCAGCTCGGCGACGACCCGTGGGTCGCCATCGCCCGCCGCTACCCGGTCGGTAGCCGCCTGTTCGGCAAGGTCTCCAACGTCACCGATTACGGCTGCTTCGTCGAGATCGAGCCGGGCGTCGAAGGCCTGGTGCACGTCTCCGAAATGGACTGGACCAACAAGAACGTCAACCCGGCCAAGGTGGTGCAGGTCGGTGACGAGACCGAGGTCATGGTCCTGGACGTGGATGAAGAGCGTCGCCGCATCTCGCTGGGTATCAAGCAGACCCGCTCGAACCCGTGGGAAGCCTTCGCCGCCATGCACAAGAAGGGCGACAAGGTGTCGGGCCAGATCAAGTCGATCACCGACTTCGGCATCTTCATCGGCCTGGAAGGCGGCATCGACGGCCTCGTCCACCTGTCCGACATCTCGTGGCAGGCCTCGGGTGAAGACCTCGTCCGCAACTTCAAGAAGGGCGACGAAGTCGAAGCCGTGGTGCTCGCCGTGGATCCGGAGCGTGAGCGCATCTCGCTTGGCATCAAGCAGATGGAGCAGGATCCGTTCGGCCAGTTCATGGCCACCAACCCGCGCGGCACGATCCTTAACGGCACCGTCAAGGAAGTGGACGCCAAGGGTGCGGTGATCGACCTGGGCGAAGGCGTCGAGGGCTACCTGCGTGCCAACGACATCGCCAAGGAACGCGTCGACGACGCCACCCAGCACCTGAAGGTGGGCGATGCGGTCGAAGCGAAGTTCACCGGCATGGATCGCAAGGGCCGCCAGCTGCAGCTGTCGATCCGCGCGAAGGACGAGGAAGAGCTGGCCGATACGATGGCCGACTACCAGTCCGCCGCCGGCGGTACGACGAAGCTCGGCGCGCTCCTCAAGGAGCAGATGAACAAGGCCGACTAAAGTCGGAGCGAGGGGCGGCTAGCCCGCCCCTCGTTTTGTTGTAACCTGTTGTTTGCGTCAGCTTTATCGAAGAATCAGGGGACCCATGACCAAGTCGGAACTGATCGAGGCGCTGGCTCGGCGCCAGACCCACCTTGCCTTCAGCGACGTGGAACTTGCCGTTAAGAGCGTGCTCGAACAGATGAGCCAGGCCCTCTCCACGGGCGAGCGCATCGAGATTCGCGGCTTTGGCAGTTTCGCGCTGCACTTCCGTCCGCCGCGCATGGGGCGCAACCCCAAGACCGGCGAGGCGGTGGCCCTGCCGGGCAAGCACGTGCCGCATTTCAAGCCGGGCAAGGAACTACGCGAACGCGTGAACCTGGCCCTCGAAGACGCCGCGACTTAACGCGGCGTTTTTTTTTGGAGCAGGGGAGAAAGCAGGGGTGGGAAGTGGGGGCGCATGGCCCTGCGCCTTCGTGAACCTCCACTCCTCGCGGGAGCACTCATGCATGCGCCCCCACTTCCCACCTCCGCTTCCCCGTGAACCTGTACAAATACCGACCCTCACACCACCAAGCCTCCATGGATTCGGGTAAAGTCGCCGGATGCGTCTGATCGCCTTACTTTTCCTGCTGTTATTCGTCGCCGCCGGCATCGTGTTCGGCGCGCTCAACGCCGACCTCGTCCCCTTCGATTTCGGGTTCGCCCGGGCGTCCCTGCCCAAGGGCGGCGCCATGCTGGCGTTCCTGCTCGTCGGCTGGGTGCTGGGTGGGCTCACGGCCTGGGTGGGCACGTCGTTCGCCCACCAGCGCAAGCGCCGGCGGGCCCTCCGCGGCGGCAAGGTAGTGAACGCGAAGCCCGCATGAACCCGATCTGGCTGTTGGCGCTCGTCCCGCCCGTCGCTTTCTACTGCGGCTGGTGGCTGGCCCGCCGCACCGATGCCAGGCGCTCGGGGGCCAGGGTCAACGAACTTTCCTCCGACTACTTCCGTGGCCTGAACTACCTGCTCAACGAGGAGCAGGACAAGGCGCTGGAGGTGTTCCTGCGCCTGGCGGAATACAACCGCGATACCGTGGAAACCCACCTCGCGCTGGGCAACCTGTTCCGCAAGCGCGGCGAGGTCGACCGCGCCATCCGCCTGCACCAGCACCTGGTCTCGCGCCAGGGCCTGTCCGATGAAATGAAAACCGTGGCACTGCTCGAGCTGGGCGAGGACTACATGCGCGCCGGCTTGCTCGACCGCGCGGAGACGCTCTTCTCCGACCTGGTGGCCATGGACGCGCTGGCGCCGTCGGCGCTGCGCCACCTCATCGCCATCTACCAGCACGAGCGCGAGTGGCACAAGGCCATCGACCACGCCCGCCGCCTCGAGGCCATGACGGGCGAGGACGAGTCGGCGATGATCGCCCAGTTCTACTGCGAGCTGGCCGAGCAATCGCGCCAGCATGGCGCACGCACCGAGGCACGCGACTACATCCGCGAGGCCTTCGCCTGCCAGGCCGATTGCGTCCGTGCCCACATGATCGCCGGCCGGCTCTCGTCCGAGGAAGACGACATGCCACGGGCCATCGCGTCGTACGAGGCGGCTATCGCGGCCGACATCGCCTTCGTGCCCGAGATACTGCCGCCGCTGCTGCACTGCTACGCCCGCTCGCAGCAGATGGACCGCGCGGAAACGTTCCTGCGCGAGATCATGGCGCGCTACCACGGCATCTCGCCGGTGCTGGCGCTCACCCGCCTTTACGAGGGGCGCGACGGCGAGCGCACGGCCATCGATTTCCTCACCGGCCAGCTGCGCAAGCGGCCCTCGGTGCGCGGCCTCATGGCGCTCATCGATGCGACGATGGACAAGGTCTCGGGCGAGGCGCGCGAGAACTACCTCATCCTGCGCGACCTGACGCGCAAGCTGCTCGAGGGCCAGGCGATGTACCGCTGCAGCCGTTGCGGCTTCGGCGCCAAGGCGCACCACTGGCAGTGCCCGAGCTGCAAGAACTGGGGCACCGTGCGGCCCATCCATGGCGTCGCCAACGAATGAGCGCCTTGCCCAGCCCGTCGTGGTTCGCCGTCGGCTGCCTCGTCGCTGCATTCATCGTTTCTTTCGCCTGCGTGCGGGCCACCATCGGCTATGCCCATCGCAAGGGCATGCTCGATGCCCCGGGCCAGCGCCGCTCGCACAGCATGCCGACGCCGCGCGGCGGCGGCATCGGCATCGTCATCGGCACCCTCGTGGGCATGCCCGCCGCCTTGCTGCTCCTGCCGCCCTCGCCGGGCCCGGCGGTGGTGGGGGCCTTCACGGTCGGGGTCATCGCCATCGCCGCCATCGGCTGGCTCGACGACCATGGCTCGCTGCCCATCCGGCCCCGCCTTGCCATCCAGCTTGCCGCCACGCTGCTGTTCTGCATCGCGGTGGCCAGCCATGCGGCCAGCCTGTGGTGGGCCGCGCCCTTGCTGCTGGCGGGTGTCTGGTGCGTCAACCTGCACAATTTCATGGACGGCATCGACGGCATCGCCGCCCTCCAGGCCATTTTCTTCGGCGGCGCCACGGCGCTGCTGGCGGTGGGGGCAGGGGCCTATGGCATCGGCATCGCCGCGGGCTGCCTCGACATGGCGGCGCTGGCCTTTTGGTACTTCAACCGGTCCCCGGCCCGCATATTCATGGGCGACGTGGGCAGCGCCACGGTGGGTTTCATCGTGTTTGCCCTCACGGCCATGTTGTGGGCGTGGCGCACCGACCTGCTGTGGCCTGAACTGATCCTGTCCTCGGCCTTCGTCATCGACGCCTCGTTGACGCTGGCCGTGCGCATGCTGCGCGGCGCGCGCTGGTACACTCCGCATCGCGAGCACCTGTACCAATGGCTCGTGCGGCGGGGACAAACCCATACCCGGGTAGCTTCTGGCTACCTCTTGTGGAACCTCGTTGTATGCGTACCCAGCGCATGGATCGCGCTCCGCCACCCGGCGGTGGCGCCTGCGTGCTGCGTGGGGGCCTACCTGCTGGGGGCAGCGGCCTGGCGTATTGGCAAGCGATCGTGCTTGCGTCGAAGGGAGCGACATGTTTCTGCGTAAGTTCATTGGCATCATCCACCCCCGCACCGCGGTCGTCGCGCACGACCTGGCCATGGCGGCGCTCGCCTGGTGGATCGCGAAGGCGCTGCGTTACGCGCTGATGCCGGAATCCGCCCCGGTCACCTACCTGCCGATGGAATTCCCGCTGGTGCTGCTGGTGCAGGGCGCGGTGTTCAACTGGACGGGGCTGTACAAGGGCGTCTGGCGCTTCGCCAGCCTTCCCGACCTGTGGAACATCATCAAGGCCACCGTCATCGGCTCGCTGATCATCGGCCTGGCCATGGTCATGTACGCGCGCCTCGACGGCGTGCCGCGCTCGGTGCTCCTGGTCTACCCGGTGGTGCTGGTGGTGCTGCTTGGCCTGCCGCGGCTCAGCTACCGCTTCTGGAAAGACAGCCGCATCGACCTGTTCCAGTCCACGCCGACCAAGCGCGTGCTGATCGTCGGCGCCGACCGCGCCGGCGATGCCCTGGCGCGCGACCTGCGCCGTGACAGCCGCTACAGCGTCATCGGCTTCGTCGACGATAACCTGGCCCTGCGCGGTGCGCAGATCGGTGGCGTGCCGGTGCTGGGCACCATCGACCAGCTGGCCGAGCTCTCCCGCGCGGTCGCCGTGCAGATGCTGCTCATCGCCGTGCCGGGCGCCACCACGGCGCAGATGCGCCGCATCGTCGCCTTCTGCGAAAGCACCGGGTTGCCGTTCCGCACCGTGCCGCGCCTGGAAGACGTGGTCGCCGGCCGCGCGCAGTTCAACGAGATCAAGGAAGTGGCCATCGAGGACCTGCTCGGCCGCGATGCCGTGGAGCTCGACTGGACCGCCATCCGCGAAACCGTCAGCGGCCGCCGCGTGCTGGTCACCGGTGGCGGTGGCTCCATCGGTTCGGAACTCTGCCGGCAGGTGGCCCGCCTGGGTGCCGCGTCGCTCACCGTGGTCGAGATGTCGGAGTACAACCTGTACCGCATCGGCCAGGAGCTCACCTCGGCGTACCCCGAGCTCATCTTCAACGGCATGCTCACCGACGCCCGCGAATCGGTGGCCATCCAGCGTCTTTTCGAAGAGACCCAGCCGCAGATCGTCTTCCACGCCGCTGCCTACAAGCACGTGCCCATGCTGCAGGGCCAGCTGCGCGAGGCGTTCCGCAACAACGTGCTTGGCACGCGCGTGGTGGCCGATGCCGCCGTCCGCTGCGGGGCCGAGACCTTCGTGCTCATCTCCACCGACAAGGCCGTGAACCCCACGTCGGTCATGGGCGCATGCAAGCGCATGGCTGAGATCTGGTGCCAGAACCTGGCCGCGCACACCGCCACGCGCTTCATCACCGTGCGCTTCGGCAACGTGCTGGATTCGGCCGGTTCGGTGGTGCCGCTGTTCCGCCGGCAGATCCGCCAGGGCGGCCCGGTGACCATCACGCACCCGGAGATCTCGCGCTACTTCATGACCATCCCCGAGGCCTGCCAGCTCATCTTGCAGGCGGCCACGCTGGGCAAGGGCGGCGAGATCTTCGCGCTCGACATGGGCGACCCGGTCAAGATCCGCGATTTGGCTGAACAGATGATCCGCCTCGCGGGCAAGCGTCCCGGTTCTGACATACAGATCGTCTACACCGGTCTTCGCTCGGGCGAGAAGCTGTTCGAAGAACTGTTCCACCCGCTCGAGAACTACACCAGCACCACCCACGCCAAGATTTTCCAGGCCCAGCACCGCCAGGTGTCGTGGGAGCTGCTGCAGACGCAGCTGGCCCGCGCCGAGGAGGCTGTCTGGGCCTTCGATGAGGAAACCCTGCGTCGGTGCGTGTCGCAACTGCTGCCTTCGTTCCGCTGGAGCGAGCCGCAGTCCGGCAACGTGCTGCCGCTTCGCCGCAACGAAAGTGGAGACATCGCATGACCCAACCCCTGCGCACGGTGGTATTTCCGGTGGCTGGCCTCGGTACGCGCTTCCTTCCCGCGACCAAGGTGGTAGCCAAGGAAATGCTCCCGGTGCTCGACCGGCCGCTCATCCAGTACGCCGTGGACGAAGCCGTCGACGCCGGTGCCGACACGCTGGTGTTTGTCACCAACCGTTACAAGCACGCCATCGCCGATTACTTCGACAAGGCCTACGAGCTGGAAGAGAAGCTGGCCGAGAAGAACAAGGCGGAGCTGCTCGGCATCCTCCGCGACATCCTCCCGCGCCACGTGCGCTGCGTGTTCGTCACGCAGCCCGAGGCCATGGGCCTGGGCGATGCCGTGCTCCGCGCCAAGGCGGTGGTGAACGAAGAGCACTTCGGCGTCATGCTGCCCGACGACCTCATCTGGACGAAGGGCCGTGGCGCCCTGGGCCAGATGGCCGACCTGGCAAACAAGGAATCCGCCGGCGTCATCGCGGTGGAAGAGGTGCCGGAGCAGGACACCGACAAGTACGGCGTGGTGAAGCTCAGCGGCGAGGTGAACGACCGCTCTGGCGTCATCGAGCACATGGTGGAGAAGCCGAAGCCGGCCGATGCCCCGTCGAACCTGGCGGTGGTTGGCCGCTATGTGCTGCCGAGCACGATCTTCGGGTTCCTCGAGAAGACGACGCCGGGCGCGGGTGGCGAGATCCAGCTCACCGACGCCATCGAGGCGTTGCTGAAGTCGAAGGGCAAGGTGCTGTCGTATAAGTTCGAGGGCACGCGTTTCGACTGCGGTAACAAGTCGGGCCTGGTGCGCGCGACGCTGGCGATGGCGATGGAGGATCCAAAACTGGCCCCCATCGTCCGCGAGTACGCGGCGAAGTAAGCAAAAGCCCGGCACCGCCGGGCTTTTTTTTGCGCGCGATGCTCTTTTTAATCGGTTCATTCGCTAGCGCGAATGCATGTCTTCAGCGGCGTTCGCCGCCTATGGCGTGCGGGGTTGAGGCAAAGAGCCCTTGCTGCCCACCCTCGCGTCCAAGGCTGCGGCTGCGCCGCCGTGTTTTCCATTCGCGCACGGGTGTGCGCTCCTACGGGCCTACGGCCGCTCTCTTGTGCGGAACTCGCCTTGAGGGTGGGCACCAAGGACTCTTTGCGGCACGGAGGTGGGGTGGGGGCCGAGATACGCCTATGCGCGTGGACGACTCGGGGCCTCGCGGACGGGTGGCCGCCTGCAGGGTGCGCGTGCGCGGCGCGTTGGGCCCACTGCGAGGTGCAGGGCACCTGATGCCTCACGCCGGGTGGTGGGTGGTGGGTGTTGCGGCTTGGGGGTCGAGGGTTAGCGGGCCGAGGCGATGAGCGTGGTGGCCGCGTGGGCGGGATCGGTCGTCACCATCGCGCCCAGGGTCAGCATGCAGGCCAGCACGGCGGCGACGAAGAAGGTCTTCAGCAGGAAGGTTTCGACTTTCATGGTGGTTCTCCTCAAGCTTTGCGGGTGGGCGTGTTTGCCCTTTCGCCAGAGGAGTTGCATCGGCCGTGCCAACCACAGAAACAGGCTGCAAAGCCCGCTAGAAAGCCATTCTCACCACGACCCGCGAGCTGCGCGTTGTTGTCCGCGGACAACCGGCTGTCCGCGTCCCCTTGTCCGTGCGGGCGCCCCGCGCCGCGAGCGTGGCTCGACCTCATGCCGCCTCCGTGTTGCAAAGAGTCCTTGGTGTCCACCCTCGAGGCGAGTTCCGCACAAGAGAGCGGCCGTAGGCCAATTGATAACGTCGTGCGCCGGCAGGCGCATTTCCTTATCGAACGCGGAGGACCTGTCTGAGCAGCGAGGGTGGGCACCAAGGGCTCTTCGCCTCGACGCCACACGTAATAGGCGGCGAACGCCGCTAAAGACATGCATTCGCCAAAGCGAATGAACCGCTTAATTCACCGGCAACGTAGGAAGAAACTTCGGCCGCTGGAATGCATTGGCCTTTTGCTCCACGCCATACGCAATCGCAATCAACGCTGGCTCACTCCACTTCGCCCCGAAAAACACCACCCCCACCGGCAACTCATGTGCAAACGACACCGGCAACGTGATCGACGGATACCCCGCGATCGCCGCCGGCGCGGACACGCCACCCACCGTCGGGTCGCCGCTCACCACGTGGTCGCCCAGCACCAGGTCGTTCACGAACGCGGGGCCCCAGCTCGGGGCGAGCAGGGCGTCGAGGTGGTCCTTCGCTAGCGCCGCATCGATACCTTCCGGGCCGGCGAGGCGCTTGTTCTTCTCGACGATCGCCTTGTACGTCGGGTCATCGAGGCCTGCCTTCTCCTGTGACATCAGGAACAGCTCCTGCCCGAACCACGGCATCTCCTTGTCCTTGTGCGCCTCGTTGAACGCGATGAGGTCGGCCAGCGTTTTCATCGGCTGGTTGGGGCGGGTGGCGAGGTAGGCGGCGATATCGTGCTTGAACTCGTAGAGCATGACGTCGAGTTCGTGTTCGCTGAGTTCCTTCAGGTGCGGGATCTCGACGGGGTCGACCACGGTGGCGCCCTGCGCCTTCAGCAGCGCGATGGTTTTTTCCAGCGCGGCGTCGGCGTTGGGTTCGATGCCCGCGAGCTGGCGGACCACGCCGATGCGCTTGCCCTTCAAGGCATTGGGGTCGAGGAACCGGGTGTAGTCGGTGGCGTGCCTGTCGGCGTCTTTCGTGGCTGGGTCGCTGGCGTCGCTGCCGGCGATGGCGCTGAGCACGGCGGCGGCGTCGGCCACGCTGCGGGCCATGGGGCCGGCGGTGTCCTGGCTGTGCGAGATGGGGATGATGCCGGTGCGGCTCACGAGGCCCACGGTGGGCTTGATGCCGACCAGGCCGGTCATCGAGGCGGGGCAGATGATGGAGCCGTCGGTTTCGCTGCCGATGGCCACGGTGGCGAGGCCGGCGGCCACGGCCGCGCCCGAACCGGCACTGGAGCCGCAGGCATTGCGGTCGAGCACGTAGGGGTTGAGCGTGAGGCCGCCGCGGCCGGTCCAGCCACTGGTGGCGTGGTTAGAGCGGATGTTAGCCCACTCACTGAGGTTGGCCTTGCCCAGCAGGATGGCGCCGGCCTTGCGCAGGCGCGCGGCAACGGTGGAATCCTTCGGTGCCGTGGAACCAGCGAGGGCGAGCGAGCCGGCCGTCGTCTGCATCCTGTCGCCGGTGTCGATGTTGTCCTTCAGCAGGATGGGGATGCCCGCCAGCGGGCCCTTGCCCTTCGCCTTGCCGGCAATGGCGAGCGCATCGGGGTTGGTCTCGAGCACGGCGCGCAGCGTGGGCCCGGCCTTGTCGATGCGCGCGATGCGGTCGAGGAACAGCTGGGTCATGCCAGCGGGCGTGAGCTCGCCGCGGGCGTAGGCCTGCTTCAGCGTCGCGATGGAGGCGTAGGCGTCGTCCTCGCCGGCGTCGCGCGCGTGGGCGGCGAATGGAAGCACGAGTGCGAGCGCGACGGCGAGCGCAAGGCGTGGCTGCGGCATAAGGTCTCTCCCCCGGGGTTTGGCGACCGATGGTAGCCCTATACTCAGGCAGACCCAAGGTCGGCCCCAGGGGAGCGAGGCGATGCGACGTTCGTTCGGATGGTTCGTGCTGTTCGCGCTGGCGTGCGCGGTGCGCGCGCAGGATGCCGCCCCCGTGCCCGATACCCTGCAGCAGCGCATCGCCGCGTGCACCAGCTGCCACGGCCCGCACGGCGAGGGCGGCGAAAACGGCTTCAACCCCCGCCTGGCCGGCAAGCCGGCGGGTTACCTGGTGCGGCAGCTGCAGGCATTCCAGAAGGGCCTGCGCCACTACGAGGTGATGGAGTACATGGTGGCGCCGCTCGACGACGTCTACCTGCATGAGATCGCCGATTACTTCGCGAGCCAGGACGTGTCCTATGCCATGCACCCGGTGCCGCCCATGCCGCCCACCGCCACCGCGCGCGGCGAGCAGTTGGTGACGAAGGGCGACCCGGCGAAGGGCGTGCCCGCCTGCATGGCCTGCCACGGCCCGAACCTCACCGGCGTGCAGCCCGATATCCCCGGCCTCGTCGGCTTGCCGTACGACTACATCAGCGCGCAGCTCGGCTCCTGGCGCACTAACACGCGCAGCACCACCGCGCCCGACTGCATGGCCACGGTGGTCAGCCGCCTCACCGACGCCGACATCAGCGCCGTCGCGGGGTGGCTCGCCGCGCGCCCCGTGCCTGACGGCGCCCACCCCGAGCCCGCGGGCAGCGTGAAGCCGCCCCTGCGCTGCGGCGTGCTGGGAGACGGCACATGAGCCGCCTCCGCCTAGTTATCGCATTCTTGTTCTTGGCTCCCTGTGGGAGCGCGCTCGCGCGCGATCCCCTCACCGAAGGCCAATACCTCACCACCGCCGGCGACTGCGCCTCGTGCCACACCGCCCGCAACGGCAAACCCATGGCGGGTGGCCGCGTCGTGCCCACGCCCTTCGGCGCCATCCCGTCGCCCAACCTCACGCCCGACGCTGAAACCGGCCTGGGCACCTGGACCGCCGACGATTTCTACAAGGCATTGCACGAGGGCATCTCGCACGACGGCACGTCGCTGTACCCCGCATTCCCGTTCACGTCGTATACGAAGGTGACGCGCGCCGATAGCGACGCGATGTTCGCCTACCTGAAGTCGCTGCCCGCGGTGCGCAACCCGGCCACGCCGAACACATTGCGCTGGCCCTACCGCATGCGCTCGCTGATGGCTTCGTGGCGCCTCATGTATTTCGACGAAGGCGAATACCAGCCCGACCCGAAGCAATCGAAAGCGTGGAACCGCGGCGCCTACCTCGTGCAGGGCCTGGGCCATTGCAACGAATGCCACGCGAACCGGAACAGTTTCGGCGCGATGGCCACCGAGCCGTTCCTCGCCGGCGGCCTCGTGCCCGTGCAGAACTGGTATGCGCCCGACTTGTCGATGGGCCGCGACGGCGGCCTCGCGGGCTGGAGCGAGGCCGACGTGGTGGCGCTGCTGAAGACGGGCCGCTCGGCGAAGGGCACGGCGCTGGGCCCGATGGCCGAGGTGGTGGTGAAGAGCACGCAGCACCTCACCGACGACGATCTCGCCGCCATCGCGGTGTACCTCAAGTCGCTGCCGCCGCGCCCGCCGGTGACGCAGCGTGGCAACGCCGTCGATGCGGCCACTGTCGCGCAGGCCGGCCAGAAGGTGTACGCGCAACACTGCGCCGCGTGCCACGCCACCGACGGCCGCGGCAAGGGCGCGGCGTACCCCGCGCTGGATGCCAACGCATCGGTCACCGAGCCCACCGGCATCAACGCGATCCGCACGGTGTTGTCGGGTGGTTTCGCGCCGGCCACGGCGGGCAACCCGCGCCCGTACTCCATGCCGCCGTTCTCGCAGGTGCTCAGCGACGAGGATGCGGCAGCGGTGGTGACGTACATCCGCCATGCGTGGTCGAACCGCGCGTCATCCGTGTCGCCCGCCGACGTGCGCGCCTACCGGTCGATCCCCGGCGCCAACTGACGCACTTCGTCGGCCATGGCCTGCCAGGTGGCGAGGTTCCATGACCCGCGTGCCTGGCCGCTGGGCGAGGGCAGCACCCAAGCGATGGCGCCAGCGAAGGGCTCGGCCTGGCGCCCCGTGGCGACGGTTCTGCGCCCCAACGCGGCCATGCCTGCCTGCTTGCTCGTGAACGCGACGACGCGCGGCGCGGCGCGTTCGATCTTCGCGTGCAAGGCGATGGCGTCGTAGGCACCACGCGGCAGCTGGTTGTCGTTGCCGTGGTGGAACTTGGCCACGTCGGTGAAGCCGATGCCGAACCCCGGCATGAGCGGGAATTCGGCAGGCACGAGCAGCCGGGGCGTGAGGCCCACGGCGAACACGGCACGCCAGAACCGGTTGCCGGGGTGCGCATAGTAGGCGCCATCGCGCGCGGAACGCGCGCCGGCGGCCGTGCCGCAGAAGACAAGGCGCAGCCCGGGTTCGAGCACATCGGGCAGCACGTGTTGCGCGGAATCGGCATCGCTCATGCGGGCTACTTTAACGCGCGTTTGATGCACCACAACAAAGTGTCGACATCCGGCCTCTTAGGCTAGTGGCCCATGAACTCTTCTGACTGGATGCCTGACATCACGCATCCGTGGACGCGTTTTGCGCTGGTGGTGATCATCGCGCTGGCCGTCGCGGGCCTCGTCCACCGGGTAGCGGACCTGTTCCTGCGCCGCCTGGCGCTGCGCCACCCCATGGGCGCCAGCATCGTCGCGCGGGCGAACACGCCACTGGAGGCCATCGTGCCGCTGGTGGCCGTGCTGGCGGCGTTCCGCGCCGCGCCGGACGAGCCGGCACGCCTGATCGATGGCCTCGAACACCTGGTGGGTATCGCGCTCATCGGTGCCTGCACGTGGTTCCTCGTCCGCTGCATCGGCGCACTCGAAGCCACGGTGACGCGCTTCAACCCCATCGACCTCGAAGACAACCTGCGGGCACGGCGCCTGCAGACGCAGGTGCGTGTGCTGTCGCGCACGGCGATGGTCGTGATCATCGTGCTGGGCATCGCCGTGGCGCTGATGACGTTCCCGGGCGTCCGCCAGTTCGGCGCGAGCCTGCTGGCTTCGGCCGGTATCGCGGGCCTGGCCGTGGGCCTGGCGGCAAAACCCGTGCTCGGCAACCTCATCGCCGGGATACAGATCGCGCTGACCCAGCCCATCCGCATCGACGACGTGGTGATCGTGGAAGGGGAGTGGGGCAAGGTGGAGGAAATCACCAGCACCTACGTGGTGGTGAAGATCTGGGACGAGCGGCGGATGATCGTGCCGTTGCAGTACTTCATCGAGACGCCGTTCCAGAACTGGACGCGCACGTCGTCGCAGATCCTGGGCTCGGTGCTGCTGTGGTTCGACTACGGGCTGCCGCTGGAGCCACTGCGCGGCGAGCTGGAACGCATCTGCAAGGCCGCGCCCGAATGGGATGGCCGCGTGATGGTGCTGCAGGTGGTGGACAGCAACGACAAGGCGATGCAGGTGCGTGCGTTGATGAGCTCGACGAACTCGGGCAAGTCGTTCGATCTGCGGTGCAAGGTGCGGGAGGGGTTGATCGCGTTTGTCAGGCGCGAATGCCCGGCGTTCCTGCCGCGCTGGCGGGGGGATGTGGAGGGCCCGCTTCGGAACCTGGAGCATCGCGCGCAAGCGCGCTCCCACATGGGGTAGGCGCCATTGGCGTTGTCTGGCGGGGACTCTTGTGCAAGCAAGCTCCCACAGGAGGGCAAGCATAAAAAAAGCCCGGCTTTCGCCGGGCTCTTTCGTTACATACCGCGGGAGGCCTTCTTGCGGTCGTTTTCCGTCAGGTGCTTCTTGCGCATGCGGATTTCCTTCGGCGTGACTTCGACCAGCTCGTCGTCGTCGATGAAGTCCAGCGCCTGCTCGAGCGTGAACTTCGTGGCCGGGGTGAGCTGGATCGCGTCATCCTTGCCCGAGGCGCGCATGTTGGTCAGCGGCTTGGGCTTGATCGCGTTCACGGTCAGGTCGTTGTCCTTCGCGTGGATACCGATGAGCTGGCCTTCGTACACCGAATCGCCCTCGGCGGCGAACAGCTTGCCGCGCTCCTGCAGCGGGCCAAGCGAGTAGGCCGGGGTGGTGCCCGGGGCGTTCGCGATCATGACGCCGTTCTGGCGCTTGGCGATCGGGGCCGGGGTGTACGGGCCGTAGTGCTTGAACACGTGGAACAGCAGGCCCGAACCCTGGGTGAGGGTCTTGAACTGGTTCTGGAAGCCGATGAGGCCACGCGCCGGGATTTCATACTCCAGGCGCACGCGGCCCTGGCCGTCGGAGACCATGTTCTTCAGGTCGCCCTTGCGGATGCCGAGGCGCTCCATGACGCCGCCCTGGTGCACTTCCTCGATGTCGATGACGAGTTCTTCGATCGGCTCCATTTTCTGGCCGTCGATGTCCTTGAGGATGACTTCCGGACGCGACACGGCCAGCTCGTAGCCTTCGCGGCGCATGTTTTCGATCAGCACCGAGAGGTGCAGTTCGCCGCGGCCCGAGACCAGGAACTTGTCGGCGTCGGAGCCGTCTTCCACGCGGAGGGCCACGTTGTGGACCTTTTCGCGGTCAAGGCGCTCGCGCAGCTGGCGGCTGGTGAGGAACTTGCCGCCGGAGAGATCCTTGTTGCCGACGAACGGCGAGTTGTTGACCTGGAAGGTCATGCTGATCATCGGCTCGTCGACGCTCAGCGCCGGCAGCGCCTCCGGGGTATCGAGCGCGGTGACGGTATCGGAGATGGTCAGCTCGGGGATGCCCGAGATGGCGACGATGTCGCCGGCTTCGGCCGAGTCCTGCTCGATGCGCTCGAGGCCGAGGAAGCCGAGCACCTGGACCACCTTGCCCTGGCGCTTCTTGCCTTCGCGGTCGATGACGGCGACCGGCATGCCCTTCTTCAGGGTGCCGCGCTGGATGCGGCCGATGCCGATGACGCCGACGAAGTTGTTGTAGTCGAGCTGGCTGATGCGCATCTGGAACGCGCCTTCCGGGTCGACGTCGGGCTTGGGCGCGTGCTGCATGATCGCTTCATAAAGCGGGGTCATGTCGCCTTCGCGCGCGTTCTCGTCCAGCGAGGCGTAGCCGTTGAGGGCCGAGGCGTAGACGATGGGGAATTCCATCTGCTCGTCGGTGGCGCCGAGCTTGGCGAACAGATCCCACACCTGCTCGACCACCCACTCCGGGCGGGCGCCCGGGCGGTCGACCTTGTTGACGACCACGATGGGCTTGAAGCCCATGGCGAACGCCTTCTGGGTGACGAAGCGGGTCTGCGGCATGGGGCCGTCCATCGCGTCGACGAGGATCAGCACGGTATCGACCATCGACAGCACGCGCTCGACTTCGCCGCCGAAGTCGGCATGCCCCGGGGTGTCGACGATGTTGATGCGGTTCTTGACGCCCTTCTTCTTGTCTTCCCAGGTGATGGCCGTGTTCTTGGCCAGGATCGTGATGCCACGCTCCTTTTCCTGGTCGTTCGAATCCATGACGCGCTCGGCGAGCACGGTACGCTCGTTGAGCGTGCCCGACTGCTTAAGCAGCTGGTCGACGAGGGTGGTCTTGCCATGGTCGACGTGGGCGACGATGGCGATATTGCGCAGGAATTCGATGGACATGCGTCATGCACCGGCTTTTGCGCCGGGGCGGCCTCTTTGGGATGGGAAGCCGCCGATTATAAAGACTTTTTCAAACTTTCGCATGACGGTGCCGGGGCCCGGTCGCGGGCCCCGGCGAGACGGCCCCGGATCAGGGCTCCAGCGGCTCTTCGCGGCAGGCTTCGGGCACGTATTTCGGCTCGATTCCCTCGGCCGAACAGCGCCAGGTGACCTCCTTGCCTTCCACCACCGGGCTGAGCACCAGGATGCCGCCTTCCAGCTTGGCATTTGCCTTGTGCGGCGCCGTGGCGTCGAACTGGGCCGTGATTTCGCCGCCCGTGCCCACCTCGATGCTGCCGAGGTCGTCGTTGCCCAGGGCCTCGGGGGCATCGAGCCCGGCGGCCTTGTTGCTGGCCGGGAACTTGCCCGTGGCCAGGCGGCGCTCGGCCACGGCGGCCTTCACCGGCTCAAGCGCGTCGAGGCTGCGTTTGACCTCCGCGCGGATCATGTACTCCTGGTACTGGGGCACCGCCACGGCGGCCATGATGGCGAGCGCGGCGACGCCGGTGGCACCGCCTCCCTGGCCGACCAGCTCGATCGGCGACTGCTCGTAGGTGAGCGAGATGCCCAGCGTTTCCTTGTCCATCTCCAGCGCCGCGCCGACCACGCCCTTGTCCGGCAGGCCCAGGGTGTGGGCCGAGGGCAGGGTGGCGATATCGGCCGTGGAGCCCGAGGCGGCGGCGAGTACTTGCAGCAGCTGCAGGTAGGTGTAATACGCGTCGCGCTGGGCGCCCTGGCTGGTGGCCGTGTAGCCCATGAAGGTGCGCTGCCCCGGGTAGCCGTGGGCCTTGAACCAGTCGTCCACGGCGAAGCTGGCGCCGGCGGCCGCGCGGTCCGAAAGGGCCTGCGGCACCTTGGCGAACACCGCCCACTCGCCGTCCTCCGTCCACCATGCCTTGCCACCGGCGCGGTCGATCAGCTGCATGAAGCCACGCATGGTCGCGTCGGCATCGGCGGGCAGGTCGTCGGCCGAGTGCCCCGGCACCGACAGCCAGTGCACCTCGGTGCCGTCCACCTTCGTCGTGCCCGTGGCCCAGCCGGCGTTCGTGTTCTTCGCGAGGAAATCGTGCCAGGCCTTCCAGTCACGCACATGGATGGCGTTGAACATGCCGGCGTCGTCGGCGAAGAGGATGGCCTCGGGGCCGAACCAGGCGGTGTAGCTGGCCGGGTTGAAGTGGAAGCGCTTCTCGAGCTTGTCGAGGCCTTCGCGCACCTTCTTCGCGCCGTCGGGCCCGAAGTCGAGGTTGAGGTTGTTTTCGAAGGCCTTCCAGCCGTCGGCCGAGGGCACGGCAAAGGTGACCGCCCAGTGCGGTTCGCCCACCGTCTTCAGCGTGGGCGCGAAGCCCGACGGGGCCAGGTACTGCAGGGCGCGTGCCTGCGGGGCGTGCACCAGGAACTGGAACTGGCCGCGGCCGTTGACCGTGCCCGCGCCGAAGGCGATGGCGTCGGCCTTCGAGGCGAAATCGCCCGGCAGCTTGCCGAACGGCTGGTCGCCCGCCTGCGCGGCGGCGACGGCACCCACGCCACGCATCGTCACCCAGCCGAAGAAGCCTTCGCCGGTGGTATCGATGCGCGCTTCGAGCACCGGCAGCAAGGCCGGCGCGGTGTTGGCGGTGGCCTTGTTGATGTCGGCCATGAGGCTGGCGAGTGTCGCCGGGTCGGCGGGCGACGGGCCCTTCGGCATCGGCACCCCCGCGCTGATCCACAGCCGGTGCTGGGCCAGGTCGTAGTGCACGGCACCCATGCCGCTGGCGAGCTTGCCGTTGCCCTGCGCATCGAGCGGTGCCTCGAGTAGTGGCGTCGCCGGCGAAAGGGCGGCAAGGCGCTGGTTGAAGGCGTCGACACTGGGGAAATCCAGCACCGCGGTGATCACGCCGCGCGACGTGGGCGAGGGGATGCCCAGCGGATCGATCAGCGCCACTTCCAGCGTCGAGCGCAGGTCGCCCAGCAGCAGGGTCAACGCGGGGCCGGCCTTCAGGTCGGCGAGGAGCTTGTCCTTCGCGATGGCCTCGCGCACCTTGGCGATGGCGTCGAGGTTGGCCTTGGCCGACAGCGCCGCATCGAGCGGGCGGCCATTCGGTACGCCGTTGAGCATGCCCCACGGCGAGGGGATGCGGAGGTAGGCCACGGTCTGCGCGGGCAGGTGCTGGCGCAGCCATGCGGGCGCCGAGATCGCGGCCTGCGCGGCCGCCACCGCCTGCGGGTCGGCCTTCGGCGCGTCATCGTTCTTGTGGCAGGCCGCGAGGGCCAGCGCGGTGGAAATGGCTGCCGAAAGCAGCACGGTACGACGGGCAATCATTGCTCGGTATCCCCTGGGTTCGTCCGGCTCCTGCCGGGAAGCCGGAGGATAGCAGCGATACGTGGCGCTTAAGCGGCCTTCCGCCGCCCCCGCGCCACCACCGCATGCCCAAAGAACCACCCATAAAGCACCACCGGCACCGCGGCCATGACGTACTTCCCCACGGCCGGCACGTCCACGAGATCGAACGGAATCTGCGCCAGGAAAAACACGGGAAGCAACCACACCAGCGCCGTGGCGAACAGGGCGGTACCACCCGCCTGGCCGTGATAAATCCGCGAGAAGAGGGCGCTCTGCGCTGCGATCTGGCCCAGCGGCTCGGCGGGGTTCGGGAAGCCCTCGGGTGGAAGGGGTGCGGCCTGTTCGCTGCGGGTGCGTTCGGTGTCGACGCCGGGGCGGCCCGTGCGTGGGTCCACCGTGTGCGCGAGGACGCCGTGGGGGTCGTCCGTGGTGATCGTCTTGCCGTCGATCTCGATGCGCCGTTCCATCCGTTCCCTCCCGGGGCTGCCAGGTGATGTCGCCCCGGATGGTAGGGGCGAGGTTGTTAGGGTGTTGTTGTAGGCTTGCCGCACCTTACGGCTCAGGGATCCAGCCGATGTTCAAGGACGTGCGCAAGGCGTGGCGGTGGCCGGTGTTCGTGGCCAGCCTGTTGATCAGCATGGGAAGCATCGCGACGCTGCTCGCCGCGCGGCTGCCGGTGCATGCGGCGGCCAGCCGTTCGCCGGTGGGGCGGTACCTGCAGCCGGGCGACTCGTACGCCATGGCGTTCGCGCGCCTGGCGAACCATGTCGATACAGACCCCACGGCGCTCTATGCGCTATGGCAGGCCTCGCTGCCCTGTGCCGGTGGCATGGCCCGCGATCTCTTGCAGCGTCGTGGGTACTCCGCGAGCGAGAAGGCCTTCCGGTACTGGCAGGCCGCTTACTGCAATGACATGCCACAAGATGGCTGGGCATTCTGGTATGGCCAGGGTGTGTCGACGCAGTTCCGGCTACGCCACCCGAATTGGCCCCACGCAAGGCATGCGAAGGTGCCGACGGGGTTCTACGCCGACGTGTTGCGCGACGCGCCCGCAGCCGACATCCGCACGGCGTGGATGGCGATTCTCGAACCCGGGCAGGTACCGTGGCGCTTCGGCGAAGACCTGGTGGCGAACACGCCGTATCACGAGCGCCTCGCCAAGCTCCAGGGCATCGCCCTAATGTTGCTCGAATGCGACCTGGTCGGAGGCTGCGGCCCCGATGGCCCGATCACCTTTGGCGTATGCCGCTGGCAGCACGATTGCCAGTGGGGTGCGTCCCTGGGCGAGATCTTCCATGCGCGCTACACGTCCGGGGAAATGCGCATCGCTGAAGCGCTGCATGAGCGCCTGGTGGCGGAGCGGGCGCAATGGGCGAGCGCGCACCCCGCGCGTGCGTTGCCGCCGTTGCGGGCGGTGCGCCATGTGCATGGCGAGCGTGCCGAGTACGCCCATTGGCTGGCACACTGGCATGCCGCGCGCATCGGCCGCATCAGCCGGCGGCGCTAACAGGAATGCCCTGGCCATGCCCGATACCTTCGGCGACGTACGCACCACCGAGCACCGCGATGGCGACGACCTGCTGAGCGCGGGGCTGGGCCTGCGCGCGCTCGCAGGGGCGCCCGCACGCTTCGCGCAACCCGCGTTACCCACGCCTGCCGAGCTGCGCCGCCGCGCCATCCAGGCCAGCTGGCGTGGCATTGCCGACCTTGGCCCGCTTGGTGGGTTCGGCACCGTCTATGGCGCGGTGCCCGATGTGCCGGGCCGCGAATTCACGGCGTTCGCATGGCTGCCGGGTGCGCGTCACCCGCACCGCGTGCTTGCACAGGTTCCCGATGGGTTCGATCACGGGCAGCGTTGCCTTGTCGTCACGGCGTCATCCGGTTCGCGCGGTATCTACGGCCCGATCGCCCTGGCGGGTGCATGGGGCCTGCCGCGAGGGTGTGCCGTTGCCTACACCGACAAGGGCACCGGCGCAGGCTATTTCGACCCTGCTGATCGAAGCGGCGTCGCGCTCGACGGCACGCGTGCGAAGGCCGGTGACGCAACGCTGGAATTCGAACCGAAGGGCGTGGATGCCGACGCCGGCATCGCGGTGAAGCACGCACATTCCGGCGACAACCCGGAAGCGGACTGGGGCCAGCACGTGTTGCAGGCCGCGCGCTTTGGCCTCGCCATGCTGGACCGTGCCTTCCCCGACGAAGCCCCGTTCACGCCGGCAAACACGCGCATCATCGCCACCGGGCTTTCGAACGGTGGCGGCGCCGTGCTGCGCGCGGCGGGCGACGACACGGACGGCATCCTTTCCGCCGTCGTCGCGCTTGAGCCCAATATCCACGTGGAGGGCCACGGGCGCGCGTTCTACGACTACGCCACGGAAGCCGCGGTGTTGCTTCCCGCCGCGCTCGCCGCGCCTGAGTTCGATGGCGTGCCCTTCGCCCGTGTCGGCATCGCATCGCCGCCCGCCTGGGCGCTCCGCGGGGCCGCCTTGCGCGCGCACGGCAGGCTCACCGCGAACACGCCGCAGGGGCAGGCCGCCGAGGCGCTGGCGATGCTGCGCGATGCGGGCTGGCGCGACGACGCGCTGCGGGTGGCCGCGTCGTCCACGTCGCTGGACCTGTGGCGCGCCGTGGCGGTGGCTTACGCCTCCGCCTACCTGCGCCGCGAGGCCGGCCGCATGCCGTGCGGGTTCTCGTACCGTATCCAGCAGTCGGCGGGCATCCCGTCGCCCATCGATGCGGTACTCCGCGCCGCCTGGTGGGCGGATGGTTCCGGCGTGCCGCCCCACGCGGGCATCGCACTGGCCGGCGGCACCGATCTGTCGCTGGACCCCACCCTGCCGGGCAGCCTCTGCCTGCGCGAGTTGTGGACGGGGCAGGGCGTGGATGCCCATGCCCTGCGCCAGGGGGTGGCCGGCACGGCCGCCGCGTTACCCCGGGAGGGCCTGCCGGTCCTCGTCGTCCACGGGGCCGGGGACGGCCTGATCCCCACCGCCTTCAGCTCCGAGCCCTACGTGGCCTGGCTGCGCGCTTCCGGCCGCTCCCCAGTGTTCTGGAAGGTGCCCCACGCCCAGCACTTCGACGCCTTCCTGGCCTTCCCGGATTTCGGCGACCGCCACGCGCCCTTGCTGCCGTTCGGCTACGCGGCGCTGGACCGGGCCTGGGCGCATATCACCGCCGGGCGCCCCCTGCCGGAGGATGCGTTGGTCCGCGATACCCGGCCGCGCGGGCCCGGGGCGCTCACGGCCGAGGCCCTGGCCCTGCCCACGGGCTGAGCCTTTCATCACGCAGCGCCGCTTGAGTTATTGGGCGGCGGGCGCCATCTTCGGTAGCCTTTGCATCCCCCCCGGGGCCGGCACGCAAGGTGTTCGTCCCGTTTATCAACGAGTTACAGGAATTACGATGACCATCAACGTCACCATGAAGACCAACAAGGGCGATATCCACCTGCGCCTGCACGACGACAAGACCCCGATGACGGTCGCCAACTTCGTGAACCTGGCCAAGCGTGGTTATTACGACGGTCTGTCGTTCCACCGCGTCATCGCCGATTTCATGGTCCAGGGCGGCTGCCCCGAGGGCTCTGGCCGCGGTGGCCCGGGCTACCGTTTTGGCGATGAGTTCGACAGCAGCCTGAAGCACGACAAGCCGGGCGTCCTGTCCATGGCCAACGCCGGCCCGGGCACCAACGGCTCGCAGTTCTTCATCACCCACGGCCCCACCCCGTGGCTGGACGGCAAGCACAGCGTCTTCGGCGAGATCGTGGGCGCGGAAGACCAGGCCGTGGTCGACGCGATCCGCCAGGAAGACACTATCGAGAAGGTGGAAGTCAGCGGTGATGTCGACGCCCTGCTCGAGAAGCAGGCCGCCAACGTGGCCAAGTGGAACGAAGTGCTGGCTGCCCGCTAAGCGCGGCTGCGTCCCGCACGATGGAACGCCGCTCCCGGGGCGGCGTTTCTTTTCGTAGGAGCCCACCCCTGTGGGCGACAGTTCCTCGCGAAGGCTGTCGCCCACAGGGGTGGGCTCCTACGGCGTTCCGTTAGGCCTGGCGTGTTAGAATGGCGGCCTTTGTTCCGTCCCCACGACGAGGAAACGATGCCGCAGCTCGCCACGCGAATGGGTCGCGCCAAGCCCAGTGCGATCATGGTCATTGCCGAGAAGGCCAAGCGCCTGAAAGCCGAGGGGCGCGATATCGTCAGCTTCTCGATCGGCGTCCCCAATTTCCTCCCCGGCGAGCACGTCTACGCTGCCGCCCGCGAGGCGCTGGCGAAGGATTCCGGCCAGTACGGCAGCAACCGCGGCGCCGATGCCCTGGTCAACGCCTTCCTTGCCCACATCGAAGCCCTGGGCCTCACCGGCTACACGGCCGAAAACGTCAGCACGGGCGTGGGCGCCAAGCAGATCCTCTACAACCTGGCCGAGGCCCTGCTCGATGAAGGCGACGAGATCGCCTTCCCGGCCCCGTACTGGACCAGCTACCTCGATATCGCCGAGATCGTCGGCGCGAAGATCAACATCCTGCCGTGCCCGCCCGAGCAGCACTACAAGCTCACGCCGGCGCAGCTTGAAGACGCCCTGAAGCGCAAGCCGCGCGTCTTCCTGTTCAACAACCCCTCGAACCCCACGGGCATGGTCTACACGCGCGAGGAGATCGCCGCGCTGGCCGATGTCATCGTGAACTACCCGGATACCTGGGTCATCACCGACGACATCTACAACACCATGGTGTTCGACGGCGTGGGCTACCACAACTTCGTGCACGTGCGCCCGGAACTGAAGGATCGCGTCATCTTCGTCGATTCGCTGTCGAAGACCTACGGCATGCCGGGCTGGCGCGTCGGCTTCATCGCCGCGCCCGCCGTCGTGGCCAAGGCCGTCACGACGCTCAACTCGAACCACATCACCAGCCTGCCCGAAGTCGTCACGGCGGCCGCCGTCGCCGCGCTCGCCGGCCCGCAGGATGTGCCCGCGCAGAAGTGCGTGGAGTTCGCCGCCAAGCGCGATCGCGTCTACAACGCCCTGGTGTCCATCCCCGGCGTGGTCTGCCCGCGGCCGCAGGGCGCGTTCTATGCGTTCCCCGATATCTCGGTGGCCTTCGGCAAGCAGCACAACGGCGTCGCCATCACCGATGACGTCAGCTTCTGCGCCGTGCTGCTGGAAGCCAAGGGCGTGGCCTGCGTGCCGGGCTCGGCGTTCGGCGAGCCGCGCGCGCTGCGCATTTCCTATTCGTGCCCGGACGAAGCACTCGACAAGGGCATGGCCCGCATCGTCGAGTTCTTCGCCGAGCTGAAGTAATCGTCTGTCCCACGCGATATCCCTGAGGAGTCGAAAGATGAAAGCACCCGTACGCGTTGCCGTGACCGGCGCAGCCGGCCAGATCGGCTATGCCCTCCTGTTCCGTATCGCCGCCGGCGACATGCTGGGCCCTGACCAGCCGGTGATCCTGCACCTCCTCGAAATCACCCCGGCGCTGCCGGCCCTGCAGGGCGTGGTGATGGAGCTCAACGATTGCGCGTTCCCCACCCTCGCGGGCGTGGTCGCCACCGATGACGTCAACGTCGCCTTCAAGGACGTCGACTACGCCCTGCTCGTCGGCGCGCGCCCGCGCGGCCCGGGCATGGAACGCAAGGACCTGCTCGAAGCCAACGGCGCCATCTTCGGCCCGCAGGGCAAGGCCCTGAACGACCACGCCAAGCGCGATGTCCGCGTCCTGGTCGTCGGCAACCCGGCCAACACCAATGCGCTCATCGCGCAGCAGAACGCCCCGGACCTCGATCCGAAGTGCTTCACCGCCATGGTGCGCCTGGACCACAACCGCGCCCTGTCGCAGCTGGCCGAGAAGACCGGCACGCACAGCACCGACATCAAGAAGCTCACCATCTGGGGCAACCACAGCTCCACCCAGTACCCCGACCTGCACACCACCACGGTGAAGGGCAAGCCGGCGCTGGAGCAGGTCGACCAGGCCTGGTACGAGTCCGACTTCATCCCGACCGTGCAGCAGCGCGGCGCGGCCATCATCAAGGCCCGTGGTGCCTCGTCGGCCGCCTCGGCCGCCTCGGCCGCCATCGACCACATGCGTGACTGGACCCACGGCACCGCCGAGGGCGACTGGGTCTCCATGGGCATCCCGTCCGACGGCTCCTACGGCATCGAGCCGGGCGTCATCTTCGGCTACCCGGTCACGGTCAAGGGCGGCAAGTACGCCATCGTCCAGAGCCTGGACATCAATGCGTTCTCGCAGGCCCGCATCGACGCCACCAACAAGGAACTGCGCGAAGAGCGCGCCGGCGTCGAGCACCTGTTCGCGAAATAAGCGGTAACGCTGGAAAACTGTGGGAGCGTGCTTGCACGCGATGGGTCTTGCGGTAACCCCATCGCGCGCAAGCGCGCTCCCACAGTCGTTTTCGGGGCCGCAGGCAAGGCATGCAAGTATTTACGGGCCGCACACGCCCGTCTGGCCACCATCAGCCATGGCCAGCGACAACAAGCTCATCGTCTACGCGGCCCTGGCCGCCAACGTCGGCATCGCCGTGGCGAAGTTCATCGCCGCGTCGCTTACCGGCAGCGCCGCCATGGTGTCCGAGGGCGTGCATTCCCTTGTCGACAGCGTCAACGAAATCCTCCTGCTCTACGGGCTGCGCCGTTCACGCCTGCCGCCCGATAGCCAGCACCCGCTCGGCCATGGCCGCGAGCTTTACTTCTGGAGCTTCATCGTCGCGCTGCTCGTGCTGGCGCTGGGCGCCGGCTTTTCCCTCTACGAGGGCGTGAACCACATCCTCGCGCCGGAACCGTTGCGCGACCCCACGGCCAACTATATCGTGCTGGGCATCGCCGCGCTGTTCGAGGGCACGTCGTGGTACCTGTCGCTGAAGAGCGTGCAGCGCCGCAAGGGGCGCATGGGGTACTTTGAGGCGTTTCGTGGCACCAAGGATCCCACCACGTTCACCGTGCTGTTCGAAGACAGCGCCGCCTTGATGGGCCTCGCCATCGCGGGCATCGGCGTGTACCTGTCGCATGCTTTGAACGACCCGCGCCTCGACGGCTGGGCTTCGGTAGGCATCGCCGTGGTGCTGGCACTGGCGTCGGCGCTGCTGGCGCGCGAAAGCAAGGCGCTGTTGATCGGCGAGGCCGCCACGCCGCACTTGCTGGAGAAGGTATGCGCCATCACGGCGAAGGTGCCGGGCGTGCGCCGCGTCAACGGCGTGCTAACCGTGCAGCTGGGGCCCGACCAGGTGATGGTGGCGCTATCGACCGAGTTCGAGGACCACTTGACCACGCCGGCCATCGAGGACTGCGTGCGGCGCATGGAGGCCGCGGCGCGCGATGCGAAGCTGCCCATCGTGGCGCTGTTCGTGAAGCCACAGACGCCCGAGCAGTGGAAGGCGCGGCAGAAGGAGATCGACAACGGCGACTGGAACGCGTTGTAGGAGCCCACCCCGTGGGCGACAGCTTTTAGGCGATATCGCCAAGAGCATCGCCCACGGAGTGGGCTCCTACAAGAGAAAGAAAGCCCCGCATCAGCGGGGCTTTGTTGCTTACGAGTGCTCGCCTTCCTTAGGGGGGGTGCCGCGGCCTTCGATGTGGCCGCCGAAGCCCATGCGCATGGCCGAGAGCAGGCGCTCGGCGTAGGTGTGGTCCTGGCGCGAGCGGAAGCGGGCGAACAGGGCGGAGGTGAGCACCTCGGCCGGTACGGCTTCCTCGATGGCGGCGTTGACCGTCCAGCGGCCTTCGCCCGAGTCGTTGACGTAGCCCGAGTAGTTGTCGAGCTCCGGGCCCTTGGCCAGGGCGCTGGCGGTGAGGTCGAGCAGCCACGAGGAGACCACGCTGCCGCGGCGCCACACCTCGGCGATGTCGGCCATGTCGAGGTCGTAGCGCTCGTGTTCCGGCAGGAAATCGGCGTTGCGGTTCTTCAGGATATCGAAGCCCTCGGCGAACGACTGCATCATGCCGTACTCGATGCCGTTGTGGACCATCTTGACGAAGTGGCCCGCGCCGGCCGGGCCGGCGTGCATGTAGCCGTTCTCGACGCGCGGATCGCGGCCGTCGCGGCTTTCTGTCTTGGGGATGTCACCCGCGCCCGGGGCGAGGGTCTTGAAGATGGGGTCGAGGTAGTCGACCGTGGGCTTGTCGCCGCCGATCATCATGCAGTAGCCGCGATCGAGGCCCCACACGCCGCCCGAGGTGCCGACGTCCACGTAGTGGATGCCCTTGGCGGCGAGTTCCTTGCCGCGGCGGGCGTCGTCCTTGTAGAACGTATTGCCGCCGTCGATGATGATGTCGTCCTTGCCCACCAGGCCGGCCAGCTGCTGGACGGTGGCTTCGGTGATCTCGCCGGCGGGCAGCATCACCCAGACGGCCTTCGGGGAGGGCAGCGCCTTCACCATGGCTTCGACGGAATCGACGGCTTCGGCGCCGTCTTTCGCCAGGGCGGCGCGCGCATCCGCGCTGACGTCAAAGACGACCGTTTCGTGGCCATCCCTCATCAGGCGGCGGGCGATGTTGCCGCCCATGCGGCCCAGACCGATCAAACCGATTTTCATGCGTGGGGTCCTCGTGGGAGATATCGGGGGAAATATGCGGCTGCCCGTGCGGGATGCAAGGTATACCAACGGATAAGTGGCTTCAGGGCGGGGCCTCGAAGTCGATTTCCGGGCCCACGGGGACGATCCGCGTGGGGTCCAGCCACGGGTGGCTCATGTAATAGTGCTTTTTGATGTGCCCGAAGTCGACCGTTTCGCGAATGCCTGGCTGCTGGTAAAGCGCCCGCGTATACGCCCACAGGGCCGGGTAATCGACGATGCGGCGTACATTGCATTTGAAATGGCCGTGGTAGACCAGGTCGAAGCGGAGCAGGGTGGTGAACAGGCGCCAGTCGGCCTCGGTGAGCTCGTCGCCGCAGAGATAGCGGTGCCCGGCCAGGTGCAGCTCGAGCCAGTCCAGCGTGGCGAACAGGGGGCCAATGGCCTCCTCGTGGGCTTCCTGCGTGCTGGCGAAACCCGCCTTGTACACACCATTGTTGAGCGTGTCGTAGATGCGTTCGTTGAATCCGTCGATCTCGGTACGCAGGCCCGCGGGGTAATAATCGCCGCGCCGTGCGCCCACGCCGTCGAATGCGCTGTTGAACATGCGGATGATATCGGCCGATTCATTGCTCACGATGGCGCGGCGCGCCTTGTCCCACAGCACCGGCACCGAGGCCCGGCCCGAGACGGCCGGGTCAGCGAGCTGGTAAAGCTCGTGGAGGTATCGCACGCCGTTGATGTCGTCGGGCACCACGCCCCCGGCAGGCTCGAAGGTCCAGCCGTCCTCACCCATCAGCCAGTGGGTTACCGATAACCCGATCATGTCGTCCAGCCCCTTGATGGCGCGGAAGATCGTGGTGCGGTGCGCCCAGGGGCAAGCTCTTGCGATGTAGAGGTGGTAGCGGCCGGGCTCGGCCTTGAAGCCACCCTCGCCCGTGGGGCCGGGCGCGCCGTCAGGGGTGATCCAATGCCGGAAGCGGGTGGGCTCGCGTTCGAAGCGGCCGCCGCTCTTGCCGGTGTCGTAGCCCGTGTCGGTCCAGCGCCCGTCGACGAGGAGTCCCATCGGCCCTGCCTTGCATGGAGAAGCCCCGATGATGCCGCGCCGGGTGGCAAGATTTCGTCATCCGGCGCGCGGGCACCCCTGACTTCCGGCACGGTAGGGCGGCGGCGGGCAGGCGGGTAGTCTCGGTGGGTCAACCCACGAGCGCCTCCATGAACCGCACCTTCCGCCTCTCCCTGGCTGGCCTGGCCCTCGCCACCACGCTGGGCGCCACCGCTGGCACCTACGATCCGCGCGAGACCTATGCCCCCTTCACCTACCCGCAGCCCGTGAACGGCTACCGCTCCGGTAGCGGCATGCCCGGCCCGCTGTTCTGGCAGAACCGTGCCGACTACGACCTGGCCGCCACGCTCGACCCGGTAAAGAACACGCTGGTGGGCAAGGCCACCATCCACTACACCAACAACAGCCCCGACGCGCTCGACGTGCTTTGGCTGCAGCTGGACGAGAACCGCTTCACCGAGTCCGCCCGCGGCAACTTCACCGGCGACAGGATGCCGAAGCAGTTCACCGACGGCTACCGCATCGCCTCGGTGACGGTGAAGCAGGGCGGCACGGCCAGCAAGGCGCAGTTCGTGGTGGCCGATACGCGCATGCAGGTGCGCCTGCCCCAGCCGCTCGACGCGAAGGGCGGCAAGGTCGACGTGACCATCGAGTACTCGTACGACCTGCCGGGCGATTTCGGCGGCCGCACGGGCTTCGATCCCTCGAAGAACGGCAACATCTACGAGATGGCCCAGTGGTATCCGCGCATGTGCGTCTATGACGACCTGCGCGGCTGGGATACCGCGCCCTACCTCAACAGCGAGTTCTACCTCGAGTACGGCGATTTCAATTACGCGATCACCGTGCCGTCCAACATGATCGTGGCGGGTTCGGGCGAGCTGGTGAACCCCGGGGAGGTGCTGACCAAAGCGCAGCAGCAGCGCCTGGCCAAGGCGCGCGATAGCGATGCCACGGTGATGATCCGCACGCCGGCCGAGGTCACCGACCCGTCGAGCCGCCCGAAGCAGGGCGGCACGCTGACGTGGAAGTTCACGATGCACGATACGCGCGACGTGGCCTTCGGCGCCTCCACCGCGTACGTGTGGGATGCCGCGCGCATCAACCTGCCGGAGGGCAAGAAGGCGCTCGCCATGTCGGTGTACCCGGTGGAAAGCGCCACGCCGCAGCTGTGGGGCCGCTCCACCGAGTTCCTGAAGGCGTCCGTCGAGCACTTCTCCACGAAGTGGTATCCCTACCCATACCCCGTGGCCATCAACGAGGGCGGCAGCGCCGCCAGCGGCATGGAATACCCGGGCATCGTCTTCGACCCGATGAAGGCCCCGGCGAAACCGCTGCACATGGTCACCGCGCACGAGATCGGCCACACGTGGTTCCCGATGATCGTGGGCAGCGACGAGCGCCGCAACGCGTGGATGGACGAAGGTTTCAACACCTTCATCGACGTGTACGAGATGGACGCGTTCAACCACGGCGAGTTCGGGCCCAAGCGCGATGGCGAGTACGCGCCCAAAGGCGGTAACCCCGTCGATGGCATCCTGCCGCTGCTGGCCGACCAGGACGCGCCCGCCTTGCTGATGGGCGCCGACATGGTGAAGGAGAAGTACCGCCACCCCGCCACCTACTACAAGGCGGCGCTGGGCCTGGTGCTGCTGCGCGAGGAGATCATCGGGCCGGAGCGCTTCGACCCCGCCTTCCGCAAGTACATCGCCACGTGGGCGTACAAGCACCCCACGCCGTCGGATTTCTTCCGCCTGATGGAAAGCGAAGCGGGTGAGGACCTCGGCTGGTTCTGGCGTGGCTGGTACGCCAACAACTGGCAGCTCGACCTCGCCGTGGCAAAGGTGGCCGGTTCGGTCGTGACGATCGAGAACCGTGACCAGCTGGTGATGCCGGCGACGCTGCGGGTCACCTTCGACGACAAGACCACCCGCGATATCCGCATCCCGGTGGAAACCTGGCAGCAGCACAAGAGCTTCGACCTCACCGTGCCGGGTAACCGCAAGATCGTGGGGGCCGTGATCGACCCCGACCACAAGGTGCCCGACCGCGACCGTTCCAATAACGGCTGGCCTCGCTGATACTGCGCGGCATGCCCCAGCGTGCCGCCCTTGCCAACCTCTTTGCCGTCGTCGTGGCCGCGCTGGCGTGGCCAGCGTTGATGCTGCAGTACTGGCTCATCCTGTGGTCCGGCCCGGTGCTGGAAGCCACGGTGCGCTTCTTCAGCTTCTTCACCATCCTGTCGAACCTGCTGGTGGCGATGGTGGCCGGCGCCGCCGCCACCGGCGGCAACTGGCGCGTGCTGCGCGCCTTGCGTGGCGCGCGATGGCGTGGGCTGGCGGCGCTGGCCATCACGGTCACCTGCCTGGTCTATGCCACGGTGTTGCAGGGCCAGTGGCACCCGCAGGGGCTACAGCTCGTGGCCGACCGCCTGCTGCATTACATCGTGCCCGTGCTCTACGTGGCCTGGTGGGCGGCGTTGCTGCCGCACCGCCAGCTCGCCTGGGGCGACGCGCTGCGCTGGCTCGCGTTCCCCGGGCTGTTCGCCGCGTGGACCTTCCTGCGCGGCGCCGCGGTGCATGAGTACCCGTATCCGTTCATGGATGTCACCCAACTGGGCTACGCCACGGTGCTGGTGAACACCGCCATCGTCGGCGCGCTGTTCCTGGGGCTGGGCCTCCTCTACGTGGCCCTGGACCGCAAGCTCCCGTAGGAGCCCACCCTGTGGGCGACGCCTTTCGTACCGCTGCTGCAGGGCTTATGTGTTTTCGCGAGGAGATGTCGCCCACGAGGTGGGCTCCTACCTTGGCGGCATGCGTTGGACATGGGGTGGGTTTACAATGCGCCCCATGATTTTCCGCTGGTTCGAATCCCTTATCGATATCTTCCGCGACGCGCCCGATACGGCGCCGCCGAAGAGCGTGGTGCGCTTCTACGCCTACTACCTGCGCCAGGTGTGGAAAATCTTCGCCGTGGCGCTCGCGGTGGGCCTGGCCGTGGCGTTCATCGAGGTGGCGCTGTTCGATTTCCTTGGCCGCGTGGTCGACATGGCACAGAAGACGCCCGCCGCGGTGTTCTTCCAGACCCACTGGCAAACCCTTTCATGGATGGCCTTCGTCGTGGTGGTGCTGAGGCCCGTGGCCATCGGCCTGCACGACCTGCTGGTGAACCAGACGCTCAACCCCGGCATGACCAACATGGTGCGCTGGCAGCACCACCGTTACGTGCTGAAGCAGAGCCTGGCGTTCTTCCAGAACGATTTCGCCGGCCGCGTGGCCAACCGCATCATGCAGACCTCGCCCTCGCTGCGCGAGTCGGCGGTGCAGGTGGTCGACGCCATGTGGTACGTCTCGGTGTACGCGGCCACGTCCATCTACCTCTTCGCCAAGGCCGATGTCTGGCTGGCGTTGCCGCTGGTGCTGTGGATCGCTGGCTACATCGGCATGCTGGCGTTCTTCGTGCCGCGCGTGAAGGACCGCTCGTGGCATGCCTCCGAGGCGCGCTCCAAGCTCATGGGCCGCATCGTCGACGGCTACAGCAACATCATGACGCTGAAGCTGTTCGCGCATACCAACCGCGAGGAGGCCTACGCGAAGGAAGCCATGCGCGAGCAGACCGACAAGGTGCGCGCGCAGAACCGCATGATCACCACGATGGATTTCTCCATCACCTCGATCAACGGCCTGCTCATCGCCGGCACCAGCGCGCTGGCGCTGTGGCTGTGGGTGCGTGGCACGGTGTCGACGGGCCAGGTGGCGTTGGCGGTTGGCCTCGTCATCCGCATCAACAACATGTCCGGCTGGATCATGTGGGTGGTGAACGGCATCTTCGACAACGTCGGCACTGTGCAGGATGGCATCACCACCATCTCGCAGGAGCGCACCGTGGTCGACCGCCCCGATGCCGTGCCGCTGCGCGTGGCGCATGGCGAGGTGCGTTTCGACGACATCCACTTCCACTACGGCAAGGCCGGCGGCGTCATCAGCGGGCTCGACCTCATCGTGCGCCCGGGCGAGAAGATCGGTCTCGTCGGCCCGTCGGGTGCGGGCAAGTCCACGCTGGTGAACGTGCTGCTGCGCCTGTACGACCTCGAGGATGGCCATATCTTCATCGATGGGCAGGACATCGCCCGGGTGAACCAGGAGTCGCTGCGCTCGCAGATCGGCGTGGTAACCCAGGATACCTCGCTGCTGCACCGGTCCATCCGCGACAACCTGCTCTATGGCCGGCCCGATGCCAGCGATGCCGAGATGGCCGAGGCGGCACGCAAGGCGCGCGCCGATGAATTCATCCCGCTGCTATCGGATGGCGAAGGCCGCACCGGCTACGACGCCCATGCCGGCGAGCGTGGCGTCAAGCTGTCCGGTGGCCAGCGCCAGCGCATCGCCATCGCGCGCGTGCTGCTGAAGGACGCGCCCATCCTCGTGCTCGACGAGGCCACCTCGGCCCTCGATTCCGAGGCCGAGGCCGCCATCCAGGAAAGCCTCGAGACGCTGATGCAGGGCAAGACGGTCATCGCCATCGCGCATCGCCTTTCCACCATCGCGCGCATGGACCGCCTCGTGGTGATGGAGAAGGGCGCGATCGTGGAAACGGGTACCCATGCGGAGCTCATTGCGCGTGGTGGTCTTTACGCGCGTCTCTGGGCCCACCAGACCGGCGGCTTCGTCGGCGTCGATTAGTAGGAGCGCACTTGTGCGCGACAGCTTTCGCCTCGACGCAGCAGGGCCTGTAGCTCTTCGCTAGAAGCTATCGCCCACGGGTGTGGGCTCCTACGAGGGTTTTGCTGCCGCTTCGCGCTCCAGCCAGCTGATGAAGGCGTGGGCCGCCGCCGTCGGCGAGCGGTTGGCCGCGTGCACCACGTAGTACGCATAGCGCGTGGGCAGCGCGGGGCCGGGCAGGCGCACGAGGCGGCCGTCGGCGAGGTGAGCGGCAGCGAGGCGCGAGCGCGCGAGCACGGCCCCCAGGCCTGTCGCCGCGGCGTTCAGGCCATCGGCCGAATCGCTGAGCGTATGCATGGTGCCCGTGCGCGGGTAGCGCACGCCCGCCGCCTTGAACCATTCGCGCCAGCCTTCGGGGGCGATGTCGGCAAGCAGGGGCAGGGTGGCCACGTCGGCTGGCTCGCGCACCTTCGCGGCCAGCGCTGGCGGCGCCAGTGGCTGCAGCGAGTCGTCCATGAGGAAGCGCGAGGTGAGGCCGGTCCACGCGCCCAGGCCATAGCGGATGCCAAGGTCGGGGCCGCCTTCGTCGAAGCGCACGAGGGTACGGTCGGTGTCGATGGACAAGCGGATATGGGGGTGGGCCCCGACGAAGCGGTGCAGCCGCGGCACCAGCCACGTGCCCGCCAGCGAGGGCAGCACGCTGATGCGTACGCCGTTGTCGCGGCGGTGCTGGCGCAGGCTGTCGAGCACCGACTCCACCTCGCCCAGCGCCGAGCCGGCGGCATCTGCCAGCAAACGGCCCTCGGGTGTCAGGGCCACGCCACGCGCGTGCCGTTGGAAAAGGCTGACCCCGAGCGCAAGCTCGAGCTTCCGCACGTGGTGGCTCACCGCGCTGGCGGTGAGGTGCAGTTCCTCCGCGGCATGCGCGAAGTTCTGGTGCCGGGCCGCGGAAGCGAAGGCGGCGAGGGCAGGTAGCAGGGCGGAGCGCATGGCGAGAGTTGAATCGTTTGATAGGCTGGCGTGCAAAGAATGCGCTTGTCCGGCCCCATGTTCCAGCGACAATGGTCGCCTAGCCACAAGTGAGGTTCGCATGTCAGCCGCCGCCCAGACCCCCCTCGACCCCATCGCCCCCGTGGCCGCGCGCGACTGGCGCACTGGCGCCGAGCTGGTGGCCCTGGGTGCCATCTGGGGCGGCTCGTTCCTGTTCATGCGCGTGGCGGCAAAGGATTTCGGCCCGTTCCCCATGGTGGCCACGCGCCTCGCTTTTGGCTCGGCCATCCTCTTGCCGCTACTGTGGCGGGCGCGCGCCACCATCCGCGTGGCGCACCTGTGGAAGATGCTGCTGCTCGGTGGCCTCAGCGCCGCCATCCCGTTCACCCTGTTCGCGTGGGGCGCCGAGCGCGCTCCCGCCGGCATCGGCGCCATCGCCAACAGCATGACGGTGCTCTTCGCGGCCCTGGTGGCCTTCGTTGGCTTCGGCGAGAAGATCGGCACCCGCAAGGCCATCGCGCTGGTGGCCGGTTTCATCGGCGTGGTCATCCTCGCCAGCGGCAAGACGGCGGGCGACAACGTCGGCATGGCCGCGCTGGCGGGTGCCGCCGCGTCGTTCTGCTACGGCCTGGCGGGCAACCTCATCAAGCGGTTCCTCTCGGATATCGCGCCCACCGCCGTGGCGGCGGGCTGCCTGTTGGGCGCCACGATCCTCACCGCGCCGCTGGCCTGGCTCACCTGGCCGGATGCCCCCATCCCGGCGAAGTCATGGGCCTGCGTCGTGGCGCTGGGCGTGCTCTCCACCGGGCTTGCGTACGCGTTCTACTTCCGCCTTATCCAGAAGATCGGCGCGCCGCGCGCGGCCACGTCCACCTACCTGGTGCCGCTGTTCGGCGTGGCATGGGCGTGGATGTTCCTGGGTGAAGCGCTCACGCCCACCATGGCCCTCGCGGGCGCCATCATCCTGGGCAGCGTTATCTTCAGCCAGAAAAGCAAGGCCTAAGCGGTCCCTTCCGCCGGCGGCCCCGGCGCGGCATAGTCTGGAACACCGTTTTTCCAGCAGGGGTTACCCAATGCCGCGTCTCCACCACCTCCTCGCCTTCGGGGTCACGTCGTTCGCCTTCGCGCTGGCCGCGCAGGCCCAGGACACCGCCATGGCGCCGGCCGCCGCGGCCAGCACGGCCGCGCGCCCCGCGGCACTGGCCGATTTCGATGCCTACGTCGACGCCACCCGCAAGCAGTTCGACGTTCCCGGCATCGCCGTGGCCATCGTCAAGGACGGCAAGGTCGTGCTGGAGATGGGCTCGGGCGTGCGCAAGCTGGGCGACCCGGCCAAGGTCGATGCGCACACGCGCTTCGCCATCGCATCGAACACCAAGGCGTTCACCGCCGCCTCGCTGGCCATCCTCGCCGACGAGAACAAGCTCGACATGAACGACCGCGTCGTGGATCGGCTGCCGTGGTTCCAGATGTCGGACCCGTACGTGACCCGCGAGATGCGCGTGCGCGACCTGCTTGCCCACCGCAGCGGCCTCAGCCTGGGCGCGGGCGACCTGCTGTACTGGCCGGCCACCTCATACACCACGAAGGAGGTGGTGGAACGCCTGCGCTACGTGCCGCTCACCAACAGCTTCCGCGCCGAGTACGCGTACGACAACATCCTGTTCGCGGTGGCAGGGCTCGTGATCGAGCAGGTCTCGGGCAAGCCGTGGGCGGACTTCGTCCGCGAGCGCATCTTCCAGCCGCTGGGCATGGGTGAATCGATCACCAGCGCGCCCGACCACATCAACCCCGGTGACGACACGGCCATTGGCCATGCCAAGTTCGATTTCAAGGACCTGAAGCCGGTCGAGCCCATGTCGTGGAACAACAACCCGTCGGCCGGCGGCATTTATTCCAGCGTGCACGATCTGTCCAAGTGGATGAACATGCAGCTCGCGGGCGGTGTGTATACCGACGCGGCCGGCAAGCAGCAGCGCCTGTTCTCGGCCGCGCGTCAGAAGGAGATGTGGTCGCTGATCACCCCCATCCGCATCAACGAGCCCAGCGTGCCGGAGCTGAAGGCCGCCACGCCAAATTTCTCCGGCTACGGCGAGGGCTGGTTCGTCTCTGATTACCGCGGCCACAAGCTTGTGTGGCATACCGGCGGCTGGCCGGGCATGGTCTCGCGCCTCACGATGGTGCCCGACCTGCACCTGGGCGTGGTGGTGCTCACCAACCAGGAGAGCGGCGCGGCGTTCCAGGCCGTGACCATGCGCGCGCTCGACGCCTTCATGGATGCGCCGAAGACCGACTGGATCGCCGCGTACGCCGCGCAGGTGAAGAAGGCCGAAGGCAATGCCGACGACAGCATGAAGAAGCACGAGGCCGCGCGCATGAAGGGTGCGAAGCCCTCGTTGCCGCTCGACGGCTACGTGGGCACGTACCGCGACCCCTGGTATGGCGACGTCAAGGTGGCGAAGCAGGGCGGCAAGCTGGTCATGAGCTTTACGAAGACCGCGCAGCTCACCGGCACCCTCGACCCCTGGCAGCACGATACGTTCATCGCCCACTGGAACGACCGCTCGCTCAACGGCGACGCGTTCGTCAACTTCGAGCTCGATCCCGACGGCAAGGTGCGCGAGGTGCGCATGGAGCCGGTATCGCCGCTGACCGACTTCAGCTTCGACTTCCAGGACCTGCGGCTTACCCCCGCAAAGTAAGCCGCCCTATGTAGGAGCCCACTCCGTGGGCGACATCTTTTCGCGACAACTCAGCAGGATCTGTTGCTCTTTCGCTAGAAGCTGTCGCCCACAAGTGGGCTCCTACACATGCAGGAGTCAACTTTCCGGGTCGGTCGATGCCTTCGGTGCGCCCGCCCCGGTGGGCCCGGCGATGTCCTGCATGCTGCCGCCCGTGCGCAACACGAGGTCCTGCGGCCGCAGCAGCGGGATATCCGCGCCGCGCAGGCGCGCGATGATGTCGAACAGCAGGTCGCTCTTCACACCCCCGACATCGCGCGGGCTGCCGACGTAGCACGTGATCGAAAAGGTCATCGCGGCGCGGTCGATGCTGTCGAGCGTGACCGACGGCGCGGGTGCCTCGGATACACCCTGGTGCCCTTGCATCGCTTCGAGCACGTGGTCGCGCACGGCGACCGGGTCGGAATCCAGTGGCATCGGCAACTTGATCAACACGCGGCCCTGCGGGTTGGCCATCGTCATGTTGCGGACAGGCTTGGTGATGAACGACGAGTTCGGCACGATGATGGTGGAGCGGTCGGCCACCTGGATTTCGGTGGCGCGCACGTTGATGCGGCGGATATCGCCTTCCGCATCGTCGAGCACCACCCAGTCACCGACCTTCACCGGGCGCTCGGCGAGCAGGATGAGGCCGGAGATGAAGTTCTGCACGATGGCTTGCAGGCCAAAACCGATGCCGACGGAGAGGGCGGATGCCACCCACGCGATGTTCTGCAGCGAAAGGCCCAGCGAGAGCAGGGCGATCGACACGACGATGACGATACCCACGTAGCCCAGCAGCGTGGTGAGCGACGTGCGCATCCCCGGGTCGAGGCTGGTGCGCGGCAGGTACTGGTCGGCCATCCAGCTCTTGACCACGCGCACCGCGAGCAGGCCGACGAAGAAGACGCCGATGCCAACGAGGATTTGGGTGGGCGCGAGCGGCACGCCTGCGATCTTTACCTGCTGGATCTTGCTGGCCAGGTCGAGGATATCGGACGTGCCGGCGCCGAAGCCCGAGATCACCGCGGTGACACCGAACAGGAACAGCGCGAGGCGCGACACGCCCGAGAGCAGCACGCCAGCCTGGTCCAGCAGCTTGGGGTGCGTGCCGAAGATGGCCTGCGCCCGTGCACTCATCGGGCCTTTCTCCGAAAGCAGCGTTTCGAAGAGGTCGTCGACCAGGCGCATCGCCAGGTAGATGGCGGCGATGACGATCAGCGTCCACACCACCTGGCCCGCCATCCACGAGGCGAACGCGATGAAGCCGGCGAGCAGGCCGACCCAGGACGCGACGATGGCGACCCACGCGGCGGCGATGAACAGGCTCGCCCAGATGGGCCGTGGCGGCTCGGTGCTGCCTTCCTCCACCGCCTTGTGCGTGCGGCTGAGGCGGATCAGCGCGAGCGCCGTCAGGATGGTAAGCACGACCGCCTGCAGGCTGCTCGTCAGCACTTCGGCCGCGAGGCTGGTGCCCACGATGCGGTTGAGCACGCGCAGGAAATAGAACACCACCACCGCGAGCGAGAAAAGCATCGGGAAGCGGCGCAGGCTCAGCGCCGTCTCATCCGAGATCGGCGGCAGGCGCCATGACGGCCGCTTGGCGGAGATCAGCGCGCGGCCCAACCCGGCGATGAACGCGCCGAAGAAGACGAGGCGGACGATGGCCTTGGCGACCTCGTTGGTTTCGTCGCTGAACGTGTCGCGCCAGTTGAGCCCGATATAGAGCAGCTGCGTGCCCAGCCCGGTCGTGAGGGCGGAGGTCAGCGTGATGCCGACGATGAGCGCCGAACGGCGCAGGCGGCCGGGTGGCATGCGGTTGGCCGTCAGGCTGCGCACGCGCGACTCGATCCAGAACCGCACGGCGGTCATGAGCAGCAGGCCGAGCAGGACACAGCTGACGAGCGCGGTGCGATTTCCGTTCGTCCAGCTATCGGCGATATCCGCGCGTGCCTGGGTGGCGAAATCGCGCATGTTGGCCGAATCGCGCGGGAAGGCCTTGGCGGGTTCAGACCAGAAGGGGCGCGACAACGGGGAATACGTCTGGCGCGAAATGCGGTCCTGGAAGCGGGTGCGGCGCAGGTCGGACAGGGCGTTCGCCGTCTGCAGGGCTTCGAGGCCCATGGCATCGGCCTGCTTGATCTGGCCGTCGATTGCATCGAAGGCTTTCTGGGCGTCGCGACGGGCCTGGACGACTTCCGGCGGCTCCTTGTTGCCACCCGTGGGCGGCGGGCCCAACTGGTCGAGGCGGGCCTTGGCGGCATCGCGCGTGCCCTGCATGGAGCCCGACACCTTGCCGGCCTTGCCGCTGATGTCGTTGGCCTGGGTACGCAGGTCGTCGATCTGGCCATCGGTGATGTCGTTGGCCTTCATGGCCTTTTCGACGCCGTCGAGCTGGCCGCGCAGGTCGTCCAGCTGCTGGGCAGGCGTGGCCGGGGCATCCCCGTCCTGGGCGAAAACGGGGCCCATGCCGGCGAGGAGCAGGGCGATGAAGAGGATTCTCAAGGTGCGCATAGGGGGATGATAGGCCGGAACCGACAAGCTCAAAGGCCTAAAGCATGCGGTACCCTCGGTGAACGCCACATGCGGCGGGTTCCATGCGGCATTGCAGCTTTGCCGCCCGGGTATCCGCCGTTATCCTGCCGCCCCCTTGATCCCGCCGGGAAACCAAGCCATGCGCAAGAAGCTGGTCGCTGGAAACTGGAAGATGCATGGCTCGCCGGCCATGGCCGACAAGCTCGTCCGCGACATCGTCGAAAACCTGCCCGATGGCACCGACGTGCTGGTGTGCCCGCCGGATGTCTTCCTGGCCGGCCTGGCCGACCGCTATGGCGACCGCGGCCTCGCCTTCGGCGCGCAGGATCTCTCCGAGCACCACGTGCAGGGCGCCTACACCGGCGAGGTTTCCGGGGCCATGCTGCGCGATGTCGGCGCCACGTGGGTGCTGGTCGGCCACTCCGAGCGCCGCCAGTACCAGCAGGAATCCGACGCGTTGCTGGCCAGGAAATTCAAGGCGGCGCGCGAATCAGGCCTGACGCCCATCCTCTGCGTGGGCGAGACGAAGGACGAGCACGAGGCAGGCCAGGCCGAGGCCGTCATCGCGCGCCAGTTGGCGGCCGTGCTCGACCACAACGGCATCGAGGCCTTCCGCGAGGCGGTCATCGCGTATGAGCCGGTCTGGGCCATTGGCACGGGCCTCACGGCCACGCCGGAGAAGGCGCAAAAAATTCATGCGTTCATCCGTAGCCAACTGGCAAAAAAGGATGCTACTATCTCGCTCCTGACCCGGGTGCTTTACGGTGGAAGCGTCAAGCCGGCCAATGCGGCCGAACTTTTCGCCCAGCCGGACGTGGACGGGGGACTGATTGGCGGCGCCGCCTTGGTGGCTTCCGATTTTTTGGATATATGCGCCGCGGCGCGTCGATAATTCGCGACACGGCAAAAACAAGAAGACATGTTTATTCTCTTCAGCGTTTTTTATATCCTGATCGCCGCGGCGATGATCGTGCTGATTCTCATGCAGCGCGGCGCCGGTGCGGAGGCAGGTTCGGGCTTCGGCGGCGGCGCTTCCGCCACCGTGTTCGGTGCTCGCGGCTCGTCGAGCTTCATGACGCGTGCGACGGCGGTGCTGGCCACGCTGTTCTTCCTGTTGAGCCTCGGCATGGGTATCTACCTGGGCCGTACGGGTAATCCCCAGCCAACAGCAGATCTCGGCGTCATGTCGGGTGCGGCCGCGCCGGTCGCACCGGCGAACAACGCGGCGGTTCCGGCCACCGACGTGCCCAAGGCTCCGGCCAACAGTGATGTCCCGGCGGCTACGGCCCCGGCGGCCAACAATGAAGTTCCGGCCCCGCAGCAGGCAGCCAATCCGGCGTCCGCTTCGACGGCAAAGAAGTAAAAGTAATACCTCGTTTCAAAGTTATGCCCAGGTGGCGGAATTGGTAGACGCACTACCTTGAGGTGGTAGCGGCTTAGGTCGTGGGGGTTCGAGTCCCCCCTTGGGCACCAACATGGATCCGGACAACCTCAACCGGATCGCAAAGAGACCCGCGCAAGCGGGTTTTTTTGTGCGCGCGAGGTATTCGCCTACACAAGGTGCGGCCCGCGCTGACATACATCCTTCTTTCGTTTGCCTACCCTGTGCGTCCACATCGTAACCAGGGAGTAGCACGTGGCGAACATTCGCAGGGAAGAACTCAACGCGCGCATCGAGGCGATGGACGCGCGCATGGATGCACGTTTTGAAAGCATCGATACCCGCTTCGAAAACATGGATGCCCGTATCGATGCTCGTTTCGAAAGCATGGATGCCCGCATCGATGATCGTTTCAAAAGCATGGATGCCCGCATCGACGCCCGGTTCGAAGCTACCGATGCCCGCATTGATACCGTCCGAGTCGAGCTGGGCGCCGCCATCATCACCGCCAAGTCCGCGCTTCGCGACGACATCCACAAGCTCCGGGCCTGGGTGCTCTCCGGTGTTGTCGCCACGCTGGGTTCGGTCCTGGGGCTCATTGGCATGAATCTCTCGCGCGAGGTCCGGCTCCAGCCGGCCCCGGTCGCCGCCCGCGTTGCCGTCGCGCCGCCGGCGCTGCCCACGGCACCCTCTGTTCCCGCGGCATCCACGCTTCCCTCCGGCTCGCAAGCCAGCCGCCAGCAGGGCGCCGCAACGTCCGGGGGCGGCGCCACGCTGGCGGCTGGCAGGTAACCCGCGTCTGAAGGGATCCGCAACAATTTTCGGCTGGAGGCTCAAGATTCCAGCAAAACTACCGAAATTGGTGATGTAGACGCGGCGTGAAGGCCGCGGCCCGCGGTTTTCCTTCCCAGGATGGTTCGATGCTCGTCAGCAGCTACAGCAGCGTCCTTGTCATGTTCTCGTTCGTGGTGGCCATCCTGGCCTCGTACACGGCGCTGAACATGGCTGGCCGCGTGGCGGCTACCCGGGGGCGGGCATCCGTCCTGTGGCTGGTGGGCGGCTCGTTCGCCATGGGGCTGGGCATCTGGGCCATGCATTTCGTGGGCATGCTCGCCTTCAGCCTGCCGATCACGCTGGGCTACGACATCGACCTGACCGTCCTTTCGCTGTTCATCGCCGTGGGCTCGTCGGCCTTCGCCCTGTGGCTGGTCTGCCAGAACGAATTGCCCTGGCGCCGGCTGGCGGTGGGCGCGATCCTCATGGGCGCGGGTATCGCGGCCATGCACTACACCGGCATGGCCGCGATGCGGATGATGCCGGGCGTCCAGTACGATCCGCTGCTCTTCAGCCTGTCGGTGCTGTTCGCCATCGCGGCATCAGGTGCGGCACTGTGGATCGCCTTCCGCCTGCGCCGCGACCAGGGACGCGTATGGGTTTGGCGCTTTGGCGCGTCGCTGGTCATGGGGTGCGCCATCGTCGGCATGCATTACACCGGCATGGCCGCCGCCAGTTTCCCCGAGGGCAGTTGGTGTGGCGCCGCGGTGGCCGGCGGCATCGACGTCAAATACCTTGCCGTTTTCGTCATCGTCGTCACCCTGTCGGTGTTCGCCATCGCCCTGGCCACGGCCATGCTCGATGCCCGCGCCAACCTGCTGGCCACGTCGCTCGACCGGGCCAACAGCGAACTCCTGCAGCTGGCGATGCACGATAACCTCACCCGGCTGCCCAACCGCGTGCTTCTCGAGGATCGCCTCGACCAGTCCATCCATAACGCCTCGCGCAGCGGCCGCCGTTTCGCGGTGCTGTTCCTCGATCTCGATGGCTTCAAGGCCGTCAACGATGTCTACGGCCACCACGTGGGCGACGAGCTGCTGCGCGACGTGTCGCGTCGCATCCTTGCCTGCAAGCGCGACGAAGAAACCGTGGCGCGCCTGGGCGGCGATGAGTTCGTGGTGCTGGTGGATATCAAGGGCCCCGAGGATGCCGCCGTGCTGGCGGAGGAACTGGTCGATCTGCTCAGCGAGCCGTACCAGATCAGCGGCATCACGGCGCATGTCTCGGCCAGCGTGGGCATCGCACTGTACCCGGAAAACGGCCGTACGCGGCACGACCTCATGATCAACGCCGACGCTGCCATGTACCACGCGAAGGAGCAGGGCCGCCGCGGCTTCCGCTTCTTCGAGATGGCCATGAACGCCAACGTGCACCAGCAGCTGAAGCTGCAGCAGGATCTGCGCCGCGCCATCGAGTGCCAGGAGTTCACGCTTCACTACCAGCCCAAGCTGGTGTCGCCGGACGGCCCGGTCACGGGCGTGGAAGCACTGTTGCGCTGGAACAAGCCCGGCGAGGGCCTGGTGCCGCCCGACCAGTTCCTGCCTGTCGCCGAGCGCACCGGGCTTATCGTGCCCATCGGCAACTGGGTCATCGACGAGGCCTGTCGCCAGATGGGTGCGTGGCGCGATGCCGGCCGTGGCGACTGGACCGTCGCGGTCAACGTCTCCACCGCGCAGCTCAACCACGCGGGGATGGTCGATACGCTGCGCGGGGCGCTGGAGCGCCACGGCATCGAAGCACGGCACCTCACGCTCGAGGTCACCGAATCCACCGCCATGCGTGATGCCGAGGCCAGCCTTGCCATCCTGAACCAGGTGGCCGCGCTTGGCGTCGGCATTTCCATCGACGACTTCGGTACCGGCTACTCCAGCCTGCTGTACCTGAAGCAGCTGCCCGCGGATGAACTCAAGATCGACCGCGGGTTCGTCACCGAGCTGGCCTGCGGCAACGACGATGAAGCGATCGTCGCCGCCATCATCGCGCTGGGCAAGACACTCGGGCTGAAGATCGTTGCCGAAGGCGTCGAAACGGTGGAGCAGCAGGAGCTGCTCACGCGCCTGGGCTGCAATGCCTTGCAGGGTTACCTGCTCGGCGTCCCCGTGCCCGCCGCCGAGCTCGAGCGAACGCTACGCACCAGCGCGGCCTGAGCCATCAGGCCAGCCGCGTGCCGTTGGGCACGGTGCGCTCGGTGGTGGCGATCACCACGCCCTCGTCGGTGTGGAAGCCCGTCAACAGGAACTGCGACCGCAGGGGCCCGATCTGCTTCTCGGGGAAGTTGACCACCCCGATGACCTGCCTGCCCACAAGCTCTTCGGCGGTGTAAACGCCCGTGACCTGCGCGCTCGTCTTTCGCTCGCCGTACTCGCCAAAATCCACCCAGATCCGGTAGGCAGGGCGCCTGGCTTCGGGGAAGGCTTCGGCGCGCGTCACGGTGCCGGCCAGCATCACCACCTTGGTGAAATCGTTCCAGTCGATCAGTTCAGTCATCAGCGCGGGACATCAATACGCGTTGCCAGTTGCGCGGCACGAGGCCTTCGGGGCCGGGCACGGGCTGGTTATCGGGGTGGCAGGGCGCGCCTGCCAGCGTGGGGCCGTCGAACACATCGCCCGTGCGGTAGTCGTAGAACCAATCCTCGCCGGGCTCGAAACTCTGGATGACCGGGTGGCCGCTATCGTGCGCATGCTTGCTGGCGTGGCGGTTGAGCGAATCATCGCAGCAGCCCACGTGCCCACATTGCGCGCAGCGGCGCAGGTGGAACCACCAGCTGCCGCTGGCCAGGCATTCCACGCAGCCGGTGCCACTGGGCGGGGCGTGGGTATCGATGCCGGTCACGTCGTGGCTCATCGGGGCGTCCTCACAGGCGTCTTCCCCGATCCTACCCGAGACCGCGCGCGTTATGCTTCGCCGTCGCCACGTACCGAAGGAACGCCATGACCCTGCTTGCCACCCTCCTCACCGCCCTCGTGATCCTCATCCACGTCTACATCGTGGTGCTCGAGATGGTCCTGTGGCGCTCGCGCGGGCCCAGGGTGTTCGGCATCACGCGGGAGTTCGCGCAGCAGAGCGCTGCGCTGGCGTCGAACCAGGGCCTGTATAACGGTTTCCTCGTCCTAGCCCTGGTGCTTGGCCTCGCCCTGCGCGAGCCGTACGCCACGGCGTTCGTCTTCTACGGCCTGGGGTGCGTCGTGGTCGCGGGGTTGTGGGGTGGCTTCACCGCCAGCCGCCGCATCCTGTACGTGCAGGCGCTGCCGGCCGCGCTTGCCTTGGCGGCGCAGTGGTTGGCGCGTTAAGGTCCACGGGTTCTTCGAGGCGCCGCGCAGGGGGCGGGGCGTACCTTCGCCTTATGGAATCCACCGATGCCAGAGACCGAGCTGCCCCTAGCCCGCCCCCGGGAAACCCCCGCCTGCCGCCCGCGCACGTTTGAACTGGGCTTCGCCCTGGCCGGCGCCGTCTCCGGTGGTGCCTATGCCGCGGGCGTGCTCGATTTCTTCTACGAAGCCCTGGAGCACTGGCAGGATGCCAAGGCGCGGGGCCTGCCCGTGCCGAACCACGATGTGCTGCTGCGGATCATCTCGGGCGCGTCGGCGGGCAGCATCAACGGCGTGCTGTCGGCTATCGCGCTGCCGTACCGGTTCCCGCATGTGCACGCCGGCCCGGCGCCCGCCACGCCGACGGGCAACCCGTTTTACGACGCATGGGTGAAGCGCATCGATATCCGCGCCCTGCTGGGCCGGGCCGACCTCGCCGACCCCAGCCAGCCGATCGCCTCGCTCCTGGATTCCACCTGCCTGGATGCCATCGCGAAGGACATGCTCGCGTACACCAACGGGCCGGCCACGCGGCCGTACATCGCCAACCCGATGAAGTGCGTGTTCACCGTGACCAACCTGCGTGGCGTGCCCTACGTGGTGCAGTTCCGGGGCAACCCCGAGATCCCCGGCCACGGCATGATGGCCCACGCCGACTGGCTGCGGTTCGCGGTGAACACGGGGCAGGGCAGGTACGAGCAGGCGTGGAAATTCCCGGATGAGCGTATCGTCACCGGCCCCAACCACCCCTACAGCAAGGATTGGCAGGGCCTGATGGACGCCGCGCTGGCGTCGTCCGCGTTCCCCGCCGGCCTGCGCTACCGCGAAGTGGCGCGCCCGTGGGCCGATTACGACCAGCGCGTGGTCGTGGTGCCGGCCGAGGATGGCAAGGCCACGCCGGTACCCATCCCGCCGGCCTGGGCCGATGACGAAGGCGGGAACGGTGATTACCGCTTCGTCGCTGTCGATGGCGGCGCCATGGACAACGAGCCGTTCGAATTGGCGCGCACGGAACTGGCCGGGACGCTGGGCCGCAATCCGCGTGAAGGCGATCGCGTGAATCGCATCGTGATCATGCTCGATCCATTCCCCGAAGCCGAGGCGCCGGGCCCGGTGGAAGCGTCGGACACGAACCTCATCGAATCCATGGCGGCGCTGTTCGGCGCCTGGAAACAGCAGGCGCGCTTCAAGCCCGAGGAAGTGGCGCTGGCCCTGGATACCACGGTCTACAGCCGCTTCATGATCGCGCCGAGCCGCCCGTGCACCACGGGTGGCCCGCGCTGGATCGGTGGCCGCGCCCTTGCCGCCGGCGCACTTGGCGGGTTCTCTGGCTTCCTGGCGGAGGCATATCGCCACCACGACTACCTCTTGGGCCGCCGCAACTGCCAGCGGTTCCTGTCCGAGCGCCTGCTGGTGCCCGCCAGCAACCCGATCTTCGCCGGGTGGGCGAAGGACCCGGCCATGCGCAGCTATCTGCGCGACGTCGATGGCGAGACGTTCGCGCCGGTGATTCCGCTGGTGGGCGGCTGCCAAGGCCTGCGCGAACCCTTGCCCACCTGGCCGCGCGGCGCCTTCGACGAGGCCAGCGTCATGCCCCTGGTGGAAAGCCGCATGCAGGCGCTCTACCGCGCCGCCACGGCGAACATCGGGGCCCGCTTCGCCACGTGGCTCGCGTGGCGGCTGTACCTGCGCCGCACGCTCCTCGACATCGTCTCAAGGCGTCTGCGCAACGCCCTGAGCGCCTTCGACCTTTTGTGACATTTGACGGATGGTTGCCCGGGCGGGCAATGTCCACGGGTAGAGCCTGTGTAAGAGGAGTGCCATCGATGCTGCGTGTCGTTTCCGGTTGGTCCGTGGGTGCCGCCGCGGCGCTCCTCGTGGGGTGCGCGGGGCACGGCACCTTGCCGCCACCCCGGCCCACGGTCGACGTGGCGAAAGATGCCCGCGAGGCGAGGCAGGCCTATGCCGCCGGCGACATGCGCCACGCCGCCGACCTCTACCAGGCCATCGTCGAGGCCCAGCCCGACGATGCCGGCGCCTGGTTCCACCTTGGCAACGCGCGCTTCCGCCTGCAGCAGCCCGACGAGGCCGTGCTGGCGTATGGCCGGGCCGTGCAGTTGCGCCCGGACTACCCCCAGGCGCAGTACAACCTCGGCGTGGTACGCCTCAAGCAGGCCCAGGCGGCCATGATCGCCAGCGCGCAGGCAGGCAAGCCCGGCGACACGCTCCGCCGCGACAGCGCGCGGATCGCCCAGCGCCTTGCCAGGGTGGCCGACGATGTCGGCACGCGCGGCAAGGGCGACGGCGGTGCGCCCCCCTTCATTGTCGAGCCGGCGGACGATCCCTGAGCTGTTCGCATGGCAAGACGGCGTCTGGATCGATGCAAAAAATGACAGTCTTCGCATACGTGAAAGGGCGCACGAAATAGCGGCCCTACCTGGCCTGTTGGTCTATGGTTTACATGCAAAATCGGTAGTAGCTTCGGGCGTGGGGAATCTGCAACGCCTAACGCGAGGGTCGCCATGACCGTTACCTCCGCCGTGCCGCGCGCCATCGTATTCGAGGACCACGCCGGCCTGGCGTCCACGCTATCGGACCTGCTCGAAGAGCGGCTCGGTTACGACGTGGCCGCATGCGCCGGCTGCATTGAAGAAGCGCTCCGCGTCGCGCACGTGGCACGTTGCGACGTGGCCGTGGTGGACCTCGACCTGCAGGGCATCATGGCGTACCCGGCGCTCGACGAGCTGAAGCGCCGCGGCATCCCTTACGTGCTCGCCACCAGCGCATTGCCGGTGGATATCCCCACGCGCTATATCGCACCGATGGTGCGCAAGCCCTACAGCGCGCAGCAGCTGGAGGACGCCATCCGCGAGGCGAGCCAGCGCCGCGCCAGCTAGCGCGGCCGTTGCCGCATCAGGGGGCCTGCGCGCCGCAGGCCTGCCTTAGCCACGCGTTCACTTCATCCAGCCCCGTGACCACGCTGGCGCAGAGCCGGCGCAGCTCGGCCGACGGCTGCTGCAGGTCGGGCACCATGATGGTCGGCAGGCCGGCCGACACGGCCGAGCGCACCCCCGCGTGCGAATCTTCAAGGGCCAGGCAGCAACTGGCCGGCTTGTTGAGGATGCGCGCCGCGCGCAGGTAAGGGTCGGGGAACGGTTTGCACCGCTCGCAATCGCCGGCTGCCACGAGGGCGTCGAAGCGATCGCGCAGGCCGAACGCCTCGAGGTGGTGGATGGCCGTGTTGTGTGGCGACGACGTGGCGATGGCACGGGGCAGGCCGAATTCGTCCAGCGTGGCCAGCAGCTCGAGTACCCCGGGTTTCAGCCGCAGGTCGGTTTCGAACATCGCGTGGTAGCGCTCGGCGGCGCCCTCCCATACGGCATCGAGGTCCACGCCATCGCCCACGTGCTCGCGCAGCAACAGCCGCGCCGCCTGCCCGTGCAGGCCGACCATGCGCTGGCACAAGGCCAGGGGTATATCGATGCCCAGCTCCGCCGCGGCGGCCAGGAGGGCGTCGCGGTAGAGCGCCTCCGTGTCGAACAGCACACCATCCAGGTCGAACACGATGGCCTGGGGTGTTGCGGGAAAACGCACCATGCCTGCCCCCGATGGCCGCCGCAGCGGCCTGATATGCCCGGTTTCGGCTCGAACATAGCGCGAGCCGCGCCACGGCGCCATATTCCCGATGGATTGCGCCGGGCGGCGCATCCGGCCACGCTAGGGCGATGACCCACCATGCGAACCACGCCACGCCATGAGGAAACGCCGGATGATCGCCCGCAGTATCGCCGGCGCGCTGGCCGGGTTGCTGCTTTTCGTCTCCGGCGCATGGGGCGCGCTGGCCCTGCGGTACCAGCTGCCGGGGCCACCGGGGCTGAAGCTTGCCGGCGCGGTGGCGTGGGGCGCCGTGTACCTGGGCCTCATCGTGGCGTTCATCGGCTGGCGCAGCTGGTGGGCGCCGATGTGCGGCGTGGCGCTGCTGGGGCTGCTCATCGCGTGGTGGACCACGATACAGCCGCGCAACGACCGCACATGGGCCGGCGACGTGGCGCAGCAGCTTTCCGGTGAAGTGCACGGCAGCCATGTCACGCTGCACAACGTCCGCGACTTCACGTGGCGCAGCGACGACGACTACGACGCGCGGTGGGAAACGCGGGACTACGACCTCGACCACCTCGTATCCGCCGATGCCGTGCTGTCGTACTGGTCCAGCGAGGCCATCGCGCATGCCATGTTGTCGTTCGGGTTCGACGACGGGCGCCACATCGTGTTCTCGATGGAGATCCGCCGCGAGAAGGGCGAGGCGTTCTCCGAAGTGGGTGGCTTTTTCAAGCAGTTCGAGCTGGTGCTCATCGCCGCGGAGGAACGCGACATCATCCGCGTGCGCACCAACGTGCGCGGCGAGGACGATTACCTGTTCCCGCTGCGCATGCCACGCGATGCGATGCGTTCGCTGTTCCTTTCGTACGTGGACGCGGCGAACCGGCTGGTGCACGAGCCGAAGTTCTACAACACCATCACTTCGAATTGCACCACCATCGTCTACCGCATGGCGCGTCGCATCGACAGCGGGCTGCCCATGGACATCCGCTTGCTGCTAACGGGTTACCTGCCAGGGTACCTGAGGGATAACGGCGCGCTCGATACCCGCTACAGCGTGGACGAATGGCGGCGCCTCGGCCGGGTGACCGACCGGGCACGGGCGAGCAAGCCGGGCGATGATTTCCCGGCCGTGATCCGTCAGGGTGTGCCACCCGCCGTGTTGCCGGGCGAATCGTCGTCGTCGGGCGATTCGACCTTGAAGCCCCTGGCCTCCAGCGCCGACAGGTAACCCTTCGCACCAATGAGGTCGTCCAGCGGCACGATGGCGACGGTCTGCGCGTTCGCGGCCGTTTGCGCATCGACCGCCGCCAGCCAGCGCGCGCGGACCTGCGCCGGCACGTCGGTGAGGCCGATGCGCTGGGCAAGGCCGCCCTCGGTGACGGCATCGAGGCAGGTGGAGATCTGCTTCGCCCGGCGTTCGTCCTTCAGCGCGGCGATATCGCCGGTGGCCCAGGCGTTGGCGCGGTCGCGCATGGCGGCCAGCTGGGGTTCGATGTTGTCGACGCTTTGGGTGAAACAGGCAAGGTCGTCGAGCGTGGATTTCTTGAACTCCTTCACCACCGCGCGCGGGTCGTCGATGAGCAGGGTGTAGTCCACCGGCACCTGCGGCACGTTGTGCTTCTTCGCCATCGCCACCACGGCGTCGGTGATGTAGCCCGACTTGCGCAGGCCCGACTTCTTCACCGCCTGCTTGTACAGTTCGATGGCGGCGAAAATGGGCCGGTAGCGCTCAACCTTGCGCTCGTCGCCGATGTAGCGGGCCTTCACCGCCTGCCAGCGCGCGTAAACGTCGGGTGGCACGGTTTCGTCCAGCGTCTTGCCGTCGGGCGAGTTGCGCACGCCGATGAGCGAGGGAAGCAGGGCCAGCTTGCCGAAGAAGCCCACGTTTGGCTTCACCTCGGTGTGCGGCGGCAGGATCAGCGCACCCGCGTGCGCCACGGCATCGTCCACGTCGTCGGTCTTCCAGGTAATGTTGCCTGGGATGGGCGAGAGGGTTCCCAGGATGAGCAGCACATGGCCGCCTTTCGTGGCGCGCCACAACCCCGGGCCCGGCTGGACGCCGCTGACGGTGACGGCCTCGAGCGTGGGCACGGTATCCGGCGGCGGGGGCACCTGGGCCGCGGCACCGCCGGCGCATGCGAGGTAGAGGAGGGTGGCGAACAGGGGAACGCGGGGGAGTCGGCTCATGCCGTGCAGTCTAGTCGAGCCGTGGGGCGGAATGGCCATGCCGGCGCGCCGCGCCGGTGGTGCGCCGCTACTCGTTTATCGCGCATGTCCATACGCCGTGAAGGTTTCGCCAAGCGTTCCTTCCGTTGTCGGAAAGGCTCTGGAAAGGCTAAGCTTCCGCGTCCGACCGTAAGAACCCATCACCGTGGGAGCCGGCGGCGACGCATTGTGCTGGAGCATCCCCGTTCCCCATGGCCCTGGTGATCTACGACATCCCGTTCCATCCCGACCTGGCCGGCCTTTGGCATGTCCAGCTCAATGGCGTGCCCACGGAAAACTTCGAGTCCCGCGTAGCCGCCATCGCGTACGCCGTTCAGCAGTCTAAGCTGCTGGGCACGCAGGGGCAGGTCCAGGTGCTGGTGTCGGTCGAGGGCGCCGATGGCGTGTGGCGCGAATTCGAGTCCAATGCCAAGCGGCCGGTTCAAAGCCTCCAGTAGCCGCTGCACAAAGCCTTGATGCGCGATGCATACGATGGGGTGGATCGAGGAGGATCCACCCGACCATGGCACATCGCAAGATTGGTTATTTCGACGTCGAAGGCTCCTGCTACGTGGCCAAGCCTGGCCGCTGGCGTGGCAAGTACGTCATCAGCGAAGACGGCGAGGAGCTGAAGGAGAAGCTCTGCGTCACGCTGCACGAGAACGAAGAGGATGCCTGCGCCGAAGGCATGCGCCTGGGCGTGGCCGCCGCGCGCCAGCTCATGAAGGAACGCGAAGGGTACGACCCCGGCGAAGAGCACTGATCGCCGCCACGGCGCTGCATACGCCGTGCCACAACGCGCCGCGCATGGCGGCGCAAACTATTCCGAATGGCCGATGGTGCGCCGGGTTTACACGGCGTAGGTTTTCATTGCGGCTTCGTGAATGTTGCGTTTTTCGCGCATTCCCCGCCGCGAAAGTCCCAGCCCCACTCCCCTAAGGCTCCGGAGACTCACAATGAAAACGCACGCACACATGGCGCTTCGGCGCCACGGCCTCGCTTTGTCCATCGCCGCCGCACTGGCCTGCGCCAGCGGCGCCCTCCACGCGCAAAACGCGCCCCCGCCACCGCCCGCGCCGCAGGGCAGCGACAAGGGCACGACCGAACTCGCGGCGATCACGGTCACGGGTTCGGCGCTGCCCCGCATCGACGTCGAAACCCCGTCACCCGTCACCACGATTACCGCCGACCAGATCCAGAAAAGCGGACTCACCACGGTCTCGGACGTGATCCGTGCCGTGTCGGCGGATAACAGCGGGTCGATCCCGCCCGCGTTCACCGGCGGTTTCGCGGCTGGCTCATCCGGCGTGGCCTTGCGCGGCCTCACCGTGAACTCCACGCTGGTGCTGATCAACGGCCGCCGCGCCGCGAATTACCCGCTTGCCGACGACGGCCAGCGATCGTTCGTTGACCTCAACACCATTCCATCCAACGCCATCGAACGCATCGAGGTGCTCAAGGATGGCGCGTCGTCGCTGTATGGCGCGGATGCCATCGCGGGCGTCGTCAACATCATCCTGCGGCCGAGCTACCAGGGCACGGAGCTCTCCGCCGATGTCGGCACCTCGCAGCATGGTGGCGGCACGACGAAGCGCGGCACGGTCCTGTTCGGTGGTGGCGACCTGCGCAAGGATGGCTGGAACGCCTACTTCAGCGCGGAGTACCAGAAGGACGAGCGCATCAAGGTGGGCGACCGCGGTTACCCGTACAACACCAACGACACCACCCGCAGCGGCGGCAATAACCTTATCGGTGGCCAGCCCTCGCAGAACTCCGGCTCGATCTACGGCACGGTCACCCCGGGCACGCTGAGCCGGCCGGGTGACGTCACGTCGGGCGTCGCGGACCCTGGCGCGGTGGCCCAGCCGCTGGTGCCCTGCGGCCCCGGCAGCACCTTCGTCACCAACGACCCGAACAACCCCGGCAGCTACTGCGCGTTCAACCGCACGCGCTATTTCGACATCGCGCCGATGATGGAACGCCAGGGGCTGTACGGCCGGTTTAACCTGAAGCTCAACGACACCACCACGGCCTACATCGACGCCAGCTACTACCAGGTGCGCACCGAGTTCCGTGGGCCGCCGCCGCAGATCCAGGCCAGCACGCCAAACAACACCAACGCCATCGCGTTGCCGGCGACGTTGCCCGATGGCTCGCTGAACCCCAACAACCCGTTCGCGGCGGAGGGCAAGGCGGCGCTCATCAACTACACGTTCCCCGGCATCCCGGGTGGCGGCGACAACAAGAACCACAACCTGCGCATCACCGGTGGCGTCACCGGCACGTGGGGCGACTGGGCCTACGATTCGGCCCTGGTGTTCAGCCATAACTCGCTCGATATCAGCACGCCGGGCCTGCTCAACTACAACGCCCTGGTGGCCGCGGTGGCGAACGGTACGTACAACTTCATCGACCCCTCGGCCAATTCGCCCGAGCTGTTGCGGGCCCTCGGCCCCACGCTGGTGAAGACCTCCACGAGCGACCTGCAGTCGGTGGACTTCCGCCTGTCGCGGCCGCTGCTGGATCTTGCCGGTGGCTCGCTGGGCCTCGCCACGGGCATCGACGTGCGCCACGAAGAACAGGATGACCCCGACCTCAACCCCGACCTTGCCGCGCAAGGCCTGGGCATCGCCCATACCAAGGGCAACCGCACGGTCACGGGCGCCTACGTTGAGCTGGATGCCCCGTTCCTCGAGTCGCTGGAGGTCGATGTGTCGGGGCGTTACGACCACTACTCCGATTTCGGCAAGAGCTTCTCGCCCAAGATCGGGCTGAAATGGAAGCCGCTGGATGAGCTCGCGTTCCGCGGCACCTTCTCGAAGGGCTTCCGCGCGCCGAGTTTCTCGGAGAATGGTTCCAGCGAATCCGAGGGCTTTGCCACGTATACGCCGCCGGCGGATTTCCAGGCGGCGCATAACAATAGTGGCTACGTGCAGCCCTATGCGCTGGGGTTCCTCACCGCGGCCAACCCGAAGGTGAAGCCCGAGCGTTCCAAGAGCTGGACATTCGGCATCCTCTACCAGCCCACGCAGGACCTCAGTGCGTCGCTGGATTACTACCGTATCAAGAAGACTGGCGTGATCAGCCAGCAGGACCCATTCGCCGTGCTCGATGCCTACCTGGCCGGCGAGCCCTTGCCGAAGGATTCGAGCATCGTGGCCGACGTGCCCGACCCGGCGGCGCCGAACGCGCTGGCGCGCCCGCTCGTGGTGGTGGCGCCCTACGTGAACCAGAACGCGCTGGAAACGAAGGGCATCGACCTCAACCTGAAGGGTGGCTTCGACTTCCACGAGAACATGCGCTTTACCAGCGAGGTGAACCTCACGCGCATCATCTCGTGGACGCTGACGCTGCAGGACGGCACGAAGCAGGAGTTCGTGGGCACGCATGGGCCGTATGGCGTCTCGTCGGGCGCCGGCACGCCGCGCTACCGTGGTTCGTGGGCGAACAGCCTGCAGATCGGCAAGTTCAACGTGACAGGGACGGTGTACTACACCAGCGGCCTGAAGCTCACCGAGCCAGACTCGGGCCCAGGGTGCCAGTCCACCAACACGCTCACGGGCGAGAACTTCCCGCCGTCGTGCCGCATGTCGTCGTTTACCGAGGTGGATTTCACCGGCCGCTACGACCTGACCGAGAAGGTCGCGATCACCGGGTCGGTCATGAACGCGTTCGACCGCAAGGCGCCTTTCGATCCGCTGAACTACGCCTCGTTCAACTACAACCCGACGTACGCGCAATCAGGCGCCGTGGGGCGCTTTTATACCGTGGGCGTCAAGGTGAAGCTGTAAGACCGTGCCGTGCCAGGGCGGCGGCGTCGACGACCTCGACGCCGCCGCTGCTGACCGCGAGCGCGCCATCGGCGCGCAGGCGGGCGAGCATGCGCGTGACCGTTGCCGCGCTCATGCCCAGGTACGAGCCGATATCGTCCCGCGACATCGGCAAGGGCAGGAAGGTGGTGTCGGGTTCGACCTGGCGGCGCCGGGTGAGCAGGGCCGCCACGAAGGACGCGACGCGGGCGAGGGCGGGGGCTTCGCCGGGCGATGCCTGGCGGCGTTCCTGCCGGCGCAGGCCGCGCAGGTGGCCTGCGATGGCGTCGTCGTGCTCGCACAGGGCATCGGTGGCCGCGCGCGGGAGGCGGCAGAACCAGGTCTTGCCCACCGCGACGACCGAGGCCAGGTGATGGCCCGCGCGGGGTACGTCGAGCCCGAACAGCTCGCCGGGCAGGTGGAACGCGAGGACGCGCCCGCCGCCGACGGTCATGGCCATGCCCGACAGCACGGCGTAGGCGGCCAGGTGGGGCGCATCGGGCTGCACCAGGCGGTCGCCGTCTGAGAAAGGGCCCAGGCGTTCGACGATGTCGCGCAGGGCGATCAGCTCGCCGGCACCGCCGCGGGTGGCCTGGCAGCCGTGGGCGTGCCGGCACGCGTCGTTGCAGCAGGCGGCACCACGGCGGCGTGCCGGGGTGGGCGTAGCGACATCCTTGGCGTAAAGCACAGCGTGACCTCCCATGCGCATGGCGCGCACGGGGCTAGTTTAGGAGGGGCTCCGCGAGCCGGCGGGAGGCGTCAGCCGCCTGCGCCCAAATGCCGCAGGGCGGCGTGGTATTGACGGCGTAAACGGTTTCAGCTAACAAGGGCGCGGGGGAATACCAGTAAAGGGGGCCGCAAAGGCCATGGCAAGTCGCTCGTCGCTGTCCGAAATCCTTGATACCACCAACCACGCACAGGCCTTGCCCGATGGCTGCATGCCCGGCAATGTGGCCCCGTTCGTGATGCGCTATGGCGTCGATTTCCTCGTCGCCATGCAGCGTGCCGCCGCCCAAGACGCCGGGGCCGCGAAAGAACCCGAACCCGCCTAGCGCTGCGTCGGCTGCGTCGCCGGTGCCCGGCCGTCGTCGGGCACGTCGCCCGCGGGCCCGCCCTTGCGGATCGCACCCACGACGAAGATCGCGACCATGGCGACGATCAACGCGATCAACGCGTAGTAGCGGGTGCGGTTCATGGGTTCTCCGGGTTTCATGATCCGGAGTCTCCGCGCGCGGCGGTCAAGGAAATGGAATGCCCGCGTTACGCCGCCGTACCGTCCACCAGGTCGGCTACGGCCGCGACCAAGGCCTGCAATGCGAAGGGCTTGCCTAGGATGGCGCAGCGCTCGGGCAGCACCGGGCTTTCCGAAAAGGCCTCCCATGCGTAGCCGGTGATGAAGAGCACCGGCAGCCCGGGCTGCCGCTCGCGCGCCACCTGCGCCAGGCGGTGGCCGTCCATGCCGGGCAGGCCCACGTCGGTCACGAGAATGTCCGGGCGGTCCTCCGCGGCGAGCAGCAGCAGCGCCTCGTTGCCCTCCGCGCAGTCGCTGACTGTGTAACCGGCTTCTTCCAGCACCTCGCGCGCCAGCGAGCGCAGCATGCTTTCATCCTCCACCAGCAGCACGTGCTGGCCGCCGCCACGCTTGGCGCTGGCGTCGATGTGCGCGTGCCGCGCGGCCGGTGCGCCCACGTGGCGTGGCAGCCACAGGCTCACGGTGGTGCCGTGGCCCGGCACGGATTCGATCACCGCACGGCCGCCCGTCTGCCGCGCGAAGCCGTCCACCATCGAAAGGCCCAGACCGGTGCCCTGGCCGATGGCCTTGGTGGTGAAGAACGGATCGAACGCCTTCTCGATGACGGCCGCCGACATGCCCGTGCCGGTATCCGATACCGCGACCACCACGTAGTCGGCGGGGCCCTTGCCGATGTCGGCGTCGCTGGCGTTGCGCGTCTCGATGCCCAGCACGCCACCGCGTGGCATGGCATCGCGGGCGTTGATGGCCAGGTTGAGGATGGCGCTTTCAAGCTGGCTGGCATCGGACAGCGTGCGCCACAAAGTATCGGCCATGGTTACCTGCAGGCGCACCTGCTCGCCCAGCAGCGGACGCAGCAACAGATCGAGCCCCCGCACGATGGCGTTGGCGTCCACGTCCGATAGCGAAAGCGCCTGCTGGCGGGAGTACGCGAGCAGGCGGTGGGTAAGGCCTGCCGCACGCCGGACGGCGCCGCCGGCGGCGTCGAGCAGGCGCCGCGACCCATCCACGCGGCCTTGCTCGAGCCGTTCGGTCACCACCTCGATCGCGCCGCCGATGCCGCCGAGGATATTGTTGAAATCGTGGGCGATGCCGCCGGTGAGCCGGCCCAGCGCCTCGAGCTTCTGCGCATGGCGCAGCTGGTCTTCCATGTCGCGGCGGCGCTGCGTGTCGCGGCCCATGCCGTAGATGACATCGCCATCGGGCACGCCGGTCCATGCGAACCACCGGTAGTGGCCGTCGGCCGCGCGCATGCGCAGCTCGAGGTCTTCCACCACCTCGCCGTCGAGCATCTGGCTGACGCCATCGCGGGCCCGGTCGAGGTCGTCGGGGTGTATCAGCTCCTCGAAGCCAAGGCCGATGAGGTTGGTGACGTCGTAGCCAAGCTCGGCGGTCCATGCGGGGTTCACGTCGCGGTAGTGGCCATCGCGGGTCATCACCACGTAGAGCTCGCGCGCGATGCCCCACACCTGGTCGCGCTCGCGCGTACGCTGGTCGATCTCCACTTCCAGCGAGGCATTGAGCTCGCGCAGCGCCTGGGTGGTGCGGACGGCACGTGTCGTTTCGTTGGTGATGGCATACATGCCGAACACCTGGCCGTGCTCGTCGCGCAGCGGTGCATACGAGAAGGTCCACCAGGTCTCCTCGTCGAAACCGTGGCGGGTCATCCGCAGGGGCAGGTCGAGGTGCAGGCTGCCCTCGCCGGCGTACGCACGCTCCACGTAGGTGTGCACGTCCTCCCACACGTCGTGCCACAGGTCGCGGAACACCTGGCCGATGGCCCCCTGCAACCGGCGCCCGAGCATGGGGCGGTAAAGGTCGTTGAAGAAGAACAGCTCGCCGGGCAGTACGGCCAGGAACATGGGGCGCGGCGTGTCGAACATCGTGGCCAGCGCGGCCTTCAACGCCACCGGCCAGCCTGCCGGCGGCCCCAGCGGCGTCGTGGACCAGTCGAACGCGCGTATCTCGTCAGCCGTGGGGGAATCGGCCGGAAGAAACGCGAGCGGGTCGGCGGGCGGGTGGCTCATGGGCGGGCTCAGGGCGTGAAGGCGGTGACCGGGCCAGAGACCTGCTGGCCACGCTGCCACACGGCCTGGATATGGGTGGTGGCCTCGATATCCTGCGAGGGGTCGCCGTCGACCACGATGAAGTCGGCGCGCTTGCCCCGGGCGATGACGCCGCGGTCGTCCAGGCCGAGCAGGGCGGCGGCACGCTGCGTGGCGACGTTGATGGCCTGCAGCGGGGTAAGCCCGGCGTCGACCATCAGCGCCAGCTCGCGGTGCTCGGCGAAGCCGGGGATGCGCAGGGGCGTGGCGCCCGAATCCGTGCCAAAACCCACCTTCACGCCGGCGTCGTAAAGCGTCTTGAAGTTTTGTTCGTTCGTTTTCAGCGCCGCTTCGTTCACCGGCGTGGCCCCGTCACCCTGCACCTTGTCACGCCAGGCGCCATCGGCGAACTGCTTCGCCAGGGCGGGCTGCACCGCATGGGTGAAGAAGGGCTGCTCCATCCACGCGGGGTGGCGCGCGTAGATAAAGGCCGCTTCGTTGAGGTCCAGCGTGGCGATGTACCACGTGCCGTGGGCCTTCATGGCGTCGATGAAGCCCTTGTCCACCGGCTTGTCGCGCACGCCGTGGGCGAGGATGTCCACGCCGGCATCCACGAGCTCGCGGGCGTCGGCGAGGTAATACACATGCGCGGCGACGCGCACGTGTTTCGCGTGCGCCTCGTCGATCACGGCGCGCCACACCTCGGGGGCCATCTTCACTTTCAGGGAGCCATTGAAATCGTCGACCCAGATCTTCACCAGGTCGGTGCCGCGCGCGGCGGCCGCGTCCACGGCGGCACGGGCTTCGTCCGGCGTCGAGGGGCGGTCGAGCTGGTTCGTGCCCACCTGCATCATCTTCGCAGGCGGGGCGCCGTTCGGCACGCCGATGCCGTGGTCGGCACCGAACAGGTCGGCGCCGCCGACCTTGCCGGCGTGCAGCTCCGCGCGCAGGGGGTAGAACACATCGGGGTTGTTCAGGCCCAGCGAGGTGACGGTGGTGACGCCGTACGCCACCCACTGGCGCAGCTGCCGCAGTGCGTTGTCGCGCGTGTACAGGGTGGGCTGGCCGCTGGCGGTGCCGTCGACCTGGCCGATGTGCGAGTGATCCGAGACCAGGCCGGGCAAGATCGTCTTGCCGGTGTAATCGACGACGCGGGTGCCGTCGGGCATCTTCACCCGCAGGCCCGGCCCGACGACGGTGAAGTTCTCGCCATCGACCACCAGCGTGACATCGCCCTGCGCAGGCGCGCCGGTGCCGTCGATGACGCGGGCGCCACGGATGACGGTGGCGGCCTGGGCGCCGCCCGCCAGCGATGCGGCGAGGGCGGTGGCGAGGATCAACGGGCGTGGCAGGGTCATCTTGCGTCCTTGGGAACGATGGGAGCCCGTCACGAATAATGCACGAGGTGCGAAGGGCGTGTCGTTGCGAATACGTTACTGGCACGATACTCACGCCTGCTGCACGCCGCCCAGCCGACGCTGGCGCCACCCCAACGGCGCGGAGGCACACGCAATGGACGAACAGAAGACCCCGGTGGCGGAGAAGCAGAAGGGCGGCATCGGCTACGTGTTGCTGTGGATCCTGGGCGTACCGATCCCCGTGCTTATCCTCATCGCGCTGGTGCGCGGCTGCACCTGACGCGGCAGAATGGCGGCTTCCCGACCGCGGAAGCCGCCCGTGTCCCATCGCACCCTCCCGCGCAGCCCAGGCATCGACCTGCTGCGTGGCTTCAGCATCCTGTTGGTGGTGGTGCACCACTTGGGCTTGCGCATACCGCTACACAAGACCGATGCCGGCCTGTGGTTGCCCACGTTTCTGCTGAAGGGCCTCATCTATAACGGCTACGAAGCCGTTTTTCTTTTCTTCGTCGTCTCGGGCTTCCTCATCACGCGGCACGTGCTGGAGCGCGACGGCGCGCTTGCCCGCGTGGACTGGCGTGCGTTCTATGCACGGCGCGTGGCGCGGATCGCGCCTTGCCTGCTCGCGCTGGTGGCCGTGCTGTTGGCCTGCCACGCCGCCGGCGTGCCCCGGTACATCATCGACAAGCCCGGCCAGTCGCCGCTGGGCGCCACGCTCTCGACGCTCACCTTCACCCTCAATGTGTACGAGGGCCGTACGGGCTGGCTCCCGGGCGGCTGGGATGTGCTGTGGTCGCTTTCGGTCGAGGAGGTGTTCTACCTCGCCTTTCCCCTCGTATGCCTCACGCTGGGCCGTACGCGCTGGCTCGTGCCGGCGCTGGCGCTGCTCGTGCTCTCGGTGCCGTTCACCCGCGCCGCCATTGTCGATAACGAAATATGGCAAGAGAAGGCCTATCTGCCTGGGATGGGCGCCATCGCGGCGGGCGTGCTGGCGGCGTTGGGCGTAACACGGTTTGGCCTGCCCGGGCCGCGCGCGCGGCGGGTGCTGGTGGCGGCGGGCGTGGCCGCCACAGCCCTTGTCATGTTCTCGGGCGGCTGGCTGTGGCGCGCGGTACACGAGGGCTACATGCTCGTCTTGATCGGCGCGGCGGTGGCTTTTGTCGTCGCCTCGCCCGAGGGTGGCGCGCCGGTGCGTGGTTTCGGCTGGCTGCGCGCCATGGGCCGCGTGAGCTACGAGGTGTACCTCACCCACATGTTCGTGGTGTTCGGCCTGGTCGGCGTCGCGCACATCACCGGCACGGACACGGCCTGGGGCTGGCTGTGGTATGCGCCGGCCGTGCTGCTGGCGTGGGCGCTGGGGCACCTGGTGGCTAGGGGCTTTTCCGATCCAGCCAACCACTGGCTGCGCCAGCGCCTGTTTCGGCGGGCGCCCGCGCCGGCGGCGGCTGGCTGACGCCAGCAGCTTCGTCGAAGCTCTCGGCATGCTGCGCCGGGCGGATGCGCGCACCGCGCGCCACGGCAAGGCCGTGGGTCAGTTCGGCGCCCAGCAGCACGATGATCGACGCGTAATACACCCACGTGAGTAGCACCACGATGGCCCCCGCGGGGCCGTAGGCACCACCAATGCTGGCACGGTCGATGTAAAGGCTAATGAGGAACTTGCCCGCGACGAACAGCAGCGCGGTAAGAACGCCACCGCGCGCGGCATCGCGCCAGGCGATCTGGGCATCGGGCAGTATCCGGTACATCGCGCCGAACGCGATGACGAACACGCCGAACGCGATCACGGCTTCCACGACCTGCCATGCCACCGTATCGCCGGGGATCAACGCCTGGATGAGGCTGCTGACCACGAACGAAATGATGAGCAGGAACGCGATGCCCACCAGCAGGCCGAAGGCCCGCGCACGCGTGCTCAGCCAGCCGGCCATGGCGGCACCTGGCTTGGCACGGATCTTCCACACCCGGTTGATGGTGGATTGCAGCTGGGCGAACACGGCCGAGGCCGAGAACAACGTGACGCACAGGCCGATGATGCCGACGACATTACCCAGCCGTGGCCGTTGTTGCGCGTTATCGATGACCAGCTTGACCGCACCGGCGCCCTGCTGGCCGATGACGGTGGTAAGGCTTTCGACGAGTTGCGCCTGCCACTGGTCGCCCAATGCGGAGAGTATCCACAGCAGCAACACCAGCAGCGGCGCGAACGAGAGCGCCGAATAAAACGACAACGCCGCCGCGCGGGTCATCAGCTCGTCGTCGCTGAAGCCGTTGGTGGCGGTGATGATGGCTTTCTTCGTGAGGGTGAACCAGCGTCGCAGTAGCATCGTTCGAAAAGGGGCAGGGGCCGCATGGCCCCCGCCCGTGCCTTCGTCAGTGACGGTTATCGCGCGCCTTGTCGGCGGCCTTGCCCACTTCCTTCTGCACCTTGCCCGCGTTCTTCTCGATATTGCCGGCCGCTTCCTTCGCGTGGTTGCCCGTGATCTTGCCAGCGGCTTCCTTCATGGCGCCCTTCACTTCGTGTTTCATGCCTTCGGTGCGGTTCTTGTCCATGGGGTTTCCTCGGGTTGCCCTGCGGGTTCGCAGTGCATGTGGTTTACCCGTTCGGGCCATTACAGGCGTGTGAAGCAGGCGCGAGGCGGCGTTCACCACGGCGCTGCGAGACGCTACGATGGCGCATGTTCTTTCCGCTCCCCAAGACGGCCACGGCGCCGTTCTGCCCGGCCGAGGTCGCCGGCTCCATCGTCGTGCCGCAGGAACTTCCGTGGTGGAAGAAGGCGCTTCGGTTCGCGGGGCCCGGGCTGCTCGTTTCGGTGGGCTACATGGACCCGGGCAATTGGGCCACCGACATCGAGGCAGGCTCGCGCTTCGGCTACCGGCTGTTGTTCGTGGTGTTGCTGTCGAGCCTTGCCGCCATGCTGTTGCAATGCCTGGCCGCGCGCCTTGGTATCGCCACGCGGAAAGACCTCGCCCAGCTTTCCAGCCAGCGCTACCCCAAGGCGATCGGGCGCATCCAGTGGGTGTTCGCCGAGATTTCCATCATCGCGTGCGACCTGGCCGAGGTGCTGGGCAGCGCGCTTGCGTTCAAGCTGTTGTTCGGCGTGTCGCTGCCCGTTGGCGTGGCGCTGACCGCGCTCGATACGTTCCTGGTGCTTGGCCTGCAGGGGCAGGGGTTTCGCCGCGTGGAGTCCATCATCCTTGGCCTGGTCGGCACCATCGGCATCTGTTTCGTGGTGCAGTTGTTCCTCGTCGGGCCCGACTGGCACGCGGTGGCGGCAGGCTTCGTGCCGTCGCTGCACGCGCTCGACAGCCGCGAGCCGCTTTACCTTGCCATTGGCATCCTTGGCGCCACCATCATGCCGCACAACCTCTACCTGCATTCGTCCATCGTGCAGACGCGTGCGGTGTCGGGCGAGCAGGGCAAACGGGCCGCCATCCGCCTCACGCGCGTCGACACCATCGTCTCGCTGGCGCTTGCGCTGCTCATCAACGCCAGCATCCTCATCGTCGCAGCCGGTGCGTTCCACGCCACGGGGCGGCACGACGTGGCCGATATCGGCGATGCCTACCAGTTGCTCGCACCCATCGCGGGCACGACCATCGCCTCCGTCGCGTTCGCGGTGGGTTTGTTCGCATCGGGCCAGAGCTCGACGTTTACTGGCACCATCGCGGGCCAAGTCATCATGGATGGCTTCCTGCAGCTTAAGATCCCTTGCTGGCAGCGGCGCCTGGTCACGCGCGGGCTGGCTATCGTCCCGGCGTTCATCGGGGTGGTGACGCTGGGTGACAGCGCCATCGGCACGTTGCTCGTGGCCAGCCAGGTGGTGCTCAGCGTGCAGTTGCCGTTCGCCATGTACCCGCTTATCCGCTTTACCGACGACAAGGCGCTGATGGGCCGGTTCGCCAATGCGTGGTGGGTGTCGGCGTCGGCATGGGCGCTCTTTGTCGCCATCTCGGGTGCGAACGCCTGGCTGGTCGCCCAGGTGGCTGGCTTGGCATGACACCGGGCACACGCGGGCGTCACGCAGTGGCCCGCTAGGCTCCGCCATCGACGACACCGAAGGCCCGCGACGTGACCAAGCGCCCCACTTCCCCCGAACCGGAAGAAACCCCGAACACCCCGCGCCCTGAGATGCCTGGCTATGACCAGTCGCGGAGCCAGCCCGAGGAAACGCCGCCACACCCATACCAGCCCGAGGGCGGTGACGGCCGTCCTGTCGTGGAGCCCGAGGCGCTGGCCATCCGCATTCCCTGAGGGTGCATGTGGGGCGCACCCTATCCTGGCCCGGCAACAAAAAGGCCCGCCAATGGCGGGCCTTTTTTATAGCTGCGCGTTGTTCGTAGGAGCGGCCGGGGCCACAAGCCTTGGGTAGCGCGGACTGGGTGCTGCCGCCGGAGGCGGTGCAGCCAGGGCGCCCCTACGGCAGGGCGCGGCTTAGACGGCGTCGGAGCTCAGGCGGCTGGCGACTTCGCCGAGCCAGTCGTAACCGTCCATCTCGCCGCCGAAGAGGTCGAGGCCGCTGGTGGCTTCCGAGAGGTGGTAGCCCGCGGTGTATTCGAAGGTGGTGATGCCGTATTCGTTGCGAAGTTCGTTCATGGTGTTGTCTCCCAGTCTCTTTGTATGACCGGTTGCTTCTGGTGACGCCACGCCGCCGGTCTCTGGCGTGGTGGGGACCTTACGCTTGCCGGGTGGACCCCGGTAGCTGGCTTGGAGGCGCTGGTCCGTTTCGTTTGGTGAACAATCGACTCGTTAGGCTTTCGTCATGCCGTTTTTCGGCCGAATTATTGAACTAACAAGTTTTGTATAACGCTTAGTGAGGGCCGCTTGGGCAGTTTCAAGGGCTTCAGTCATTAAAATCTTGGACCGCAGGCGTAATGAAAAAGTTCAAAACTTTCTTCGCCGGGCGCCCGGGGGCAAGCCCGGCGAATCCCTTGGCGCAGGCGTTCGTTCGCCTGACTGAGCTGATCCGTTAACCGTAGTTTAACTCATTGGGCGCGTAACTGCCACGGCGGTGTTTGCATCCGTTCACAAATGCCCGGGCCAGCTAGAATCGCCGGTCCACCGCCATTGTTTTGAGGAATGACCCCCATGAAGTCGCGTGCCGCTGTTGCCTGGGAAGGAGGCAAGCCCCTCTCGATCGAGGAAATCGACGTACAGGGCCCGAAGGCGGGCGAGGTGCTGGTGCGCATCGTCGCCACCGGCGTCTGCCATACCGATGCCTACACGCTCTCCGGCGCCGACCCCGAAGGCGCCTTCCCGGTCATCCTGGGCCATGAAGGCGGTGGCATCGTCGAGGAAGTGGGCGAGGGCGTCACCACCCTGAAGCCGGGTGACCATGTCATCCCCCTGTACACGCCCGAATGCGGCGAGTGCAAGTTCTGCCGGTCGGGCAAGACCAACCTGTGCCAGAAGATCCGCACCACGCAGGGCCAGGGCCTGATGCCCGATGGCACCTCGCGCTTCTCTGTCGGCGGCAAGCCGCTGCTGCACTACATGGGCACCAGCACGTTCAGCGAATACACCGTGCTGCCGGAGATCTCGCTGGCGAAGATCAACAAGGACGCCCCGCTCGACAAGGTATGCCTGCTTGGTTGTGGCGTCACCACAGGGATCGGCGCCGTGCTGAACACCGCGAAGGTGGAACCGGGTGCCACGGTGGCCGTGTTCGGCCTGGGTGGCATCGGCCTGTCGGTGGTGCAGGGCGCGGTCATGGCCAAGGCCGGGCGCATCATCTGCGTCGACACCAACCCCTCGAAATTCGAGATGGCGAAGATGCTGGGCGCCACCGATTTCGTGAACCCGCGCGATTACCCGGATACGCCGGTGCAGCAGGTGATCGTCGAGCTGACCGATGGCGGCGTCGATTATTCGTTCGAGTGCATCGGCAACGTGGACGTCATGCGTTCCGCGCTCGAGTGCTGCCACAAGGGCTGGGGCGAGTCGGTCATCATCGGCGTCGCCGGCGCGGGGCAGGAAATCCGTACGCGGCCGTTCCAGCTGGTGACCGGGCGCGTATGGCGCGGCTCGGCGTTCGGTGGCGTCAAGGGCCGCACGGAGCTGCCCGGCTACGTCGAGCGCTACATGGGCGGCGAGATCAAGATCGACCCGATGATCACGTATACGATGGGGCTGGACGACATCAACCGCGCCTTCGACCTGATGCACGAGGGCAAGTCCATCCGTTCCGTCATCCTCTACTGAGCGCCCCGATGAACGATACGATCGACCTGATCCGCCGCTACTACGATGCCTTCAACCGCGGCGACTGGGCCGGCATGCTCGCCCTGCTCGACGAGCACGTGGCCCACGACGTGAACCAGGGCGGCCGCGAAACCGGCCGCGCCCGCTTCGCCGCCTTCCTGGAGCGCATGAACGTCAGCTACAGCGAGCAGCTGAAGAACATCGTGGTGATGGTGAACGAGAAGGGCGACCGCGCGGCAGCGGAATACGTGGTGCACGGTGAGTACAAGGCCACCGACGAGGGCCTGCCGCTGGCCCAGGGCCAGACCTACGTGCTGCCGGGCGGTGCGTTCTTCGACGTGGCGGGCGGCAGGATCCTGCGCGTCAGCAATTACTACAACCTGGAAGACTGGCTCGCCCAGGTGCGCCGCATCGATGTCGATTGAGGCCCTTGCGCCTTGAACCCTGGCCGGTGGGGCCGCAGGTCATCTTGCGACCCCACCCCCAAGGAAAGGCATGGCCTGGACCAACCCGTATTTCGACGCGAGCAAGGCGCACCATGCCCGCGATGGCTTCCGTAACCTCGAGCCGGAAACCCGCGAGCCCGGCGGCCTGAAGCGCTGGCGCCGCGAGCGCAAGGAGCAGCAGCTGCCACGCCCGCCCGCCGAGGGCTACGAAGCGTTCACCCGCCGCTGGTGGCAACCGGCGGATTTCGCCGGCACTGGCGACGCCGCCTGGTGGCTGGGCCATGCCACCACGCTGGTACGCCGCCAGGGCCTGACGGTCATCACCGACCCCGTGCTGGGCAAGCGTGCCTCGCCGCTATCGTTCGCCGGCCCGCTGCGCCGCACGCCCACGCCGGTCGAGGCGGCCGCGCTGCCGCGGATCGACGTGGTGGTGATCTCGCACAACCATTACGACCACCTCGATCGCGCCAGCGTCCACGCCATCGCGCGGCGGTTCCCCAAGGCCGTGTTCCTCGTGCCGCTGGGCCTGAAGCGCTGGTTCGACAAGGAGCGCATCGGCAACGTGCGCGAACTGGACTGGTGGGCGTCGACGGAAGTGGGCGGTGCCACCTTCACCTTCGTACCCGCGCGGCACTGGAGCGCGCGGTCGTTGTGGGACCGTAACCGTTCGCTGTGGGGCGGGTGGGTGATGGCGCAGGGCGGTTTCCGTTTCTGGTTCGCGGGCGATACCGGCTATTCCGAAAACCTGGCCGAGATCGGCCGCCGTGCCGGGCCCATCGACCTTGCCGCCATCCCCATTGGCGCCTATGCGCCGCGGTGGTTCATGCATGGGCAACACGTCGACCCGGCCCAGGCCGTGCAACTGCACCGGGAGGTTGGCGTGGGCCGTTCCATCGCCATCCACTGGGGGGTGTTCGAACTGGCGGATGATCAACTGGATGAACCGCCGCGATTGCTCGGCGAAGCGCTGGCGGCGCAGGGCATGCAGCCCAGTGAATTCATGCTGCTCAACATCGGCGGGCGTATTGCGCTTTAATAGGCGCCCATTGATCCAGGCCCTGCCCGATGCCGTCGCAAACCTTCCAGCTCGAAGGCGAATACGTTGAACTCAACCAGCTGCTGAAGCTTGCCGGCATCGCCGCGAGCGGCGGCGAGGGCAAGCACCTCGTGGCCGACGGGCTGGTGACGGTGGATGGCGTGCTGGAGTTGCGCAAGACCTGCAAGATACGCGCAGGGCAGGTTGTCGCCATCGACGATGAAGTGATCCGGGTGGTGTAAAAAAAAACCGGCGCCGCGAGGCGCCGGTTTTCTTCGTGCATGCGCTGGCTGTTACATGCCGGCGGAAGAAGACTTGGCCGGCTCGGAACCCGAGCTTTCGGTGCTGCTCTTCTTGGCCTTGTGCTTCTTGTGGGTGGACTTCATGGCACCGTTCTCGCTGCCGGTCTTGTCCATCTTCGAGCTGCTGCCCTGCGTGGGCGTGGCGGCGGTGGAGGCCGGCGTCGGCGAGGCCTGCTGCGAAGCACTATCCTGCGCGAAAGCCGCGCCGCTCACGAGGGTGCAACCGGCAACCATGGCGAGGATCAGTTTCGTGTTGCGCATGACGAGTCTCTCCTGGAACTTTGATAAGTGAGCGCCTTGGGTTCATGGCGGCCATGCCTGGCGCGGAGGCTTGGCCGGTCGGTGATGACGCTATCGCTTTTCGCATGAACAAAGTGGGTCTGGGTCTGCAGTTCCTAGGCATCCATTCAGCTGCACATTACATCTCGTTAAGTGACGGCGAAGAACTTGCGACGTGAGCGGTGCGTCGCTATTGGAAATCCCGCGATACCGAACCAAGCGCCGGCAACAGGTCACTGAAATCGAGCAGGCGGTGTGCCACGAGATGGCGCACGCCGTCGATGGCTTGCCATTGCCCGTCGACGGCAAGCAACACGGCATCGAGCAACGCCTGGCGGCAGGCTTCGGCCACCTTGGGGCGCACGATGACATTGACCTGGCCGGTTTCGTCCTCGAGGGTGACGAACGTGATGCCACTGGCGGTTTGCGGGCGTTGCCGCACGGTGACGAGGCCGGCATGGCGCAGCCACGCGCCGTTGCGAACGGCCTCCATTTCCCGCGCGCGGCGCACGCGCCGCGACTGCAAGTTCTTGCGAACCAGTGCCAGTGGGTGGCCGGTTAGCGAAAGGCCGTGCGTGGCGTAGTCGGCGAAAACGTTTTCAGCCTGGGTGGGCGGGCGCAGGGTGGTGCGTTCTTCCGAAACCGCATGGAGCAGGGGCAAGTCGCGTTCGATGCCGGCGCTTTCCCAGCGCGCGCGGTGGCGGTGGCCACTCAGCGTGCGCAGGGCGCCGGCGTCGGCCAGCCGCTCGCGTTCGAAACGGTTGAGGCTGGCCCGGCTGGCCAGGTCGGCCAGGTCGCGCAGCGGTGCCTGCCCACGTGCGGCCGCGATGCGCGCGCCCAGGTCGGCCGAGAGGCCACTGATCATGCGCAGCCCCAGGCGCAAGGCATGGGCGCTGGGTTTTTTCGGCAACGGCTCGAGCGTGCAATCCCACGCGCTGGCGGTGACATCCGGCGGCCGCACTTCCACGCCGTGGCGGCGCAGGTCGGCCACGAGCTGTGCCGGTGCGTAAAAACCCATGGGCTGGCTGTTGAGCAATGCGCAGGTGAACACCGCCGGGTGGTGGCATTTCAGGTATGACGACGCGTACGCGATGAGCGCGAAACCCGCCGCGTGCGATTCGGGGAAACCGTAGCTGCCGAAACCCTGGATCTGGTCGATGATCTGCTGGGTGAACTCCGGCGAGTACTTGTTCTTCGCCATGTTGCGGCGGATCTTCGGCTCGAACTTCTGCAGGCCGCCGCGGCGTTTCCACGCGGCCATGGAGCGGCGCAGTTCATCCGATTCGCCCGGGGAGAAGTCAGCCACCACCTGTAACAGGTGCATCACCTGTTCCTGGAAGATGGGCACGCCCAGCGTGCGCTCCAGCACAGGGCGCACGTCGTGTTCGTAGACGATGCTTTCGGGCGGCAGTTTCCGCCGTTGCAGGTAGGGGTGCACCATGCCGCCCTGGATGGGGCCGGGGCGCACGATGGCCACCTGGATCACCAGGTCGTAGTACCGCGCCGGGCGCAGGCGCGGCAGCATCGACATCTGCGCGCGCGATTCGATCTGGAAGACACCGACGGTATCGGCCGCCTGGATCATGGCGTAGGTGCCGGGGTCGTCCATGGGGATGTCGGCAAGGCGGCGGTAATCCGGGCCATCGTGCAGGCGCAGCAGGTCGATGGCCTTGCGCATGCAGGTGAGCATGCCCAGTGCCAGGCAATCCACCTTCAGCAGCTTCATGGTTTCCAGGTCATCCTTGTCCCACTGGATGATGGTGCGCTCGTCCATGGCCGCGTTTTCCACGGGCACCAGGTGGTGCAGGGGTGTATCGGAAATGACGAAGCCGCCCACGTGCTGGGAAAGATGCCGCGGCATGCCGTTGAGTTCCTCCACCAGCACCACGAGCTGGCGGATGGTGCGGCTGGCGATGTCAAAGCCGCGCTCGGCCAGGCGCACCGTGATGGGCACCTCGCCGTGCGCATGCGAATACGCGCGGCTGAGCTGGTCGAGCTGATCCTCGGACAGGCCCAGCGCACGGCCCACGTCGCGCGCGGCACTCTTGCGCCGGTAGCTGATGACGGTGGCGGCCAGCGCGGCGCGTTCGCGGCCGTATTTGTTGAAGACGTATTGCAGCACCTCCTCGCGGCGCTCGTGTTCGAAATCCACGTCGATGTCGGGCGGCTCGTCGCGCTCGATTGAGATGAAACGCTCGAACAGCGTGCTGGTCTGGTCGGGGTTCACCTCGGTGATGCCGAGGCAGAAGCACACCACCGAGTTGGCGGCCGAGCCACGGCCCTGGCAGAGGATCTGCTTCGAGCGCGCGAAGCGGACGATGTCGTGCACGGTGAGGAAGAATGCCTCGTACCGCATGGTGGCGACGAGGGCGAGTTCTTTCTCGATGCGCTCGGGCAGCGTGGAGGGAATGCCTTCCGGCCAGCGCGTGGCCGCGCCTTCCCATGTCAGCTGGCGCAGGTAGCCGGTGGCGTCCATGCCCTCGGGCACCAGTTCGCGCGGGTACACATAGTTGATGCCGCGGATATCGAAGCCGGTACAGCGTGCGGCCACCACCTGGGTCTCGGCGAGAAGATCCGGGGGATGGATGCGGGCCAGGGTGTCGCGCCGGCGCAGGTGGCGCTCGCCGTTGGGGAACAGTGCCGCGCCCGCGTCGGCGAGTGGGCGGTTGACGCGGATGGCGGTCATCACATCCTGCAGTGCGCGGCGGCGGCGCAGGTGCATGTGCACGTCGCCGGCGGCGACGCAGGGCAGGGCATGCCGCGCGCCGAGTTCGCGCAGCGCGGCCAGCTCGGCGTCGTCGTGCTGGCCGCGGTGCAGTTCCACGGCCAGCCAGGCGCGGCCGGCGAAATGGCGCGCCACCCAGGCGGCGCGTTCATCATGCGTGGCTTCGCTGGTGGCCTGCCAGGGGCCGGGCGCCCATAGCAGGCACAGGCCTTCGGCGAGGGTTTCCAGGTCGGCGCGGTGGATAACGTAGTGGCCCTTGCGTGCACGGCGCCGCGCGAGCGTGATGAGGCGGCACAGCTCGGTGTAGCCGGCCTGGTTTTCCACGAGCAACACCACCACGGTGCCATCGGCGAGGCGGAATTCGCTGCCGACGATGAGCGGCAGCGCCATCTCCAGCGAGGCCTCCAGTGCGCGGACAATGCCCGACAGCGAACACTCGTCGGTGATGGCCAGTGCCGTGTAGCCCAGTTCCTTCGCGCGGTCGAACAGTTCGCGCGCGCTCGATGCGCCGCGCTGGAAGCTGAAATCGCTTAGCGCGTGCAGTTCGGCGTAGGCGGGGATGGCGACATCGCCGTCGTTGGCCGGGAGCTCAGGCGAACCAGCCATGCAGCATCCACCCATCGAGCGTGCCTGGCGGCAGGTAGGCCCAGGCCTGCTGGCCGTTCACCGTGCGCACGATGTAGTAATCGCGGCGCGTGTCGGCGCCATCCCACCAGCCGCTTTCGATGCGCTCCGGGCCGGCCAGCACGGCGACCGGCTCGGGGCGCATGGGCTGCGGGCGTGGCAGCAGCCACAGCGGCCGGCGGCCGCGCGGCAGGCCGGTGGTGGCCGTGGGCACGCCATAGCGCGACGCGCGTTCCGGCCGGTGGTCGTTCACCACCATGAGCTGGCGCAGCGCGGCATCGCCCAGCCGCGCGCGCAGGCGCTCGTCGAGCGTGGGCCAGTCGAGGCCATCGCCGCGGATGGGCTCGAACAGATCGCGCACCGGCGGCCGGAACACCGGCAGTTCATCGGCGTGCAGCTCGATGGCGCGCGCGGGCGCCGGCAGCGTGGCGCGTTCCAGGCGCGTGCGTGCCAGTTCGAACAGGCGCTCGGCATCGCGTTGCGGCGCGGCCATGGCCACGGTGATGCGCGTGGTTTCGCCCCGGGCGTGTTCCAGCGTGAGCGTGAAACGCTGCACGCCGCCATCGCGCGCCGCCAGCAGGTTGGCCAGCGCACGGGTGAGCCGGCGCAGGGGGAACAGCAGCGGCTGGCTGCCGTCGAGCTCCGCGTCGAACTCGATCTTCTGCAGGAAGCTGGCGGGTGGCTGCCACGCGGGTAGCGCATCGGCAGCCTGCCCACGGATGCGGTCGAGCCAGCTCACGCCCGCGCGGCCGATGCGCCGGGTGAGTTCGGGGCGGGGCAGGCGGAACACGTCGTCGAGCCGGCGGAAACCCATGGCGTGCAGGCCGCTGATGGCGGTGGCGGGCAGGCCACTCTGCGTGAGCGGCAGGGCGCCCAGCATGCGGACAACGCCTTGCCGCTCGGGGATGACCATGCCATCGGCCGTGGCGGCGAAGACCCAGGAGGCCGAAGCGAACGGCGTGGCGGCCAGCGTATGCGGGTGGCCCTGTTCCACGAGCCCCCCTCGGACGCGGTCGGCGAGCACGGGCCAGCCATCGAACAGGCGCAGGCTGGCGCCTACCTCCATGAGGATGGCGTTGGGCGGCACGAGGCTTACATGGCCGCTGAACTGGTAACACCAGGCGGCGAGCTCGGCGAGAAGGCGTTTCTCGGCCTCGCGGTCGCGAGGGCGTACCTCGAGCGCGGGGCATAACGCGCGTGCGGCCGCGATGCTCTGCCCACGACGCACGCCCTGGGCGCGGGCGTCATCGTTGGCGGTGGCGATCAGCCGCTGGCGGGCGTGGGTATCGAGGAGGGCGGAGGGGCCTGCCTCCGGTGCCACGGCGAAGGCGGCGGAGAACGCCAGGCCGGGAAAACGGAGACAGGCCCAAAGCATGGCTGCGATGACGTGGCAAAAAAGAGGCGCCCGGCATGGTGGCGGATGAGGGACGACACCATGCCGGGCCTGCCTCAGGCCCGCATGCGCAGCAGCGGAGCGGTGGTGGTCAGCAGGCCACGCGACTTGAGGACATCCACGTAGGTGGCCTCGTCGCTGTTGCTGACCTTGAGACGGAGGGCGGCCGGGCTGTTTTCCGCGGCGTGCCCGGCGGAGCGGAACACCATGGCGCAGGCATCGCCGCTTTCGGCCGCGAGCTGCAGGCGGCGCAGGCTGCGGTAGTCGATATCCGGCAACCAGCCGACGACGGCGCCACAGCAGCCGGAGCGCAGGCACTGTTCCATGCTCCACGCGGCCTCGGTGGAACCGGCGTGGATTTCGTGCAGGAAGCGGAGGTCGACGCCGGCCGCGGCGAGCGCGGGGGCATAGGGCTGGTACGGCGGCGCCACGAAGATGACGCGGCGATGCTCCTGGGTGAGCGCGGCGAGCGCAGGCATGACCAGGTCGAGCTCACCCAGGCCATCGTGTTCGAACAGGATTTCGCTGACGGCGCCCTGCGGCCAGCCGCCACCGGGCAGGCGGCCATCGAGCGAGGCCCAGCCCGTGGACAGCGCGCGCACGCGCGGCTGGCGATCGGCCGAACGGCGCCAGATACCGGGATGATCCAGGACCTGGGCCAGGTTGGAGGTAGCGGAGGCGATGGCATTCATGGCTCAGGTCCTGCGGATGATGCCGACGTAACGGCCTTCGATGGCGAAGGCGTGGCGGCGGGGGTCGACTTCGATGGGCCGGAAATCCGGGTTCTCTGGCAGCAGCAGGAGGCGATCGCGCTCGTGCCTGAGGCGCTTCACCGTCACTTCGTCGTCGAGGCGGGCGACGACGATCTGGCCATCGTTGGCGGTGGCCGTGCGGTGCACGGCCAGGAGATCGCCATCGAGGATGCCGACATCGCGCATGCTCATGCCCACGACGCGCAGGAGGTAATCGGCCCGGGGGTGGAACATGGCCGGGTCGATTTCCAGTTGCGATTCGATGTTCTCTTCCGCCAGGATCGGCGAACCGGCGGCGACACGGCCGATGAGCGGCAGCTCGTTGAGCGTGGCGGCGCGGATGGCGGCGACGTTGCCCGAGGGCAGGCGCAGGCCGCGATGTTGCGGCGAGCGCTCCAGCACGCCCTTGCGCACCAGCGACTCCACGCAGGCCTGCGCGGAGCTGTGGCTGGGGAAGCCCAGGGCATCGGCGATCTCGCGCAGCGTGGGGGGCAGGCCTTCGGTCTGCAGGTATTCCCGCAGGAAGTCGAGGGTCTTCTGCTGTCGCTCGGTGAGGTTCGGCGTCGTCATGTGTACATTTGTACATAACGCCGGGGCGGTGTGCAAGTGGCTCAGGTGGCTACGGTCATTCTCAAATGAGGAAGGCCTACAAAGCCCCGGAAATATCGAGGAATTTTCCTACGCGACGTGAGGGCGAAGGCCTATCGAAGTGGGGTGCGGAAACCGGGAAGCTAGGCCTGTTGCCACCCGACGGAGCCTTTCATGCCATGAGCGTCATGCCACCCGACCCCATTCATCTCGCCGATCCCGCCATCGGCCACCATGCCCCCCTCGATGCCCGCGTCAGCAAGCTGGAAACCGCTATGGACTACGTCCGCGACGATATCCGCAACCTCCGCCTCGAGCTGCGGGATACCCGCAACGAACTCCGCGGTGAAATCCACGATGTCCGCACCGACGTGCGGCTTGTCCTGGGCTCCCTCATCACGGTTGGCCTCGGCCTGGCCGGCATGATGGCCAAGGGTTTCCACTGGCTGTGAGGCACGCAGTGGAGGTTGCACGTTTGTGCACGTTTACGTACATTGATGCGTATTCTTTGCCTCCACGGAATCCGCATGAACCCCACGCGAGCCACGCGGCTTATCTTTTTGCTCTCCGGCGTCGGCATGGCCAGTTGGGCACCCATGGTGCCGTATGCCAAGGCCCGCCTCGGCCTCGACGACGGCACCCTGGGCCTGGTGCTGCTGTGCATGGGCTGTGGCGCGGCCGCCGCCATGCCGCTCGCAGGCTTCCTCACCCACCGCTTTGGCAATCGTGACGTCATTGGCGTCAGTGGCCTCATGGTGTGCCTCGCCTTGCCCCTGCTCACCCTGGCACCGGATGCCTGGGCCCTGGCTGGCGCGCTCCTGTTCTTCGGTGCCGCGCTGGGTGTCGTCGATGTCTCCATGAACGCCCATGCCGTGGACGTGGAGAAGCTCCGCGGCAAGCCCATGATGTCGGGCTTCCATGGCCTGTTCAGCGTGGGTGGCCTGGTCGGCTCCGCGGGCATGGCCGCCCTGCTCAAGGCCGGCGCACCACTCACGGGCAGTGCCATCGCCGTGTCGCTCGCGCTGCTCGTCATCGTGCTCACGCAGTGGCGGCACTTCCTTGTGCGGCATGAAGAAGCCCAGGCCGCATCGCGCGCGCCGTTCCGCATGCCGGGGGGCGCCGTCTTCCTGCTGGGCTTCCTGTGCATGGTGGTGTTCCTCGCCGAAGGCTCCATGCTCGACTGGAGTGCCGTGTTCCTGCGCTTCTCGCGTGGCTTCGACGCCTCGTCGGCCGGCCTTGGCTATGCGGCGTTTTCCATCGCCATGGCGGCCTGCCGCCTCATGGGCGATCGCATCACGGCGCATGTCGGCCCCGTCGCCATCGTCCGCGGCGGCAGCCTCATCGCGGCCGCCGGCTTCCTCGCCGCCACGCTCATCCCATGGGGGCCGGCCGCGCTGCTCGGCTTCGTGCTGGTGGGCATCGGCGCATCCAACATCGTGCCCGTGCTGTTCAGCGCGGCGGGCCGCCTCGGCGGTGCCTCGCCCGGTGTCGCCATCGCCATCGTCACGGCGCTGGGCTACGCCGGCATGCTGGCCGGCCCGGCAGGTATTGGCTTCGTGGCCCATCTCAGTACGCTTTCCATCGCGCTGACCGGCGTCGCCGGCCTGCTCGTCATCGTTTCCCTTTGCGCGTCCATTGCGCGCCGCTGACCGGAGTCTTCCTATGTATGCCAAGCGTGACGTGGTGATCTTCGATTTCGGTGGCGTGCTCGTCGACTGGAACCCGCGCTACCTCTACCGCAAGCTTTTCGGCGACGACGAAGCCGCCATGGAACGGTTCCTTGCCGAGGTCACCACGCCGGAGTGGAACCTGCGGCAGGATGCCGGCCGCCCGTGGGAGGAAGCCCTGGCCGAGCTCACGGCGGAGCACCCGCACCATGCCGAGCTCATCGCCGCGTTCCACGAGCGCTGGGAAGAGACGCTCAGGGGCCCGATCGACGACAGCATCACCATCCTGCACGACCTGAAGAAGGCCGGGCACCCGCTCTATGGCCTCACCAACTGGTCGGGCGAGACGTTTCCCATCGCCCGCAAGCGCTACGACTTCTTCAGCTGGTTCGATGGCATCGTGGTATCGGGCGACGAGGGCATGATCAAGCCCGACCCGAAACTCTACGAGACGCTGCTCGAGCGCTACGACATCGATGCGAAGCGCGCCGTGTTCATCGACGACAACAAGGCCAATGTCGATGCCGCCCATGCGCTGGGCATCCACGGCATCCATTTCCATTCGCCCGCGCAGCTGCGCGCCGATCTCGTCGCCCTCGGGTTCCTGCCCAAGTGAACGCGCCGGAATCCACGCTGCCGCGCGAGCGCCAGCACATCATCCTCGAGCGCCTGCGCCGCGAGGGGAAGGTCGTGGCCGCCGACCTCGCGCAGGAGTTCCGGGTGTCGGAGGATTCCATCCGCCGCGACCTGCGTGACCTCGCATCGCAAGGCCTGTGCCGCCGCGTCTATGGCGGTGCGCTGCTCGCACCGCATGTCGCGCCGCTGGGCGAGCGCCACAACGAGCGCGCCGAACTCAAGCGCAACCTGGGCCGGGTCGCGGCGTCGCTGGTGGGGGAGGGGCAGATCCTGTTCATCGACGCGGGCTCGACCAACACCGCGCTGGCCAAGGCCTTGCCAGACCATCGCGGGCTCACCGTGGTGACGAACGCGCCCGACGTGGCCGTGGCCGTGCTGGGCCGCCCGGGCTTCGACGTGGTGTTGCTGGGTGGCAAGCTCGACCCGCGCATCGGTGGTGCCATCGGCTCGCGCACGTTGCGCCAGGCGCAGGATATCCGCGCGGATTTCTGTTTCCCCGGCGTGTGCGCCATCGACCCGCGCACGGGCCTGTGGACCATCGACGAAGAAGAAACGATGTTCAAGCAGGCGATCATCGAGGCCAGCGGCGAAACGGTGGCCATCGCCACGCCCGATAAACTGCGGGCTTCGGCCACGCACCACACGGCGCCGATCAGTGCCGTGACGCACCTGGTGGTGGCGGCCGATACGGAGTGGGAACTGACGGACGCATACCGCGCCGCCGGCGTGGCAGTGCATCTGTAACCCCAAAAACCATGTGGGAGCGTGCTTGCACGCGATGGGGCTTGCCGTAGCGCCCATCGCGCGCAAGCGCGCTCCCACGTTTTTCCAGCCGTTCCCTGGTTAGCCGGCTTTCTTCTTCGCCAGGCGCAGCCAGGTGTCGACGACGGTATCGGGGTTGAGCGACACCGATTCGATGCCCTGTTCCATCAGCCACTCGGCCAGGTCGGGGTGATCGGACGGGCCCTGGCCGCAGATGCCCACGTACTTGCCCTTTTCGCGGGCCGTCTTGATGGCCAGCGCCAGCAGCTTCTTCACCGCCGGGTCGCGTTCGTCGAACAGGTTGGCCACGATGCTCGAATCGCGGTCGAGCCCCAGGGTGAGCTGGGTGAGATCGTTCGAGCCGATCGAGAAGCCGTCGAAGATATCGAGGAACTCGTCCGCCAGCAGCGCGTTGGACGGCACCTCGCACATCATGATCACCTTCAGGTCGTTCTCGCCCTGCACGAGGTGGTTGTTGCGCAGCACCTCGATGACCTTGCGGCCCTCGTCGAGCGTGCGGACGAACGGGATCATGACCCACACGTTGTCGAGGCCCATGGCCTCGCGTACGTGCTTGACGGCCTTGCACTCCAGCGCGAACGACTCGGCGAAATCGGCCGAGACATAGCGGCTGGCGCCGCGGTAGCCGATCATCGGGTTCTCTTCGTGCGGCTCGTAGCGCGAGCCGCCGAGCAGGCCGGCGTATTCGTTTGACTTGAAATCGGACAGGCGCACGATGACCGGCTTGGGGTAAACCGAGGCCGCGATGGTGGCGATGCCCTCGGCCAGGCGGTCGGTATAGAACGAGACCGGATCCTTGTAGCCGGCGATGCGCGCATCGATGCGGGCTTTCGTCTCGGGATCCTGCTTCGCGTATTCCAGCAGGGCCTTGGGGTGCACGCCGATGTGGCTGGCGATGATCATCTCGAGGCGGGCGAGGCCGATGCCGGCGTTCGGCAGCATGCCGAAGTCGAAGGCGCGCTCGGGGTTGGCCACGTTCATCATGATCTTGAGCGGCGCCTCAGGCATGGCGCCCAGGTCGGCGGTGATCTTGTCGAACTTGAGCAGGCCCTCGTAGATGGTGCCGGTATCGCCCTCGGCGCACGAGACCGTCACTTCGGCGCCATCGGGGATCGATTCCAGCGCGTTGCCGCAACCCACCACCGCCGGCACGCCCAGCTCGCGGGCGATGATGGCGGCGTGGCAGGTACGGCCGCCACGGTTGGTGACGATGGCCGCGGCGCGCTTCATCACCGGCTCCCAATCGGGGTCGGTCATGTCGGCGACAAGGACATCGCCCGGCTGCACCTTGTTCATGTCGGCCAGCGACTTGATGACGCGTGCCTTGCCCGAGCCGATCTTCTGGCCGATGGCGCGGCCCTGCACCAGTACCTTGCCCTTTTCATTGAGCTGGAAGCGCTCGAGCGTGGTGGCGTGCGAGCGCGACTTCACGGTCTCGGGGCGGGCCTGCACGATGTAGAGCTTGCCGGTGTTGCCGTCCTTCGCCCATTCGATATCCATGGGGCGGCCGTAGTGCTTCTCGATGATGAGGGCCTGGCGGGCGAGCTCCTCGACGTCGGCATCGGCGATGCAGAACTGGTGGCGCAGCGTGGAGGGGGTCTCCTCGATACGGACGCGCTCGCCCGGTTGGTCGGAATACACCATGCGCTGCTGCTTGGCGCCCAGGCTGCGGCGGAGCACGGCCGGCTTGCCCGCGTTGAGCGTGGGCTTGAACACGTAGAACTCGTCGGGGTTGACGGCACCCTGGACCACCATCTCGCCCAGGCCGTACGAGCCGGTGACGAAGACCACGTCGCGGAAGCCGGATTCGGTGTCGAGCGTGAACAGCACGCCCGATGCGCCCACGTCGGAGCGAACCATGAGCTGCACGCCGGCGGAGAGGAACACGTCCTCGTGCTTGAAGCCCTGGTGCACGCGGTAGGCGATGGCGCGGTCGTTGTAGAGCGAGGCGAAGACCTCCTTCACCTTGTGCAGCACGTCGTCGATGCCGACCACGTTGAGGAAGGTTTCCTGCTGGCCGGCGAACGAGGCGTCGGGCAGGTCCTCGGCGGTGGCGGAGGAGCGGACGGCCACGGCGATATCGGTGGCGCCGGCATCGTTGCAGAGCTTGGCGTAGGCGTCGCGGATGGCCTGCTCGAGGTCGGCGGGCAGGGCGGTGTCGACGATCCAGCCGCGGATCTCCTTGCCGCCGCGGGTGAGCTCATCGACATCGTCGACATCGAGCGTGGCCAGGCGTTCCTGGATGCGCTTCGCGAGGCCGCTCTTTTCGAGGTAGGTGCCGAAGGCGTCGGCCGTGGTGGCGAAGCCACCCGGGACCGAGACGCCCAGTTTCGCCAGGTTACCGATCATTTCGCCAAGGGAGGCGTTCTTGCCGCCCACCTTGCCAAGGTCGGTCATGCGTAGCGCGTCGAGCCAAAGTACCAGGTCGCTCAAAGGAAGATCCTCACATCGGTTGGGCGGCGGGCCGCGCTGGTAAAAATCGGCGCATTGTCGCGGTGGTATGGTCCAACAACAAGCGGCGTTGCACAAATTTCCCGGCATTTTGTGGGGTGGATGGTTATGGCGGCGTATTGGTCTTAAGGTGGGAGTCATGGAACCCAGCCCAGGAAACCGTCCGATGCGGCGCACCGTCTTCTTTATTTCCGATTCCACCGGCATCACCGCGGAGACCATCGGCAACAGCATGCTCACCCAGTTCGACGGGGTGGAGTTCGATACCCACCGGCTGCCCTTCATCGACAACCCCGCGAAGGCCGAATCGGCGGCCCTGCGCATCAAGACCAAATACGCCCAGGATGGTCAGCGGCCCATCGTGGTGAACACCATGACCTCAAAGGCCCTTTGCGACATCGTGGCCGGCAGCGGCGCCCTGATGCTGGACGTGTTCGCCCCCTTCATCGACCCGCTGGAGCACGAGCTGGGGGTGAAGCAATCGGGCGCGGTCAACCGCTCGCACGGCCTGGTGGATTCGGCCCGCTACGAGGCCCGCATCGAGGCCACCAACTACGCGCTGGCCCACGACGATGGCCTGGACGTGGATTACAACCAGTCCGACGTGGTGCTGGTGGGGGTGTCCCGCTCGGGCAAGACGCCCACGTGCCTTTACATGGCCTTGCATTACGGCGTGTGCGCCGCCAATTACCCCCTCACGGACGACGACCTCGACAAGCTCGAACTGCCCATGCGCCTGCGTCCGTACCGCAGCAGGCTGTTCGGCCTCACGATCGACCCCAACCGCCTGGCCCAGATCCGCGAGCAGCGCCGCCCCGGCAGCCGCTACGCCACGCTGAAGCAGTGCCGCTGGGAGCTGGAGCAGGCGGATCGCCTCATGCGCCGGGAGAACATCCCGGTCCTCAACACGACGCACACCTCGATCGAGGAAATCTCGAGCAAGATCTTCGAGTACCTCGGCATCGAGCGGCACATGTATTAGGAAGAGTGAATGACAGCGATCCTCGAACGGCCAGCCTCGCTCATCCCGGGACGCTTCGAATTCCTGATGGGGCTGTACTCGGAGAACTACCACCGGCTCGCACGGCTGTTCGCGCCGCAGCGGCTGGCGGCGGGCGTGTACCTGTCCGATATCGACGATGGCCTGAACGTGCGCCTGGAGATCCAGGAGAAGCACCCGTACACGCTGGAGCTGGAGCTCACCTACGATTTCGTCGACGAGGCCACGGGCCAGCCTTCGCCCTCGGCGCAGCTGCGCATGTACACCGATGCGCACGTGGCCGAAGCGCTGCATTGCCATCCCGGCCGCAAGCTGTGGCAGGTGCTTGGCCCGTTCCCGCCGGCCGACACGGTGCTGCAGCACCGCCTGCGCATGAACGGCTTCCTCAGCCGCTGGCTGGAGTACCTGGCGGAGCAGGGCCACTCCATAGGCACGCTCGTCCGCGTGTAGGTAGGAGCCCACTTGTGGGCGACATCTTTCGCCCGAAAGCAGCAGGCCCTGTGGCTCTTCCGCGAAAAGCTGTCGCGCGCCAGCGCGCTCCTACAGGGGGAATAGGCGGCACATTGAGCAGCGGCCCATCGGTAAATCCAGGGCAAAAAAAATCCGCCACGTGGGCGGATTCCTTTTGGAAAGTGGCGGAGCGGACGGGACTCGAACCCGCGACCTCCGGCGTGACAGGCCAGCATTCTAACCGACTGAACTACCGCTCCACACAAGTTTTCCAACTTCCAACAACTACCAACTTCTACATCCATTACACTGACCGGCGGACCGGAAAGTGGCGTCCCCACGGGGATTCGAACCCCGGTCGCCACCGTGAAAGGGTGATGTCCTAGGCCTCTAGACGATGGGGACGTACTAGAAGTTGGTGGAGCCAGCCGGGATCGAACCGGCGACCTCCTGCATGCCATGCAGGCGCTCTCCCAGCTGAGCTATGGCCCCCTGCTGGAAGCCGCAAAGATTACGTCCGAACCCCCAATCCGTCAAGCGTTCGTTACACTTTTTTTGAATTTATTTTCGACGAATCGAGAATCACCATGAATGGCGAGCACTTGCGTCATTCGCCTGTTTTTACCGGTTGGTTACGCTTTAACCAGTGCCTGCCAGCAGCGATGTTCTCGCACGTTCGTGCGGGTTAACCTGTCCCCTCATACACACAGGGAATGGCATGCACGGCATCGTTTTCATCCAGGACCTGGCCACCGTCATGCTGGTGGCGGGCCTTACCACGGTGCTGTTCCAGCGCCTGCGCCAGCCCGTGGTGCTCGGCTACATCATCGCCGGCCTGCTCATCGGCCCACACACGTTCCCCTTCATCTTTATCCACGACGAGGGCACCATCCGCACGCTCTCCGAGCTGGGCATGATCCTGCTCCTGTTCGCCCTCGGCCTCGAGTTCAGCCTGAAGAAGCTGCGCGCCGTGGGCGGGGCCGCCCTGGTGGCGGCCTTCGCCGAAATCGTGCTGATGGTGTGGATCGGCTACGAGATCGGCCGGTTCTTTGGCTGGAAGCCCATGGATTCGCTGTTCCTCGGCGCCATGCTGTCGATCTCATCCACCACCATCATCATGAAGGCGCTGGAGGACCTGAACCTCAAGCGCGAGCGCTTCGCCCAGCTGATGTTCGGCATCCTCATCGTCGAGGACCTGCTCGCCATCGTGCTTATGGCGCTGCTCACCGGTATCGCCAGCACGGGTGGCCTCGAGGCGGGGCAGGCGTTCGCCGCCGTGGGCCGCCTGGGCCTGTTCATGGCGGTGTCGCTGGTGGTGGGCCTGCTGTTGGTGCCGCGCGTGGTCGACTACATCGCGCGGGTAAGCCGTAACGACGTGCTGCTCATCGCGGTGCTGGGCATCTGCTTCGGCTTCTGCCTGCTGGTGACCGACCTGGGTTACAGCGTGGCGCTGGGCGCCTTCATGATCGGTGCCATCGTCGCGGAGTCGGAAAGCGTGGCGCGCATCGAGCGCATCATCATGCCGGTGCGCGACATGTTCAGCGCCATCTTCTTCGTGGCCATCGGCATGCTGATCGACCCGGCGCTGCTGGCGCAGTACGCGTGGCCCATCACCATCGTCACCATCGCGGTGGTGGTGGGCAAGGTCGTCACATGCAGCTTTGGCAGCTTCGTGGCGGGTAACGATGGCCGCACCTCGCTGCGGGTGGGCATGGGCCTCGCCCAGATCGGCGAATTCTCGTTCGTCATCGCCACGCTGGGCCTCAGCCTGAAAGTCACCAGCAACTTCCTCTACCCGGTGGCCGTGGCGGTCTCGGCCATCACCACGTTCCTCACGCCGTACCTCATCCGCATGTCCGATCCCCTGGCCAGCGGCCTGTCGCGGGCCTTGCCGGCCCGCGTCACAGGCGTGTTCAGCGCCTACACCGAATGGATGGGCAACCTGGGCCTGCAGGGGCAGGGCGCCATCGTCATGAAGATGATCCGGCGGCTGGTGTGGCACGTCATCATCAACATGGTGCTGGTCATCGCGGTGTTCATCATCACCGCCTTCGCGTATCGCCGCGGGTTCCTGCACGTGGATATCGTCAGCGCCGACCGTGCCGTGCAGCGCAGCCTGGCCTGGTCCATCGCGGCGCTGGTATCGCTGCCCATGGTGGTCGCGGCGTACCGCAAGGCAGAGGCGCTGGGCATGCTGCTGGCCGAGCTGAGCATCCCCGACCGTTTCGGGGCGGGCACCTACCGCATCCGGGCGGTGCTGGGCCGCATCATCCCGGTGGTGGTCATGCTGATCCTGGGCCTGCTGGTGGCCGCGCTGGCCTCGACGATCCTGCCGCCCAGGGAAGTCGCAGCGGTGCTGATACTCATCGGGATCGGCCTTACCTGGCTACTCTGGCGGGTGCTGGTGCAGGTGCACGCACGGCTGCAGGCGGCGCTCAGGGATACCCTGGACAAGCCCGGCCACGGCCACGAGGAGTGACGCCGGCCGCATTTCGCGAAAGGTCCATGAACTTTTCGTATGAAACCTTGTCTCTGCCCCCGTCATTGCAAGCCGGGCGCTAACCACAGCACAATGGCGTTTCGCCTCCGCATGGAGGTGCCACGGCGGCCTCGCCGAATTTCTCAAGAGAGAGGGAGTAACGAATGAAGCACTTTTTGCGTCCCACGATGATGGCCGTCGCCCTGGCGGTTTCGCTGGGTGCGGCCGCGGGCGCATCCGCCCAGGCTGCCAAGCCCGCCGCCAAGCCGGCGGCCGCTGCCGCCTCGGCGCCGGTCGATAAGCAGAAGGCCAGCTATGTCGTGGGTTGGGACCTCGCCAGCTCGCTTCCGCCGCTCGTCGCGCGCGAAGTCGACCCGGCCACCGTCGCGAAGGCTCTCCAGGCCGCCCTGTCCGGCCAGAAGCCGACCATGTCCGAAGCGGATGCCAAGGCCACGCGCGAAGCCTTCGTCGCCCAGCTGAAGGTCAAGGCCGAAGCCGAGTACAACAAGGTGGCGACCGAGAACCAGAAGGAAGGCGCTGACTTCCTGGCCAAGAACAAGTCCGCCGCCGGCGTCAAGACCACGGCCTCGGGCCTGCAGTACCAGGTCGTCCAGGCCGGTACCGGCCAGCGTCCGGGCCCGAACGATACCGTCACCATCAACTACACCGGTACGTTCGTGAACGGCGAGAAGTTCGACGCCTCGGCCGACCACCCGGGTGGCGGCGCGGCCCAGATCCCGCTCGCCGCGGTGATCCCGGGCTTCCGCGAAGGCCTGCAGCTGATGCAGACGGGCGGCAAGTACAAGCTGTTCATCCCGTCGAACATCGCCTACGGTGCCAAGCCCGAGAACGGCTTCCCGCCGAACGCCACGATCATCTTCGACGTCGAGCTGATCAAGACGGGCCCGACCCCGGCCGGCCAGGGTGCCCCGGGCGCCGGCGCCGCCCCGCAGGGTGGCAAGTAAGAAAAACCATGTGGGAGCGCGCTCGCGCGCGAAAAGCCAACGAAGCGGCAAAGCCGCAACGCTGGTGGCCTACATCTAGCACCACGGCAACAAGAGCGAGGGGCGCCCACCGGCGCCCCTCGCTTTTTTTGGCTTACAATCACCGGCTGCGGCGACCCCAACCGCGCCCCACAGGACCTGCATGAAAACCACGATCTTCGGCACGGGCTACGTCGGTCTCGTCACGGGCACCTGCCTTGCCGAGATGGGCAACCATGTCGTGTGCGTCGACGTGGACGCCGGTAAGGTCGGGCGCCTGAAGCAGGGCCACATCCCCATCTACGAGCCCGGCCTCGAGCCCATGGTGCTGCGCAACCATGCCGAGGGCCGCCTTGATTTCACCACCGACGCCGCGCCGGCCATCGCGCATGGCGACGTGGTGTTCATCGCCGTCGGCACGCCCCCCGACGAAGACGGCAGCGCCGACCTGACATACGTCCTCGCGGTGGCGCGCAGCATTGGTGAGCACATCGACCGCTACACCGTCGTCGTGAACAAGTCGACCGTGCCCGTCGGCACGGCCGATCGCGTCCGCGCCGCCATCGCCGAGCGGCTACAGGCGCGTGGCGTCGACGTGCCGTTCGACGTCGTGTCGAATCCTGAATTCCTCAAGGAGGGCGATGCGGTCGAAGACTGCATGCGCCCCGACCGCATCATCGTGGGGGCGTCGAGCCAGCGTGCCATTGGCGTGCTGCGCAAACTGTATGCGCCATTCAACCGCAACCACGACCGCATCGTGGTGATGGACGAGCGCTCCGCGGAACTCACGAAGTACGCGGCCAACGCCATGCTGGCGACGAAGATCAGTTTCATGAACGAGATCGCCAATATCGCGGAGCAGGTGGGTGCCGACGTGGAGCTGGTCCGCCAGGGCATCGGTTCGGATCCGCGCATCGGCTACCACTTCATCTACCCCGGTGCCGGCTACGGTGGTTCGTGCTTCCCGAAGGATGTGCAGGCGCTGGCGCGCACCGCCGCGTCCGTGGGCTACGACGCGAAGCTGCTGAATGCGGTCGAGGCGGTGAACGACGCGCAGAAGTCGCGCCTGTTCGCGCTGCTGTCAAAGCATTTCGACGGCAAGCTCAAGGGCCGCACCATCGCCGTGTGGGGCCTTGCGTTCAAGCCGAACACCGATGACATGCGCGAAGCCTCCAGCCGTCGGCTGATCGAACAGCTGTGGCAGGCGGGCGCCCGCGTGCGCGCGTTCGATCCCGAGGCCGCCGAAGAAACCCGCCGCCTCTACGGCGAGCGCGACGACCTTGTCCTGGTGGCGCGGCCGTACGAAGCGCTGGAGGGGGCGGACGCTCTGGTGATCGTCACCGAGTGGAAGGCGTTCCGCAGCCCGGATTTCGCCCGCGTGAAGGCCATGCTTGGCACCCCCGCCATCATCGACGGCCGCAACCTCTACGACCCGGCCGTGGTCGAGGAGGCGGGCATCGCCTATTACGGCATCGGCCGCGGCCGCAGCCTCGCGGGGCACCGCCATGGGTGATGCCGACGACCGCCTCATGGAACTCGAGGTGCGCCTCGCCTTCATCGACGACACGGTCAACGGCCTGTCGTCGGCGGACGCGGAGATCGCCCGGCGCCTCGACATGCTCGAACGGGCGGTACGCGAAATGCGTTCCGACCTCGCCACCATGCGCGCGGGCCTGGGCGGGGGCGATGCCGCCGCCGAACCCCCGCCGCCGCACTACTGATATTGCCGAAGAGCCTTACCGACCATGGCAGAGTCCCTGCGTGACCAGTTGTTGAAGAGCGGCCTCGTCAAGGAGATCCGCGACGAAGCCCGCAAGAACGCACCCCCTGCGCGCCAGGGCGGCAACCGCCCCCAGGGTGGCAACCGGCCTGGCCAGGGCGGCGGCAAGCCCGGGCAGGGTGGCAACCGCCCGCAAGGTGGCAAGGGGCAGGGTGGCAATCGCCCGCAGGGTGGCAAGGGCAACCCGCAGCGCGCACCGCGCAAGGATGGCGAGATCGACCTCGCCAAGGCCTATGCCATGCGCGCGCAAACCGACGCCGCTGAACGCCGCAAGGCGGAGGCGGAGGCCGCTGAACAGGCCCGCCTGCGCAAAGAGAAGAAGCGCATGGTGGAAGAGCTGCTGAAGGGCAAGGCGCTGAACCTCGCCGAAGCCGACCTCGTCCGCCATTTCCCGTATGGCGAGAAGATCCGCCGCGTGCACGTGGATGCCGCGCAGCTGGCCGCCATCAATGCCGGACAACTGGGCGTGGTGCAGCAAGGCGGCCGCTACCTGGTGGTGGATAGCGCCACCATCGAAGGCCTGCGCGGCCTGGCCCCGGAGTACATCGCGCTGATGGTGGACCCGGACGCGCCGGCCGACCAGGACGACGGGGTGCCCGACGACCTGGTCTGGTAAGCCGCGCCACCGGCGCGGTCAGGCTTCCGGCGGCTGGGCCAGCGCGGGGTTGTCCCAGCCTTCCTTCTTCGCGAAGCGTGCGCCGTGCTTCTGCTCCAGCTTCGCCAGGCGCTCGCGCACCGCGGCCACGCCCTCGGTGCGCACGTACTGGATGGGGCCGCCGCGGAACGGGGCGAACCCGGTGCCGAAGATGACACCGGCATCGAGCAGGTCGGCGTCGTCGACCACGCCCTCGGCCAGGCACGCGATGGCCTCGTTGACCATGGGCAGCACCATGCGGTCCTGGAGATCGGCAGGCGGCACGTAGTCGGGGTCGACATCCGGCTTGTCCGGCTTGCCTTCCTTCCACACGTACAGGCCCTCGCCATCCTTCTTGCCGCGCTTGTTGGCGGCGAGTTTCTCTTCCAGGCCCTGCGGCACTTCCAGGCCAAGGAAGGGCGCCAGCTCCCTGCCGACCGAGGCGCACACGTCGAGGCCGACCGTATCGGCCAGCTCGATCGGGCCCATGGGCATGCCGAACTTCTTTGCTTCCCTGTCGAGCACGGGGCCCGGCACGCCTTCGTTGTAGAGGCGCATGGCCTCCATGAGGTACGGCATGAGGATGCGGTTGACGAGGAAACCCGGCGTGCCCTTGACCGGCACCGGCAGCTTGCCGATGGCCTTGCAGAAGGCGAGGGCGCGCTTCTCGATGGCGGTATCGAGCTGGTCGTGGCGCACCACCTCCACCAGTGGCATCTGTGCCACGGGGTTGAAGAAGTGCAGGCCGAGGAACCGCTGCGGCGCGGCCAGGCCCTGGCGCAGCTCGTCGAGCGGGATCGACGAGGTATTGCTGGCCAGGATCTCGTCGGACTGGAACTGCGGCTCGATGGCGGCGTACAGCGCGTGCTTGGCCTCGGGGTTCTCGTAGATCGCCTCGATGGCGAGATCCGCCTCTGCCACGCCCTTGCCTTCCACGTCGGCCCGCAGGCGCGCCCTGGCGGCGTCGACCTTGGCCGGTGCCTTCAGCTTTTTCTCGAACAGCGTGCGTGCGCGCTGGATGGCTGGCTCGACGAAGCGTAGTTCGCGGTCCTGCAGCGTGACCTCGAAGCCTTTCAGCGCCGACCACGCGGCGATATCGCCGCCCATGGTGCCGGCGCCCACGACGTGGACGTGCTTGATGCCATGGTCGACGCCGCCGCCCAGGCCCTTCAGCCGTTCCTGCAGGAAGAAGATGCGGATGAGGTTGCGCGCCGTGGGCGTGGTGGCGAGCTTCGCCACGGATTTGGCTTCGAGCTTCAGGCGCTGCTGGATGTTGCCGCCACCGTTGGCCCACACGTCGATCAGCGCGAAGGGTGCCGGGTAGTGTTCCTTGCGTACTTTCGCTGCCGTCTGCTTGCGCACCATGGGCGCGAGGATGAGGCGGGCGGGCAGGGTGTTGGTAGCCCAGGCCTTGGCCCGCTGCGCGAACGGGCGTGCCGGCGGGCGCTTGGCGAGGTGGCGTGCCTCGGCGAGGAGTTCATCCGGGCGGGCCAGGCGGTCGACCACGCCGACCGCCTTGGCGCGGCGTGCGTTGAACGGCTTGCCCGTGAGCATGGCGGGCAGCGCGTCGGGTGCGCCGATGAGGCGTGGCAGGCGGGCACTGCCGCCCCAGCCCGGGTGGATGCCGAGCATGACCTCGGGCAGGCCGATCTTCGTGGCGTCATCGTCGGCCGCGATGCGGTACCGGCAGGCCAGCGCCAGCTCGGTGCCACCGCCCATGCAGGCGCCGTGGATGGCGGCCACCGTGGGGAAGGGCAGGCGGGCCAGGCTCTCGAACACGCGCTGGCCGTTCTCGATGTTCTCGAGGACCGTGCCGGTATGCGCGTACTCGACGAACTCGCGGATATCCGCGCCCACGGCGAACCCCGATGGCTTGGCGGAGGCGATGACGACCCCCTTGGGGCCCTCGATGGCGAGGCGCTCCACCAGGGTGCCCAGTTCATCCAGCACCTCGCGGCCCAGCGCATTGGCGCTGGTGCCGTCGCGGTCGAGGGTGAGGACGACGATGCCGTCGTCACCTTCGCTGGTCTTCCAGTGCTTGAAACGGAGTCCTTCGAACATGGCGGTCGTGCGGTTGGCGAATGAGCGCATCACCATACCTTCCCGCCGGACCGATTGCGAGATACCCCGCCGTATGGTGATACTGCGTGCCAGTTAAGCCAAAGATCGCCCATGCCAGTGGATCCCCTTGCAGGAACGGATGTCTTCGACCGCATCCTCTCGGCCGCCGGGCCGCTGGTGGCATTGAAGGCGGACGAGCCGGGCATGCTCATGGAGCAGTTCCGCCTCGTCGCGCGGCGCACCGGCCAGGCCGTGTACCTGTGGCGCGGTGGCGAGGGCCTTACCAGCCTGCGCGACGCCCAGATGCGCGTGCCCGGCTGTGCCCGCCTGGGCGATGCCCTTCGCTACATCCTGCAGAGCCTGCACTTCGGCGTGTACCTGCTCGACATGCCGCCGGGCGTGCCCAGTGCCACCGATGGTGCGCTTTTACGGCAACTTGCACGGGCGCAGACGGGGCATGTGCGCCGCGTGGTGCTCATGGGGGCCAGCGCCAGCCTGCTTGCCACGTTCGATGACGACATCGCCCGCGTCGATGCCGACCGCGCCGCGCGCTCGGTGGCGCCCCGCCTGCGCGACGGGCGCTGGGTGGTCTGAGCATGATGTCGGTGCCCGACGCCAGCGGCGTCCTGATCTTCACCCCGCGCCGCGATACCCGCCGCGCGGTTTTCGATGCCCTCGACGCCGATGGCGGCTTCGTGCTGCTCAGCGCCCGCGATGCGCTGCAGCTCGAAACCCTGCTGGCCGACGCGCCGCCACTGCAACTGGCCGTGGTGGGTGGCGACGGTAGCGACGACGTGCGCCTTGGCCTGCGTATCCTGCGCAGCTTCGCGGCCTACCGCGACATCCCGGTCATGTACCTCGTGCCTGACGGCCCGCTCGCGGTGGCGCCCGACGATGGTGCGCCGTGGTTGCGCGAAAGCGCCATCGCCGCGGAACTGGCCCAGCGGGTGCGGATGGCGGTCGCCGTCGACACCACGCCGCGTGCCAGCGTGCCGGCCCCCGATTTCCGTTTCGCGTTCGATGCCGGGGCGGCCTGGGTCATCGCCACGGCCGTGGACGGCTGCATCGTCGAGGCCGGTGGCGCGATGCAACGCCTGTGCGCGGATGACGCGCCACTGCACGGCCGGCTGCTGCGTGATGTGTTCAGCATGGCCGATGGGGCCGCATGGCCGGTGCCCGATGGCGATGGCCTCGCGTGCATGATGCGGCGCGCCGACGGTGGGGAGATCCCGGGCGAGGTCGATGTCCGCCACCTGGTCGACGAAGTGGCCGGCCATCGCGTGGCCGTCGCCTTCCGCGACCTGCGCTCGGGGGATACGGCCGCGCGAGCCTTGTCGCTGCTCTCCGTCCTCGACGCGTGCCCCAGCGATGACGAAGGCCTCGGCGAGGCCGCGGCCATGCTGGCCGATGCCCTCGACCTCGATGCGGTGGGCGTGTGGTCCGCGTTGCCGGAGGCCGACGGCGGCCCGCAGGTGGTCGCACGCATATGGAATGGGCCGGGCAGGGTGGAATGGGCCGACGCCAGCGACCTCCCGGTGGTGAAACTGTGCCTCGCCGGCGAGGCGCTGGTGCACCTGGGCGATGGCCGTGGCGAAGTGGCCGCCGACCCGCTGGTCGAGGCGCTGGGGCTGCGGGCCTTCGTCGTGCTACCGCTGCTGGACGAGCGGCGCAGCCCCCTGGGCGTGTTGCTCGCCGGCCGGCGGCGCCCCGCCAGCGATGGGCGGGTGTTCGAGCTGGCGCTGCGGGCCGCCGCCGCCCGCTTCAGCGCGGCGCTGGAGCTGCGCCGCGCGCGCGACCAGGGCCGCGAGCGCGGGCTCGTCGATACCCTCACGGGCCTGCCCAACCGGCTGCTGTTCCACGACCGCCTGGACACCACCATCCGCGAGGCCGAGCGCACGGGCGAGCTGTTCGCGGTGCTGCTCGTCGACCTCGACCGCTTCAAGGGCATCAACGACACGCTCGGCCATGCCGTCGGCGACCAGGTGCTCACCGCGGTGGCGCGGCGCCTGCGCGCCAGCGTGCGCGCCTCCGACACGGTGGCCCGTTATGCCGGCGATGAATTCACCGTGGTGTTGCGCCACATCATCAAGCGCGAAGACGTGCTGCGCATCGCCGAGAAAATCGTCCAGGCCATGGAGGCGCCACTGCACCTCGACGACGGCAGCGCGTTGCAGGCCACCATCTCGATGGGCATCGCCTACTTCCCCGACGACGCGGTGGAAGGCGAGCTGCTTTTGCGCCACGCCGACGAGGCCATGTACGGCGCCAAGAGCCTGGGCCGCAACAATTACCAGGTGTACGCGGCCAACGTGGACACGGCCCAGCAGCAGCAGGGCGAGCTGAAGGCGCACCTGCGCCATGCCGAGCGCAATGGCGAGCTGCGCGTGTTCTACCAGCCCCAGGTCGACGCCGCGAGCGAAGACATCGTGGGCATGGAGGCGCTGGTGCGTTGGGAACACCCGCAACTGGGCATGATCAGCCCGGGTTTCTTCATCCCGCTGGCGGAGGCCAGCGGCCTCATCGTGCCCATCGGCGAATGGGTGCTGCGCACCGCGTGTGCACAGGCCAAGGCCTGGGAGGACACCTACGGCCTGGGCTTGCGCCTGGGCGTGAACCTCTCGGCCGTGCAGCTGATGCAGCCCAACCTGGCCGGCGTGGTGGCCAGCGCGCTCAAGGAGACGGGCCTCGAGCCGGCGCAGCTGGAGCTCGAAGTCACCGAGAGCATCAGCGTCAAGACCGTGCCGCACCTGGTGGAGACGCTCGACGCCCTGCACGCGCTGGGCTGCCGCATCGCCATCGACGATTTCGGCACGGGCGCCGCGTCGCTCGATTACCTGCGCCGCCTGCCGGCCGACCGCATCAAGATCGACCAGAGCTTCGTGCGCAATATCGGCGTCGACCCGGATGACGAGGCCATTGTCCGCGCCACCATCGAGATGGCCCACCGCCTGAAGCGGGGCGTGGTGGCCGAAGGCGTGGAAATCGAGCAGCACCTGCAGTTCCTGCGCGCCAACGGTTGCGACGAGCTGCAGGGCTACCTGTTCTGCCGGCCCCTGCCCACCGCCGGGTTCGATAAGCTGCTGGGTGAGCGGGAGCGCCTGGTGGCCGAAGGCCGTGCCATGGCCATGGCATAAGGCCGGGTTGAGCTTTCCCCGCGCACCCGCATACTTTTCCTGAGGGGCCGCCCGTATTGAACTTGCGCGGGCCCGGCAGGTCTCACCTGCGCCGCGACTGGACCGATTGTTGTTGAGGAGAACGGCCCGGATGGGCGAAAACGAACTGGATCAAGCACTTGTAGAGCGTGTACAGCAGGGTGACCGGCGCGCCTTCGACTTGCTTGTCCGCAAGTACCAGCACAAGGTGGTGGCACTCATCTCTCGCTATGTGCACGACTGGACCGAGTGCGAGGACATCGCCCAGGAGGCCTTCGTGCGCGCGTGGCGCGCGCTGGGCTCATTCCGCGGCGAAAGTGCTTTCTATACATGGCTTTACAAGATCGCCGTGAACACCGCCAAGAACCATCTCGTCGCCATGGGGCGGCGCCCGCCCACGGGCGATATCGACGCGGAGGATGCCGTCTACGTGCCCGGCGCCACCCGCATGCACGAAAGCGCCACCCCCGAGCGCGAACTCATGCGCGAGCAGGTGGAACAAACGGTGTTTTCTACTGTCCAAGCCTTGCCCGAAGAACTTCGGGTCGCGATCACCCTGCGCGAGGTGGATGGCAAAAGTTACGAGGAAATCGCCGCCACCATGGATTGCCCCATCGGGACAGTCCGTTCGCGTATCTTCAGGGCCCGCGAGGCCATCGATGAAAAATTGCGGCCGTTGTTGTCCGACCGCGAGGACCAGACCCCATGAGCGAAGCCAATCGGGAAATTCTCTCCGCCGGCATGGATGGAGAGCTGTCACGGGAAGAAATCCGTTTCCTGTTGCGCCGCCTGGAAGCCGACAAGGCCATGGCGGGCGCATGGTCGCGCTACCACCTCGCCGGTGACGGCATCCGTGGCGACGTGCTTCCACCGGCATCCGCCGGGTTCGCCGACCGCGTCATGGCGGCCATCGACGCCGAAGCCGCCACGCAGGCTGTCGTGCCTGCCGCCGCGCCGCGCCGCCGCTGGCTGCAGTGGTCGGCCGGTGGCGCCATCGCCGCCAGCGTGGCCGTCGCCGCCCTCATGGTGACCCAGCCGGCCGGCAACCATGCCGCACGGCCCGATATCGCCGCCAGCCACGCCATCCCGGCCGGTGGTGCCGCCGTGGCCGAGGTGGCGCCGGAGCCGGCCAGCGCGCCGGTGGCGCCGCAATGGCTCAGCGGCAACGTCGCCTCGCAGTTCACGCAGAAGGCGGCGTTCGATAGTTCCGGCAACGATGCCGCCACGGCCTACCTGCCGCGCTCCACGCCATACCAGATCCAGCGCGCCCGTGCCGCCGAGGCCCAGGACGCCAGCAACCGCGGTTACTACCTGCTGCTCACCCGCCCCGACGGCTCGCGCTACGCGCAGCCCGTGGCCGAGCCGGCCGCGCACTAAGCGCTGCCGCGGCGGCGCGCCGTCGTCCCCGGCGCGCCGCGTTCCCACTTTGTCCCATCCCGTGCGGCTCCCCGCCGCACGGGCAGCCATGCCCAGAAAAAAAGGAGGCAACACCCATGGCACCCTGGCATTTGCGCGCGCTGGTCGGTGGCGCGCTCGTGGTCGCGAGCGTCGGCGCGCAAGCACAATCCCTCCCCGATTTCACCAGCATCGTCGAGAAAAATGCCCCGGCGGTAGTTCATGTCGAGGCGAAATCATCCGGCCAGGCGGCCCGCAAAGGGCCGGGCCGCGGGGCGCAGGACGCCCCGGGCGGGCAGGATGACCAGGACGAACTGTTGCGGCGCTTCTTCGGCATGCCTGGCATGCCCATGCAGCCGCGTGAGCAGACCTCGCTCGGTTCGGGCTTCATCATCTCGCCAGATGGCTACGTCCTCACCAACGACCATGTCGTCGACGGTGCCGACGAGGTCAAGATCCGCCTGCAGGATCGCCGCACGCTTACCGCCAAGGTGGTGGGCAAGGATCCGCAGTACGACATCGCGCTGCTGAAGGTCGATGCGTCGGCGCTGCCCACCGTGGCCATCGGCGATTCGCGAACCGTCAAGCGCGGCCAGTGGGCGCTGGCCATCGGCTCGCCGTTCGGCCTCGACGCCACGGTGACCCACGGCATCATCAGTGCCGTCGGCCGAAACCTCGGCAGTGGCGACCAGCCGTATACCTCGTTCATCCAGACCGATGTGCCCATCAATCGCGGCAACTCCGGCGGCCCGCTGTTCAACCTGCAAGGCCAGGTCATCGGCGTGAACTCGCAGATCTACTCCACCAGCGGCGGTTACCAGGGCCTGTCGTTCTCCATCCCGATCGACGTGGCGATGAACGTCGTCCAGCAGATCAAGGAAAAGGGCTATGTCTCGCGCGGCATGCTCGGTGTCACGGTGCAGCCCGTCGATCAGTTTGTGAAAAACCTCAACCTGCCGGACGCCAATGGGGCCCTCGTGGCCCAGGTCACTCCGGGCAGCGGTGCCGACAAGGCCGGCCTGAAGCAGGGCGACGTGATCCTCGGCTTCAACGGGCAGCCCATCACCCAGTCGGTCGACCTGCCGCCGCTGGTGGGTATCACCAAGCCGGGCTCCATGGCGAAGGTGGAGATCCTCCGCGATGGCAAGAAGCAGGTGGTCGACGTGAAGGTGGGCGAGCTGCCCCGTGACAAGAACGCGCTGGCGCAGGCGGCGGGTGGTGCACAGGCGGGCGGCTCCGCCGCGGCGCTTGGCCTGGCGGTGGAGGATATCGATGCGCAGAGCCGCGCCGAACTCGGCCTGAAGGCGGGCGAGGGCGTCGTCGTCAGCCGCATCACCGGCCGCGCGGCCCAGGGCGCGGGCCTGCAGGCTGGCGATGTCATCCTCATGGTGAACCAGAAGCGCGTGGGCAGCGCCGCGGCCTTCCGCGACGCCGTCAAGGGCGTGAAGGAGGGCGACACCGCCATGCTCCTCGTCCGTCGCGACGACGCCACCCGCTTCGTGGGTATCACGGTGCCCAGCGACAAATGACCGTGGCGCCGGCCACCCCGGGCGGTGGCCGGCCTTTCCATGCGATAATGCGGGATTCGCACGGGCCAAGGTGGCCGGTGCGCGTCGTTCGCGCCGCGAGCGATGGTGAACGTGACCACGGCGCTCCATGGAACTCATCCGCAACTTCTCCATCATTGCCCACATCGACCACGGCAAGTCGACCCTGGCCGACCGCATCATCCAGCTGTGCGGTGGGCTCTCCGAGCGCGAAATGGAAGCGCAGGTGCTCGACAACAACCCGATTGAGCGCGAACGCGGCATCACCATCAAGGCGCAGTCCGTGTCGCTGCCGTACAAGGCGCGCGACGGCAAGACCTACCAGCTCAACTTCATCGATACCCCGGGCCACGTCGACTTCAGCTACGAGGTGAGCCGCTCGCTCTCCGCGTGCGAGGGCGCGCTGCTGGTGGTCGACGCGGCGCAGGGCGTCGAGGCCCAGTCCGTCGCCAACTGCTACACCGCCATCGAGCAGGGCCTGGAGGTCATCCCGGTCCTCAACAAGATCGACCTGCCCACGGCGGACATCGACAAGGCCAAGGCCGAGATCGAGGCGGTCATCGGCCTGGATGCCTCCGACGCCATCCCCGTCAGCGCCAAGACCGGCCTGAACGTGGTCGAGGTGCTCGAGGCCATCATCCACCGCATCCCGCCGCCGAAGCCGCGCGATACGGAAAAGCTCCAGGCGCTCATCATCGACTCGTGGTTCGACAACTACCTGGGCGTGGTGTCGCTGGTGCGCGTCATGCAGGGCGAGATCAAGCCGGGCGACAAGATCCTCGTCATGTCCACCGGCCGCACCCACCTGGTCGACGACGTGGGCGTGTTCACCCCCAAGCGCAAGAAGCTCGAGAAGCTTTCCGCCGGCGAGGTGGGCTGGATCAACGCATCCATCAAGGATGTGCACGGCGCGCCCGTGGGCGATACGCTCACGCTGGCCGGCAAGCCGGCGGAGGAACCGCTGCCGGGCTTCCAGACCATGCAGCCGCGCGTGTTCGCGGGCCTGTTCCCGGTCTCGGCCGACGATTACCCGGCCCTGCGCGAGGCGCTCGACAAGCTGCGCCTCAACGACGCCGCCATGTTCTTCGAACCGGAAAGCTCCGAGGCCATGGGTTTTGGCTTCCGCTGTGGCTTCCTTGGCATGCTGCACATGGAGATCGTGCAGGAGCGCCTCGAGCGCGAGTACGACCTCGACCTCATCACCACGGCGCCCACGGTGGTGTACGAGGTGGCGAAGACCGATGGCACGGTCATCAACATGGATAACCCGGCCAAGCTGCCCCCGCCGCAGCAGATCGCCGAGATCCGCGAGCCCATCATCGTCGCCCACATCCTCACGCCGGGCGAGTACGTGGGCAACGTCATCAAGCTGTGCGAAGAAAAGCGTGGCGTGCAGCGCTCCATCCAGTACCTGGCCACCCAGGTGCAGGTCACCTACGAGCTGCCGCTGGCCGAGGTGGTGCTCGACTTCTTCGACCGCCTGAAGTCGGTGTCGCGCGGCTACGCCTCCATGGATTACGCCCTCGACCGCTTCGACGCGGGCCCGTTCGTGCGCGTCGATATCCTCATCAATGGCGACCGCGTGGACGCGCTCAGCCTTATCGTGCACCGCTCGCACGCCGATCGCCGTGGCCGCGAACTGGTCGAGCGCATGAAGGACCTGATCCCGCGCCAGCAGTTCGACGTGGCCATCCAGGCCGCCATCGGCGCCGCGGTCATCGCCCGCAGCACGGTCAAGGCGCTGCGCAAGAACGTGCTGGCCAAGTGCTATGGCGGCGACGTGTCGCGCAAGAAGAAGCTGCTCGAGAAGCAAAAAGAAGGCAAGAAGCGCATGAAGCAGGTGGGTTCCGTGGAGATCCCTCAGGAAGCCTTCCTTGCCGTGCTCAAGGTCGACAAGTAAGGGCCGCCCCCGGGCGGCATGACGTTTAACCCATGGAAACCCGGCGCCGGATGAGCCGGAATGGACCCAACCGGTCCTTCACACGACTGACGGAGATGGCATGGCGGCTTTCGATTTTTCGGCATTCCTGCTTGGGGTGACGGTTCTTTTTGGTGTCGTCTGGCTCATCGACATCCTGTTCCTGGCCAAGCCCCGCCGCGCGCGCGCCGAGGCGGCCGGCACCGAGATCGCCGAGCCGTGGCCGGTCGACTGGGCCCGTTCGCTGTTCCCGGTCATCCTGGTGGTGCTCATCCTGCGCTCGTTCGTGGCCGAGCCGTTCCGCATCCCCTCCGGCTCCATGATGCCCACCCTCGACGTGGGCGATTTCATCCTGGTCAACAAGTTCTCGTACGGCCTGCGCATGCCGGCCTTCAACAACAAGCTGGTGGCCAACGGCGAGCCGCGCCGGGGCGATGTGGTGGTGTTCCGCTTCCCGGGCTACCGCTGCCCGGATGGCAACGGCCATGTCGTGCGCAGCGGCGACATGACCTGCCAGGACCCGACCATGCCCGTGCCCAGCGAAAACTGGATCAAGCGCGTCATCGGCGTGCCAGGCGACCGCATCGAAACCCGCGGCAGCGATCTCTTCATCAACGGCGAGCGGGTGGCCATGGACGAGCTGGGCCCCTACAAGGGCGACCCCAAGCAGCCCGAGGACAGCCTGCTGATGAACTACGGCTCGAAGCTCTACACCGAGCACCTGGGCAGCGTTAACCACACCATCGCGCTCACCCCGGCCTACAACATGCCCATGGACATCCCCAACGCCGTGGTGCCCTCCGAGGTGCCCAAGGGCTGCTATATCGTCATGGGCGATAACCGCATGAACAGCACCGACAGCCGCTGGTGGGGCTGCATGCCGGAGGAAAACCTCGTCGGCAAGGCGTTCTTCGTCTGGCTGGCATGGCGCGGTTTTGATAACGGCGTCACGGGTATCTTCGATTTCAGCCGCATGGGCAAGGTCATCCATTGAGCGGCGGGTTGCGCCCCGGCCCGGACGCGGTAATCTCCGCATCACGACCACACAGGGGAGCCGCGCACCGCGGCGGGGGAAGCACCATGGGTTCCAACAAGCAAGCGGGCATCACGCTCATCGGTTTCATCATCGTCCTGGTGGTGGTGGGCTTCTTCGCCTTCATGGCCATGAAGCTGTTCCCTGCCTACACGGAATACGGCGGCGTGGTGAAGGCCATGAACCAGATGGCCAGCGAGGGCGGCATCGAAGACGTCGAGACGGCACGCCGCCAGCTCGCCTTCAAGATGGATTTCCAGTACGTCGACAGTTCCACCATCAAGCCGAAGGACGTCACCCTTACGCGCTCGGGCAACCAGGCCATGCTCAACGTCAGCTACGACAAGCGCATCCCGTTCATCTACAACATCGACTTCCTGCTCCATTTCGAGAAGTCGGTGCCGCTCCGCAGCGCCGTCGCTGGGTAATGAGGTTTCGTGGAATTCCCGCACCGTTTTCGTGACCCTGGCTTTGCCAGCCTGGCCCTGACCCATCGCAGTGCCGGGAAGCCGAACAACGAACGGCTGGAATTCCTCGGCGACGCCCTGCTCGGCGTCATGGTGGCCGAGCTGCTGTTCGAGGTGCACCCCAACGCCAGCGAGGGCGAGCTTTCCCGCCTGCGCTCGCAGCTGGTGAACGGCCAGGCCCTGGCCGTCATCGCACGCGAACTGGAGCTGGGCGATCGCCTCAAGCTGGGCCCCGGCGAGCTGAAAAGCGGTGGTTTCCGCCGCGATTCGATCCTGGCCGATGCCTTCGAGGCCATGGTGGCCGCGGTTTACCTCGACGACGGCTACGACGCCTGCCGCCAGGTCGTGCGCAGGCTTTTCACGCCACGCGTGGGAGAACTCAAGCGCTCCAGCAAGGACGCCAAGACGCGCCTGCAGGAGTGGTTGCAGGGCAGGGGCTTGCCGCTGCCCACGTACGACCTGATCGACAGCCAGGGCGAGGACCATGCCAAGGTCTTCGACGTGAGCTGCACTATTGAAGAGCCGGAAGCCATCCGCACCGAAGGGCGCGGGGGCAGCCGGCGTGCCGCCGAGCAGGACGCCGCCGAGGCGGTGCTGCGCCGGCTGCTGGAACCCAAAGCATGAATAACGATACCGATTTCGAAGATAACGATACCCTCGTCGACGACGACTTCCGCTGTGGCTACGTGGCCCTGCTGGGGCGCCCCAACGTGGGCAAGTCCACCTTGCTCAACGCGCTGATCGGCGTGCGGCTCTCCATCGTCAGCCACCGCCCGCAGACCACGCGCCACCGCATCCTGGGCATCTCCACCAAGCCCAACGGCCAGATCCTCTACGTGGATACCCCGGGCCTGCACCGTGGCGGCAAGCGCGCCATGAACCGCAGCCTCAACCGCGCCGCGCGCGCCGCGGTCATGGAAGTGGACCTGGCCGTGCAGGTCATCGAGGCCGGCAAGTGGACCGACGAGGATTCGGCCATGTACCAGGCCGTGGCGGAGCAGAAGGGCCTGCCCCGGCTGCTGGCCATCAACAAGGTCGACCTGCAGAAAGACAAGGGGGCCATGCTGCCCTTCGTCGCCGGCCTGATGGAAAAGCACCCGTTCGACGACGTGTACTACGTCAGCGCGCTCAAGTCGAAGGGCCTCGATGGCCTGGAGAAGGGCATCCTGAAGCGCCTGCCCGAGCAGCCGGCCATTTACGGCGAGGACGAGATCACCGACCGCAGCGAGCGCTTCCTCGCCGGCGAGATGGTGCGCGAGCAGCTCATGCTGCGCCTCGACCAGGAGCTGCCCTATGCCACCACGGTGGAGATCGAAGGCTTCCAGGACCGCCCCGATGGCGTCGCCGAAGTGCACGCCGTGATCTGGGTGGAGCGCGATGGCCAGAAGGCCATCGTCATCGGCGCGGGCGGCGCGCAGCTCAAGGCCATCGGCACCTCGGCACGCCGCGCGATGGAGACCATGTTCGAGCGCAAGGTGTTCCTCAAGCTGTGGGTGAAGGTCCGCGAGGGCTGGGCCGACGACGAGAACCTCCTCAAGCGCTTCGGCTACGAATAAGCCCGCCAGGGCGCCAAGCGCATGCGCGTCGAACAGCAACCCGCCTTCGTCCTGCATGCGCGGCCCTACCGCGAGACCTCCCTGCTGGTGGAGTGCCTCACCCGCGACCTTGGCCGCATCGGCGTCGTCGCGCGCGGGGTCCGCAATGAACGGGCGCGCTCGCAACGGGCGCAGCTGGAACCGTTCCAGCGCATCGCCCTTGATCTGTTGCTGAAGGGCGAACTGGCCACGATGCGCGCGGCGGAGCCCGCCGGGCCGTCACGGCGCCTCATCGGTGACGCCGGCCTGGCCGGCCTCTACCTCAACGAGCTGGTGGTGCGCCTCACTGGCAGGCAGGATCCTAACCCGGAGCTCTTCGACCACTACGAGCGCACGCTCGGGCGCATGGCCGCGGGCGAGCCGCTGGGCTGGACCCTGCGCCGGTTCGAGCGCGACATGCTCGATGCGCTGGGGTACGCCTTGCAGCTGGACGTCGACGCGCTCGACGGCGAGCCGCTCGACCCCACGGCCACGTACGTCTACGACCCGGAATCGGGCGCATCGCCGGGGCGGCGCGGCGACGCGCACGCGCTACGCGGCGCGGACCTGATCGCACTGGCCGCCGATACACCGCCTGACACGGCCGGGCTGGCCGCGCTGCGGCGCATGATGCGCAAGGTCATTACCTTCCACCTGGGTGGGGGTGAGCTGAAGGCGTGGCGGGTGTTGCGCTGACATGCATTCCGATAGGCCGAGGGTGTGAATCCCAGTCCATTCATCGTCTTGCATGCGTCATGCCTTTTGTACGCGTCGATAGTTCGCTGATGCGCGCGCACGCCAGCACAAGCGGCGTATGGTGAAACGCCGCATGGATGTGGAGAGCGGACATGGAACGATCAGAGACGGGCGTGACACCGGCGGCAACCCTGAGCTTCAGCTTCCTCAAGATATTCAGGGATGGGAGTGCTGCGGTCCGCCCTAGCTTCCATATATTCAGTAACGGCGCGCAGAGGTGCAAGGTCACGATCGAGTTCGCGGCCATGGAGGGCGGCGTGCCCCGCAAGCTAACCCAGGCAGAGATCGATGCGGGATTCAAACTCATTGCACATGCTGGCGGGGAACCGCTCGGCGTGGGGCTGGGAGGAGCGCATGCCGCGTGGATTATCAGCCGCAGTCCCGGGACCTTTACCTGGAACGAAGGCTTGGTGCAGCGTTTTGCATCGTCGTCACCTGCCGAATCCGCTGGCCCGGAACACGAAGACACCGAGGTGCGAGAATCGGGTACGCAAACCATTGATTTTTGGGTTTCCACCATCGTGGCGGACGCCTTGCGGATCTCCGTGGCTTTTTTCAATTCAGCCGGCGTCGTCGTGGCTGCGACGAATTGGGAGACCGAAGGCGCTCCCGAGGGAAGCGGGTACGGCGACCGCAACGGCAAATTCAATTCGTCAGTAAACGTTGTCGGAACACGCTTTGTCCAGCCGGATATTGAAGCCTATGGACGAAAGCGGCCCGGCGAGCGCCACGTTCTTGATGCCACGCAAATCAAGTGGGAGGATTCGAGTCAAACCATTTCATACGAACATTATATTTCGCTAACACTGTACGGCACTCCTTTCCATTGGAAATACGCCCTCGCTATGATTACGACGGATTTTAGCTTGTGGAATGATTTCCGGGGCGAATATTCGAATTGCCGAGACAAATGGGCGATTACCTACATAATCCAGCCTGGCGAGTCGCGTTATCGGTATGACGATAAGAAGATCGCTTGGCTTTACTTTTTAGACGCAAAGATGGGCAAGGTTTCAAGCTATCTCGATCAATTCGCGTTGCCCAAGGCACCGGACGCCACGGTCGTCACGATTGGCATGGTGCGAAATAAATATGAGTTTCATGTTTGCGACGCCCACGGCGATTGGGTTCCCCCACAAACTTCGCTCTATCTCACGCTATTGGATGAGTTCGGCAACCGTCACGCCATTCGATTGTACTTCTCGGAAGGCCACGAACGTGAGTGGGTCTCCATCGACAAGTACACCTTTCCAGCGGCTATCGAAAGCGACGATTTCTCCATCGATAGCCTTGCCATCCACCCCCAGCAAACGCGCTTGTACGCCAACGGGCGGCAGCAGGCGCGGATTGGCATCACCCTCGAGCCTCGCCTGAATGGTGCCGACACCTTGCTGACGGAAGAAGAGTGGGCATCCGTGCGCCTTCTCGATCACGATTCCCGCAAAGCCATTCCCTTTACGGAAAGTGCATGGACCGGCGGCGAAGTGGGTTGGGCGGCCCAGCACGAGCACAACGGCTATGAGTACTATCCCGGCTCGCTCAGCATGGCGCCGCAGGCGGATTCCAATACGAGGTATTTCTTTGTATCCGTCGATAGTGCCGCCAGGGGTACGTCGCTTCGCGTGGCATTCAGCATCAAGGCGCGCGATGGGAAGATCTACGAGAGCACGGGTTACCTGACGGCCACGGATGGTACGGAGCACTACGACGTCAGCTATGACGTGCGCACGGGAATCGACATCACCCAGGAAGAGCCCGCGCACTACGTTGGGTCGGATGTACACGTGTCGTGGCGCAATCTTCCGCTGGCATTGGGCGACGTTCAGGACGCTGTCTTCAACAAAGCCGGGGCCGTGTCGCTCGCGCCGCGCACGGGAGTTGGCCCTGCCGTACGGCGCATGTCGTGTACGCCAGCCGGTGCCATGCATTGGGAGACACTCATGCCCGGCGATACGAACCCGTGCGCGATGGGCTTCGCCGAGCCCGGCTCAAAGGATATTCACTGCCAGCGCGATATCGCCTTGCTCATGGAGTTCCCTGCGACCCTCGATCGCGCCGAGCCCTATAGTGGCGTCATCGTCCTTTGCGGGCGCACCGGCATCCCGATGGCGGGCAACGAGAAACTCCCACGCGACCGCATGGCGGTGACCCTGCTCGACAGCTACGGCTCGGAACACGAACTCACCGTGCAATTCGTCAACGGAACGCGCGACGAAATCGAATTCGTCTAAGCGATAGCCCAGGGAGGGCGAAGGATGTCGTCGGATCAGGAAACATCGCTGCCCGCGGCAGAAGCCGGGGAAACACATTCGACGGCGCTGAATTTCTTCAGCAGCGTCGCCGGCCGTGTCGATCCACGCACGGGGGCATACATCGCCAGCGTCGACCTGCAGTGCGGTGAAGGGAACACCCTGCGCGGGCCGTCCTTCACGTTCCACCTGGGGTACGACGCGCTGGCTGGCGTGGACGAAGGGTTCGGGCTGGGCTGGCTGTTGCGCACCACGACGGTTGACCGCACCAGCCGCATGGTGACGCTCGATAGCGGTGAATCGTTCAAGGCGCGCCCGCTCACGCCGGGCCAGGTCGTCGGCTTCGAAGATCGCAAGCTCGCTACCTTCACGCTCACACCCGGGCCGAATGTGGTCACGGCCACGCTGGCGCACATCTCGGGCCATATCGAGGAACTGGCGCTGCCGGGCAACCGTGGCAACGTGCTGCGCCCGCATCGGCTGGTCAATCCCGCTGGTGATAGCCTCACGCTCGAGTGGGTGCCGTTGCCGCGCGGCGGGTATGGCCTGGGTAGCGTCAAGGACGACAATGGCGTGTTGCTGCTGGGGATCACCTACAACGGTGCCAACGAAACGGAAGTTGCCCTGCACATGGGGCAGGGCGAGCCCGTGGTGCTTCGCTTCCACCGCGAGGGCAACCGGCTTGTCCGAATCGAACTGCCCACCCTGGCGGCCGCCAATGCCGAGAGGGTGGCGGCCGCGGACGAGGCGGCGTGGACCTTCGACTACCGCCAGGCCAATGCGCCGATTCCCGTGTTCCTCATCCGCCGCCTGGTGAGCCCGACCGGCCTGGTGGAAACGGTGGCCTACGACGATGCCGGCCTGGCCATGCCGGCGGGCGCGCCCCTCACGCACATGCCGGTGGTGACCGAGCACCGCATCGCAAGCTTGGCGGCGCCCGACGTGGTGCTGGGGGAAACGCACTACCGGTTCTCACGCACCAACTTCACGGGCTTCGACGTGGTGGCGAACTGGGCCGCGGCGCGCGACCAGCTCATCCACCTCATCGGGCAGGGCTCGTTTACCTACTGGGGCGAGGAGACCCGGTATAACGACGGCAAGCCAGCCATCGTCGTCCGGCGCGATTTCAACCAGTTCCACCTGTTGACGAAGGAAACCACCACCCGGGGGAAGGTCACCAGCGAAGTCACCCTGCGCTATGGCGACCTGCCAGGCAAGCCGTTCGCCGACCAGCCCGCGGACTTCCAGCTGGTGCACCAGCGGACGACCCGGCAGTGGCATGCCGACGACCCCGGCACCGTGCTCGAGACGAACACGCAGACGGATTACGACGACCAGGGCAACGTCATGTGGACGTTCGACAGCACCACCGAGGTGGTGGAGGCGTTCGACCACTACCCCGCGGAAGGCCTGCAGGATGAGAAGGGTGAATGGCTGTGTCCGCCCGATCCGTGGGGCATTATCCGCCGCCTCAAATCACACATCGTGCAGCCCGGGCGTGGCGGCGGCCCTCTTCGCACCACGCGTTACCGCTATGGTCTCGTGCCGACGCGTGACGGTGCCCGTTCGTATGTGCAATGCGTGGCGGAGGAAGCCTGGGTAGCCGACGAACAAGGCGAACGGCGGCAATCGCTGCTGGAGCGCGCCTACGTCACCGATCGCAGCCTCGCCCACGGCTGCCTCGCCCGCGAAACCCTGCACGAGCGCTGGGGCACCTCCGAGACCCTGGTGGACTATCTGCTGGGCACCGAGGGCTGGACGACGCGGCGCACGCTACGCACTTACGATGGGCTGGAAGCGGTATCCAGCGAAACCCTCGCGCTGGTGAACGGCCTGGTCCTGGCGACGGAAAACATGTTCACGAAAACGGTGTACGGCTATGACAGCCTGGGCCGGATGGTGAGCGAGACAGCGTCGCCTGGCGTCACCGACTACGAGGCGACCCGTACGTGGGCTTACCAGCTCTCGAACGTGGCACGGTGGGTCGAAGCCTGCGACGTGCTGGATGTGCGGCGGCGCAGCTGGCTCGACGAGCGGGGCCTGGAAATCACCGGCGCGGAAGCGCTGGGCGAGGGCGCATGGTTCGAGATGGTGCGTTACACGTACGACGCCCTGGGGCAACGGGTGTCGGCCACCGCTCGCGACGAGCTGCAGGGGGGCGAGCTGCTCGAACTGACCACGCGCTACGACTACGACGACTGGGGGCGGGAGGCGCGCATCCTGCATCCCGATGGCAGCGCCACGGTGAGCGACGTGCGCCTCGTCCGTGGCACGAGCGCCGACGACGTCTGGTTACGCGAAACCACCTGGCGCGAAGGGGGCGACGAGGTGCAGAACGGTGCCATAACCGAGACCGACCCGGCGGGGCGCGTCGTCCGCCGCACCACGGGCGAGCTTGAAGAACGCTGGGCCTACGATGGGCTTGGCCGGGTGGTCGAAGAAACCGCCACCTGGGGCGACCAGCAGCGCCAAACGCGCCGCGCATGGGATAGCGACGACCGCGAGGTGGAGACCACGTTGCCCGACGGCAGCCGGGTACGCCGCACGTACGTCGATGCGCCGGACGTACCCCGCTCGCTGTCGTTGGCGGTGGTGGGCCCAGAGGATGAGGGCGAGTTCTTCCTTGGGGTACGGGAGTTCGATGGGCTGGCCCGGATCACCCGCGAGAAGGCGGGCAGCCTGGAGACACGCCAAACCTACGTCGAAGGGCAGCTGGCCCCAGTGTCGACACGGCGGCCGTCGGGTGTTGAGCTGCGCATGGCGTACGACCGGCGCTTGGGCGAGAGCCTTCTTTCCACGACGGTGGGCGAGCTCGGCCCACGCATCGCGCAGGCCGAGTACGACCGGCGCAGCGGGTTGCCCACGCAGCTCGGCGCGGAAGCCGGCACCATCCACATCACGCCCGATCGCCGCGGGCGGCTGACGAAGCAGAAGGTGCAGCCGGTCGAAGGGGCGACCCACGACTGCGTCACGGATGTGTCGCCCGCGGGTATCGTGCTCGGCAAGGTGGGGCAGGATGGTGTATCCGGGGAATACCGCTATGACGCGCTGGGGCGCCTATCTGTTGCGGTGGATGGCGACCTCCAGACCACGCTGGGCTACGACGCGCTTTCGCGGGCCGTGGTGCGTGCGACGCAGGGCCCGGATGGGGACACGCTGGCCCAGCGCGCCCATCTCGACACGTTCGGCCGCGTGGATGAGGTGTCGTGGTTGCTAAACGACGTTCCCGTACGCCGCCTCGCCCTCGTCTACCGCGCCGACAACAAGGTGACCGCGAAGAAGTGGTACGGCAACGACGGTGCCCTGTGCCGCGACGAGTCGTTCGATTACGACCTGCGGGGGCGCCTTGTGCTCCACACCATCGACGCCAGCACCGATAGCGAGCTGCCCGCCGACGACGAAGGCAAGCCCTTCGTACGCCAGGCCTTCCTCCACGATGCCATTGATAACCTGCTTACCGTTGCCACGACGCGCAGCGATGGCACCGTCGACGAGCTGGCGTATGACTACGACACCGTCGACAGGGACCGCGCCATCCGCGTGCGCCGCAGTACGGCAGGCAAGCCTGGGGAAACAAGCTGGACGCTGAGCTACGACGCCGACGGCAACCTCGTCGACGACGGGCGCGGCATGCGGCTGGCGTGGGATGGCGCAGGGCGCCTCGCCAGCATGACCCTCCCCGATGGCAAGGAAAGCCGCTACCAGCACGGGCCAGGCGGGCGCCCCTGGATCGTCGACCACGACGCGATGCGCACATGGCGCTTCTACGAGGAAGGCGCATTGGTCTACGAGTACTCGCGCGATGGAGAGGCACGCCGGTTCATCCGCGTGGGTGGCAAGGCCATCGCCGAGACACGGCTGGCCCAGGCGGTGCGAACCACGTGGTTGCTGGGGACGGATCCGCAAGGCTCGGTGATCGTCACACACGATGGCGCGACCGGGACCAGGACCTACGACGCGTTCGGTGTGCTTAGGGATATATCCGACAAAGTGGCACGCGCATGAACGCACATGCCGACCACGAGAGACCAAGGCTCGCCTACGCCGGCGAAGTGTGCGACGGCGAATCAGCCATCTATCTTCTCAGAAACCGGCTGTATGGCTCCGTCGTCCGAAGATTCTGCGAACCTGACCACGTGAGCCCCTTTGGCGCAGGCGGTTTGAATAGGTACGCATATTGCGGTGGCGACCCGATCAACCGCGTCGAC
>NZ_JZRB01000024.1 GCF_000964085.1 Luteibacter yeojuensis
TCGAGGTTGCCCGTGGGCTCGTCGCCGAGCACGCAGGCCGGCTTGGTGACCAGCGCGCGGGCCACGGCGCAGCGCTGGCGTTCGCCGCCCGACATCTCGGCTGGCCGGTGGCGCAGGCGCGCGCCCAGGCCCACGCGCTCGAGCAGCGCCGCGGCTTCCTTCTCCGCCTGCGGAATGGAAACCCCGCGGATGAGCAATGGCATGGCCACGTTCTCGAGCGCGGTGAATTCCGGCAGCAGGTGGTGGAACTGGTAGATGAAGCCCAGCGAGCGGTTGCGCTCGCGGCCGCGCTCGGCATCGGAGAGCTCGGACAGCACGCGGCCGTTCACTTCCACCTTGCCGGCGGAGAGCGTGTCGAGGCCACCGATGATGTGCAGCAGCGTGGACTTGCCCGAGCCCGACGCGCCCACGATGGAGAGCGTCTGCGCGCGGCGCAGCTCGAAGCTGACGTTGGACAGCACGCCGGTGCGCAGGTCGCCTTCTTCGTAGACCTTGGCGACGCCGGTGACGCGCAGGACGATGTCGTTGGGGTTATTCATAACGAAGCGCCTGGGCGGGCTGCACGCGCGAGGCGCGCCACGCGGGGTACAGGGTGGCGAGCAGCGAGAAACAGAACGTGACCAGCACCACCCAGCCCACGTCGGACCACAGCAACTGGCTGGGCACTTCGCTGATGTAGTACACATCCGGCGCCAGGAAGGTATGGCCGGTGACGTGCTCGATGAACTTGACGATGGCCGGCAGGTTGTACGAAAGCAGCCCGCCCAGCGTGACGCCCGCGGCGATGCCGACGATGCCCACCAGCAGGCCCTGCACCATGAACATGGCCATGATGCTGCGCGGCGTGGAGCCGAGCGTGCGCAGGATGGCGATGTCGGCCTGCTTGTCGGTCACCAGCATCATCAGCATGGAAATGAGGTTGATGACGGCGACGAGGATGATGAGCGAGAGGATGATGAACATCACCGTCTTCTCCATGTCGATGGCATGGAAGAAGTTGGCGTGCGTATCCATCCACGTCTGCACGCGGTACGACTGGCCCAGTTCGTTGACGAGCAGTTGCGCCACCGGCGTGGCCTCGCGCATGTCGTCGAGCTTCAGGCGGATGCCAGTGGCACCGGCCTGGCCGTTGAGCCGCTCGCCGTCGGGCATGCTGATGAGGGCGAGGTTGGAGTCGTACTCCTGCATGCCCAGCTCGAAGATGCCGCTGACGTTGAAATTGCGCAGCTTGGGCACCGCGCCCATGGGCGTGGCCGTGAACTGCGGCACCACCACCGTGACCTTGTCGCCGACGTTCACGCCCAGGTCGAGCGCGAGCTCCTTGCCGAGGATGATGTTCCAGCTGTGGTCGGTGAGGTCGCCCATCTTGCCCTCGACCATGTGCTGGTCGAGGTCGGAGACCCTGGGCTCGAGCGAGGGCACGACGCCACGGATGATGGCGCCACTGGAGCGCCGGGCCTGCAGGAAGGCCTGGATCTCGACGTAAGGGGCGGCGCCCTCGACGTGCGGCGTGGTCTTGGCCACGTCGACGGCGCGCTGCCAGTCGCGCACGGGCTCGTCGATGCCCGACACGGTGACGTGCGACACGGCGCCAAGGATGCGCGCGCGCAGTTCGCTGTCAAAGCCGTTCATCACCGACATGACCGTGATCAGCGCCGTGACGCTGATGGCGATGCACACGATGGAGACGGTGGAGATGAACGAGATGAACTGGTTGCGCCGCTTCGCCCGCGTGTAGCGCAGGCCGATGAAGAGCTCGAGGGGTCTGAACATACCTGTCGAAAAGCACCTGGATGTGGGGAGCCGCCACGGATGGCAGGCACCGCGCGGCACTGTGCCCGATGCGGCCGCGCACGGCAAGGGCGCTAGCCGGGCCCGAGGCGGATACGGAGGATACGGAGGGTGTCGGCGTTCATGTTGTCGGGGCCCAGGGCCAGTGACGCGTGGCCGCGGTGCCATAAAAGCCTGAGGAACACCCATTCACCGACCACGCGGGCGTGGCGGGGTTCCGCCGCGAACGGCACGCCATGGCGGTCGACGGCCAGCCACGCCCCGCCCGGGAGCCACTGCACGGCCCGCAACGGCGGCTGGCGGTACCGGGCCACCCGCCATGCCCCGAACGCCAGCGCGCCCAGCGAGAGGCAGGCACGCACCCCCAGCGGCAGGCTGGTGGGCCATGGCGCCAGGGCGCCGGCGAGGACGATCAGGGCGAGGAAACGGGTGAGCGCGGCCGAGGGGCGCGGCTCAAAGGTGATGCCTTGTGCGGATGTCATCGATGATGGCCTGCCAGTCGTCGCGCGGGGCGCGGGCATGGCCCATCACCCAATCCCAGAGATCGGGATCCTGCACGTCCAGCAGCGTGTCGAATGCCATCCTGGCGCCCTCATCCGCGTCAGCGAAACGCTCGTCGAGCCACCAGCCGAACAGCTGGTCCAGCTCGCGGGTGCCGCGGCGGGTGCGCCAGCGGAGGCGTTTGATGCGGGCTTCTTCCATCGTCAGGCACCTGAAAGCGTTGTAGGAGCCCACCCCGTG
>NZ_JZRB01000025.1 GCF_000964085.1 Luteibacter yeojuensis
GAGCCCACCCCTGTGGGCGACGGCGTTTCGCGAGGAGCCGTCGCCCACAGGGGTGGGCTCCTACGGGGGGGTGCGGTTACTTCACGCTTTCCTTGGCACCCAAGGGCACTACGGCGGCTTCTGATGCATCGCGGCGGCGCACCGGCGCGGGGCGCGGCAGGGAGGGCGACGTGCGCCCCAGCGTAATGTTTTTTGAAGCCCGCACGTCGCGGTTCGCGAACGTCCAGATCTCGCCCGTTTCGGTGATGAACACCGTCCAGTACAAATCTGACTCCGGACCGTAATCGATGAGGAAGTGGGCGAAGCCTTCGCCCTTGGGGGTATTCAGCGGCAGTGGCGGGTTCAGTTGCAGCATGGTGTCCTCAGCCCTTCTTGTGCTGGTTGTCTTCGCCCGAGTCGTCGACCGGATCGCCTGACGAATCAGTCTCGCGCGGGCGCGTCGGGTTCCGCGGGTTTTCCGGCATGTCGTTCTGGCCGGGGTGCTTCTCGGGGGCATTCTTTTCGTTGGCCACGGCGGTGCTCCGTCCTCGTTGGGAGCCCAGCGTCGCGGCCTAGCCCTGAAGGCCGGGTGCTGGAGCCGTGAGGGCGATGTCACGACGGCCGCGAGCCACATCACCGTGTGTCCACGCCAACGCCCGGACAGTCACGCCATGAAGATGGCAACCTTCAACGTGAACGGGATCACCTCGCGCCTGCCGCATCTGCTCGAGTGGCTGGAGCGCGAGCAGCCCGATGTAGCCTGCCTGCAGGAGCTGAAGGCACCCGATCGCGGCTTCCCGCTGCAGGCGATCCACGACGCGGGCTATGGGGCCGTGTGGTCCGGGCAGGCGTCGTGGAACGGCGTGGCCATCCTCTCGCGCGGCGAGGATCCCATCGAAAGCCGGCGCAGCCTGCCGGGCGATGCCCGGGACGTGCACAGCCGCTATATCGAAGCCCTCGCCCACGGCGTACTCGTCGGTTGCCTTTACCTTCCGAACGGCAATCCGAGACCCGGCCCGAAGTTCGACTACAAGCTGGCCTGGTTCGAGCGTCTCATCGCCTACGCACAGCCACTGTTCGATACAGGCTACCCTGTGGTGCTCGCTGGCGATTACAACGTCGTGCCCACGGATGCCGACATCTATGATCCGAAGAACTGGCGGCGCGATGCGCTGCTGCAACCGGAATCCCGCGATGCCTACGAGCGGCTGCTCGCGCAGGGCTGGACCGATGCTCTCCGCGCGGCGCACCCCAACGAGCAGGTGTTCACATTCTGGGATTACTTCCGCCAGCACTGGCCCCGGAACCGTGGTTTGCGCATAGACCACCTGCTCCTCTCGGCCAATCTGGCGAAGCGCATCAAGGCCGCCGGTGTCGATCGCTGGGTACGCGACCTGCCGAAGGCCAGCGACCATGCGCCGACCTGGGTGGAATTCGCCATGCCGCGCCGGAACGGCTAGCGCTTCTTCAGGGCCTCCGGCTTGTGTGCCGCCATGGCGCCTGTCTTTTCGCTGCGGACGAGGTATTCGGGATTATCTTCACTGGCTGCCACCACGTGGCCCTTGATCTTCGACGGCTGGACAAGTTTCTTGACGACCTTGCCCTTCACCTTTCCCTGTGAGCTCTCCCAGCTCACGTTGTCGCCGCGGCTCGGCTCGCTTGCCATGATGCTCTCCGGTTACTTGCGGTACGCCAAGAATCCCGCTGGACCCGTGGCAGTGGCGTGACGCATGGCCCAGCGGCCCGTCACAGAATCGCCAAAAACCTGCCCCACGGCGCGGCAGCTTTGCTAGATTCGGCCCAACACGGCCACGACCACCCCGATGCCCCACGAGCGCCACGCACGGCTCACCCACCTCGTCGACCGCGGCACGCGTGCCAGCGTGGCCCTGGTGGTGCTGCTTACCTTCGCGGGCGTGGCCACGGCGCTCGGCCTGCTCGCCACGCAGGGCATCGTTGGCAAGCGCTACGAGGTGCTCATCGCCACCAATGCCATCGGGCAGGACGTGCACGACATGCGCGCCGCCATCGGCGCCTGGGTGCTCCGTGACGAACCCAACGCCCGGGCCATGTGGCGGCAGGCGGTGGGTTCCGCCCACGACCACATGGCCATGCTCGGCGGCAGCCTGGGCCGCGACCGCCGCGAAAACGAGCTGGTGGCCCAGCTCGGCAAGAGCCTGCAGGATCGCGTCGACACGGCATCGCCCCTCCTCGCCCGCTCGGCCGCGAGCGAGCGCCAGCGCTACATCGACGAGCTGATGGGCGCCGACTACCAGTCGCGCAACGACGCCGTGGCCCACGATGTCAGCGCACTGGCCGCGTACGAGCGCCTGCGGCTGCAACAGGGCAAGACCCGCCAGGACCTGGTGCTGTCGATCGCCGGGCTCGCGCTCGCCGGCCTTGTCGCGTGGTCGGTGGTCACCCTGCGGCGCTCGCGGCACATGGCGGGCGCCCTGCTCGACAACTGGCGCGATGCACTGGCCGCCACCCAGCAGGGCCGCGCCGAGCTGCACGCGTTCACCGATGCGGCGCCCCTTGCCGTGTTCCACGTCGACGCGAATGGCGTTCCCCTGTGGTTGAACGCGCAGGCCGTGCAATGGGTGGGCACCCGCAAGGGCGCCGATGTCGCCAGCTTCATGCGCGAGAACATCGAACCGAGCGACCAGGCACGCGTCGTCGATGCCTGGCGCAACCTGGTCACGCATGGCGATCGCTTCGAGCAGGTGTTCCGCTTCCGTGGCGACGACGGTCTGCTCGTGTGGGCGCACGCCCACGCCACCCCCGTACGGGTGGACGGGGCCACCAGTGGTTTCGTGGCCGTGCTCCAGGACATCACCGGCGCACGCATGCTGCAGGAGGAGCTCGACCACTCCCGGCGGCGCCTGCGCCGCATGACCGACGCCATCCCGGCCCTCATCGCGCGGGTGGACGCCGACGAGGTCTACCGCTTCGTCAACGGCACCTACCGCGACTGGTTCGGCGACGCGGCCCCGCGCATTGGCCAGACCCTGCGCGACTTCGTGGGCGAGCTCTACTACCAGCGCGTGGCGCCAATGATCGCCCGCGTGCGGCAGGGCCAGGCGGTGCGCTTCGAGATGAACCAGATGAACCTGCACGACCGCCTCTTCACCGGCGATGTCACCTACACGCCGGAGTTTGGCGACGACGGTGCGTTCAGCGGTTTCTACGTGATGGTCACAGACATCAGCGAGCGCAAGCGCCTGGAGGAAAGCCTGTTCGCGGCGAAGGAGCTGGCCCAGGTCACGCTCGATTCCATCGGCGACGCAGTGCTCACGACCGACATCACCGGTGCCATCACGTTCCTCAACCAGCGTGCCGAGGACCTGCTGCTGCGCCCCGCGATGCGCGCGCGCGGCATGCCGATCGAACACGTGGTGAAGCTGCGCGACAGCAACGACGAGCCGAGCGAAACCTCGCTCATGCGTGCGATCACGGAAGAACGCACCGTCGACATGCTGCAGCCACGCCAGCTGCTGCTGGCCGACGGCTCCCGGCTCGATATCGAGGATGTCGCCGCGCCCATCCGCGACCGCGACGGCCACGTCGTGGGCGGCGTGCTGGTGCTTCGCGATGTGTCGGTGGCCCGGGCCGTGGCCGACCGCATGCGCCAACTCGCCGAATCCGACCCGCTCACGGGCCTGCCGAACCGCATGGTGTTCGAAGAACGGCTGAAGGGCTCGCTCGCCCACCTGAAAGCCGACGAGAGCCTCGCCGTGCTTTACATGGACCTGGACGGCTTCAAGGCCGTCAACGATGTGCATGGCCACGCGGCAGGCGATGAGCTGCTGCGCCAGTTCGCGGGCCGCTTGCTGCGCCGCACGCGCAAGACCGATACGGTGTGCCGCCTGGGCGGCGACGAATTCGTGGCGTTGCTCGCGCCGCCGGTATCGCTCCGTGACGCCATGGTGCGCGCGGAGGAGTTCATCAACGCCGCCAGCGAGCCCTTCTCGTGGCACGGCATGCCGCTGCACGTGACGCTGAGCGTGGGCATCGCCGAGGCGCCCTTGCATGGCGTGGATGCCATCGCGCTGGTGCGGCGTGCGGACGATGCGTTGTACGAGGCGAAAGCCGCTGGCAAGAACAGGGTTTCCGTTTTGTAGGTAGCGCCCGCGTTCCTGTGGGAGCGCGCTTGCGCGCGATGCCTACAACAAAGCGCTAGCCGCCCGCCGCCCCGCCGCAAGGATCTCCTCCGACAGCGCCCCATCCTTGGTCGCCCGCGCCATCTGCAGCGCACCGTTGATCAACGCATATAGCGCGATGGCCCGCTCGCGTGCGGGGCCCTCCTCCAGCCCCGGCCACTGCCGCGACAGCCGCGCCACCAGCGTTTCCATGCCCTCGGCGAAGGCTTCGCGCACGGGCTCCGAGCGCCGGGCCACGTCGCCCACGAGGGTCGATATGGGGCAGCCCTGCTGGGGGTTATCACGGTGTTTCGTCGACAGGTACGAATCAATGTATGCCTGGGTGTTGCCACCCGTGGCGATGCGCTCGTTGAGGAAATCGAGCCGCTCGGCCATGGCGAACGCCACGACTTCACGGGCCAGGTCCTCTTTCGAGGCAAAGTGGTTGAAGAACGCGCCGTTGGTGAGCCCGGCGTCGTGCATCACCGAAGCGATGCCCTCGCCTTCGAAACCGCGCTCGCGGAAATTCGCCGCGGCCGTTTCGATGATGCGCTGGCGTGTCTTTTCCTTATGGCCTTTCGCGTACCGCATGGTCACCTCGAAACATCAGCCACCTTGTCGGCCGGGGCTTCCCAACCGCCACCCAGTGAACGGAACGCGCCGACCGCGGCGCGCGCATCGTCTGTGCGCACGCGGGCAAGCAAATCGCGCGAGGCAAGCAGCTGGCGGTCCTCGTCGAGCACCTCAAGCAGGCTCACCGCACCCCCTTTGTACGCATCCTGCGCGGCATCACGGGCCCTGGCATGGGCCTTTACCTCGTTCTCCAGCACGGCGTGCTGCGCTTCCAGCTGGGTGAGCGACACGATGGCGTTTTCGACGTCCTCGGTCGCCTTCAGCATGGCCCCACGATACCGCGCCAGCGCCTCGGCGTACGCGCCGCGTGCCTGGCCGACCTCGGCATCGACGCGCCCGAAGTCGAACAGCCGCCAGTGCAGCCCCAGCGCGCCCTGCGATTGGGCGGCCGCCCCGGTGAACAGCTTGCCGCTATCGAGCGAGGCGAACCCCAGCAGCCCCGACAGGGACACCTGGGGATAGTACTGCGCCAGCGCCACGCCGATACGGGCGTTGCTGGCGGCCAGCTCCCGTTCCGCGGCGATGACGTCGGGCCGCCGGCGCAACAGCGATGCGGGGCCGCCCGCGGCGTCCACCGTCGGCACCTTGGACGAGGCCGGGGTGGAGGCGATCTCGCTGGCATAGGTACCCGGAGCCGCCCCCATCAACACATCGAGGCGGTTGAGCTGCGTATCGAGTTCGGCCTGCAGCGGCGGCACGGTGGCCTGGGCCTGCAGCAGCAGGGCCTCGGCCTGGGCCACCTCGCGTTCGGTGCCAAGCCCGTGGGTGAGCCGCAGCCGCACCAGGTCGACCAGGCCCTGCTCGTTGCGGATCTGTTCGTTGGCGATGCCGATGCGCGCCTGTGCCCCACGAACACGGAAATACGCATCCGCGGCCTCGGCGACCAGGGTGATGCGGACGCCGGCATGCGTGGCTTCCGCGGCCTCCCGTGCCGCGTTCGCGGCTTCGTCACCGCGACGCAGCCCACCGGCCAGGTCGAGTTCCCAGCTCGCGCCGGCACCGATGTCTTCGTACGTTTGGTCGCGGTCGTAGCCCGGCGTGGCACGTGCCAGCTTGCCCAGCGGGCTAAGCTCGGACTGGCGCAGGCGCGCGCCGTTCGCATCCAGGCTGCCCTGCGGCAGGCGCTCGGCGTGGGCCTGCCGCGACGCGGCCTCCGCCTGCCGCACGCGGGCGGCGGAAGCCGCCAGGTCCAGGTTCTGGCCCAACACGCGCGATACGATTGCCGTGAGCTCCGGATCGTCGAACCCTTGCCACCAGGCGTCGAGCGCGGGTGCCGGCGCGTCGCCCTGGCGCTGCGCCAGGGCCGCCCCCTGGTGCCACGTGGAGCCGGCGGGGACATCGGGCTTCACGTAATCGGGCCCGACCGTACAGCCGGCGAGCAGCATGGGGACAAGCAAGGCAAGCGGTTTAGTGCGCATCGGCGGAAGGGCCCTTCGGTGGTGCCACCTTGCGCATCAGCGGCACCATGGCCGTCGCGATCACAAAGCACACCATGATGGAAAAGAACGCATCGCTGTAGGTCAGCGTCTGCGCTTCGCGGTACGTGAGTTGCCACAGCTGGTGCAAGGCGGCTTCTGGCGTCGCCCCCGTGCCTTCAACGCCCTGCAGCAGGGCGTTCATCGGCTCGTTGGCGGGCGTGAGGTGCTCGGCCAGCCGCTGGAAATGCAGGTTGGTGCGGTCGTTGAGGATCGTGGCGCACGCGGCGATGCCGATGGCGCCGCCGAGGTTGCGCATGGTGTTGAAGAGGCCCGAGGCGTGGCGAAGGCGCGCGGGCGGCAGGCCGCCCAGGGTCAGCGTGACCACGGGCGGCACGGCCAGTTGCTGTGCCATGCCGCGCAGGGCCTGCGGGAACAGCAGCTCCGCACTGCTCCAGTCGTGCGTGATCGGCGTGAACTCGAACATCGAGATCGCGAACAGGCCAAGGCCCGCCATCATCAGCCAGCGCAGGTCGACGCGGTTGGCGAGGAACGCGTACACCGGGATGGTCAGTATCTGGAACACGCCCGTCGAAAACACCGCCTTACCGGTCTGGAACGCGCTGTACCCCTCCACGCGGCCAAGGAACAGCGGCGTGAGGTAGATGGTCGCGAACAGGCCGATGCCAGTGACGAACGAGAAGAAGGACCCTAAGGCGAAGTTGCGGTCCTTGAGGGCACGCAGGTCCACCACGGGGTGCTCGGCCGTGAGTTCGCGCCAGATGAAGAGCACGCCGGCCATCAGCGTGGTCCACGCCGTGGTGCTTATCACCCGGTCCTCCATCCAGTTCCAGCGCGGGCCCTCTTCCAGCGTGTATTCAAGGCAACCCAGGAACACGGCGATCAGCACGATGCCAACCCAGTCACCCACCTTGAGCAGGCTGAGGTCGGGCTCGTCGATCTTCACCCGCATGGGTACCACCACCGTCACGAAGATGCCCGGCAACAGGTTGATGAAGAACAGCCAGTGCCATGAGTAGTTGTCGGTGATCCAGCCACCCAGCGTGGGGCCGAGCGTGGGTGCCAGCGACGCGAGCGCGCCAATGGTGGCGGCAGCCACCACGCGCTGCTTGCCCTCGAAGAACACGAACGCCGTGGTGAACACGGTCGGGATCATCGAGCCGCCAAGGAACCCCTGCGCGGCGCGGAACACGATCATGCTCTGGATATCCCAGGCCATGCCGCACAGCAGGCTCGTCAGCGTAAACCCCGCCGCCGAGGCCGCGAACAGCCAGCGCGTGGAGAACACCCGCGAAAGCCAGCCACTCAGCGGGATGACGACGATCTCCGCGATCAGGTAGCTCGTTTGCACCCACGCGGTGTCGTCGGCACCCGCCGAGAGGCCGCCACCGATATCGCGCAGCGACGCCGACACGATCTGGATATCCAGCAGCGCGATGAACATGCCCACGCACATGCTGGCGAAGGCGAAGATCTTCTGGCCGTGGGTGAGTTGGGCGACCGGGCTCATGGGGCGGCGTTCGTATCGATGGTGGCGGTGACCGACAGGCCGGGGCGCAGCAGGCCGAGGTCGCCATCCTTGCCGTCCAGCGCCACGCGCACGGGCACGCGCTGCACGATCTTGGTGAAGTTGCCGGTGGCGTTTTCCGGTGGCAGCACGCTGAATTGCGCGCCGGTGGCGGGTGCCAGCGACACGACATGGCCGTGGAACGGGTGGTCGGGCATGACGTCGGCGCGCACGTCCACCGCCTGCCCCACCTTCATCCGTGCCAGCTGGTCTTCCTTGAAGTTCGCATCCACCCACAGGCCGTGAGCAGGCACCACCGAAAGCAAGGGGCTCCCGGCCGACGCGAAGGCGCCCGCGCGGGCGCGGCGGTTGCCGATGGTGCCGTCCACGGGCGCACGCACCTCCGTGTACGAGAGGTCGAGGTGGGCGGCGTCCGCCTGCGCCCGCGCCTGCGCCAGCGCGGCATCGGCCTGGTGTTTCTGGGTGCCGATGACATCGAGCTGGCGGCGGGCCGCTTCCACCGTGGCAGCGGCCTTCTGGCGGTCGGCGTCGGCGGTTTGCGCCGCCGCCCGCGCCTTCTGCGCGGCTTCGACCGATACCGCCGACCGGCTGGCGAGGTCGCCGTAGCGGGTATCGTCCAGCCTGGCCCGCGTGGCCTCGGCGTCGGCCGCGGCCTTGGTCGCCTCGGCCTGGTGGATGACGCTCTCCTGCAACGCGGCCACCGCGTCGAGGTTGCGCAGCGCGGCTTCCTGCGCCGCCACCGCGGCGTCGGCCTTCGCCACCGCCGCGCGGTAGTCCCTGTCGTCGATGCGTACCAGCAGGTCGCCCCGGTGCACGGCCTGGTTATCGGTGACCGCCACTGCCTGGACGTAACCCGGCACCTTCGAGCCAATGACGGTGACGTCGCCGCCCACGTAGGCGTCATCGGTGTCCTGGATGAACCGGCCCGTGGTCCACCAGTGGGCGCCATAGGCCAGCACGCCAAGCAGGAGCACGGCACCTGCCGCGAGCTTGAGGGGTTTGCTACGCCGCGCCGGGGCGGCGGGCGAATCGATGACAGCGGACACGGGGACACCCATAAGTCAGTTGAATTACGTACATACTTTTATGGATGATCGAGTAACTTTCAAGAGGCAAGTGACTCTTCGGGGCAAAAAAAAGCGCCGCTCCGGCTGATGGTCCGGGCGGCGCTGGGCCTGGCGATGGGGGATTCCGGGGGGCGCCAGGCAAATCCATGGTGCCGGTGAGACACCCCGGCTAGCGTGACCGGCGTCGCGTTTCCGCCCCCCCACCATTTATGCGTACTGGTCGAAGCATGCCGTCAGGCACGGTCGCGCGGCGCCCGCGCGCCCCTACCATCGGTTCACGACCACCCATGGGAGGAACACCATGCGCCGCACGTGGATCCTGCTCACCCTTGTCGCCCTCGCCTCGCCGGCCAGCCATGCCGACGAAAAGCCCAGGATGCTCTTCCTCGGCACTACCCACCTTGCGAACCACAACAAGGACGTGGCCAACACGCATGTGGAAAACGTGCTCGTACCGAAGCGCCAGGCGGAGATCGAGGCGCTCGTCGACCAGCTCGCGGCATTCCGGCCGACGCACATCGCGCTGGAGCTACCCTACGCCAGCCAGGGGGATCTGGACGCACGGTATGCGGCCTACCGCGCCGGCACGTACACGCTGAAGGCCGACGAGACCGACCAGATTGGCATGCGCCTGGCGAAGAAGCTGGGCCTGGCGCGCGTCGATGCGGTGGACTGGAACGGGAGCCCACCCGGCGACGAGGCCAGCTACGATGCCAAGGCATGGGCCCAGGCACACGGCAAGGCCGACCTTTACCAGGCCTACGTCGACCGCTGGAAAGCCTTCGCGGCCCGCGATACCGCGTATCTGCCGGGCCACACCGTGACGCAGTGGTACCTTCGCTTCAACGACCCGGCGCGCATGCGCGAAGACGGGGCCAACTATTTCGACATGGCCAGGTTCGGCGACGACACCGACAACCCCGGGGCAGCGTGGGTGGGCCACTGGTACGCGCGTAACCTGCGCATCTTCACCCACATCCGCGACCTCGCCACGAAGCCCACCGACCGCATCCTCGTCATCTATGGCGCGGGCCACGGCCCGTTCCTGCGCAAGGACGCCGTCGACTCCGGCGTTTTTGAACTGGTGGAGCCGCAACAGTATTTGAAAGCTCCGTATCCGTGACGCCTGGGCAAAGGTGCTTTTCCGCGCGACGTATCACAGCCGCCGCGGCGCGGCCCCAGTGATAGGTGCAGGCGGCTCACGTCGAGCCGACCCCACTATCAAGGGAACCACCATGGGCAAGCTGCAAGATAAGGTCGCCATCGTCACGGGCGCTTCCAAGGGCATCGGCGCGGGCATCGCGAAGGCGCTGGCGGCCGAAGGTGCCGCCATCGTCGTCAACTACGCCTCCAGCAAGGCGGGGGCCGAAAAAGCGGTGGCCGAGATCACCGCCGCGGGTGGCAAGGCCGTGGCCGTGGGCGCCGACGTGACGAAGGAAGCCGACGCCGGCAAGCTGGTCGACGCCGCCATCGACAACTTCGGCCGGCTCGACGTCGTCGTGAACAATTCGGGCGTGTATGAGTTCGCGTCGGTGGAAAACAACACCGAGGCCCTGTATCGCCGCATGTTCGACACGAACGTGCTTGGCCCCCTGCTCGTCACGCGCGCGGCCTCGCCGCACCTTGGCAAGGGTGGCAGCATCATCAACATCGGGTCCGCCGTCACCCGCCTGACGCCGGCCGAATCCGCCATCTACACGGGCACCAAGGGCGCTGTCGACGCCATCACCGGCGTGCTTTCCCGCGAGCTTGGCCCGCGCGGCATCCGCGTGAACTCGGTGAACCCGGGCATGGTGGAAACCGAGGGCACCCACACCGCCGGCTTCATCGGCTCCGACTTCCAGGGCTGGGCCGAAGGCCAGACGCCGCTGGGGCGCATCGGCCAGGTCAGCGATATCGCGCCGATCGTGACCTTCCTCGCTTCGGACGACGCGGGCTGGGTGACGGGTGAATTGATCCTTGCTACCGGTGGCATGCGGTAAACGAGCAGAAGCATCGCCAGCAAGCTGGCTCCTACATTCTTTGTGTGGGAGCCAGCTTGCTGGCGATTACGGCGACTGCATCACCGGCGTCGTCTTCTCGAGGATTTTCATCGCCTCGGCGTTCTTCCGCTCCCATTCCTTAAGGTCGAGCGGTGTCTGCGGCGTGGTGTCGTGCCGGGTTGCCCGGGGCATGCGCGCGGGCGACATGTCGCTGGCCGCGGCACCCGTTGTATAGCCGCGGAATGGCGCTCCCGGTGCGGCATCCCGAGGCGGCGCCGATACCGCCGGTACTGACACTGTTTGCAGCGGCTTCCGGATGCTATTCACGATAAACGCCCAGAGCGCCAGGCTCGCCGCGGTCGCAACCAAGGCAAACGCGTACATCGCGGCGGCGCGGCTTCTACCCTGCCGCGGGGACGGACGATGCCGGCCGGCGGCCGCCATCCACGATGGTTCGCGGGCCACCAGCGACGCGGGTGCCAGCACGGGCTCTTCGATCGGACCGATCATCTGGCGCACCGTGGGGCCGTCAACCAGCGTAATGCCGGGAAAGCGGGACGCCGATTCCAGCGCAGCGCGGGTGAACTCGCCCGACGTGACGAGGATCGCCCCGTTGGCTCCCTGCGTGTGCATGACGCCGATGAGCTCGTGTACCGGGTTGTGCGGCACCTGCAAGACGTTCCAGTGCTTGCACTGGACCACGATGTATTCAGCGCCGCGGAAGAGCTTGAGGTCCACGCCGCCATCGGTGGCGGCCAGGCCGTTACCCGTGCCGGTGTATTCCACCCGGTAGCCCTGCCCTTCATAAAAGGCGCCGACGCGGCGCTCGAAGTCATCCCAGCCCACCCGGCTCAGGGCATCGTCCCATCGCTCACGGACACGCTTTGCGTGACGGCCGCTCATGCGCCCGGCCCACCGCGCATGCGTTCCCTACCGCGCCTTCCGGCGCCCTGGCGATATTCCATGGTGGCTCCCCGTATGCCCGGGGAAATGGCCCCCTTGGCCGCCACCGGACAGGCCGATGGTATGCGGTCTCCCGGCGGTTGGGTAGACGCAAATACAGGCCTCCGCGGGGGGCGGCGCGGGCGAGCCCGACAGAATGCGTAGGGGTTCGCCGCGGCGTGGCCTTTTCGCCTTGAACGTAGCCGCGAGGCTGGCAGCATCGAGGCAGGTCACGGTTTCGCGAGGGTCGCAATGCATGGTTGGGCGGGTTGGGTGTCGGCAAACATCGTGCTGCCGCTTTTGGCACCCGTTGCCATGGTCAGCATCGTTTACGCGTTCGCCGACGCGAAGCGTCGCGCGCATTTCTCGCCGCTGTTGATCGTGAAGGACGGGCAGCTTGCCTGGGCAGCCGTGATTTTCACGACCTCGGCGCTCTACGAGCACGAAGAAGCTGTGCGACGGATGAGTCAGGCGCCGTCGGGGCTCACGCTTTTCCTGCTCATCGGTATTTTGTTGTCCAGCTGCCTTATTCCACTCATCGGTTTGATCTTCCCGCAACGCAAATTGTCCGTTCGTCTCAATGGGCGGCAGCGCTTTGTGCACTACAAAGTGTTCGCCGGCTCCCTCTTCGTCGCCGGCGTAAGCGCTATTTGTGACTCGGGCGTCCACTTCGGCTGGCTCAACTAAGGATAACCTCATGGATTGCGAGCACACTTCCACCGATATCGAGTACCGGGAGATCCCGACCTGGATGTTTGCCCTCTTCATGGGGTTCCAGTTCGTGCTCCTGGTGATTGCGGTCGGCACCGGGCTCTACAACACGTATTTCCGTTAGCGAAGCATTTTTGTGCAGGAATGCCCTCTCCCCCCTTTGTAGGATCGTGGTAAGTTCAAGGCAGCAAGAAGCGCAAGCCAACGCCCGCCCCTCCGGGGGTGGGGTCCAGCCAGGTTTCCCTCGGAGTTCTTGCGATGGCACTTACCCGCCGCGAGTTCATCAAGCTGACAGGCATGGGGCTGGCCGCGTCCAGCCTCGGCGTCATGGGCTTCGGGGCATCCGGCGTGGCGCAAGCCGCGGCCGTCCGCCCCTTCAAGCTCACCCACGCGACAGAGACGCGCAACACCTGCACCTATTGCTCGGTGGCCTGCGGCATCCTCATCTACAGCATGGGCGACAAGGCGAAAAACGCCAGATCCAACATCATCCACATCGAGGGCGATCCGGATCACCCGGTGAACCGGGGCACCCTCTGCCCCAAGGGCTCGGCCCTGCTCGATATCGTCCACGCCCCCACGCGCCTCAAGGCGCCGCGGTACCGCGAGCCGGGCGGCACGGAGTTCAGGGAAGTCACCTGGGATTTCGCGCTCGATCGCATCGCCCGGCTCATGAAGGATGACCGCGACAAGCACTTCATCGCCACCAATGCCGCCGGCACCACGGTCAACCGCTGGACCAGCACGGGCATGCTCGCGGCGTCGGCGTCCTCCAGTGAAACCGCCTACCTCACCTGGAAGGTAGCCCGTTCCCTCGGCATGGTGGTGTTCGACAACCAGGCGCGCGTCTGACACGGACCGACGGTGGCCAGTCTGGCCCCATCATTCGGTCGCGGTGCGATGACGAACACCTGGCAGGACATCAAGAACGCCAATGTCGTGATCGTCATGGGTGGCAACGCTGCCGAGGCGCACCCGTGCGGCTTCAAATGGGTGATCGAGGCGAAGATCGAGAACGGCGCCAAGCTCGTCGTCGTCGATCCGCGCTTCACGCGCACGGCCTCCGTGGCCGATTACTACGCGCCCATCCGCCCGGGTACCGACATCGCGTTCCTAAGTGGCGTGATGCACTACCTGCTCACGAACGACAAGATCCAGCATTCGTACGTCAAGAACTACACCAACGCCAGCCTGCTGGTGAAGGATGAGTTCACCTTCACCGATGGCCTCTTCAGTGGCTTCAACGACCAGACCCATAGTTATGACAAGGGCAGCTGGGACTACGAGATCGGCGACGACGGCTTCGCGAAGGCCGACGACACCTGGCAAAACCCGCGCTGCGTCATCAACCTGCTGAAACAGCACGTCAGCCGCTACACACCTGAGATGGTGTCGCGCATCTGCGGCACGCCGCAGGATAAATTCCTGCATATCTGCGAACTCATCGCCGGCACGTCCGCCCCCGACCGGGCCATGACCAGCCTCTTCGCGCTGGGCTGGACCCAGCACACGGTAGGTGCGCAGAACATCCGCGCCATGGCCATGGTGCAACTGCTTCTGGGCAACATCGGCGTGGCGGGTGGTGGCATGAACGCACTGCGTGGGCATTCCAACATCCAGGGCCTCACCGATATCGGCCTGCTCTCGAACCAGATGCCGGGTTACCTCAACCTGCCCACCGACAAGGAAACCAGCTTCGACGAGTACATGAAGACGCGGCAGTTCAAGCCGCTGCGCCCCGGCCAGACCAGCTACTACCAGAACACGAAGAAAATGACCGTCAGCCTGATGAAGGCCTTGTTCGGCGATGCCGCGACGGTCGACAACCACTGGGGCTACGACCTGCTGCCCAAGCTCGACATCCCGCTGTACGACATCATCAAGGCCTTCGAGATGATGAACAACGGGCAGATGACGGGCTACATCTGCCAGGGCTTCAATCCCCTGCAGGCATTCCCTGATCGCGGCAAGATCCGGGCGGGCCTCAGCAAGCTCAAGTTCCTCGTCACCATGGATCCGCTCGATACCGAAACCTCGCGCTTCTGGCAGGATTTCGGGCCGCAGAACCCGGCCAGGTCGCGCGAGATCCAAACCGAAGTCTTCCAGTTGCCCACCACGTGCTTCGCGGAAGAAAACGGCTCGCTGGTGAACTCGGCACGCTGGCTGCAGTGGCACTGGAAGGCCGCCGATGCCCCCGGCATCGCCAAATCCGACCTTTGGATCATGTCGGGCCTGTTCCAGCGGCTGCGTGCGCTCTACCAGAAAGAAGGCGGCGCCTTCCCCGATGCGCTCATGGGCATGACGTGGAAATACACCGACCCGTGGGAGCCCGACCCGGAAGAACTGGCCAAGGAGATGAACGGCAAATTCCTCGCCGATGTCACCGACCCGGTCACCCAGGTCACCTCCAAGGCGGGCACCCTGCTCGACGGTTTCGGCCAGTTGCACGACGATGGCAGCACCGCGTCGGGCTGCTGGATCTTCGCCGGCTGTTTCACCGAGAAGGGCAACCAGATGGCCCGCCGCGATGCCACCGACCCCCGCGAGCAAGGCATCGCACCGAACTGGGCGTGGGCGTGGCCGGCCAACCGGCGCATCCTTTACAACCGGGCCAGCGCCGACCCCGAGGGCAAGGCCTGGAACCCGAAGAAGCCAGTCGTGGAATGGAACGGCAGCAAGTGGGTGGGCATCGACGTGCCCGATTACGTCGTGACCCAGAAACCCTCCGCCAACGATGGCCCCTTCATCATGACCGTGGAAGGCCAGGGCCGCCTCTTCGCTCGCAACCTCATGGCGGAAGGCCCCTTCCCGGAGCACTACGAACCCATGGAATCCCCCGTGGTGAACGTGCTGCATCCCAAGGTCGGCCCGAACCCCGTGGCGCGCGTCTTCGACCACGACCGGTCGAACTTCGGCAAGCCGGGTGATTTCCCCTATGTCGCGACCACCTATCGCCTCACCGAGCATTTCCACTACTGGACCAAGCACGCACTGATCAACGCCATCCTGCAGCCGGAGGAATTCATCGAGATCGGCGAGGCGCTGGCGAAGGAGAAGGGGATCGACCAGGGCGGCTGGGTCAAGGTGTCGTCCAAGCGTGGCGAGGTGGTGTGCAAGGCCTATGTCACCAAGCGCATCAAGCCGCTGATGGTGGACGGCAAGGCCACGCACGTCATCGGCTGCCCCATCCACTGGGGCTTCACCGGCCAGGCGAGGAAGGGGTACGGCGCCAACACGCTCACCCCGTCGGTCGGAGATGCGAATACGCAGACGCCGGAATTCAAGGCGTTCCTGGTCAACGTCGAAAAGACGTCGGCTCCCGTGGGCTGAGGCGAACGACATGTCCGATATGCAATCGCAAGACTACGTCCGCCGCTCGGCCTCCACCATGACGCCGCCCTCGGCGCGCAACGTCGAGGACCAGGTCGCCAAGCTCATCGATGTCAGCCGCTGCATCGGCTGCAAGGCCTGCCAGGCCGCGTGCATGGAGTGGAACAACCTGCGGCCGGAGATCGGCCATTTCGAGGGCTCGTACGAGAACCCGAACGACCTGGGTCCCAGCGTATGGACCCTGATGAAGTTCAACGAGTACGAGAACGAGCAGGGCAACCTCGAGTGGCTGATCCGCAAGGATGGCTGCATGCACTGCGAGGACCCGGGGTGCCTGAAGGCCTGCCCGGCGCCGGGCGCCATCGTCCAGTACGCCAACGGCATCGTCGACTTCATCAGCGACAAGTGCATCGGCTGCGGCTACTGCGTCAAGGGCTGCCCTTTCAACATCCCGCGCATCAGCAAGACCGACCACAAGTCGTACAAGTGCACGCTGTGTTCCGATCGCGTCACGGTGGGCCTCGAGCCGGCCTGCGTCAAAGCCTGCCCCACGGGCGCCATCATGTTCGGTGCCAAGACCGACATGCAGCACCAGGCGGCCGAGCGCATCGTCGACCTCAAGGCGCGCGGTTTCGCCCATGCGGGCCTGTACGACCCACCCGAGGTGCAAGGCACCCACGTGATGTACGTGCTGCACCATGCCGACAAGCCCTCGCTGTATTCCGGGCTGCCCGACAAGCCGCACATCAGCACCCTCGTGCAGGCGTGGAAAGGCCTGTACAAGCCGCTCGCCGTCGCCGCCGTGGCGCTTGCCGCCATCGGCGCCTTCTTCCACTGGATCACCATTGGCCCGAACGAGACCACGGAAGAGGACGAGGCCGAGGCCCGCCGCGAGATGCGTGAAACCGAGGAGGAACAGGCGCCATGACCCGTCCCGCCAACACCATCACGCGGTACACCACGGTGAACCGCATCAACCACTGGATCAACGCCGGGCTGTTCATCCTGCTGCTGGTTTCTGGCCTGTCGATGTTCCACCCCATCCTGTTCTGGCTTTCGGGCCTGTTCGGTGGCGGCCAGTGGGCCCGCGCCGCCCACCCGTGGCTGGGCATCTGCCTCATGGTGAGCTGGGTGGGCATGATCATCCAGTTCTGGCGCGAGAACCTGCCCAACCGCGATGACGTGGCGTGGTCGAAGGCCATCACCCACGTGGTGCGCAACGACGACGGGCACGTGCCACCCATCGGGCGCAACAACCCGGGCCAGAAGCTGGTGTTCTGGTCCATGACATTCCTGATCCCCGTGCTGCTGTTCTCCGGCCTGCTGGCCTGGGAGGTGTATTTCGGCAAGGCCACGTCGATCGAAGTGCAGCGCGTGGCCATCCTCGTGCACAGCCTGTGCGCCTTCGCGGCGGTGCTGGTGTTCGTGGTGCACGTGTACGCGGCCATCTGGATCAGTGGCTCGGTGCGTTCCATGACCCAGGGCTACGTCACCCCGGGCTGGGCGTGGCACCATCATCGCAAGTGGTTCCGCGAACTCATCGCCCACCGGAAGCAACCGTGAAGCAAGCCCAGCTCCCGCCCGACGCCAAGTGGTCCGGCCCCGCCCATGCCGGCGTGAAGTCGCCCCAGCCCATCGCCCTGCCCGATCGCCAGCGGCGTTTCGCCAGCACGGCGGCACGGCTCGAATCCCTTGCCGCGGGGCATCCGCTGGAAGCCTGGCTGCGCTTCCTCGCGGCGGTGTCGCATGCCCAGCACGCGGTCGCCACGACCCTGGCGCCCTCGGGCACCGTGGCCACCGAGGTCGTAGCCCGGGCCGTCGAGGCACGCCTGCCACCCCTGGCCGCCGACGGCCACGCGCGCGACGCGGCATGGCGCGAAGGCCTTCGCCTGCTGCTGGGTGAAGTGGAGTCGACGAGCCTGCCGCCGCCGGCCGTCGAGGCGATCGAACAGCTGCGGGCCATGGACGACACGGCCATCGACACGCTCGCCGACCAGTTCCTCCGTGGCGCCGTCGCCGCCGCCGACCAGGCGGCCGCGGTGTACATCGCCGCTGCGCTCCAGGTGTACTTCACCGTGTCGGCCTCGCGCCTCGTCGCTGCCGACCTGCGCCTGCTCGAGCAGCGCTCGCTATGCCCCTGCTGCGGTTCACCCAGCGTCGCCGGCATGGTCACGGCCAGCGGCATCACGCCGGGCACGCGCTTCCTGCACTGCTCGCTGTGCGCCACGGCCTGGAACCACGTGCGGGCCTCGTGCATCACCTGCGGTGGCACGCGCCACCTGCAGGTGCAGGCCATCGAAGGCGATAACGGCCTGGTGAAGGCGGAAACCTGCGGTGAATGCCACACCTACAGCAAGCTGCTGTACCAGGTGAAGGACACGCAGGCCGACCCGGTGGCCGACGACCTGGCATCCCTTGGGCTTGACCTGCTCGTGGGCGAGGCCGGTTTCGCCCGCCACGCGCCGAACCCGTTCCTACTGATGGGCGACACGGCCGACGTCGACTAGCCAGCCTCCATGCGATGGGGCTACGCTGCCGCGCATGGACATGGCCGACCCGTCGAACAGTGCCCTCCGCCAGCTTCCCGCCGTCGCCACCGTGCTGGCGGCAGCGGACGTCCTGCCGCTGCTTGACGTCCACGGGCGCGTGGCAACCACCGAGGCCATACGGCACGTACTCGAGCAGGCCCGCGCGGCGATCCTTCGTGGAGCGACCGCCGTGCCGGATATCGCGGCCGTGGTGTTCGCGGCGGGCGCCTGGCTCGCCGCCCGGCGCTCCACCCTCCGGCCCCTCTTCAACCTTACCGGCACGGTGCTGCACACGAACCTGGGCCGCGCCGTACTGGCCGAGGCCGCCATCGCGGCGGCCACCGAGGCCATGCGCCATCCGCTCGCCCTGGAATACGACCTCGACGAAGGCGGCCGCGGCGAGCGCGACGACCACGTCCGCGGCCTGCTGCGCGAACTGACGGGCGCCGAAGACGCCACGCTGGTGAACAACAACGCGGCCGCCGTGCTGCTCTGCCTCAACACCCTGGCCGCCGGCCGTGGCGCCGTCGTCTCGCGTGGCGAACTCATCGAGATCGGCGGGGCCTTCCGCATGCCCGACATCATGGCGCGCGCCGGTGCGCTGATGGTCGAAGTCGGCACGACGAACCGCACGCACGCCGCGGACTACCAGCGCGCGATGGACGCCGACACCGGCGTCGTGCTGAAGGTGCATACCTCGAACTACCGCATCCAGGGCTTCACGGCCGAGGTCGGCGCGCGCGAGCTCGCGGGTATCGCCGCGGGCGCGGGCGTGCCGCTGCTCAACGACCTTGGCTCAGGCAGCCTCGTCGACCTCTCCGCACATGGGCTCGCGCGCGAGGCCACGGTCCGCGAAGCCGTCGCGGAAGGCGCGAACCTGGTCACCTTCTCGGGGGACAAACTGCTCGGGGGCCCACAGGCCGGCTTCATCGTCGGCGACGGTGCGCTCATCGAAGCGATCAACCGCAACCCGCTGAAACGCGCGCTGCGCGTGGACAAGATCCGCCTCGCCGCCATCGAGGCCACCCTGCGCTTGTACCAGGACCCCGACCGCCTCGCCGAGCGGCTGCCGACGCTGCGTTTCCTTGGCCGCACGCGCGATGCGATCGCCGCCCAGGCCGCCCGGCTGCGCGACCCCGTCGGCAACCGCCTTGGCGGGGGCTTCAGGGTCGAGGTGGGCGACTGCGCAAGCCAGGTCGGCTCGGGCGCCCTGCCCATGGACACGCTGGCCAGCGCGGCGTTGGCGCTCCACCCCGCCGGTAGCCAGCGCACGCTCGAGGACCTGGCCACGCGGCTGCGCGCGCTGCCGCGCCCCGTCATCGGCCGCATCACCGACGGTGCCTTGCATCTCGACCTGCGCTGCCTCGACGAGGCCGAAGAAGCCCTTTTCCTCGCGAACCTCGACGCCCTCGCCCCATGATCGTCGGCACGGCCGGGCACATCGACCATGGCAAGACGTCGCTGGTCCGGGCCCTCACGGGCGTCGCCGGCGACCGGCTGAAGGAAGAAAAAGCACGCGGCATCACCATCGACCTGGGCTTTGCCTACCTGCCGCTGCCGGATGGGCCCACGATAGGTTTCATCGACGTGCCGGGCCATGAGAAGTTCGTACGCACGATGGTGGCCGGTGCCAGCGGCATCGACCTTGCGCTGCTCGTGGTGGCGGCGGACGACGGTGTCATGCCGCAGACCCGCGAGCACCTCGCCATCCTCGACCTGCTCGGCGTGCAGCGTGGCATCGTCGCGCTAAGCAAGGCCGACGCCGTGGCGGCGGAACGCGTGGACGCCGCGGCGCGCGAGGTGCGCCGCGCGCTGGCGGGCACGACGCTCGCCGATGCCGACATCGTGTCTGTCTCCGCGGTTACCGGCCTTGGCATCGACGAACTGCGCGCACGCCTGGCGGCCGAGGCCTGGCAGCGCCCTGGGCGCCATGAGGACGACCGCTTCCGTCTCGCGGTCGATCGCGTGTTTACGCTGCAGGGCATCGGCGTGGTCGTCACGGGGACGGTGCTTGCCGGTGCCGTCCAGGTCAAGGATCCGGTGGTACTAAGCCCGTCCGGGCTCGTCGCTCGCGTGCGTTCCGTGCACGCGCAAAACCAGGAAGCCGACGAGGGCTGCGCTGGCGACCGCGTCGCGCTCAACCTGGCCGGCCCGGGCATCACCAGGGATGCGATACGCCGCGGCGACATGGTGCTGGATCCCGCGCTGCACGCGCCGACCGACCGCATCGACGCGCGCCTTCGCCTGCTGCCCGGCGAGCCGCGCGCCATCGCGTCCTGGTTCCCTGCCCGCCTGCACCATGCCGCCGCCGATGTCGGCGCGCGCATCGTCCTGCTCGAAGGCGAGCAGCTTCACCCGGGCGAGGTGGCCGACGTGCAGCTCGTACTCGACCGCCCTATCGCCGCGGCGTCACTCGATCGCTTCGTGCTGCGCGATACGACGGCCCAGCGCACGGTGGGCGGCGGCTTCTTCATCGACCTGCGCGCACCGTCGCGGCAGCGGCGCACGCCGGCACGCGAGGCAGAACGCGCCGCGCTGGCCGAACACGACGCAGCCGCAAGCGTCTCGCGGCTACTCGATGTCCCGCCGTATGCCCGCGGCCTGCGGGCCTTCGCGCGCGACCGCGGCCTCTCCGATACCGCCATGGCGCGCATGGTGCCCGGGCTCGCGCATGTCGCCTTCGATACCGGCGACGACCATGTCGTACTCAACGCCCTGCGATGGGGCGCGTTCGTCGACGCGCTGGCGGAACGCCTGGGTGCGTTCCATGCCGAACATCCCGACCAGCAGGGCCTGCCGCGCGAAACCGTACGCCGATCCATCGTGCCACGCCTGCCGCCCACGGCGTTCACGCAGGCGCTGCAGCATCCCGATGTCGCGCGCCATGTCGCGCGCGACGGTGCCTTCCTGCGCCTTGCGGCCCACGTGCCGACACCGAGCCCCGAGGACGAAGCGGCGTGGCGCGCCATTGCGCCTCTGCTTGGTGGCCATGAACGCTTCCGCCCGCCGCGCGTGCGCGATATCGCCGCGTCACTTGGCCGCCCCGAAGCCGAGGTGCGGCAGCGCATGCGGTCGGCGGCGCGGCGCGGGTTGGCGGACGAGATAGCGCACGACCACTACTTCCTGCGCCCCGTGGTGCACGAGATGGTGATGATCGCCGCCGACGTGGCGGCGCATTCGCCGGATGGCCGATTCACCGCCGCGCAGTTCCGCGACCGGCTCGACAATGGCCGCAAGGTGGCCATACAGATCCTCGAATTCCTCGATCGGCAGGGTGTTATGCTCAATCGCGGCACGTTGCGCACGCTGCGGCCTGGGTATGTCGATTTGTTCGCTGGAAGAGATTCGTCCCCGGTGGGGCGTCCGGACTTCAAATCCGGGTGAGGCAGCCAGACTGTTTCGGGTGGGTTCGACTCCCATTCTCTTCCGCCACCCGTTGCGTCACGCCACCTCCACCCCCGGCGCGCCCTCGACCACTCGGCCGATGATGCTCGCGCGCGGGTAATCCGCCGCTTCGATCTGGTCGCGAATGACCTCGGCGCGATCGGCGCTGCACGCCACCAGCAAGCCGCCCGACGTCTGCGGATCGACCAGCAGGTCGCGGCGCCAGTCGGGCATGCCGGCAGGCAGCGCGACGCCATCGCCGTAGCTGGCCCAGTTGCGCCTCGACGCGCCGGTGACGAAACCGGCCTGGATCAAGTCACGCGCCTGCGACAACCATGGCACGGACGATTCGTCGATGCGCAGGCGGCAGCCACTGCCGCGCGCCATCTCAAGGGCATGGCCCAGCAAACCAAAACCGGTGACATCGGTGACCGCGTGCACGTGGTCGTCTTGCGCCAGGGCATGGCCCACGCGATTCAACAGCGTGGTCGACGCGATCATCTCGTCGTAGGCCGCCTGCGCGAGCGCCTGTTTCTTGAACGCCGCCGAGTACACGCCCACGCCGATGCCCTTGGTCAGGATCAACGCGTCGCCCACGCGCGCACCGCTGTTGCGGCGTACCTCCGCCGGCTTGCACAGGCCCATGGCGGCGAGACCGTAGATCGGCTCCGCCGAGTCGATCGAATGGCCGCCCGCGATGGGGATGCCCGCTTCGGCACACACGGCCTCGCCACCGGCAAGGATGGCGCGCACGGTCTCCACGTCGAGCTTGCCCAGCGGCATGCCAAGGATGGCCAGCGCCATGATGGGCTTGCCACCCATCGCGTAGACATCGGAAAGCGCATTGGTGGCCGCGATGCGGCCGAAATCGAACGGATCATCCACCACGGGCATGAAGAAATCGGTGGTGGCGATGACGCAGGTGGTGTCGTCGACCTGCCATACGGCCGCATCGTCGCTGCTTTCGGTGCCGACGAGCAGCTGCGGGAAAGGCATGGCCGGCGCCTTGCCCGCAAGCAGTTCCTGCAACACGGCGGGTGCCAGCTTGCAGCCGCAGCCGCCGCCGTGGGCGAGATCGGTAAGGCGAACACGGTTCGTGGGGGTGTCCATGCGGCGAGCATACCCCGCCCGGCCCCGCACGCGTCTAGACGGAAGCCGGCACCTGCACCGCGCGCGTGGCATCGGCGTCGTCGGGATAGTGGTACCAGTGCGCCAGGGGCGTTGCCTTGTGGCATGCATAGCACGCCGTGAGCTTCCATGCGTGCCCACAGCCGGGGCAACAACCGCCCGTCCAGAACACGTTCCAGCGGGTCATGCATCCAGAACCGGGCTCACCGGGCGCGCAGATCCAGCGGGAGTCCACGCGGGGCTCCCAGCCGCACAGGGGGCAATGGATGTGGGGTTCACGGTCCATGGCATGACGCAGCGGGCAGTTAGCGCCAAGCCTACTCCGCCCGGCCCGGCGAAACCATGCCGCCAGCCGGCCCGGCGCACCCAACCGCACACCATAGGCCGATAACCGCGTCGTGGGAAGCCTTTTCGCCCGGCCAGCGTTCACCACGGGAAACGCAACGTTTCGAAAATGACGACCGCATCACTTTGAACGTCTAGACATTTAGACGTCTATTCGTTATCCCTAGGAACTCATACCGCATCGCAACACGGCGATGCGCCCAAGGGGAAGCCCACGTGAAGCAGATCCGCAGCACCGCCACCCGTCGCCGGCTGTTCGTTGCCGTTGCAACCATCCTCGCCGGCACCCAAGCCCATGCGCAGTCCACCACCGGCGCGATCACCGGCCAGGCGCCGGTCGCCGCGGGCGAAACCGTGCTTATCCAGGGTGACTCCGGCCTCAGCCGCGAGGTCGCCGTGGATGACAAGGGCCGCTACGCCGCCGGCCAATTGCCGCTGGGCAACTACACCGTCATCCTCAGGAAAAATGGCGCCGAGGTGCAGAAGCGCAGCGGCGTTGCCCTGCGCGTTGGCGCTTCCGTCGATGTATCGTTCGCGGCCCAGGAGGCGCAGGCGCTGGATGCCGTCACGGTCACCGGCAACGCCCTGCCCGCCATCGACGTCGCCGCGGTCGATTCACGCAGCGTCATCACCGCCGACCAGCTGGCGAAGCTGCCGCTGGCGCGCAACGCGGATGAGGTGGCCCGGCTCGCGCCCGGCGTCATCGCCAACAGCGGCGGCTACACGGGCCCCACGGGGCAACGACTCAACAGCTTCGGTGGCTCCGCCGCCAGCGAGAATGCTTACTACATCAACGGCTATAACGTCACCGATCCGCAGCGCGGCCTGGGTGGCATCTCCCTGCCCTATGGCGCCATCGACCAGCAAGAGGTCTACACCGGCGGCTACAGCGCCCAGTACGGCCGCTCCGATGGCGGCGTGATCAACCAGGTGGGCAAGCGCGGTACCAACGAGTGGCACTATGGCGCGCAGATACTCTGGGAGCCGGATTTCGCCCGCGCGGATTCGGTGAACACGTACTACACCAACGGGCTGCCGGCCTCGCCCGTGGCGGGCTCGCTGTACAAGCCCAACCGGCCCAACCGCGACTGGGTGACCACGGTGAGCAGCTATGTCGGTGGCCCACTGGTCAAGGACAAGTTGTTCTTCTTCCTTGCCGGCGAATTCGAGCGCGAGGAAGGCGTGACGCACAACGCCGTCGACAATGTCAGCCCCGACGTGCATTACCGCTACGACTCGCCGCGCTGGTACGGCAAGCTCGACTGGAACATCACCGACAGCCACATACTGGAACTGACCAGCGCCTCGAGCAAGCGCGAAACGCAGGGCACCATCTACGATTACGACTACACCAGCGGCGTGCGCGGCGATCGCATCGGCACGGCCGACAACATCAAGACGGGCGGCGACCTGTGGTCGGCGAAGTACACCGGCTACATCACCGACAACCTCACGGTATCCGCGCTGTACGGCAAGATGAAGCTCGACCAGTACGACCAGCCCGGCGATTATGATGAGTCGCTCACTTACGTCGATGGGCTCATCAACCAGAATCCCGCGTTGAATGGCGGTTCGCCCCGCGGCAACAACCAGACGGTGCAGACCCTGGTGGACCCGGGTCGCAGCACCCGCAGCACCAACACGCGCATCGACGTCACGTATACGCTCGGCGACCACACCCTCAGCGCCGGCATCGACAACCAGGTCACCCAGGCCATCGACCAGGGCTCCACCGCATCGGCGGGCGGCTATTACTGGAGCTACGGCAAGGCCGACCCGAACGTCCCCATCTCCACGGGCCTGGGCGTGCCGGCTACCGGCGGCTTCCCCAATGGCGGGCAAGGCTATTACGCCATACGCCACGTCGTCAGTTCGCTGGCCAGCGTCCGCGCCACGCAGCGGGCGCAGTACATCGAGGACAAGTGGCAGGTGAGCGACCGCTGGCTGCTCTCCCTCGGCCTGCGCAACGACCAGTTCGAGAACTTCAACCGCGATGGCGACGCCTACGTGACCCAGCACCGCCCGCAGTGGGCGCCGCGCCTCGGGTTTAGCTGGGATGTGAACGGAGATGCCAGCTTCAAGGTGTTCGGCAACGCCGGCCGCTATTACCTGGGCCTGCCACTCAACCCCGGCCTCAACGCGGCCGGCGCGTCGTTGAGCACGTCGCAGTACTTCACGTACGGCGGCATCGATGCCCAGGGGCTGCCCACCGGCCTTACCGCGTTCTCGCAGCCGGTGTCGTCGAACAACTACTACGGCATCCTGCCCGATCCGCGCACGGTCACCGCGCAGAACCTCAAATCCGAGTACCAGGATGAATTCATCCTCGGCTTCCAGAAAACCGCTGGGGCGAACTGGGTCTACGGCGCCAAGGCGACGCAACGCATACTGCGCAGCGCCATCGACGATTACTGCGATGTCGACCGCATCACCGCCAAGGCCGCCGCGCTCGGCTACGACGTGGCGGCGACGAACAGCTGCTACCTGTTCAACCCGGGGCGCGCCAACACCTTCACGCTGATCGACGTCAACGGCAACGACGTGAGCGTACCGCTCAGCAACAAGGAGCTTGGCTTCCAAAGCCTGAAACGCCGCTACTACGCGCTGGAAGGCTTCCTCGAGCATCCCTTCGACGGCACCTGGTACGCGAAGCTCGATTACGTGTTCTCGCGCAGCTACGGCAATACCGAGGGCCAGCTCCGTTCCGACCTGCAGCAGACCGCCGCGTCGACCAGCGAAGACTGGGACAACAGCTTCATCATGGAGCACACCAACGGCGTCACGAACAACGACCACCGCCACCAGTTGAAGCTCTACGGCTACTACCAGGTCACGCCGGAGTGGCTGGTTTCCGCCAACCTCAGCCTTGTTTCGGGCTCGCCAAAGATCTGCCTGGGCTATTACGGCCCGGATTTCACAGACCCGGGCAAATACGGCGGCTCGTACCACTACTGCGATGGCAAGCCGTCGCCGCCGGGGTCGCAAGGCAGGCTGCCGTGGATCCGCCAGCTCGACATCGGCACCACTTACCGCCCGGCCTTCGCGGACGGCAAGCTGGCCTTCACCGCCAGTGTGTTCAACGTGGCCAACGAGCAGCGCCCGCTCAACATCTATCCGTATTCGCAGACCGATCCCGGCGTGGCCGACCCACAGTATGGCCAGGCGCAGGTGCGCCAACTGCCGCGTTACGTGCGGTTTGGCGTGACGTACGATTTCTGATCCGCGGTTGGCAACTGGAACGAGATGGGCACCTTGATGCTCAGGGGCCGGCCCAGCGTGGGCCGGAACACCCATTGGCGGGTCGCGTCCAGCGCGGCCTTGTCCAGCCGCGGGTCGCCCGTGCTCGCCATCATGCGCACGTCGGTGGGCGTGCCCAGGCTGCCGAACACGATGAGTACCATGGCCTTGCCGGTGGCCCCGTCATCAAGCGCCGCCTGCGGGTAAACCGGGCGTGGGGCGTAGATCGGCATGCTCGCCTCCGTGATGGCGCCGTGGCGGTCCGTCCTTGAAACATGGGTGAATGGGTTGCTTGCATGGCCCGTGGCGGTGTCGATGAGCAGCGCCACCGGCAGCTCGGTCGCGGGCGCCGGCAACGCGGGGAACCGCTGGCCCGCATAACGGGCCAGGAAGCACCGGGTGAACATCGTATCGGGCATGACCCGGGCGCTGGCCAGGGCACCCCCGGCCGTGACCACGCCGCTCACCACCATCGCATCCATGTCCGCGGGCGGCGCCAGCGCTTCGCAGTGGCGGATGATGGCCAGGGTGTTATCCATGCCGGCGCCGGCATGCAGCACGCGGGTGTATTGCACGCCGACCGTCGACAGGGCTGCCGCGGAGGCACGCGTGAGCACGCCTTCGCCGTCATGACCGGTGGCAGCCGCGCCGCAAACCGACGCGATCGCCAGGCATCCCGTGCACAACGATACGACGGCGCGCATGGCTCCTCCCGCGCGAGACCACGCGGCTCGCCCTTGCAAGGATTCTATCGGCTCGCCTGCGCGCGTCAGCCACGACCTTGGGTTAGCCCGGATGGCCTATGCATGGCGACTGGGCGCATCGCGGATCATGAGCGCGGCCGCCACGGCGGAGAGCGCGGCCAGCACGGTCGAGACGACCATCACGGCGCGAAAGCCCGTGACGAATGCGGAACGTATCGCCGTTGTCGCGGCCCCGGCGCCCGTCGGCACATCGATGCCCGCCAGTTTCGCCCGCTGCGCCATGATGGCATCGACCGTGGCGGGTGACAGGTGCAAGCCGGCAAGGTTCACCTGCAGGGCGCCATCGAACGCATGGGTAAGCACGACGCCGAACACGGCGATGGCCACCAGCCCCGCGACGCGCGAGACCGCATTGTTGACGCCCGATGCCGTGCCCGCCAAGCCAGGTTCCAGGGCGTTCATCACGGTCGTGGTCAATGGCGCGATGGTGATGCTCATGCCGAGGCCGAGCACGATGGACGCAGGAAAGAAGGTGGCCCAGTACGAGCCGCCCACCCCGGGCACGATGTAGAGCGCGAAACCACCCGAGGCGACCAGCGGGCCGATGATGAGCGGAAGCCGTGCACCCACCACCTCCACGAGGCGCCCCGCGACGCGTGACAGCACGAACATGATCACGACGAAGGGCAGCAGCGACGCGCCGGCCGCCGTCGCGCCGTAGCCCTGCACCTGGATCAGGTTCAGCGGCACGAAGAACATGCTGCCGCCAAGCGACGCATACAGCAGCAGCGTCAGCAGGTTCGCGCCGGCGAAGTTGCGGTCGCGGAACAGCGCCAGGGGGAGCATGGGCGACGCAACCCGCCGCTCGACCATGATGAACGCCATGAGCGCGACGGCGGCCACGACCGCCGCGCCGACGACAGCCGGTGCGAGCCAACCGTGGAGGGGTGCCTCGATCAAGGCGTAGACCACGCCCGCCAGGCCCAGCGTGGCCAACAGCGCACCGGCGATATCGACCCGCCCCGACTCGGCGCCCCGGCTTTCCGGTACGCGCCACCGGCACAACGCGACCAGTGCGACACCCAGCGGCAGGTTGATCAGGAAGGCCCAGTGCCATGACACGTGTTCGACGAGGAACCCACCCAGCACCGGGCCTAGCGCCGCGGTGACGCCGCTGAACGCCGACCACGTGCCGATGGCCCTGCCACGTCGCTGCTTCGGGTAGGCGGATGTGATGAGCGAGAGGCTGCCCGGCACGAGCAATGCGGCCCCCAGGCCCTGGATGCCCCGCGCGACGATGAGCGCGCCGATACCCGGCGATGCCGCGCAAGCCGCCGACGCCAGTGTGAACACCACCGCGCCGATGGCGAACACCTTGCGCCGGCCCAGGCGGTCACCCAGCACGCCGCCCACGAGCAACAGCGCCGATACCAGGAGTGCGTACGACTCCATCACCCATTGCGCGTCGGCCGTGGTGGCGTCCATGGCGTGCTGGATGGCGGGAAGCGCCACGTTGACGATCGTGCCATCCATGAACGCCATGCCGGACCCAACGATGGCGGCCACGAGCGTCCAGCGCCGCGCCGCCTCACTGCAATCCACGGCGGTATCGGTGCCTGTGATGGCGGTGGCCGGCGTCATGGGTTGAGCATAGCGCGTCCGGCCACGGCGGGCTGACACAGGCTCGGATGCCGCCTACGCAACGTGTCGGTGCGGGCCTACGCGACACGCCTGAAAACGCGGCTATGGTCGTCCCATCGTGTTTGCCACGCTATGCGGAGACCACACAGGGGGCACGCGCATGGCTTGGTTCATCGTAACGCTGGTTGTGCCTGGTGTTACGCCCGCATTCTTCTTCTGGCTTCTTTGGGCCGTCAAATGGAACCGCAGGCGTGATGTGCATCCCTTTCTCATGGTGAAGGACGGTCAACTCGGATGGTCGACCATCGCCCTCTGCTCCGCGGCACTCCTCGAAGTGCCTGCCGGCTGGCCCATTGTCCGGGGGCTTTTGGTCCTGCTGATCATTGTCTCCGCCATGTGGGCAGTGGTTGGTGCCATGGAGCCGGTCCCCTACCCAGATACGCCGCCTGGCGGGCGGAATCTGTGGCGGCTTTCGCTAACGGCCTACGTGGCGGCCTCGGCCACGTTCGCCTTCGTCCACTACCAAGCATGGAGCTTCTCCTGATGAACGAGCACACGCCCATCGCCAAGCCTGCCACCTGGCGCTCGCCGTACACCGTACGGGTCTACCGCGTCGCCACGCCGGTCCGCATGCACTACCACGTGGCCGCGCACCCGTTCTCTCCCCACCGCAACCTCCTGGTCAACGGCCTTGGCGCCCTGCTCGCGCTGTACGCGCTGGTCACCATCGTCTCCACCGTGTTCTTCAGCGCATGACTGCCCGCGCCTACCCGGTGGCCCACGCCGCCCAGCTCGCATTTGACAATTTCCACGACGTCGACATCCTGTCCTTCATGAGCGAAATGACGAATCTGCAATGGGAGCGCCCGCACCGCGTCGTGCTGGTGACGGGCGGCAGCCGCGGCATCGGCCGCGCCACCGCCGAACTGGCCGCGTCGCAAGGCTGGAAGGTGGGGGTCAACTACGCGCGCGATACCGATGCCGCCGACGAGGTCGTCGCGGCCATCCGGCATGCGGGCGGCTCCGCCGTGGGCCTGCGGGGCGACATCACCCGGGAAACGGATGTCATCACGCTCTTCGACAGCCTGGCGGAGGCCTTCGGCCCGGTCACCGCGCTCGTCAACAACGCCGGTATCGTCGCGCCTGCCGCCCCCCTTGCCGACATGGATATCGCACGCCTCCGCACCATGTTCGACACGAACATCCTGGGCTCCTACCTCTGCGCGCGCGAAGCGGTGCGCCGTATCGCCACCGATCGTGGCGGCCCGGGCGGTGCCATCGTCAACGTGTCGTCCGCCGCCGCGCGCCTGGGTTCGCCCAACGAATACGTCGACTACGCCGGCTCCAAGGGGGCCATCGATACGCTCACCATCGGCCTTGCCAGGGAGATGGCCAGCCGGGGCGTCCGCGTCAATGCGGTGCGCCCGGGCATCACCGATACCGATATCCACGCCAGCGGCGGCCAGCCGGATCGCGCATGGCGCCGCGGGGCCACGGTGCCGCTCGGCCGGCCTGGCCGGGCGCACGAAATCGCCACCGCCATCGTCTGGCTTCTTTCCGACGAGGCCTCGTACACCACGGGCTCCATTCTCGACGTCGCGGGCGGCCTATGATCCGCCCGGCGGCCCTCAGTTCGTGGCGAGGTCCACCGACGCTTCGGCCGTCAACGGCAGGAAGGTAAAGCTTTCCTGCAAATAGAGGCGCACTGAACTGGCGTCGTGGGTGTCATAGCCGATCGACACGTCCTGGCCCAGGTGCAGTTCGTAGTCACCGCCGCGCGCCGTCACCAGCAGGCCACCCTCGATGGCGGGCGCCCACACGATGCCTCCGTTGAGCATGCCGTGCAGCTCGCGGTACACCGGGTAGCCCTCGTCGGTGGCCCCGTTCAGTGCGGCGTACGCCCTGGCCCCCAGCGCGAGCCGGTACGGGCCATTCACGCCCGCCAGCCGCAGTTCGCTCAACGCCTTGGCCACCGCGCGCGGGTACGCCGCGATGTCGGCAGGCAAGGCGACCGGCTTGTTGTCGGTGGCTTCGCGGATACCCGTGATGCCACCCGCCTTGTAGCCATCGAACACCGCGCGGTCCTCGGCAAACGCCAGCGCCTTCGCGGCATCCTTCAGCGGCTGCAGGTCAGGGTCGTTCGAACCACGCGCCACGCCATCCAGTTCATCGCGCGAAAGCGTGAACGGCACGCGCAACTCCACCAGCGAGGCCACCTGGCGCTGCAACGCACGGATACCCTCCCCCGGCGCCGCCACCTCACGGACGTGGCCCGTGGCCACGCCGCCGTAATCGTAGCCACGCGGGCCGATGACATCGACCATGCGCCGGGCGGCCATGTATTCCTTCAGCGTGCGGGTGGCTTCGTCGTCGATCTGCTTCCACGCGCCACCGCTGATGGGCGCGAGCTCTCGGAAAAGGTTACCCATCGGTGTTCTCCATGCGGATGGCACCGATACCCAGCGAGCCATCGCCCGCGCTGCCGGTGCCGTTGGTGTCAGGATCGGGGCTTGCACCCGTCGCGCCCGGTGCGTCCGGAATGGCGGCAAGGAAGCTGGCGGCCGGCACGAAGAAGAGGCAACCCGTCCTGGCGGTACTGAAATCGAGCAGGCGGTCGTAGTTGCCCGGCGGATTACCGACGAACATGTTGTCGAGCATCTTTTCCGTCCGCGAAGGCGAGCGCGCGTAGCCGATGAAATACGTACCGAACTCGCCCTTGCCGACGTCGCCGAACGGCATGTTGTCGCGAACGATATCCAGTTCCTCGCCGTTTTCGACGATGGTGGTGAGGTTGTTATGGGCGTATGAGGGCTTGGCCGCGTCGTCGAGTTCGATATCCGAAAGCTTGTGCCGCCCGACGATTTTCTCCTGCGCCTCGACCGGCACCTCGTTCCAGCGCTTCAGGTCGTGGAAGTATTTCTGCACGATGACGTAGCTGCCGCCCGCGAACGCCGGGTCTTCGTCGGCGACCACCGCCGCCTCCACGGCTTCGATGCCCACGGGGTTTTCGGTGCCATCGACGAAACCGATGAGGTCGCGGTCGTCGAAGTACTTGAAGCCATGCACCTCGTCCACCACCTGCACGGCACCCTCCAGCCTGGCAAGCACCTGCGTGGCCAGTTCGAAGCAAAGATCCATGCGCCGCGCCCGGATGTGGAGCAGCACGTCGCCGGGGGTCGAGGGCGCGTGGTGCACGCCATTGATCTCCCGGAACGGGTGGAGCTCGGCAGGGCGCGGGCCGGCGAACAGGCGGTCCCACACCGAGGAGCCGAACGCCATGACGCAGGAAAGCTGGCCGTCCAGATCGCGGAAACCCACGGCCCGCAGCAGGCCGGCCAGGTCACCGCATATGCCGCGCACGGCCCCGGCGGCCGCCGTGCCCGGGTTCACGGTCAGCACCAGGAACATGGCCGATCGCGAGAGCGTGGCCACCACCGGCTGCGGGACTACATTCGCCACGGGACAGGCCTTGTCGGGTTACAGACGCCGAGCATCCGTCACGCGCCCATGGCGTGGCAAGTGCTAAAACACGCGCCTCGCCATTCGCGTCCCGGGGAGCTGCCATGCGCCATGTCACGGGCTATTTCAGGAACCAGGGCGAAGCGGCCTCGGTGGTCAGCCGGCTGCTGGGCCGCGGCGTGCCGCGCGAGCACGTGTTCACCCTCAACGAAGACGACTTCCGCGGCCTGCCGATCCGCGGCGGCCACGCTGACGACAAGGCCGACCACACCACCGGCGAGCTGCGCAGGAAACTCATCGCGGCGCTGGCCTCGGGGCGGCCCGAGGCGATCGGCAACAGCGTGGTCACGGTTGTCGCCGGCAGCGGATGGAGCGACCTCAGCCTGCGCGCCATGATGGAAGAAGGCGGTGCCGAGTCGGTGATCGCCGACGGCGAACTCAACGCCGGGGAAGCCGGCGATGAAGCGCTCGCCACGCCCGACGGCACCGCGCGCGACGTAAACCGGGCCATCGAAGCCTCGCGCCGCGGCGCGGCCGGTAACACGCACCTGCACCACCAGGGGGCAACGCCGTCGCCCTAAGCGTCGACGAACGCCACGAAGCGGCGGCCTTCCGCAAGGTCCACCGATTGCGTGGCACGGGCGCCCGCGGACTCGAGCAGCCACATGGTGCGCAGCCGGTGTGAGACGAGGGTCCAGGGTGGCGCGTGCTCGGTGCCGGTGGTGGCACGGGCCGCCAGCGTGGCTTCCAGTGCCTCCCTCAGGTGCGCCGGCGCCGGCGAATACACCACGGTGCCCTCGTTGCTGAGGCCCGCCTCCGTGATCCCGAGGCGTGCGCAAAGGTCACCCTTGGCCATCGCCTCCTCGTAGTCATCCTCGCGACGGCGCACGACAGCGGCGGCGACCACGGGGTCAGCCCATGTGCCGTCGTCGTTCTGCAGCACCTCGCGCTGCTGCCATGCCTCGGGCGGGCACAGCTTGATCGCCGGGTCGACGCTGATGAATGGATTTACCTCCGCAGGGTAAACGCGGCACGCCGTGGGCCGGCGCTCGTAGATGCCGCAGCCCATGTCCTCGCGCAGGTTCGGGCAGGCACCGGAAAAACTTGCGACCAGGGTGACGATGACGCGTACCGGGAGGCTGCCGCTGGCGGCAAGGAACGAGCGTTTGCGCTTGTGCCATGCAAGGCCGTTGTCGGCGGCGGGTTCTTCCGGCCACGGGATGGCTTCGCAGAAGACCTCGACGCTCCCGCCGTTCTCGATCCACGTCAGCGACTCGGCAAGGCTGAGCGGCAAGCGCAACCCATGGCAGCAGCGGCCGCACATGGTGCAGGAAAAATGAAGGGGCATCGTGGGCGACCCATGGGCGATCCCTGCATTCTATAGGTTCGCGATGCCGCCTAAAATCAGGTCGATAATGGAACGACATTCCACTGTGAGCCTTCCCATGCTTTTCCCCATCGCCATCATCGGCGCCGGCCTTGGCGGCCTCGTGCTTGCCCGTGTCCTGCACGTGCACGGCATCCCCTCGGTCGTGTACGAAGCCGACGCCTCCCCTGATGCCCGCCCCCAGGGCGGCATGCTCGACATCCACGACTTCAACGGGCAGGTGGCCCTGAAGGCCGCTGGCCTGTACGACGCCTTCCTGGGCCTCGTGCACCCGGGTGGCGAAGCGACGCGCGTGTTGGCTCACGATGGCACGGTGCTTTACGACAAGGCCGATGATGGAAACGGCGGCCGGCCCGAGGTGCCGCGCGGCGCGCTTCGGCAGATGCTGCTCGACGCGCTGCCGGCGGGCACCATCGCATGGGGCAAGAAGGTCGCCAGCGTCGTCGGGAACGGCGATGGCACGCATGCCGTGACGTTTGCCGATGGGGATACCGCGACGACGTCCCTGCTGGTCGGCGCTGATGGCGCCTGGTCGCGCGTGCGGCCGCTGCTCACCGACGCCGCGCCGGCCTACGCCGGGTTTTCCTTCGTCGAAACCTGGCTGCGTGATGTCGACGCGCTCTACCCGGCGTCGGCCGAGGCCGTGGGTGGCGGTTCGTTCTTCGCACTGCAGCCCGGCAAGGGCATCTTCGCCCACCGCGAGCCCGATGCCGTGATCCACACCTATGTCGCCCTCTGCCGCCCGGAGAGCTGGTTCGACGCCATCGATTTTCGTAGCGCGGACAGCGCCGTGCCGCCTATCGCGGCAGAATTCGACGGTTGGGCGCCCGCGCTACGCGCCCTTCTCACCGAAGGCGATGGCGCCCCCGTGCTCCGGCGCATCCACGCCCTGCCCACCGGCCTACGCTGGCTGCGCGTGCCGGGCGTGACGCTGATCGGCGATGCCGCCCACCTGATGCCGCCCTCCGGCGAGGGCGCCAACCTCGCCATGGAGGACGGCGCGGAACTGGCGCTCGCCATCGCGGCGAACCGGGACGACATCGAAGCTGCCCTTGCGAACTACGAAGACGCGATGTTCGCGCGCGCCGAAAAGTCCGCCAACGAGGCGGCGGAACTGACCGGCATCCTGTTTGGCGCTGGCGTCCCCGGTAGCCTGGTGCACATGTTCAGCGCGCACGCGTAGCGGGCGTATAGTCCGGGGATTACCCTTGCCTTGGCACCCCCATGAAACGCATCGGCTTCCTCTCCTTCGGCCACTGGACCGATTCGCCGCATTCGGCGACGCGCTCGGGCCGAGATGTCTTGCAGCAGTCCATCGACCTGGCGGTTGCCGCAGAAGAAGTCGGCGTGGACGGCGCCTACTTCCGGGTCCACCACTTCGCCAACCAGCTGGCCTCGCCCTTCCCGCTCCTGGCCGCCATCGGCGCGCGCACCCAGCGCATCGAGATCGGCACGGGCGTCATCGACATGCGCTACGAGAACCCGCTCTACATGCTGGAGACCGCCGGCGCCGCGGACCTCATCAGCAACGGCCGCCTGCAGCTGGGCATCAGCCGCGGTTCGCCGGAACAGGTGATCGATGGCTGGCGGTACTTCGGCTACGAACCCGCCGAGGGCGAGACGGACGCCGACATGGGCCGCCGGCACGCCGAGGTGTTCCTGCAGCTGCTCGATGGCAAGGGATTCGCCGAACCGAATCCGAACCCGATGTTCCCCAACCCGCCGGGGCTGCTTCGCCTCGAGCCGCACCCCGAAGGCCTGCGCGACCGCATCTGGTGGGGCTCCAGCTCCAACGCCACCGCCGTGTGGGCGGCGAAACTTGGCATGAACCTGCAGAGTTCGACGCTGAAGGCCAACGAGACGAACGAGGCCTTGCACATCCAGCAGGCGAAGCAGATCAAGGCCTACCGCGCCGCCTGGGCCGAGGCCGGCCACGCCCGCGAACCGCGTGTCTCGGTGCTGCGTTCGATCTTCCCGCTCATGAACGATACCGACCGCGCCTATTTCGGCCGTAGCAAGAGCAGCGACCAGGTCGGCTTCATCGACAACATGGAAGCCGTGTTCGGCCGCACGTATGCCGCCGAACCCGACGTGCTGGCGAAGGAACTGGCGGAAGACCAGGCCATCGCCGAAGCCGATACCATCCTGCTCGCCGTGCCCAACCAGCTGGGTGTCGACTACAACGTGCACCTGCTCGAATCGATGCTCAAGCACGTGGCACCGGCGCTGGGATGGCGATGAAAACCATCGGCATCCTCGGTGGCATGTCGGCCGCCTCGACGCAGACGTATTACCGGGAATTGTGCCGCCTGGCGAGCGAACGCCTGGGGGGCCTTCATTCACCCGAGCTGCTTATCCGCTCGCTCGACTTCGCGCGGATCGAAACCTTGCAGAAGGCCGGCGAGTGGGAGCGTGCTGGCGAGATACTCCAGGCGGAGGCTCGCGCACTCGAGCGCGGCGGCGCGGCTTTCATCGTGCTGGCCACCAACACCATGCACAAGCTTGCTGGCCAGATGATGGAAGGCGTCGGCATCCCATTACTGCATATCGCCGACGCCACGGCGGCGCGCATCCATGCCACTGGCATGCGCCGCCCCGGTCTCATGGCCACCGCATTCACGATGGAGCAGTCGTTTTATACCGACAGGTTGCATGCCGCGGAGTTGCATCCTTTCATCCCGCGCGCGGGCGACCGTGCCGAGACGCATCGCATCATCTACGACGAGCTTTGCCGGAACATCGTTAATGAGCGAAGCCGCGATGCCTACGTGGCCATTGCCACGCGGCTTATCGAACAAGGTGCCGATTCGCTCATCCTGGGGTGCACGGAGGTCGGCATGCTGCTCAACCAGGGCAATGTGGCCGTACCCGTGTTCGACACCACCCTCATCCACTGCGAGGCGGCTCTCGAGGCTGCCCTCGCGTGATCGGCCAGCGGCGCACCGCACTGCGTCATAAACGAAGCTGAACCGGCTGTTCATGCGGCTCGCAGCACTTTGCGCCGCAGCGAAACCTGCTGCCAGCTAAACCAGTTGTTAGTGCCATGTCGACGAAACGCTAAGCGCGCGTCACGACGCGGGGCGACGTCGCGCTTATAGCCGAGATCGGCAGGTCATTTTGTTGAACGGGGTCGCAAAACACGTTCCCGTGACTATCGGCTTCGTAGCGTCGGCAACTAAGCTAAAAACGCAGTAATACCGCGAGCGGGACGCTCCAGGACAACTCCAAAGACCCTTTTGATGGATGCGCGCACATGCACGCACGGTTAGTGCTGCCCGCCATTCGCATTACCTGATTCGCCTAGCAGATGTAACAGGCGAATCGCGACCTTGCACCTTATTCGTGCTTCGTGAGTTGTTCATCAAAAGCCCGTTATAACCATTGGGACGGCTATTTCACCTTGGGAACAACTGCCCACGCATGATGACGACAACTGATCAGTCGCGTGACACCGATACCCTGGACCTCAACGCGCTGTTCGGCACGCTTCTGGACCACAAGTGGGTGATTGTCGCGGTTACCGGCGCCTTTTTTATCCTCGGCGTGCTTTACACGGTCATCGCAACGCCTATTTACCAGGCCACTTCGGTGGTCCAGGTCGAGCAGAAGACGCCGGCGCTTCCAGGCCTGAGTGATCTCACGCAATCACTCGGCACCACCGCCTCGCAGGCCACGACGGAAATCGCGCTCATCACGTCGCGACTCGTCATCGGCACGGCCGTGGACGAACTCCGCTTCAATGTCCAGGTCGATCCGCAGCGCATGCCGCTGCTGGGCGATTACCTCTCGCGCGGCCACAAGCCGGGCGACCTGGGCAAGGTTCGCTTCGGGCTGAGCCGATACGGCTGGGGTGGCGAGGTCGTCGACATCTTCAAGCTCGAGCTGCCGGACAACCTCCTCAACCACAAGCTCGAGCTGCGCGCCGGCGAGAACCACCAGTTCACGCTGCTGGACGACAACGACAAGGTCATCGCGCAGGGCGCGGTGGGCCAGCTGGTGAAAGCCGGCGACGTCACCGTGCAGATCCGCCAGCTCATCGCCAACCCGGGCGCGCGCTTCGACGTGGTGGAGCAGCCCCCGCTCACCACCATCAACAAGCTGCAGACCGATGTCACTGCCCTTGAGCAGGGCAACGACTCGGGCATCATCGGCCTTACCTACAACAACGCCGACCCGGTGCTCGCGCAGGCGCTCCTCGACCACATCACCCGCGCCTACGTGCGCCAGAACGTCGAGCGCAACTCGGCCGAGGCAGCCAGCCAGCTGAAGTTCGTGAAGGACCAGCTGCCCAAGGTGCGCACCGAACTCGACCGCGCGCAGGGGGCCCTCAATGCCTTCCAGACCCAGGCGCATACGGTCGACATCAGCATGCAGACCAAGGGCCTTCTCGACCAGATCGTAAGCGTCGAGAACAACATCCAGCAGCTGCAGATGCAGCAGGCGGACATCGACCGACGCTTCACGCACGACCACCCGGCCTACCAGGCCCTGCAGCAGCAGATGGGCACGCTGCAGGCACAGAAGGCGGCGATGGAGAAGCAGGTGGGCGGCCTGCCCGATACGCAACAGGAGCTGCTCAAGCTCAACCGCGATGTCCAGGTCAGCACCAACACCTACACCAGCCTGCTCAACCAGGCGCAGCAGCTGGATATCGCCCGCGCAGGCACCGTCGGCAACGTGCGCGTCGTCGACCAGTCGGTGGTGGACATCAACCAGCCGGTGCAGCCACGCAAGCTGCTGGTGGTCGTCATCGCCACGGTGCTGGGTGGTTTCCTGGCCCTCGCCTACATCTTCCTCAAGCAGATCCTCAACCGCGGTATCGAGAACCCGTCGGTCATCGAGGACCTCGGCCTGCCGGTGTACGCCTCGGTACCGCTGAGCAAGACGCAGACCGGCGGCCGCAAGGGGCTGCTCGCCATCAACGAGCCCGCCGACCTTGCCGTGGAGGCGTTCCGCAGCCTGCGCACCAGCCTGCATTTCGCCCGGCTCGAGGCGAAGAACAACATCCTCATGATCACGGGTGCCAGCCCGTTTGCCGGCAAGACGTTCGTCTCCGCGAACCTCGCGGCGGTGATCGCGCAGGCCGGCCAGCGCGTGCTGCTGGTGGATGGCGACATGCGCCGTGGCACGCTGCACCAGCAGCTGGGCATCCGCGCCGGTGATGGCCTCTCCGACGTGCTCGTGGGCAAGCAGCCGCTCGACGCGGTGATGAAGAAGGACGTGGTGCCCAATGTCGACTTCGTCAGCCGCGGCCAGGTGCCACCCAACCCGGCCGAGCTGCTGATGCACGAGAACTTCACCCAGTTCATCGAATCGGTGGTGGCGAAGTACGACCTTGTCATCATCGATACGCCGCCCATCCTCGCGGTCACCGATGCCGCGGTCATCGGCCACCACGCCGGCACCAGCCTGCTCGTGGCCCGCTTCGGCCTCAACAAGGCCGCCGAGCTTGCCCTGGCCCAGCAGCGCTTCGAATACAACGGCGTGGAGCTCAAGGGCGCCATCTTCAACGCGGTGGAGCACCGTGCCGCGGGCTACTCCACGTACGCCTACTACAAGTACAAGACCGAGCCCACGTAAACATGACGCGCATCCTCATCGTCGGAAACCACACGTGCGGCAACCGCGGCGATGCCGCCATCCTCCGCGGGCTGCTCGAATGCCTGGAGGGCGCCATCCCGGGCTGCCAGGCCACCATCCTCAGCCGGTTCCCGACCAGTTCCTCGTGGATCATGGGGCGCACGCTCGAGGTGGATACGCTCAACGCGTACTACAACGAGAATGCGAAGGGCCGCCTGGGCGGCCTCAAGGCGAAGCTGCTGCGCCGCTTCATCCCGTGGCTGCTCAACGCGCACGCCACCGGTTCGGCATGGGCGCGGCACATCGACCTGCCGCGCCGCCACCGTGACTACATCGAATCGCTGAAGGCGTACGACCTCGTCATCCAGGTGGGTGGTTCGTTCTTCGTGGACCTGTATGGCCCCACGCAGTACGACCACGCCCTGTGCGCGCTCCTTGCCGGCAAGCCCATCTACATGATCGGGCACAGTGTGGGACCCTTCCAGAACCCGCTGTTCCGCAAGATCTCGCAGGACGTGATGGCGCGCGTGGATGCCCTCGCGCTACGCGAGGAAGTGAGCCTGAAGCACATGGCCGATGGGCAGGTGCCCGTCGACAAGGTGCGCACGGCCGCCGACACCGCATGGCTGGTCTCCACGGGTGCGGCGCCTCCCCTGCACAACGAGCCGACCGTGGCGGTCACGTTCCGCGAGCTGGCACCGTTCGACAAGCGCCTTGGCATCAGCCAGGAAACCTACGAGAAGGCGTTCGCCGAGCTACTCGACGCAGTGGCCGACGAGGGCTACCGCATCCAGGCGCTCTCCACGTGCACGGCCATCGACGGCTACCCCAAGGATGACCGCATGATCGCGCTGCGCGTGCGCAACCACATGCGCCGGGCCGATGCCATGGACGTGGAGATGGGCGAACTCAGCGACGTGCAGCTGGGCGACCGCTTCGCCCGCTGCGTGCTCACCATCGGCACGCGCCTGCACAGCGCCATCATGTCCATGAACTTCGGCACGCCCGCCGTCGCCCTGGCCTATGAGCACAAGAGCGAAGGCGTGATGAAGCGGCTCGGTACGTCCGAGCTTTCCATGCCCGTGAAATCGCTGCTCGACGGCACGCTCAAGGCCAAGGTGCTTGGCCTGCTCCAGGACGAGGCCCTGCGCCCGCGCATCGCCCAGGCCGTGGCCCGGGAGAAGGCGTTCGCCCGCGAGGCGGTGCTTGCCACGGTGGGCGTCGGGTCCTGACCATGACCGTGCTCTTCGTCCTCGCCGAGTTTCCGCGCTACTCGGAAACCTTCGTCATCGACCAGATCGTCGGCCTGCTCGACCGCGGCTTCGACGTGCGCATCCTGGCGGTGAGCCGCGGCGCGGAGCCGAAGCCGGGCGACGTGGTGGCCGAGCGTGGCCTGCTGGGCCGCGCCACGTTTATCTTCGACCGCGCGGCGAGCACGGCCCGCCGCTGGTCCATCCTCGTCGACCGCGTGAAGCAGGTGGCGCCGGCGCTGGGCAACGCGCGCGTGCGGCGGGCACTTTCCGTGAAGCGCTACGGGCACGTGGCCCGCAGCCTCGCACTGGCGGGGGCCGCGCGGCGCCTGTCCAAGCCGATCAAGGCCGACGCGATCATCGCCCACTTCGGCCCCACGGGCGTGCTCGCCGTGCACCTGCGGGCGCTGGGGCTTATCGACGGGCCCATCTACACCGTGTTCCACGGCTACGACCTCTCCCAGCACAGCGTGCTCGCGCGGCACGCGGGCGATTACAAGACCTTGTTCGCCAGCGGCGACCGCATGCTGCCGATCAGCAGGCGATGGCAGCACAAACTGGAGGCACTCGGCTGCGAGCCGGCGAAGATCCAGGTGCACCGCATGGGCGTGGACCTCGACAGCTTCCCGTTCCAGCCGCGACGCGCCGAAGCCCACACGCCCGGCCGCGCGCTCCGCGTGCTCACCGTCGGGCGGCTGGTCGAAAAGAAGGGTGCGCCCTACCTTTGCGAAGCGGTGGCGCAGGTCGCGGCCCGTGGCGTGCCCATCGAGCTCGAGGTCATCGGTGATGGCCCGCTGCAGGCGCAGCTCGAGGCCTTCGTGGCCACGCGCGGGCTCGGTGCCCACATCCATATCCGTGGCCGCCGCGACAAGGCCTATGTGCAGGCGGCGTTGCGCGGTGCCGATGTCTTCGCCCTGCCCAGCGTCACGGCCGAGGACGGCGACCAGGAAGGTATACCCGTCTCCCTGATGGAAGCCATGGCCTCGGGCGTGCCCTGCCTGTCCACCCTGCACAGCGGCATCCCCGAGTTGATCGAGGACGGGGCCAGCGGCTGGCTCGTCCCCGAGCGCGATGCTGGTGCCCTCGCCGACAAGCTGGAGGCCATCCAGCGCGGTGACTACGACCTCGCCGACGTGGCGCGCCGCGCGCGCGCCACCGTCGAGTCGCGCTTCAACCAACGCCAGCTGCACGACCAGCTGGCCGCGCAGCTGGCCTGACGGGGGGCACGCATGGCTTCCGTCCGCAAAGACGCCGCCTGGACCGCGGGTTCCACCGTGGTCTCGGCCATGAGCCAGCTGCTGCAGATCGCGCTGCTGGCCCACCACGTCGACGCACACCTGCTCGGCGCGCTGGCCATCGTCAACGTGGTGAACGCCGTCGCGACGATGATCCAGGACATGGGGCTCTCCAGCTACCTCATCCACCGGCAGGACATCAGCAAGCCCGAGCGCACCTCGCTGTTCCTCATCAGCGCGGGCCTCGGCGTCGTATCCGCGCTTATCCTGTTCGTGGCCTCGTACGGCATCGCGGAGTTCTACCATTCCGAGGTGCTGGGTGGGCTCTTGCGCCTGTCGACCCTCAACTTCCTGATGCTGGGCGTGGCAGCGCAGTACCAGGCCAGCCTGATCAAGGCGTTCCAGATCCCGCGGCTGGCCCGCGTCGAGGTCGCCGGCCGCCTCTCGGGGCTCGCCACGCTGGTGATCATGGTGTTCGCCTTCAACGCATCGATCGAAGCCGCCGTGTGGGCCATGGTGGTGAACAGCATCGTGCGCCTGGTGCTGTTCATCGCCTCGGCCGATCGCGAATGGCACCCGGGCCGCGAGTTCGACCGCAAGATCATCGGCGAGGCCTTCCGCTACGGCGCGTTCCAGTTTGGCTCGCAGGTGATCAACCAGCTGCGCAGCCAGGCCGACCAGGTCATCCTGGGCAAGTTCCTCGGCCTGGCCTCGCTGGGTGTGTATTCCCTGGCGAAGGAGCTGGTGCTGCAACCGACCAAGCTGATCATGCCGGTGGCGGCGCGCCTCGCCCTGCCCCGCCTCGCCACGCTGCAGGATGACCCGGCCGCCCTGCGCCGCGTGTACCTGCTCGGCCTGCGCGGCGTCTCCATCTTCAGCGCGGTGGTGTTCATCGGCCTTGCCGTGGCGGCGCCGCTCGCCGTCACCATCCTCTATGGCCACCGTTACGACGGTGTCGCCTCGTTGATCCCGCTGATGTTGTTGTTCGGCATGCTGCGCCCGCTGGGCTCGCTCATCGGTGCGCTCAGCCAGAGCCAGGGCCGCTCCGACATCGAGTTCGCCTGGAACCTCAAGATCTGCGGCATCACGCTGGCGGTGAGCATCGCCGGCGCGCTTTCGCGCTCGCTCGAGGTCATGTCGGTGGCGCTCGCCTTCAGCCAGGTGCTGTCGACGATACTCTCGTACTACTTCTTCTCTTCGAAGATCATCAGCATCACCGCGCGCGATTTCTTCAGCGCGTGGACGCTGGAAACGATCGTGCCCTACGCCTTCCTCATGGTGGCCGTGGCCATCTACCCCACCGACGACTGGAAGGCCTGCGCCATCCGCTTCGCCTTCGCCGTGCCACCCCTGCTGTGGGTGGCTTGGCGCAGCCGCGGCGTGTTGCTGTCGCGGCCGGCCGCACCCGTGGGCGCCTGAGATGCACGCCCGGCCCCCTCACTACCAAGGAGCGACGACGCCATGGCGCTGGTAAGTGTCTATATCCCCACGCGCAACCGCTCCGGCCTGCTGCGCCGGGCCATCGACTCGGTGCTGGAGCAGACCTACGCCGAGGTCGAGATACTGGTGTGCGACGAAGCCTCCGAGGACGATACGCCGGAGGTGATGACCGACTACATGCACCGTTACCCCGGCAAGTTCACCTACCTCCGCAACGATACGCCGCAGGGTGCGTGCCGGGCGCGCAACCGCTGCATCGAGCACGCGACCGGCACCTACGTCACCGGCCTGGACGACGACGATTTCTTCCACCCCCAGCGCATCGAGTGCCTGGTGGCGCTGTACGAAACGCACAAACCATCCTTCGCCTGCACGCGCTTCAAGTACTTCCAGGACCTGCTGCAGGTGGAACCCCTGCGCGAGCGGACCTACCCGGCCGCGGACCTGGCCAGGGGCGAGCCGCTGACGCTGCCCGCCCTGCTCTACGCCAACCACGCCGGCAACCAGGTGCTGACCGAACTGTCGCGCATGCGCGAGCTGGGCGGCTTCGACGAAGACATGCCGTCGTGGCAGGACTACGACATGTGGATCCGCCTGGCCGAACGCTACGGCACCGCGGTGCGTTCGCGGCACCTGCTCTCGTTCGTGGACGACGACCGCAGCCGCGCCCGCATCCGTAACTCGACCAAGCGCGCGGAAGGCAGCCAGCGCTTCATGGCCAAGCACGCGGCCCTGATGAGCCCCGACCAGCAGCGCAACCACCGCAACATCCAGTTCGTGATGAACCGCGAACGGCCGCCGCTGGGCGAGATCGCGCGCAACTTCTCCGTGGGCGGCTACAAGTCGACCATGAAGGTGCTCATCCACAAATTCTTCGGCGTGGCGATCGGTTGATGCAGATCAACAAGACCCGGGCGCTGGCGATCACCCTCATGGCGATGATCTTCGTCCAGATCCCGCTTGGCCACAGCAGCACCAGCAAGACGCACATCAATGTGTACCACCTGCTGCTGCTTGCCATGCCCGTGCTGTACATCCCGGCGGTGCGCTACCTCAAGCTCAACCCCGCCACCGCGTTCCTCGCCACGCTCACCGCCACGTCCATGGCCGCGGCGGCCACGTATGGCGGTGGCCTGCGTTCCACGCTCATCGTCTTCATCGCCGCCTCGTACTTCCTCGGGCTGGTATTCGGCCACAAGCTGGCCGAGTTCGAGCTGCGCAAGATCTTCATCTGGATGCTGGGCTGCTGCATCACGTTCATCATCCTGCGCGATATCGCCTACGCCAACGCGCTGGGTTCCATCTACACCCGCAGCGAGACGGCATCGAGCGTGCTGTACATGTCCACGGGTGGCCGTAACATCGAGGCCAGCCTGCTGGCGCTGCTGTCGATCCTGCTGATCGGCACGCGCGCCTACCCCATCGCGGCTGGCATCGCCTTCCTCACCAGCGCCACCATGCTCTCGCGCGCCGGCCTGATCGGCGCCGCCATCTCCATCTTCATCGCCTCGTGGCAGCTGCGGAAGACAAAGCATTATTACTTCTACACGTTCTTCTGCACGGCCATGGTGGTGCTGGTCATCGGCCTGATCCTGTCGCAGGTCATCGACGTGCCGGTGCTCGACCGTTTCAACCTGCAGGCCGAGACCCAGCTGGAACACAAGAACGTAGGCCGCCTGGCCCTGTGGACCAATGCCGGTATCGCCCTCAAGCAGAACCTGCTGGGCTACGGCGTGGGCAACGGCGTGCCGATCATGGAACAGATATCGGGCCTCACGTTCGTCGAGAACAACGTCCACAACATCTACCTGCAGTTCCTGCTCGAGGGCGGGGTGCAGTCGCTGGTGCTGTTCCTGGTCATGTGCGGCCACATCTTCTTCTCGAAGACCGAGGGCCAGAACCGCAACATCAAGGCCTTCCTTCTCCTCTACCTCATCCTGGCATTCATCGAGTTCAGCGGCTACGAAGCGTACTTCTGGTTCTTCGTCGGCATGTTCTACGCCCGCCAGCAAGTGCGCCACAAGCGCCTGGTGGCCGAGGCCGGCGAGCGCACGCGGGCGCGCCGGGCCTGGATGCGCAGCAAGAGCCCCCTACCCCCGCCGGAGACCGCGCATGCTCGCTGATTTCCGCGCCGACGCGCGGCGCCTCAAGTCGTTGCCGGGCTGGCGCGGCATGGTGTGGTGGATGCTGGACCAGTCGTTCTGGGTGATCCTCACCTACCGCATCATCGCCACGGCCCGCGGCACCGTGCTGCACACCCCGCTGCGCATCCTGGAGAAAGTGGCCGAATTCGTCTTCAAGTGCTACGTGCCCACCACGGCCACGATCGGGCCGGGCCTGGTCATCTACCATGCGTTCGGCGTCATTATCAACGGCAAGACCACCATCGGCCGCAACTGCACGCTGTACGCACGCGTCTGCATCGGCAACCGGTTCCCCGGCGACGGCACGCCCACCATCGGTGACAACGTCACCATCGGCACCGGCGCCTGCATCTTCGGCCCCGTGGTCATCCCCGACAACTACGTGGTGAAGGCGAACGCCGTCATCACCCCGTCCTCGCTTAAAACCCAAGACCCTTTAGGAGCTACGCCATGAGCGAGGCAGAAGAGAAGCGCCTGTCCATCGTCATCATCACCTGGAACGAGCTCGCCAACCTCGAGCGGTGCCTGCTGTCGCTCGTGGACAAGGTGGATTTCAGCCAGGACGAGGTGATCGTGGTCGATAACGGGTCGAAGGATGGCAGCGCCGAGTTCGTCGCCACCCTGCCCCAGGTGCGCTATTTCCCGCTGGAGACGAACCTGGGCGTGGGCCCCGCGCGTAACCGCGGCCTGTTCCTGGCCCGCGGCAAGTACTGCATGACGCTGGACAACGACACCATTTTCCTCACCAACGACCCGGGCAGCATCGTCGATGAATTCTTTACCGCGCACCCGGAAGCCGGCGTGGTGGGTTTCGAGCTGCTCAACGTCGACCGCACGCGCCAGGATTCCACGCGGCGCTTCCCCCGCTTCTACCAGCCTATCGCCGCGCGCATCGCCGCCACGCGCAAGCTGGCCTTCGTGCAGCGCGAACTCGACCGGCACCTGATGACCGACACGGTGTTCGAGAACGAGGCCGACCCGATGGAAGTGGACTACGTGCTGGGCGCCAACCAGACCTTCACGAAGAAGACGGCCGCGCTGCTCATGGGCTATGACGACCGCATCTTCTTCGGCCCCGAAGACGCCGAGTTCTGCGTGCGCACGCGCAAGATGGGCCTGCGCAACTATTACTCGCGGCGCATTTCCATCGTGCATGACTACAAGCGCCGTACCCGCAAGTTCTCGCGCCTCACCATCAAACATCTTGCAGGCTTCGCGTACATGCTGAGGAAACATGGGGGCGTGTACCGTTACTCCCTCAGCGAGCGTCGCTAACCCCCGGAGGCACCATGCAGCGCCGTACCTTCCTTCGCCACACCACCCTTGCCCTCGCCACGGCCGCCGTGCTGCCACTGGCACGCGTGCGTGCCGCCAGCACCAGTGGCGGGCGAACGTGGTATGTCGATGGCAGCGGCGGCGATGACGGCCACGACGGCGGCAGCGAGGCCCAGGCCTTCCGCAGCCTCGGCCGGCTGAACAAGGAGACGTTCGGCCCGGGCGATCGCATCCTGTTCAAGCGCGGCGGCGACTACCCCGGGGCGTTCCTGCCCAAAGGCTCGGGCAGCGCCGGTGCGCCCATCGTCGTGGATGCCTACGGCCAGGGCGCGCTGCCGCACCTGCACGCCGATGGCAAGGCGCCCTCCACCGTGCGCCTGCAGAATGTCGAATACTGGACGGTGCGCAACCTCGAGATCTCGAACCAGGGCGCGCAGCCCGCGCCACGGCGCACCGGCGTGCATCTGTTCCACCAGGATTACGGCGTGGCCCACGGTATCACGCTGCAAGGCCTGCACGTGCGTGACGTCAATGGCGTGCCGGTGAAGAAAGATGGCGGTGGCAGCGGCATCCTCGTCGAAGCCAAGGGCAAGGACAAGCCCAGCTCGTACGATGGCCTGGCGATCACCGACAACGTCATCGACAACACCCAGCGTGACGGCATCCTTTTCCTCGGGGCCGGCAGCCGCAAGGGCGCGCTTGGCAAGGGCGTGGTCGTGCGGGGCAACCGCATCACCAGCGTGCCGGGCGATTGCATCCTGGTGAAGGGCTGCGACGGTGCCATGGTGGAGCACAACACGGTGAGCAAATGCGGCCCCCTGCCACGCGGCGAGGCCGCCGCCGGCATCTGGCCCTTCGACTGCGACAACACCACCATCCAGTACAACGAGGTCAGCGACCACAAGGCTTTTGCCGATGGCCAGGCCTACGACTCCGACTTCAACTGCCGCAACACGGTCATCCAGTACAACTACAGCCACGATAACGTCGGTGGCATGGCGCTGGTCTGCAACGATGGCCGCAACGCCAGCGCCATCGGCAACACCGGCACCATCGTGCGGTTCAACGTCAGCATCAACGATGCCCTGCGCAAGACCGACAGCGCCACGTTCCGTATCTCCGGCCCCGTGGATGGCGCGCAGATCTACAACAACATCGTGATCATCCCGGACAAGCCCATCGCCGGCGCCGAGGTCACGGCCTTCAAGGCCACCAAGTGGCAGGGCGTGCCCAACAGCATCGCCATCCACGACAACATCGTGGTATCGCCGCAGTCGCCGGGCATCGACATGCAGCTGGCCCAGGGTACGAAGCTGGGCGAGAACCGCATGTTCGCCACCGCGGCCAACGCCCCGCGCGCGCAAGGCGTGCAGGCGGCCTCCGCGGCCGACCACGCCACGCTGGACCGGTTCCGCAGCCACCGCCCCACGCTGGCCCAGGTGAATGCCCTGGTGAAGGCCTGCTTCGCCAACGGCAAGCCGGTGCCGAACGCGCTGGAACTGATCGGCAAGCTCACGACGGCCTGATCAGGCCGCGCCATCCCCCAGCGTGCGCCGCCCGGCTTCGCGCCGGGCCGCCAGCGCCTGGATAAGCCGCTTGCCCAGCGCCTGCCCCGGGACTTCCACGAAGCGGTAGGTGATCGTCGCCAGGACGATCGTGCCCGCGAGCGCCACGGCCACTGTGGCGACGAAGTACGCATCCGGCCCCAGGCGCGTGCCGGCATGCACCTTGTCCAGGAGCTTGCGCGCCACCTGCAGCATGAAGAAGTGCGTGAGGTAGCCGCTGAAACTGATCTTGCCCACGTGGCACAACAGCGGGTTCACCAGCCAGCGGTAAGGCTGGCGGTTCAGGCACAGGGCGATGAGGGCGAAGGCGCCGCCGTAAAGGTACACGGCACGGCTATCGGCGGTGGCCTGGGGCACGACGAGGAGGACGAGGCCGGCGCCGGCGAACAGGGCCGCGTTCGCCGCGCGGTTTCCCGCGTGGAAGAACCGCGAGAGCGGCCCCGTGTCGGTGAACAGGATGAAGTAGGCGCAGATACCGTAGAGAAAGATCGGCAGCTGGTTCGGCAGCCACACGAACATGAAGCGTTCCCAGAGGTCCGCGTCAGCGATGGGCGGGTTGGCGACCAACACCGGACCAAGGAACACATCCAGGGCGAGGAACAGCAACAACGCGCCCAGCGCGCGCGGGAAGTCGCGGATGAACAGGAAAACCAGCGGGAACACGATGTAGAACGACATTTCCACGCCGATGGACCAACCACCCGGCACCACGTCGTTCGCGCCGAGCAGCCATGCCGGGCTCCAGCCATTGGTGAAGGTCAGCGTGCCCAGGAGGGTGCCGACCGGCGGCAGGGCGTGCCCCTTCAGCAGCACGGGCGCCAGGCAATAGACGCCGAACGCGACATAGAACATCGGGGCGATGCGGAAGACGCGGCGGATGTAGAAATTCACCCACTCGCCGGATTCACCGAGCCGCTTGCCCGCTGACAGGAACAGCGTGAGCGCACTGACCACGAAGAAAAGCTGCACGCCACGCGCGCCCTGGTCGGCGTAGCGGCTGAGCCAGGGCGACATGCGGGCTGGGTGGCCCATGGCCTGGTAGATCTCGACGTTGCGCTGCGCGTGGCTCACCAGTACCGCGATGATCGCGAGCCCGCGCAACGCGTCGATGAAGTCCAATTGCAGCTTCGGCCGTGCCTGCATCAGTACCGTGGTTCCAGGTGCCATTTCCAGGCACTGGACAGGATATCCTCCATGCGGGCCATCTCAGGGCGCCAACCCAGGGCATCGCGGGCCTGCTGGCTCGAGGCCACGAGCACGGCGGGGTCGCCGGCGCGCCGTTCGGCGAATTCGTGTGGCACCTCGCGGCCCGTCACTTTCTCCGCGGCCGCGATCACTTCGCGCACCGTGAACCCTTCGCCGTTGCCCAGGTTGAACGTGAACGCGCCCTCGTTCTTCGCCATGTAGTCGATGGCGAGAAGATGCGCCGACGCGAGGTCGTTGACATGCACGTAATCGCGCACGCAGGTGCCGTCGCGCGTGTCGTAATCGGTGCCGAACACCTTCAGGCCCTTCCCTTGCCCCAGCACGGCCTTGAGCACGTTGGGGATGAGGTGGGTCTCGGGGTCGTGGGCCTCGCCAATGGTGCCGCAGCACGAGGCGCCCGCAGCGTTGAAATAACGCAGGGCCACGGACCGCAAGCCGTAGGCCTTCGAGGCATCCGCCAGCACGCGCTCCACCATGAGCTTGCTATGCCCGTAGGGATTGATGGGTGCGGTGGGATGGCTCTCGTCGATGGTGTCGGAGACAGGGTGGCCAAACACCGCCGCCGTGGACGAGAAGACCAGCCGGTCGACGCCCGCGTGGCGCATGGCACCCAGGAGCGTGAGCGTGTTGCCCACGTTGTTTTCGTAGTAGATGTACGGGTCGACCACGGATTCGCCTACCAGCGAACGCGCGCAGAAATGCATGACCGCATCGAAGCGGTGCTCGCCGAACACGCGGGCAAGCCGGGCGGCGTCACCGATATCGCCGTGGACAAAGGTGGCGCCCGCGGGCACCGATGCGCGGTGCCCGGTCGACAGGTTGTCGTACACCACTACCTCGTGCTGCTTCTCGAGCACATGGCGCACCATGTGCGAGCCGACATAGCCGGCACCGCCACAGATCAATAGCTTCACCGCGTCTCCTCGGCGATGGGCTCCGGCGGCTGCGCCACGCTGGCAGTGATGCCGGTGCGCGCGGAGGTCTGCTTCTCGCTGTGCACGAAGCCCTTGAACAGGGTTAGGAAGATGATCCACAGGTCGAAACCGAGCGACCAGTGGTTGATGTAGTACAGATCGTGCTCGATGCGCTTGGTGAGGTCGGTATCGCCACGCCAGCCGTTGACCTGGGCCCAGCCCGTGATGCCGGCCTTCACGAGGTGCTTGTGCATGTAGCCATCGATCTCGCCCTTGAACTGCTCCACGAACATGGGGCGTTCCGGGCGCGGGCCAACGATGGACATGTCACCACGCAGCACGTTGAGGAACTGCGGCAGCTCGTCGAGGCTCGTGCCGCGGATGAACTTGCCAAACTTCGTGGTGGTCTTGTTCTGCGCACCACCCCACTTCACCTGGCCGCTCTTCTCCATGTCCACGGGCATGGAGCGGAACTTCAGCATCTCGAAGTCCTTGCCATCCAGGCCGATGCGGCGCTGGCGATAGAGCACCGGGCCCGGGCTGGACAGCTTCACGCCGATGGCCAGCGCAATCATGATCGGCGAGATCATGATCAGGATGAGGCTGGCGATGACACGGTCCTCGATGTTCTTCACCAACCACTTCTGGCCCTCGAGCGGGCTGGAGCGCAGGGTCACGATGGGTACGCCGGCGCAGTCTTCCATCTGGTGGTTGATCAGCTGCTGGCCGAGCAGGTCGGGCACGAACTTGACCGTGACCACGTGCTGGTCCATGCGGTTCATGACGTAGGTGATGGCGCGGTTGGCGCTCACCGGCAAGGCGATCAGCACCTCGTCCCATTCGCCGCGCTCGAGGATCTCTTCGAGTTCGAGCAGCGAACCGACGGCAGGCACGCCATCGGGAACCGACGTGTCGTAGCTCGTCTTGACGTAGGCGGTGATATCCATGCCCAGCGCGGGGTTCGCGCGCACCTGTTCGAGCATGTGCATGCCCGATTCCGTCGCACCGACGAGGAGGCAACGACCGATACCTTCCCCACGTTGGTGCAGGCGACGCAACGCAACAAGCGCGATGAGCCGCACCAACGCGAAACAGGCAAGGCCGAGCGCGTAAGTCAGCGTTACCCAACCGCGCGAATACGTATCGCCGATCTTAAGAAAATATCCTAGGACCATGAGAGCCGCGAAGGCGCCGGTCCACGATGCTGCAATGCGGAAGAAATGACTTACAGGACGTTCGCCAAGTGGTTGCTCATAAACCCGAAATGCCGTTGAGATAACCAGCGTCAACAGGATAAGCATCACCATGGCCGCCGCGTAGGTGCGGTCCATGGCCTCGCCCTGGAACCGGGCAAGGTAGGCGACGTGCGCCGCGGCGACGACGCTCATCAGGTCGCCGGCATGAAGCTCAAGATCAACTAAGGCATTGATTTTTTTCAGTTGCATGACAAGTACCTTCTGCCGATCGACACCAACGGCCAAGCCGTCATGCCAAGGTACGTGCCCCCTGTAGGGCCTGCGGGCTTGCTTCCTGAAGCCCGTATCGACCCAACACGCAGTTATCCGGATCCGTTTAGCTCCGGATCCAGCAAAGTCACCAATTGCATACCACGGTGGATTTGTGAGGATGCTGCATCGCCACGAAATTGACAGCAATCGGGCAATGGTTAAACCCTGACACACGTCACAGAAACAATTCCTGAATCCTGTTGTTCAGCGGAACGACTTGCTTCCACCATTGGCATGGTAGTGAGCTACATCCCATCGCATCAGCGCCCATGTGGCGTGCGTAGTTCTACCTACGAAACAGGTGTGAAACCCGCTGGTGTGATCGCCCCCGCACTTCAATCATGAACGTGTTCATGAACGTGTTCATGCTCGGATGCGTGCGGCGTGTTTTCATGTATCACGCGTGTCATTCGGCCGCGCTATGTTTTCCCACCATCGCAGGAGCCCAGACCATGAAACGTCTGCTAATCGCATGCGCCCTCGTTGCCGTCGCCGCCCCGCTGTGGGCCCAGACCACGCAGCCCGCGGCATCCCAGCCCTCGTCGCCGCAGGCCGCCAACGGCAACACCGCCAACCCGCAGGCACCGCGCGTGGCCACGCCGGGCCAGGCCCGTGCGGCCTCGCAGGGCGCCGTTGCGCCCGCTCGCGTTGGCGCTGGCACGGCCGCCATGGCCGCCGCCACCGGTGCCACGGCGAATTCCGCCACGGGTACGGGTAATGACGGCACCGGCGGCACGGGTGGTACGGGTGGTACCGGCGGCACTGGTGGTACGGGTGGTACCACGGGCACCCACTAAGGCTGTCCTAGGAAAATGGACGTCCAAACGTCCATGGTGTTCCCGATTTGTTAATGCACCGTCGGTATAAGTAGGCGGATGTCCGCTTCGGGCCGTCGTTCTACTCAAGGAATCCGCGCACGATGAAGTTCCTGCCGACCCTCGGCCTGGCCGGATGCTGCGTGCTGTTGCACGCATGCGTCCTGGCCCCAGGCCAGCACATGAAAACCGGCGAGCTGAACGATAAAGAGAGCGCCACCGGCGCGCGCTACCAACTCGTTCCCATCACCCCCAAGCTCCTTGCCATGGACAAGGCTTCGGCCGTCCCGGCGGGGCTCGACCCGGCGCTCACGGCCTACAAGCCCGCCGATTACCACATCGGCCCGGGTGATTCGCTCTACATCACGGTATGGGAGCACCCCGAGCTCACGTCCCCGGCGGGCTCGCAGCAGCAGACAGCCGCCAATGGCCGCCTCGTCCGCTCCGACGGCACCCTCTTCTACCCGTACGTGGGCCAGGTGAAGGCCGCGGGCATGACGATCGAGCAGCTGCGCACCGAGATCTCCAACCGGCTTACCAAGTACATCGCCAAGCCGCAGGTCGATATCAGCATCGTGAACTTCGCCAGCCAGCGCGTGACGCTGGGCGGCGCCTTCACCAGCACCGCGCCGCAAAACATCACCGTCACGCCGCTGACGCTGGCCCAGGCGGTGGGCACCGCCGGTGTCAACGCCACCGTCGCCGACCTCTCCAACGTGGTGCTTCGCCGCGATAACCAGGAATACCACCTGGACCTCGATACCCTCTCGCACACGCTGCAGGGTGGCCAGGACATCTACCTGAAGGGCGGCGACAACATCTACCTGCCCTACAACGATAACCACGAGGTGTACGTGCTGGGCGAAGTGGTGCGCCCCGAGGCCATCTCGTTCAAGACCCGCAACCTCAGTCTCACCCAGGCGCTGGGGCGCACGGGCGGCCTCAACCAGACCAGTGCGCGCGGCAAATCCGTCTACGTCATCCGTGGCGTCGAGGATATGGAAAAAGCCCCCGCCACCATCTACCAGCTCGACAACACGTCGCCCTCCGCCTACGCGGTGGCTGCCCAGTTCCCCGTGGAGCCCGGCGACGTCATTTACGTGGGCCCTGCAGGCATCACCCGCTGGAACCGCTTCATCAGCCAGCTGCTCCCGCTTTCGGGCCTCATCAGCAACGCGGCGAACGCCCAGTACAACCTGGATCGCGATCGCCAGCTGTAATGGCGGCAGCTGGAGACATTTTCCCGGCTATACAGGCGACATGAATGAAGGTCACTATCTTCGGCACCGGCTACGTGGGTTTGGTCACCGGTGCCTGTCTTGCGGAAATGGGCAACCACGTCGTGTGCGTGGATATCGACGAAGCCAAGGTGGAAGGCCTGAAGAAGGGGGTGATCCCCATCTACGAGCCCGGGCTGGAGCCCATCGTCAAGCGTAACCACGCCGCTGGCCAACTCGATTTCACCACCGACCCGGCCTCGGCCATCGCGCATGGCGAGCTCATCTTCATCGCCGTGGGCACGCCGCCCGACGAGGACGGCAGCGCCGATCTCAAATACGTCCTCGCCGTGGCCCGCACCATCGGCCAGCACCTCGACCGCTACGCGGTGGTGGTGAACAAGAGCACCGTCCCCGTCGGCACCGCCGACAAGGTGCGCGATGCCATCACCGAGGTGCTCAAGGGCCGCGACGCCGGCATCGAGTTCGACGTGGTCTCCAACCCCGAGTTCCTGAAGGAAGGCGACGCCGTCGAGGATTGCCTGCGCCCCGACCGCATCGTGGTGGGCTCGTCCAGCGAGCGCGCCGTGGGCCGCCTGCGCAAGCTCTACGCCCCGTTCAACCGCAACCACGACCGCATGGTGGTGATGGACGAGCGTTCGGCCGAGCTCACGAAATACGCGGCCAACGCCATGCTGGCGACCAAGATCAGCTTCATGAACGAGATCGCCAACATCGCCGAGCGCGTTGGCGCCGATGTGGAGCTGGTCCGCCAGGGCATCGGTTCCGATCCGCGCATCGGCTACCACTTCATCTACCCCGGTGCCGGCTACGGCGGCTCCTGCTTCCCGAAGGATGTGCAGGCGCTCGAGCGCATTGCCCGCGCGCACGACTACGATGCCCGGCTGTTGGCCATGGTCGAGGCGGTGAACCACACCCAGAAGACCCGCCTCTTCGCGCAGATCCAGCGGCATTTCAACGGCAACATCGCAGGCAAGACCATCGCCCTGTGGGGCCTGGCGTTCAAGCCCAACACCGATGACATGCGCGAAGCGCCGAGCCGCCGCCTCATCGAGGCGCTGTGGGATGCCGGTGCGAAGGTGCGTGCGTACGACCCCGAGGCCCGCGAGGAAACCCAGCGGATCTACGGCGAGCGCGCCGACCTCGTGCTCTGCGAGAAGCCCTACGAGGCCCTCGACGGGGCCGATGTGCTGGCGCTGGTCACCGAGTGGAAGGCCTTCCGCAGCCCGGATTTCGGGCGCATCAAGGCGGCCCTGAAGGAGCCGGCCATCTTCGACGGCCGCAACCTTTACGATCCGCAGGTGGTGGAAGACGCCGGGCTGGCCTATTACGGCATTGGCCGCGGGCGTTCGTTGCAGCGTTAACGGGACGCCATCGCCCGCAAGCGGGCTCCCACGAAAGCCGGGTCAACCGGCCGCGTGGGAGCCCGCTTGCATATGCGGGGCAGTTTTCCCTGAGGGACAGTTTTCTGCTGGGGGAAGTTTTCTGTTGGGGGGCAGTTTTCTGTTGGGGGGGCAGTCTTATGTGGGAGCCCGCTTGCGGGCGATGCCTCCCACCTACTGCGAAATCTTGCCCAGGTTCTTGTCGAACAAATCCGCATCAAGATCATTGGTGAGCGTGTACAAGGTGTACCGCTTGTTGAGTCGCGCACCACCATCGCGCACCAGCGGCTGCCACATCAGCGTGGCGCGGTTGCGCGACGAGCTCGGCAGCAGCGCATCGAACGGGATAGACACATAGATGCCCTTGTCGAAGCTGCCTTCGCCATAGCCTGAGCTACCCGATTTGTTGGTGACCGTGGCGTAGGCGCCCATGCGGGTGCCGTTGGCGAACTGGCGCGACACATCGATGGTGGTGCCCCAGTCGCCTGCGAGATAGCGGCCCACGCTCACGGCGAGCGTCACGTCGTGGAAGCCGGTATCGAGGTAACCCGTGGCCTGGCCTGTCACCACGTGGTAGCGGCGCAGCGAGAAATCCTGGTCGAAACCGCGTGACTTCACCCAGTTGATGTCGCCGCCCACCGCCCAGTGCTCGCCGAAGGGCCGATACAGCACCTCGCCGCCCACGCCCGCATACATGCTTTCCAGCGCACCGGCATAGGCCATGCCGTAAAGATCCTCACCGAGCTTGCGCGTCCCCGTGAGCTGGAAGTTCGGCATGGTGATGTCCGAGCTGGTGAGGTACTGGCGCACGTTGGTGCGCACGCGCGGCAGGTTGCTGGGCGCGTCGTAGCGGAACTTGTCGTAGTTGTTGGCGATGTTGACGGCCAGCACGCCATCGAGCCACAGGTGGCGGTTGAAATTGAACGTGCCGTAGGCCGCGCCGTAAACCTGGTAGAGCACGAAGGCATCCGGGCCGCCAACGTTCTGCTGGTAACCGATGGACGTGCCGCCGGTGAAGCGCTTCAGTGGCGCCGCATAGAGCAGCTCATCATCGCGCGCCGTGACGGGATCCTGTTCGACACTGCGACGGAACGTCGGGAGGTCGATCTGGTGGTCGAGCAGCTCGATGAAACGCGGGCGGTGCACGCTGGTATCCACCGTGGCAAGGCCATTGCGCTCGCTCTCCACGGTGACCCAATCGATGCTGCCATCGACGCGGTTATCCACGATGCGCGTGGCGCGGCCGGCGGCCTCCGCGGTGTAGAAGAAGCGCTCCTGCTCGCCGGTGATCACCAGTTCCGCGCCGCGGCGGCGGATGCTGCTGACGTTGATGCCCGCGTTGGCGTGCAGTGTCTTGGCCATCGCGGCCCAATCGACGTTGGCTGGCGCCTTGCGATCGGCCTGCGGCCCGTCGGCCACTGCCGCGTCGGGCGGCGTGGGCACGGCCAGGCCTGCCCCCATGGCCTGCCCCGTGGCCTGCGTGGGGCCCGTCGGCACCTCGCTGGCCGGGGTGCTGGTGAACGACACGGGCTCCGGGGGCGGGTCGAACGACTTCTGCGGCCCCACGTGCCTGGCGAGGTTGGAATGCAGGTTCAGCGCCACCGTGCCGATGTTGCCTCGCTCGTAGCCCAGCGTGAGGTCGACATTGCCATTGAGGCGGAACACCGCGCCCAGGTTGACCGGCCAGCGCTGCGGCTGGTTGTTGTTCTGCGGCTGGTGCTTGTAGTCATTGCCATCGAGCTCGGCCTTGAGCACCAGCCAATCCCACGGCGAGTGGTACTCCACGCCACCGAAGAAGCCGGGGCGGCCACGCAGGAACTTGTTGATGCTGAGCGCGCCGGTGGCACCGGTACCGCTGGCCGGGCGCGTGCGGAACCGGTCGCTGATGATGTTCAGCGGGTTGCCGATGTCGCCGCGGTTGCCCATGTAGCCCCACGCCAGGCCCAGGCTGAAGTCGAACGCGCCGGCGCGCTTGCTCGCCACGAGGTATTCGCTGGAGAACAAGCCCGTGCCACCCACGTCGCGGACGCCGAAGGCCACCGACGGCAACCAGCGGGATTCCTCGCACACGCGTGCCTTCACGTCGATGGATTTGTCCTTGTATGTCTGGCTGCCACTGAGGTTGCGCGGGCCGTACAGGCGGTTGCTGACGTTGGTGTAGCGGAAGCTGCCTTCCAGCCACGGCAGCGGCTGCATCGAGACGTTGTAGTTCGTGTACGGCGTGGTGCGGCTGAGCACGAAACTGAACTCGCCCTCCTCCGCCATGCGCGCCGTGGGCGTCTGCATCAGGCCCACGCCGCCGAAATCACTCTGCGTATATGTCTCCTGCGCCTGCACGGTGGCGACGCCACCCACCCAGAACACAAGGCCGGCGCAGCAGCCGCGCCACGCCACCTGGCGCATGTCCAGGCGCGGCGCGCGAAGCAGGCGCCTCACGGGGCACCCCGTTCATCGAGCAGCTGCGTGGAGATAAACGCGGCGGCATCGTCGTTGAAATGGCCATCGGTGGAGGCGGCGATGCGCTTGCGGTCGAACGGCACGTAGATCCAGGCACCGGGCGCCACCACGCGTGGCTTGTCGCGATTCCAGGCGGCGATGTTCTGCGGGAACACGCTGCCATCGGGCTGGATCACGAAGATCATGTCAGGGTCCGCGGCCGCCGAAGGCGGGCACGACGCCAGGTAACGGCGCGCATCCTGCATGCCCACCTGCGGCACGCGGCATGGCTTTTCCACCGCGCCCACGATGCGCACCTGCGAAGGGCGCCGCGGATAGAACAAGGCATCGCCATCCTGCAGCGGCCAGTTATCCGGCGGCGAGACCTCGAGCTGGTCGGGGTCGAGCGCCACGCTGGTGCGCCGGCCGGTGACCGGCAGCGATGACATCCACGACTGGAACGCAGCGGCCGCTAAGCCCAGTGCCTCGTCGCCCTTGCTGATGGCATCCATGCGGACCACACCCAGCTCGAAGACCACGCCGGCCTTCAGCCGCAGCTGCGCCTCCTTCAGCGACGGCCGCAGCCAGGCGGCACCGGCGAGGTAGGCATCGGGCTCCACGCGTGCGGCGAGGGCCAGTGCCGAGAGGCGGGAGCCGGCCGGGTACGTGGCGGGCCCGCCCTGGCGCACCGCCCCTGCAGCGCTGGCGGTGAGCGGCGCGTCGGTGGCAGGCGCCATGCCCGCCACGGCCACGAGGCCCAGGGCGACAAGGGTAATGGCCCGCGCCCTCACGAAGCGTTCCCCGTGTACGGGCGTAGCTGGATCAGCTCCAGCGGGAACCCGGGCGCCGCGTACTGGCGGCTCTTCCAGATGAAACCATCGGCGGGATCGACCCAGTAGCGGTTGGTGAAGCTGCCCGCCGGCCCGGAAAGATGTTCGTCGTAGCGCCTGAGGTGATGGATCGTGCCGAGGATATCGACGTCGTCCATGGCGCCGGGCGTCAGCGTGGCCTGCATGGCGATGCCACCCCGGAAGCCGGGGGAGAAATCCATGGTGCGCGTGTAGGTGGCCGGCCCGGCGAGGTGCTGCAACCCTTGTTCGAAGGGGTCGGCGCCACTGAACAGCGTGGCCTCGAGGTTCTCGGGGAAGCCCACCGTCTTGATGAGCAGGCCATGGCGCGTGAACACGATATCGTCGCCCTGCCCGTACCAGCCCAGGCGGCCATCCTCGACCTTGCCCAGCACCAGGATCGCCTCGCCGTCGGGCCCGTTGGCCTGCAGCTGGTAGTACGGCGAGGCCGCGACGGATTCGGCGGTCGGGTGCACGGTTTCGCCGTGGAACGCGAGGCGGACCGCCTGCATGCTGCCGCTGGAAACCGGCGAGCAACCGACCAGCGCCAAGAGCGCCAGGGCGAGGCCAACGAGGGCAAGGGGGTGTAGCGCGGCTTGCGCGCGTTTTCGGGCATCAGGCCAAGACAAAATCAGCGTTAGGTCCGGCAAATGGAAAATGGAGGGGCCTGTAAAGCAAATGAAACACAGGCCCAAGCGTGGACTGCACTGAATCATCGCGCTCGGCACGTCCGGGAAACAGTACATGACCTATCCGGACTGAAAACTGACTGGAACGCCATCTCGTCGCTGGAGATACCCGAAATACCTGTTTAGTCTGTCAGGCAGGCACCCTCCCCTATTCCCCGGCCCCCATGACCCTTCTTCCCGCCTCGTGATGTGGCACTACATCACGTGCTTCGGCGACAGCGCCCTGCTGTTGCCCCTTATCACTTGGACGGCCATCGTCCTTGCCCTCGCCGCCCCGCGGCGGGATGCCGTCCGGTGGCTCGTCGCCGCGGTGGCATGCGGCGGCACGGTGGCGTTCTCCAAGCTGGTGTTCATGGCGTGGGGCATCGGGCCACCGGGGCTCGACTACACGGGCATCAGCGGGCACACGGCGCTCTCGCTATTCGCATGGCCCAGCCTCGCGGCCATCCTGTTCCGCGACGCGCGGTGGCCTGGCGCATGGTTGCCTGTCGCACTCGGCTTCGTCCTCGGCCTGGCCGTGGGTGTGTCCCGCCTGGCGCTTGAAGTGCACAGCGTCTCCGAAGTGCTCATGGGCGCGGTGCTGGGTACGGCGGTGGCCACCTGGTTCATCCGCGGCCTGGGCCCGTCGCACGATGGGCGCGCGTGGCGCACGTGGTCGCTTGCCGGTGGTGTCGTGCTCCTGGGCGTCGCCTTCTATGGGCGGGTATTTCCGTCCCAGCACCTGCTGCAGGACATCGCGATGTGGCTGAGTGGCCACACGCGCGTTTTTACCCGCAGGCTACACGGCCTGGGCTGACGCCGAGGACGAGTCGCGGAGAAACCCGAGCAGCTCGTTGGCTTCTTCTTCCGACACCACGTCGGCCTCGACGAGGAACCCGACCGATTTGTCGCTGGCGACATCATGCAGGCGCGTGGGGCCCGGCGCGTGCAGTTCCCCATCCACCCTGCCGCCGAGCGTCAGCTCGCCGGATTCGACCGAGCCCACGGTGAACCCAACACGGCGCTCGATGAGCGCCACGCGCAGTTCCGGGTGGTACCAGATGACCTTGCCCACGATGTACTCCAGACCTTCCAAGCAGTGGTGGCTTGAGGACTGTTTCGGCCGCTGGCGGCGGAGATTTACCAAGGCACCGTCACGAACGTGAAACCCGCCAGATATGGTGATTTATCGGCGAAAGCGAGCGTTTTAATGGCCGAAAACGCGCCAACTGGCGCACATCGGGCGTTGCCGGGACGGTGGATCGGGTAGCCCCGGCGTGCAATGCGGCGCCATGCGAGGTACCGTGGGCGGCGCATGACCAACGATGTATCCACCACCGCACCCTCTGTCCTGCTCATCGGCATCGATGCCAACGTGGCCGGCGCGCTGGCCATGGTGCTCCAGCGCACCGGCGCCCATGTGGCGCATGCGCGAACCGCGGGCAATGCGCGCCTGATCCTCGCCGCCGCGCCGTCGATCCGCGCGGTGGTGTGCCGCTGCGGCGAGCCCGTGGACGATGACCTGACCCTGCCCGCATGGCTCGGCGCGCATCACCCAGCCGTCGGCATCGTGGCGTTGTGCAACACGCCTGGCCATGCGCACGCCGATATCCCCGAATGGTGCCAGGTGCTGCAGTCACCGTACGACACCAGCGACATCGAGCGCGCGCTGGCCGATGCGCGGCTCGATGCCTTTGCCAACGCCGCGGACTAGGCTCCAGCGTTAGTGCTTCTGCCTGTAGATGTGCCGGCTATCGCGGTTTTCCGAACGGTTGAGGCGATTCTGCTCACCCTTGGTCAGGTGGCCACCATGCTTCGCCTCGTCGACGCTTTCGCGGCGGGCGATATTGGCGTCGTGCGTCTCGTCACGCGCCGCCTGCTTCTGCGTCATGGTGCCGTTCGCCAGCCCCTTGTCGATACGCTCCTGCTGGTTATCGAGGCGATTGTTCACTTCGTTGACGCGGGGATGGCCGGGCACGTCCGTCTGCGGCGCGGCCTGCGCCATGACGTGACCCGACGCCAGCGCCGCGCCCATCACGAGGCCCAGCAGTACAACCTTCGACTTTGCATTCATGGATTGGAATCCTCTGGTTAGCGAGCGTGCGCCAGGCCGGAGCCTGCGCACGGTCGGGTAACGAGCCGAGGATTCGCCGAGTTGACGCGTAACTCCTGCGACTGGCTGTTCGTTCAGCTGCCGCGATCGGCCAGCCACACGCGGATCAGCGAGAGCAGCTTGTCGACGTCGAGCGGCTTCGCCACGTAGTCGCTGGCACCTGCCGCCAGTGCCTGTTGCTGGTCGTCGGGCATGGCCTTCGCGGTGAGCGCGATGATCGGAAGCTTGTCGAAGCGTGGTTCCTGGCGGATCGTGCGCATCGCGGTCAGGCCATCCATCACCGGCATCATGATGTCCATCAGCACCAGTTCGAATGGGGCCTGCCCATTCGCGCCCGACTGGGCCAGCGCGTCGACCGCTTCCTGCCCGTTGCGTGCGATGGTGACGATGCAGCCATGCGGTTCCAGCACGTTCATCAGCGCGAAAACATTGCGCACGTCGTCCTCGACGAGCAACAGGCGGCGGCCTTCGAGCACGGCATCCCGGTGCAGCGCGGCGCGCACCATGCCCTGCTGCGGCTCGGGCAGGTCGCCCACCACCTGGTGCAGGAACAAGGTCACTTCGTCGAGCAGGCGCTCGGGCGACTTGGCGCCCTTGATGATGATGGAACTGGAATAGCGCCGCAGGCGATCCTCCTCCGCCGTGGACAGCACGCGCCCGGTATAAACGATGACCGGCGGGAACGCGTAGGCATCCTCGTTGGCCAGTGTTTCGAGCAGTTCGAATCCCGAGGTATCAGGCAGCGACAGGTCGAGCACCACGCAGTCGAACGTGGTCTCGGCCAGCGCGGCGAGGCATGCCGCGGCGGTGGAGGCGCCGACCGTTTCCACGTCGGCGGTCGCGAGCAGGTGGCGGATCGCATCGCGCTGGACGGCATCGTCTTCCACCACGAGCACGCGGCGCGGGCGTTGCGACAGGCGCGCCTCGAGCGAATCGAGCACGCCGGCCAGGTCCTCGCGGCTCACCGGCTTGACGAGGTAACCGACCGCGCCCAGCGACAGCGCCGTACGCGAGTGGTCCGCGCCCGACACCACATGGATGGGAATGTGCCGCGTGCGGACATCGTGCTTGAGGATATCGAGGACATGCAGCCCCGACTGATCCGGCAGGCCGATGTCCAGGACGATCGCCTGCGGCAGTTGTTCGCGCGCCATGGCAAGCGCTTCGCCGGCGCTGCGGGCGAAGATGGCGCGGAAGCCCATGTCGCTGGCGAGCTTGCCCACGATCTCCGCGAACGCGGCGTCGTCTTCGATCACGAGGATGAGACGCCCCGTGGCGCCCATGGGCGCGACCGGCACCACCACGGGCGAGGGCACCACGGCAGGCACGGCCGACGGCACGCGCGGCACGATGGTCGCGGCCGCGGGTGCCGGCGCGACAGCCCGCGCCACCCCCGCCTCGAGCTTCGTGCCCACGGTGAGCGTGAACGTGCTGCCCTGCCCCACGTCGCTGTCGACGGTGATACCGCCGCCCAGCAGGCGGGCCAGTTCCTGCGAGATGGACAGGCCCAGGCCCGTGCCGCCATAGCGCCGGCTGATCGATCCGTCGGCCTGCTGGAACGCATCGAAGATACGCGCCTGCTGGTCGGCGGCGATGCCGATGCCGGTATCGGCCACGGCGAACACCATGTGCCCACCGCGCCCGGCGCGCGCCACGAGGGTGACGCCGCCGGTATCGGTGAACTTGAGCGCGTTGGAAAGCAGGTTCTTCAGCACCTGCTCCAGGCGCTGGCGATCGGTCTCGATCACGGGTGGGCAACCCGCCTCGACCGTCACCGAGAACGAAAGGCCCTTGTCGGTGGCCAGCGGCGAAAGGCGGGCCGACAGGTCGGCGAGCAAGCCTTCGACGGAAACCGGTTCCGGGTGGATATCGACGTGGCCCGCTTCGATCTTCGAAAGGTCGAGGATATCGTTGATAAGGGTGAGCAGGTCGGTGCCCGAGGCGTGGATGGTGCGGGCGAACTTCACCTGTTCCTCGGTAAGCGTACCGGGCGCGTTGTCGGCCAGCAGCTTCGACAGGATGAGCGCCGAGTTGAGCGGCGTGCGCAGCTCGTGCGACATGTTGGCGAGGAACTCGGATTTGTAACGGCTGGCGCGCTCGACTTCGTGCGCCTTCGATTCGATCGCACGGTTCGCCACCGACAGCGCATCGCGCTGCGATTCGAGCTGGCGCGACTGGTCGGCAAGGTGCGCGTTGGTCTGTTCGAGCTCGGCTTGCTGCTCTTCCAGTTCGTGCTGCGACGCGCGCAGCGCCTGGGTCTGTTCCTCGAGTTCCTCGTTCGATACGCGGAGCTCTTCCTGCTGGGTCTGCAAGGCCTCGGACTGGCGCCGTGTCTCGTCGAGGAGGCGGCCCAGCTCGGTGCGGTAGGCGGCGGAACGCAAGGCGATGGCGATGGCTTCGGAGGCCTGCTCGAGCAGCGCGACCACATCGGGGCCCACCGCGCCGAAATAGCCGAGCTCAACCACGCCCTGCACCACGCCATCGGAGATGGCTGGCGCGATGACAAGGTGGCGCGGCTCGGCGTGCCCCAGGCCCGACCCAACGGTCACATAACCCGCGGGCACGTCAGCGACAACGATGGCTCGTTTTTCATCGACGGCACGGCCGATAAGCGAACCGGTGACGGCCGCGTTGCCGGCTGCCGCGTTCGGCGCAAGGCCCACCGCGCCTACGCGGCTGAAGCGCCCGCCCTCGGCGGCGAACAGCACGCCCGCCTCGGCCTGGGTGAAGCCTGCAAGGAACCCGAGGATGGCGGTGGCGATGCCGCCGGCATCCTTGTCGCCCGCCATGGCCGTCGCCAGCTCCAGGCGGCCCTGCTGCAGCCACGCCTCGCGGGCCCTGGCCTGGTTGTTGCGCCGGATGAGCAAGGCGATGAACACGGTGAGGCCCACGCCCAGCAGCGCGCTGCCGGCGCCACTGGCCAGCGCCGTGCGGTATGCCGTTTCCATCTCGGCGAGGCCCTGTGCACGTTCCTCGTATTCCACCGCACGCATGGCGGCCAGCCGCGCGCGGATGTCGTCCATGGCCGCCTTGCCGCGGTCGGAGGCGACCACGGCGAGCGCGGCATCGAAGCCTTTCGTGCGGCGCAGCTCGATCGTCTCGCGCAGCTCGTCGAGCTTGTCGGTGACGCGCGCGCCCAGTTCGTTCAGCCGTGCCTGCTGGCCCGCGTCGCTGCGCAGGGCGGCCCGGATGGCCTCGACCCGCGCCGGGATCACGGCCAGGGCCGTGCGATACGGTTCAAGGTAACCATCGCTGCCGGTCAGCAGGTACCCGCGCTGGCCGGTCTCGGCGTCCTGGATGCTCGACAGGATGTCGCCCAGGCCGGCCACGGTCTCCTGCGAGCGGATGACGAGCGCGTTGTCATCCTGGATCGTGCGGACGTTCGCCCAGGCGAGGATGCCACTGCCAACGAAGAACGCGATGACGACGACGAGGGCGGCGAAGGCACCGGCATCGGTCCCGGCACGGTGGTAGGGACGGCGGGACTTCGTGGTCGACGTCATGGGCGCTTTGGTGGGTTGGGTTAACTCCCCAGCCTAGCATGTGGCCGGGCGTTCAAGGAGCGGGGGGCAGGCCTGCGCCGAAGCCGGTGACATGGAAGCCCTGAGCACGCAGCTTGGCGAGGAATTGCTGCACGTCGTCGCAATTCACCCACAGGTTGGCGCCGCCGGGGTAAACGATGGTGAGGTCGCCCGCGTGCTCGCGTAGCAACGCAGGGTCGCGCTCCCCCTCGAGCCGGGCCCAGCCAACGATGCGCATCTCTTTCCCCTGTCCTGCACGTGGTTAAGCAATTTCGGCCAAGGTGCCGGAGGGTTTGTCAAAGGAACATCAACGCCCGTGATGCAACCTTCACATTTGTGAAGTCGAGCCGTTGGCGTGGGCCCAGGCCTTTTCGATGGCCGGCCCATTGCCCTCCTTCGGCCAGCCAACCACGGTATCCACCACCTTGCCATCCTTGAAGAACAAAAACGTCGGCGTTTCCCAACGGGTGACCTCTGGCCACGCCTTGTCGCTCGCGGCAAGGTCGATGCGTAGCGTGGGGTGGCCCGCATTCCAGGCCACCCACGGCTTCAGGTCGGTGGCCGACCCGGTCGGCTCTATCCACGTCGAATGCCCGCCAAGGATCCCTGCAAGCCGCGGGTCGTGTTCAATCGCCTGCGCTGCGTCACGGCTGAAATGGCAGCCAGGGCTTGCGACGACCACGATGTGCGCACCGCGCGCGAGGTCCACCACATCGGCCCTGACCACGGTCGCGCCATCGACGACGAGCGTCCTGTGCAGCCCCCGGGGCGATAGCTGCCCATCCAGCGTGATGGGGGCGACCTCGGGAGCCTTGCGGGTCACGGCGCGAAACGCCAACAGCCCTTTGAAGTCCCGCGCACGAAAGAGTGCGCCGAACATATCGCGCGCCTGGCCATCGGTCGCCTGCCCTCGCCGCGCAAGCTCGTCGTAAACGCGCCGCATGGTGCCGAGGTGGCTCGCATCAGGGAACATCGCCGTCGTCGAAACGGTTGACCGGTAGAGCGCCGCAAGGTCACGGGATGAAAGGGCTCGCAGCTGTTTTTCGGCGAGCGCCGGTGCAAAGTGGGTGTCGAAAAACGATTGCACGGCAGCCGGCCTGGCCGTGTGTGCGTAGACCGCATCCGTCGTGTTCAACAGCGAGGCATAGGATGCCTCGTAGGCCGTGAGTTGCTGCGTGGCAAACGATTCGGCGGGAGGCACGGCGCGCTCCGTGGCCGCGGCGGATGACGGCGACGGTGGATCGATCATGTCCTGCGCGCCGACCAGGGCAAGCACCTTCCGGCCATCGGCCGGCGGCAGGTCGAACACGCCCTGGGTGCTGAACGTGGTGACACCTTTTTCGCCGAAGCGCAGGCTTTCGACGAAGACCTTCCGGTCGAGCGGCTGCAGCAGGTAGAGCGGCGAGTCCTTGGGCAAGAGGGCCATGTAGGCCTTCAGGTCGGCCTCGCTCTTGATGGGTGCGGCCGCGACATTGGCGGCCTCATCCGCCAAGGCGAAAGATGGCAGACAGGCGAAAGCCATTCCAGCTAACGCGATACGTCCAACAACACGAGGGCAAGCCATGCGCCATCACTCCGTTGACCGGGTTACCAGACGCCCGACGATACCTACGAAAGCTCCCGGTTGGCAAACCGCCGGCAATGCTCGAGGTAGCCGCCCTCGTGCGCCTGCATCAGCGCCACGACGCTGCGCCATAGCCACGATGGCGCGTCCAGCGTGGCTGGCCGGTTTCGCGTCAGTTCGCCCAGCCATGCCTTGCGCTGCGCGCGGTCGAGCTGGCCGGCGTGCGCACGCCCCACGACATTGCCGAGGTAGCGCGCTACGTCCATCGCGTCCTTTTCGTCCAGTCGTTCCAGGTCGATCTTGAGGTCTTGCGGCCGTAATTCGCGCACGAACACGGGGCGATCCTTCACCCGGCCCGTCATCATGCGCTTGCCCAGGTTGGGCGCCAGGTGCACGGCGGCCTGGCGCACGCGCTCGGCGTCGTCGTCGGGCATCGCGTCGTCACTGTGCGGCGCCGCGGCGGTCACGGCCTCTTTCACATCGACGAGGCAGAACTCTTCGCCGCGTTCCTTGCCGTGCACGCGCATCAACAACGCATAGCGCAGGCGGCCCAGCGAACTGCAGCCTTTCACCCAGTACTTCGCGTCGACGAGCTCGAGCTGCGCATCGTCGTCACGGTGCAGCAGCTGCAGCACGAGGTGGCGCATACCCGGCGTGGCGGCGATGGCGGCGAGATCGTCGCGCTCGGCAGCCGTCACCGGCCAATAACGTCGGCCCTCGGGGATATCCGGCTGCACGCCATCGATTCGCTCGCGCGCCAGGTGCTTCCACCGGCGCTTCAGCGCCGCCTTCATCACCAGCTTCATGCTGGCGGGCCGTGCGACGATGCGTGCATCCTTCCTGCCATTGCCCAGCGCGAGCTCGTAGCCCGCCATCAGCTCCTCGACCATGCGCGCGGTGATGACGCCCGGCAGGTCGGAGCCGCGCGCCGCCGTAGCGAGCGACACCGCCAGCCGGATGATGTCGTGCGCCGGGTTGCCGAGCACGGCCTGGTCGAGGTCGCGGATCTGGATATCCACGCCACCCTCCTTGTCCGCCACCGGGCCGATGTTGCTGACGTGGCAGTCGCCGCAGATCCACACCGTGGGCCCCTGCGGGATGGTGAACGTACAGCCGGCCAGCCACTCGTAGAACTGCAAGGTGTTGCCACGCACGAACGCGTGCGCGGAGCGCGCCATCTTCAGGTTGCGGCGTGCGTTAAGCACGGCGGCGCGCCGGGCGGGCGGCGTCGACGTCACGGGCTGGATCTTCGGCATCGTAATTTCTTGCGCTCATGGTGGGCCAAACCATGGAAGCGTGGCGACGCGTGCATGAATGCCGCGCGATGGCGCGTGGCTAACCGAAGCGCGCCCTCACCTCGTCGACGGCACCCTTCGCGAGCAGCAGCCAGATCGCGCGCGCCTGCGCCCTGTCCACGATGCGATCGAGCGGCGGCGCAAGCTCCACTTCGTAATCCTGGTCAGCCCATTGCGAAAACGTCGCCCTGCCCGTCCTCGTGATATCCACCACGTGCATCGGGCCGTCGTCATAGCCATGCCGCAGCGACGCGTCGCCGTGCTCGTCGTCGTCGTCGCGTGGATCGAACAACTCGTCGAGCGCGGCATCGATGTGCTGCGCAGTGGGGCTCCCCACTTCCCTGCCATGGCGACACAAAAGATATGCCCACGGTGTGTCCACGGCGTGCCCTCGATAGCCCGCCCCAAGTAGACCACATGCTGCATTGCAGCGCGTCGCGGGACACAAAACACGCTTAAACGCCCCACTTGACACGATCTAAAAAATGGGCGAATCATCGCGGCACCATATCGGGGCTTGAGCCACCAACATCATTTTGGCCGTCTAAACGGCATGCCAAGGGATAAGCCAAGCCGGGTCTTCACCCACGGTCCGGCAGGGGAGCTGGCGTCGTGGGTAACCCTTCAGGAGCGCCTCTGATCATGAACCTGATGATCAAGCTTGATGCGGTACGCGTTCGCGTCCGTACGTTGTTCATCGTGGCCGGGCTCACCGCCCTCGCGGCCACCTTCCCATCCATGGCGGCACAACCCGACAAGGCGCCGCCGCCAGCCGATGGCCCGACGTCGATGGCCCGCGCCCGCGTCGCCGCCGACGTGCTGATGAGGTCCTACGACCCCGTCAAAGCGTGGTTTCCGTCCAGCTGGTGGAACTCGGCCGTGGCGCTGCAGACCATCGGCGATTACATGGAGCGCACGGGCGACCGCCGCTACCTCGGCCAGCTCGATAACACGTTCGAGAAGGACAAGGGCGTGTTCCCCGCGGGCGTGCTTTCCGGCGACCCGCTGCTCGGCAACTTCACCAGCCGCGCCATCGACGATTCCGAGTGGTGGGGCCTCACCTGGATCCAGGCCTACGACCTGACGCGCAACCCCAAGTACCTCGACATGGCGGTGAAGATCGCGACGTACGTCAACGGCTACTGGGATACCAGCACGTGTGGCGGCGGCGTGTGGTGGGATGGCGAGCGCACGTACAAGAACGCCGTGACGAACGGCTTGTGGATCCGCCTGACGGCCGAGCTGCATAACCGCATCCCCGGCGATTCGCTGTGGCTTGGCCGCTCGAAGACCGCATGGGCGTGGTTCCAGAACAGCGGCATGATCAACGCCGACGGCCTCGTCAACGACGGCCTCACCAACGCGTGCACCAACAACAACGGCACGGTGTGGGCCTATAACCAGGGCCTGGCCATCGGCGGCGGCCTTGAGCTGTTCCGCGCCACGCGCGATCCGAAGATCCTGACCAGCGTCAAGCGGCTCGCCGATGCCGCGATCAGCCCGAAGGGCCTGAACAAGGCCGGCGTGCTCACCGAGGCCTGCGACGCGCTTGACCAGACCTGCGACGACAACGGCAAGCAGTTCAAGGGTATCTTCGCGCGCTATTGGACCGACCTGGTCGATACCACGCACGACAGGACGTACGCGGCCTTCCTGGAAGACCAGGCCGAATCGATCTGGAACCATGACCGCGACGCGGCGAACCGGCTGGGCACGCGCTGGTCGGGCGCCACGAGCGACGATCATCCCAACGTGTTCGACTGGCGCACGCAGGCCAGCGCCCTCAGTGCCCTCGTCGGCGACGTGCCGCGCTTCACGCCGATCGAATCGATGGCGGGCACGCTGTCGCCGGCCCAGCCGGTGGTGATGCCGGCCGCGTCGGGCACCACGACCATCCCGGTGACGCTCAGTGCCTCGGCCACGGGCTTCTTCCCGCTGCTGGCCCTGGCCAATGTCGACGCACCCGCCGGCTGGACGGCGACGCCGCGCAGCTCGCTGGTACGCCTGCTGCCGCGTGGTAACGCCAACCCCGTGGGCACCACGGTGCCGCTGAAGATCATCGTGCCCAGCTCGGCGAAGGACGGCCACCAGTTCGTCACGGTGAACCTGACCGCGGCGGGGCTGCGCTTCACCGCGCAGGCCGACTTCCTCATCGCGCACAAGATCGACTTCGACACCGGCACGGTGGACGAGAACCCGTGGCTGTTCGATCCGGATGGCTCGCAGAGCAACGGCGTGCAGAACCGCTTCGCCGATGGCAATGCGCACTTCACGTACCGCTTCCCCTTCCCGGCGGATACCACCGCGGCGCACGTGACGCTGACGATCGACGCGGAGTTCCTGGTGCAGGCCAGTTCGGATAACCAGACCTGGACGACGGTGCTGCAGGAAGCCAACCCGGTGACGGATGGCTCGAACAAGGCCGACCGTACGATCGACCTGACACCGTTCCTCGGCACGGCCACGAACGGAGCCAAGCCGGTGTACCTGAAGGTCTCGGATGCGTTCCCCAACGATGGCTGGGGCGGGCGCGTCTACCACGTGACGGCGGATATCGCGCAATAACCGCGGTGTGAGCGAACACCTCCGCCCCCGAGGAGGGGGCGGAGGTTTTTTTTCGGCCTTCCTGCGACGCCACCGTCACGGCCGGCAACCTAGGGTCGCCGCATGGAAATCGCCGCCGCCATCATCGGCCTGCTCCGTCAGCGCGCGGCGACGGCATCGATCTGCCCCTCCGATGTCGCACGCCAAGTGGCAGGCGATACGACCGAATGGCGAAGCCTCATGCAGCCTGTGCGGGACGAGGCGGCGAAGCTCGCGTTGAGGGGTGTCATCAACATCACGCAAGGCGAGCGTCAGCTCGACCCCGGTGCCGTCAACGAAGGCGCGGTACGCCTGCGGCGTGGCACGGCGTTCCCTGCCGACTAGCGGGCAACGACCCGGAAGAACACCACGGAGCCCACCTGCCGCTTCGCCGCGTCGAACAGTGGCCGGGCGGTGACGTTCAGCAGGTAGGTGATGCCGTCGGGCCGACGCATCAGCAGCCGCTCGTTCTTCGTGGTCTTCTGGAAAAGGACCGCACGGGCCAGCGGCAGGTCGGACGAAGGATACGGGCGCCCTTCCTCGGTGAACACGCCGTGCAGCACGCTGTAATCCTCGACCCCGGCGCCCATTCGCACGATGCCCATGATCTCGGTGGCCATCTCATCGGCGTACACCATCTCGCCCGTGGCATCAGCGATGACGATACCCTCGCCTTCGGCGCCGGGCCCCGCGAGACGGACCAGCTCCGCCACCTCCTGCGTCAGTTCGCCTGCACCGCTTCCCACCATACGAGATGTGCCCATGTGGCCTGCCCGTGCCCATGAAACCGGGGTGCAGGTTAGCGCCGCGTGACGCGGATGGGCAACGTTCAGATCCGTCACGCGCTACAATGCTGCGTTTGCACATCACCCCGGACCCTCCACGATGGATATGGCACGACACCCCACGGTCGAACTCCTTGCGATCGACATGGATGGCACCCTCCTCGACCCTGGCCACAAAATCACCCCGCGCGTGAAGGACGCCGTGCACGCCGCCATGGCCCTTGGCGTAAAGCTGGTGCTGGCGAGCGGCCGGCCTATCACGGGCCTGCTGCCTTACCTCGACGAACTCGGCATCCATGGCGCTGACGACTACTGCATCGCCTACAACGGTGCAGTCGTGCAGAACATCGGCACGGGTGAAAACGTGGTCGAGTTCACCCTGGACGTATCCGATTACCGCTACTGCGCCGCGGTGGCCCGCGAGTTGGGCGTCCATTTCCATGGCCTCGGCAACAACCGCATGTACACGCCCGACCGCGACATCAGCCCCTTCAGCGTGGCCGATTCGCACATCACCCGCGCGCCGCTGAGCTACCGCACGCTGGATGATATCGAGCCGGGCATCCGCTTCCCGAAGCTCATGATGATCGACGAACAGTCCAGGCTCGACGCCGCCATCAAGCGCCTGCCGCCCGAGATATTCGACCGCTTCAGCGTGCTGAAGAGCTCGCCCACGTTCCTCGATATCTTCGACAAGCGCGCAGGCAAGGGCCCCAGCCTGGCGACGCTTGCCAGCCGCCTGGGCATCCCCCGCGAGAACGTCATGGCCCTGGGCGACCACGAGAACGACATCGCCATGCTCGAGTTCGCGGGCACGGGCGTGGCCATGGGCAACGCCATCCCGGAAGTGAAGGCCGCCGCGCGCTTCGAGACCACCACGAATGCCGAAGGTGGCGTGGCCGATGCGATCGAACGCTTCATCCTCGATCGCAAGAACGTCCATAGCTGATTTTTTTCATCGCTTTCACCTTGGGCCGCGCGCATGCCGTGACATCGCGATGACGTGGGTGCCGATACGGTGCATCCATGGACGCTCGGGACTTCGGCAACACCGTGACTCTCTACCTCCCGCAAGGCGCGGGTGGCGGCCCGCCTTACGCCGTTTTCCAGGACCGCTCGAAAGCCGGTGATTTCCCCACCCGGGACGAGGCATTGCGCTTCGCCGTCTCGCTCGCGGTGACCATCCGCGACAGCAAGGGCGTCAATGTCCGCATGCGGATCGAAGACGAGGCTGGCGGCTGGGAGACGCGCGATTCCGTCGCAGCGGGGTAGTCAGTCGCCCTGCACCTGTGAATCGAGCAAGTCGCGGAAGCGCGTGAGCTCAGCGCGATCCATGTCCGACACGATGGCGACCGCCTGGCCGCCGAGCATGGCGCGCTCAAGCACGTAGCCCTGCATTTGTACCGGGCTGCCGTCGCTTGCAACGCCTCCCCCCGGCAGGATGAATACGTCGACGAGGTGCTTGCCATGCTGGTACACGAGCACCGGCACGCGGTCGTTGCCCACGTAGTCGATGCGCCCGCCGATGAGGGCGTAGCCTTCCGCCTTGAAGTCGCGCACCACGGGCGCCGTCGCGACCTTGCCGGCAAACCACGGCTTTACCGTGTGCTGGTCGGTCGACACCACGTCGATCGGCGACGTGGCGGCGAGCGCACGCCAATGGCTGGCAAAGAGATCGCGGGTTTGCTGCGCCTCCACGGCCGATGCCGACGACGCGCGCTGCCATGCGGCCAGCGCCGCGCCGCCAGCGACAAACGCGAGCAGCAACGATGCCGCCATGGCCATCCACGGGCGCAGGGCGACGCGAAACTGACGCGCTTCCGGGGTGGGCATCCCGGCGGCGCTCGCGATCACGCGAGCCCTCAAGGCCCCGGGCGCGTCGAATCGAGGCGCTTCGTGACGTAGCGCCTGCCGCAGTGCGTCCAGCGCGACCAACGCGTCGCGGCAAGCCGGGCAGGCGTCCACATGCGCCTCGAATCCACGGCTGGTGGCGCGGTCGAGCTCGCCGTCGAAATACAACGGCAACAGGTCGGAGGCGGTCTTACAGTCCATGCGGAGGCTCCGTCGGGCCGTTATCGGTCAATGCCTTGTGCAGGAGCGTGCGGCCGCGCGCGAGGCGCGACATCACGGTGCCGATCGGCGTTTCCAGTACATCAGCGATTTCGCGGTACGAGAGCTCTTCGATCTCGCGCAGTACGAGAACCTCGCGGTACACGTCCGGCAACCCGCGCAGGTACTGCGCGACAAGGCTCCGCCGCTGCTCGCTGTCGAGGCTATCGCCAACATCGTCGTCGCCTTGCGGCATGGCCCGTTCCGCGGCCGCGGGGTTGCCATCGATGGCGACGTTCTTCTTCTCCTTGTGGCGCACCGCCAGCCGCGCCAGGCAACAATTGCGCACGATGGCGAGGAACCACGCCCGGGCGTTGCCCCCGGCGTAGGTGTCGCACGCGCGCGCCGCGCGGAGGTACGCATCGTGCACCGCGTCGGAGGCGTCCTGCTCGTTGCCGAGCAACCAGCGGCCGAGGTTGTACGCGGCATCGAGGTGGCGAAGCGCCAACTCGTCCACGACCGCCCGGTTACTCGTCGATATCATGCGCGCAACATACGCCGTATCAGGCCGTCGCGGTCGATGAACTGATGTTTCAGGGCGGCGCCCAGGTGGCCCACGACGAGGATGCACAGCACCCACACGAGGCTCACGTGCAGGGTATCGGTGAGAAGGCGCAGGGGCTCGTCCTTGCCGATCAGCACCGGGAGGTTGCCCAGGCCGAAGAAGCTAACGGGGTGGCCGCCCGCCATGCGGTGCAGGTAACCGGTGAGCGGCACGGCCAGCATCAGCACCTAAAGCACCCAGTGCAGGCCATGGGCCAGGTGCTGCTGCCAGGACGGGATGTGCGCCGGAAGCGGCGGCGGCCGGTGCGTGGCGCGCCAGAACAGCCGGAACACGGCCAGCCCGAAGATAAGGCTGCCGAACGACGCGTGGTAGAACAGCACCTCGTCGTGGCCCGGCGCTTTCTTCGGGAAGGTTTCCATGAAGAACCCAAGGCCGATATTGAGGAGGATAAGCAGCGCGATCAGCCAGTGGATGGCGGCGGCGACCTTGGTATAGGCGGTGGGCTGCACGAGGGGAGCGGAACGGAGCGCCTGGGCAGGCATGGACATGGCGGTGGCCTCGGGTTGGCGGCACCGGGAGGGTGCCCACGCCATCCAAGATCGTCGGCGCCCCGGTTTTATTCCCTGGCATAAAAAAACCGGCAGCCGCTGTGTGGGCGGGCTGCCGGGATGCCCTGGGAGGGGCGGAAACCAACCCTCAGGGGAGCGTCCGCACGCGGGGCTCGCGATCGAAATAGCGCCCCTTCGCGCCTTCGATGAACGCCTTGGTATCGGTAGCGGCGATGACGCCATCGTCCGGATCCAGTCCCGTCACCTCGAACAACGCCTGCCCGCCGGCATCCAGCGCGATCGCTTTCAGGTGGCCGAAGGCATCCCGCAGGAAGTCGATCGCGGCCGCTTCGTCGCGCAGCTGCCCGGCACCATCGGCGCTGAGCACGACGGCCACGGCATCGAAGTTGATGGACGGCGTGCCGGCCAGTTGCCCGTCGGCGACGAGCTTCTTGCCATCCGACAGCTTCGCACCACCCACTTTCGGTGCCACGACCTTCACCGTCGCGCCCGCCGCTTCGGCCGCTTTGCGCACGGACGCCACGGTTTTCGCATCGGAACCGTCATTCACGAGGATCCCCACCACACGCCCTTGCAGCGTGCGCTTCATCTTGCCGATGATCTGCAGGGCCGGCGACGGCGGCATGTCGAGCACGGGCGCCTTCGCCTTCGGAGCCGGGGGCAGCTTGTCGAGGGCGAGGCCGGCCGCTACCCGCTTGGCCAGGTCATCGTCGATGTGGCGCAGGTGGCCGACGACGGCCTCGCGCACGTGCAGCGTCTCAACCTTGGAAAGCTCGAACACCAGCGCCAGTGCGATGTGCGCCTGCTCGTGCGTGGTCTGGCTGGTGTAGAAGAGCCGCGCCTGGCTGTAGTGGTCGGCGAACGTCTCGGAGCGGATCCGGCCGCGCTCGCCCGCCTCTTCGGCCGGGAAAGAGCGGAAACCGCGAGAGGCGTCTTCCCGGGGCGCATCGTCCTGCAGCGAACTCGGCCCATACGCCACCCGGCCCTTGGGCACCTGCTGCTGCATGTGGCCATCGCGCTGGTGGTTCGCGAATGGGCACTTCGGCGCATTGATTGGCAGCTGGTGGAAGTTGGGTGAACCAAGACGCGAGAGCTGCGTGTCCAGATAGGAGAACAGCCGGCCCTGCAGCAGCGGGTCGTTGCTGAAATCGATGCCCGGTACCAGGTGCGACGGACAGAACGCGACCTGCTCCGTCTCGGCGAAGAAGTTGTCGGGCCAGCGATCAAGCACCATGCGGCCGATGATCTTCAGCGGCACCAGTTCTTCGGGGATGAGCTTGGTGGCATCGAGGTGGTCGAACGGGAATTTGGCGGCCTGCTCCTCCGTGAAGAGCTGGACGCCCAGCTCCCACTCGGGGAAGTTGCCGGCCTGGATCGACTCGAACAGGTCACGGCGATGGAAGTCCGGGTCCGCGCCCGCGAGCTTCACCGCTTCATCCCACACCGTGGATTGCAGGCCCAGTTTCGGCCGCCAGTGGAACTTCACGAAGGTGCTCTTGCCCGACGCATTTACCAGGCGGAACGAATGCACGCCGAAGCCTTCGATCATGCGCAGCGAGCGCGGGATGGCACGGTCGGACATGGCCCACATGATCATGTGGAAGGCTTCCGGCGTCAGCGAGATGAAATCCCAGAACGTGTCGTGGGCACTGGCCGCCTGGGGAAACCCGCGATCGGGCTCCATTTTCACGGCGTGCACCAGGTCCGGGAACTTCATGGCGTCCTGGATGAAGAACACCGGAATATTGTTCCCCACGAGGTCCCAGTTACCTTCCTTCGTGTAGAGCTTCACGGCGAAGCCGCGGACATCGCGTGGGGTATCCACCGAGCCCGCGCCACCGGCGACGGTCGAAAACCGCGTGAACACCGGCGTCTTTTCGCCCACCTCGGTCAGGATCCGCGCCGTGGTGTAGTTCTTCAACGACGCCGTGAGTTCGAAGAAGCCGTGCGCCGCGGAGCCGCGCGCATGGACGATGCGCTCGGGGATGCGCTCATGGTCGAAGTGCGTGATCTTCTCGCGGAGGATGAAGTCTTCCAGCAGCGTGGGGCCGCGCTGGCCAACGCGCAACGAGTTCTGGTCATCGCTTATCGGCGTGCCCTGGTCCGTCGTCATGGGCGGGTGCGACCCGCCGGCGAGCTGGTGGAGTTCGTCGCCGTTACCGCGCTCTTCTTTCGCGGCTTTGGACGGGCTTTTCGCTTTGCTGACCATGGCGCACCTCGGCTGGGATCAGCTTCCGACCTTGCGTGAGGTGGTGTATACATCGCGTGCGCAGCCTGCATGCGGCACTGGCACGATCCGTGCCGCATAATTGGTCTCATGGCCAAAGAAACCGATGCGTTCGTCCACGTACGTGGCGCGCGCGAACACAATCTCAAGAACGTCGACGTGCGTATCCCGCGTGATGCACTTGTCGTCTTTTCCGGCATATCCGGCTCGGGAAAATCGTCGCTTGCCTTCGGCACCCTCTATGCCGAGGCGCAGCGCCGGTATCTCGAGTCCGTGGCGCCGTACGCACGCCGGCTCATCGACCAGGTCGGCGTTCCAGACGTGGACAATATCGAAGGGCTGCCACCGGCCGTAGCGCTGCAGCAGCAACGCGGTACGCCTGGCACGCGCTCGTCGGTGGGCAGTGTCACGACGCTATCGAGCATGGCACGCATGCTGTACTCCCGCGCGGGCACGTACCCGGCGGGGCAACCCATGCTCTACGCCGAAGATTTCTCGCCCAACACACCGCAGGGCGCCTGCCCGCATTGCCACGGCCTGGGTCATGTGTACGAGGTGACGGAGAAGACGATGGTGCCGGACCCTTCGCTCACCATCCGCGAACGCGCCATCGCGTCGTGGCCGCCCGCGTGGCATGGGCAGAACCTTCGCGACATCCTTGTCACGCTCGGCTACGACGTGGATATCCCCTGGCGCGACCTGCCGAAGAAGCAACGCGACTGGATCCTCTTCACTGAGGAACAGCCCGTCGCACCGGTGTATGCCGGCTTTACGCCCGCAGAAACCCGCGCGGCACTGAAGCGCAAGGCCGAGCCAAGCTACATGGGGACGTACATGGGCGCGCGCCGGTACGTGTTGCATACCTTCACCACCACGCAAAGCACGGTGATGAAGAAGCGGGTGTCCCGCTACATGGTCGGCAGCACATGTCCGGTGTGCGATGGAAAGCGGCTGAAGAAGGCCTCGTTGTCGGTGACTTTCGCGAGCCTCGACATCGGTGAACTGTCCGCCCTGTCGTTCGACCGGATGGCCGGGGTGCTAGCACCCGTGGCCGAGGGCAAGCACGGGCGGGGCTCGCCGAAGCTTTCCGAGGAGAAACGCCTCGTGGCCCAGCGTATCGCCCAGGACATGCTGGTACGGATCGAAACGCTACGGACCCTCGGCCTGGGCTACCTCTCCATGGACCGCTCGAGCCCCACGCTATCTCCTGGCGAACTCCAGCGCCTTCGCCTGGCCACGCAGATCCGTTCCAACCTGTTTGGCGTGGTCTATGTGCTGGATGAGCCCTCCGCCGGGCTACACCCCGCCGACGGCGAGGCCTTGATGGCGGCGCTTGGGCAGCTCAAGGAAGCCGGCAACTCCATCTTCGTGGTGGAGCACGACCTCGACATGATGCGGCGTGCCGACTGGCTCGTCGACGTAGGCCCGGGTGCGGGCGAGCGCGGCGGCGAAGTGCTCTACAGCGGGCCACCGAAGGGTCTTCAGCATGTAGCTGGCTCGCATACCGCGCGGTACCTCTTCGCGAAGGAACGCGTGGCTAAGCGAGAGCCCCGCAGGCCCACCGGCTGGCTCGAGCTGCGCGGCATCACGCGCAACAACCTCCACGGGCTCGATGCGGCCTTTCCCTTGGGCGCCTTCACAGCCGTCACCGGCATCTCGGGCTCGGGCAAGTCCAGCCTCGTCAGCCAGGCGCTTGTCGAACTGCTCGGCGAACACCTTGGCCACGACATGCCAGCGGGCACGGACGAGAGCGACGAGGGCCCGACGATCGCCACGCGGACGGGTGGGCGCATCCACCGCGGCGCCGACGCCATTACCCGCCTTGTGCAAGTGGACCAAAAACCCATTGGCCGCACGCCCCGGTCGAACCTCGCAACCTATACCGGCCTGTTCGACCACGTACGCAAGCTGTTCGCCGCGACGAAGGCCGCAAAGGCGAAGCGCTACGACCCTGGCCGTTTTTCGTTCAACGTCGCCAAGGGCCGCTGCGAAACCTGCGAAGGCGAAGGCTTCGTCAGCGTCGAGCTGTTGTTCATGCCGAGCGTCTATGCACCCTGCCCTACCTGCCATGGCGCGCGCTATAACGAGCAGACGCTCAAGGTAGCGTGGAACGGAAAGAATATCGCGGAAGTCCTCGGCCTCACTGTTGACGAAGCATGCGAGTTTTTCGCGGACGAACCCGCCGTCGCCAAACCGCTACACCTGCTGCGCGATATCGGGCTGGGCTATCTCCGGCTTGGGCAACCCGCCACCGAGCTTTCCGGTGGCGAGGCACAGCGCATCAAGCTCGCCACGGAGCTGCAGCGGCCCCAGCGCGGCAACACCCTCTACGTCCTCGATGAACCCACCACCGGCCTGCACCCCGCTGACGTCGAGAAGCTCATGGCGCAGCTGCAGGGCCTCGTGGATGCGGGCAACACCGTGATCACGGTCGAGCACGAGATGCGTGTTGTCGCCGGGAGTGATTGGGTGATTGATGTGGGACCCGGCGCAGGCGAGGACGGCGGCCGGATCATCGCCAGTGGGCCGCCCGCGGAAGTCGCACGCGCGGAAGGCAGCTTGACGGCCAAGTACCTGAAGCGGCTGCTTATTCCACCGCACGACTAAACGCGCTTCCGTCACGCGGGGCAGCGCATCCTCCCCGCCACCAACCGCCATCCATGACCGGAGACAAGCCATGAACCGTCGTGAATTCTCGGCCAGCATGTTCCTTGGCTTGTCCGCGGCCGCCTTGGCGCGCGGTGTCATGGCGGCGCCGGCCATGGCTGCGCCCGCCAAGGCAAGGAACATCGTCATGGTCCATGGCCTCTTCGCCGATGGCTCGTGCTGGTCTGAAGTGATTCCCCTGCTCCAGGCGAAGGGCTTCAACGTGACGGCGGTACAGAACCCGCTGACCACCCTCCCCGAGGCCGTCGATGCCTGCCGCCGTGTGCTCGACCGGCAGGACGGGCCCACGGTGCTCGTGGGCCATTCGTTCTCCGGCATGATCGTGACCGAAGCCGGCGTGCATCCGAAGGTGGCATCGCTGGTCTATGTCGCAGCCCGTGCACCCGACGCCGGGGAGGACTACACCGCGCTAGCCAAGAAGTACCCGACACCGCCGGCCTCGAATGGAATCGTGTTCGACGGTGACGAAGGCCGGCTCACCGAGGAATCCTTCATCCGCGACTTCGCAGGCGACCTGCCGAAGGAAAAGTCCCGTGCGCTGTTCGCCGTGCAAGAACCCTTCAAGAAGGCCCTGCTGACCGGCAAGACGACAAACGCCGCATGGCGCCAGAAGCCGAGCTTCTATGCGGTATCGGCCGACGACCGCACCATCAACCCCGACCTCGAGCGCTACATGGCCAAGCGCATGAACGCGCAGACGATCGAACTGAAGTCGAGCCACGTGTCGATGATTTCGCACCCGCGAGAGATTGCCGACCTGATCCTCAAAGCCGCGGGATAAGCGAAAGCGGGCGTCGACCTAGGGCTCGCCGAAGCGCTTCCAGGCCCGTGCCGCCTTGATCAGGTACCAGATGAACATGGCTGCGAGCACGGAGTTGAGTGGCAACAGCAAGTCGAACAGCCACGCGCCGCCGGGCCAAATGCGACTCTCGTCCGCGCCAACGGCTTGCACCAAGACGAGCACCAGCCCCAGCGGAAAGGACAGGACGTTGAGTGCGAGCGATCGCAGGGAACTCGCGCACCAGGCATGGTCCTCGCAGGCGATCTGGTAAGCCAGCGCGACGCAGAACAGCGAAAAATGGATGGCGGACATGACCAGGATGGCCATGACGGCTTTGGTTCGTGCGAAGCGCCGCCGCTTCGGCAACGTCTCTGTCATGGGGTTGCGCCTTCCCTGTCTACGTTATCGTTAAGTATGCGCCGCACCTCCAACACCGCCTGCGGCGTCTCCTGCACGCTGTGCCCGGAGACGATCACCTTCTCGCTCGCTGCGCCATCGAGGTGCGAGCTCCAGTAAGGCACGAGCCCGTCATCGGAATCTTCGAGCGGGCCTTCCGGGTTTCGCCGCGCGATGATGGAGTGGTAACGCACGCGCGGGTCGATCGCCAGCCTGGCGGCCGCCTTGACGAAGGCGTCTTCACTGCGCAGGTTGTCGACGCTGTTGGGCACGAGCGGCACCTTCTTGCCTTGCGCCGTGCCGTCATCGTTCGCCAGGTCGGCCAGCATGCCGCCCACGCGCGTCACCATGGCGGCCGGGAGACGTATGAGGTTGGAGACCAGGCGTGCCAACGTATTGCCGGCGAACACCGTGCCGCGGTGGGGCGCGGCGATGAAGATGGCTTCGTCGAAGTTCGGCAGCGCGGTGAACCTGAGGTACGGGTCGATCTCGTTCGCCCGCCTGACGAGGTACGCCTTGCGCCGCGCGCTGCCCTGCGCCACGTCGTCGACGATGGTGTCGCCCGAGGACGACACCATGAGCCGCGCGATGACACCGCCCATGCTGTGGCCGACGATCACCATGTGGTTCGAGGCCACGGCCTTGCCCGTGGGGTCGTAATGGGCCAGCGTCTTCGCGAACGCGTCGCGGATGGCGCGGTTGTTGATGGCGATGGGCATGTTGGTGGGGTAATACACCTGCCACACCTGGAAGTGCCGGCGCAGGCGTTCATCGCCCAGGATATCGTTGGCGACGTTCACCCAGGCTTCCGGGCTCGAGGCCAGGCCGTGCAGCAGCAGGATGACGCGGCGATCCGGGTCGTACGGCTGCATCAGGTAGATGCGTGGATCGCGGATGCCCCGTTCGCGCCCGAACAACGTGGCGAGGGATTGTGACGCGAACCCCGAACGGGCCAGCCACAAGCCGTAGCCGGCCGTGAAATTGCCGGCCAGCGGCACCGTGGTGGGCCCTACCGACACGGTGGCGTCCTGGAACGGGTCGTGGCCCTCCAGCACCGCGTTATCGGCGTGGAGCACGGCATCGAGGTTGTCGCCGGCAAAGCGCAGGAACGCGGTGGCCGAGGGTGTCGGCATGGAGCGATACGGGTCCTTGATATCCGCGCCCTCGTCGGGGCGCAGGTCGACCACCAGTTCCGCACCCAGGCCATCACGCCGGAACGTGCTGCGGATGCCTTCGAAGCGCATGGCCGATGCCGCCACCACCTCGCGGGGGTGTTCGTTGGCCCAAGCCAGGTCGTGGAGGTCGACCGCCACGTGCGTGCCGCCCAGGTCGATCGCCAGCGGCACGTTCGGGTTCCGCCGGGCGCGGTGGCCCAGCGCCACGGCGAACTGCTGCACCGCGTAGTTGTAGTAATCGCGGACCTGGGTCTGCCGGTCCTCGAACGCCCGCTCCGGTGCGGTGCGCTCGGTGAAGAAAAGATAGGCGTAGGCGTGCCGCGCGACCTCGAGGTATGCCTCGGCCTGCTCGCGGTCGCCCTCCTGCACCACGCCGAAGCCCTTGCCGGTGGCACGGGCGAGCCACAACTCCGCCAGGGCCGACTGGCGCCGTTCCTCGCCCATGGGCGATACGGCCGCCAGCGCGTTGATGCACGGCAAGGGCTCGCTTTCGCAGGGCGCGGCGTCCACACCGGCCATGGCCAGCGTCTCGGCCGTCTGGCCGCTCAGGTGGCGGCTGGAGAGGATATCGCCGCGGCGCTGCGCGATGTATTCGCGCGGCGTGACATCGCCCACGGTGACCATGGCGCAACCACCGAGGAACAGCAGCATGCCGGCGACGAGCAGGCCGGTGAACCAGGTTGCATGCGGCAGCCGGTGCGGCATCGGGTCTCCAGCGCGGTGGGGCGCGGCGCAGGATAGCACCCGCCGCACGGATCAAATTTTAACGAGTGGGCGGTTCACGTCGCGCCGACATGCTAATAAGCTTCATCGACGTATCCCACGTTCACCTGGCTGCCAAGGAGCGTACCGTGAAGCTTCGCCCCGCCCTTTTCGCGCTCGCCGCCACCGTGATCACCGCGCCCGCGCTGGCGAAAGACGTGACCCTGCTCAATGTGAGCTACGACCCCACGCGCGAGCTGTACAAGGCGCTGAACACCGCGTTCGTCGCCGACTGGAAGGCCAGCCACGCCGGTGACAGCGTCACCATCCGCATGTCGCATGGCGGCTCGGGCAAGCAGGCGCGCGCCGTGGTCGATGGCCTCCCGGCCGACGTGGTCACCCTGGCGCTGGCCTACGACATCGACGCCGTCGCCGATCGCGGCCTGCTGGCGAAAGACTGGCAGGCCCGCCTGCCCGACAACGCCTCGCCGTACACCTCCACCATCGTGTTCCTGGTGCGCAAGGGCAACCCGAAGGGCATCCGCGACTGGGGCGACCTGGTGAAGCCGGGCATCCAGGTGGTGACGCCGAACCCGAAAACCTCCGGTGGCGCGCGCTGGAACTTCCTCGCCGCATGGGGTTACGCGCTGAAGCAACCCGGCGGCAACGACGACACCGCCAAGGCGTTCGTGAAGGCCTTGTTCCAGCACGTGCCCGTGCTGGACACCGGCGCCCGTGGCGCCACGAACACTTTCGCCCAGCGCGGCATGGGCGACGTGCTGGTGGCGTGGGAGAACGAGGCCCTGCTGGCGAAACGCGAACCCGGCGGCGACCAGTTCGACATCGTGGTGCCGTCCATCACCATCGTCGCCGAGCCGCCCGTGGCCGTCGTGGACAAGAACGCCGCGGCCCATGGCACCACCGAGGTGGCCGAGGCGTACCTGAAGTTCCTCTACACCCCGCAGGCGCAGGAGATCGAAGCGCGCAACTTCTATCGCCCGCGCTCACCCGAGGTGGCGGCGAAGTACGCATCGCAATTCCCGCAGGTGAAGACGTTCACGCTGGCCGAGGTGTTCGGTGACTGGCGCAAGGCGCAGGCGAAGTTCTTTGCCGATGGCGCCCTCTTCGACCAGGTCGGGCCAGGCAACTAGCGATGCGGCGGCGCGTGCTTCCCGGTTTCGGCCTCAGCCTGGGCTACACCCTCACGTGGCTTTGCCTGGTGGTGCTGCTGCCGCTGGCCGCCCTGGCCTGGAAGGCCTCGGGCATCGGCTTCGAAGGCGTGGCCCGGTTGTTCACGTCACCGCGCACGCTCTCTGCCCTGAAGCTGAGCTTCGGCGGCGCGCTGCTGGCCGCCATGGCCAATGTCGTCATCGGGCTGGTGGTGACGTGGGCGCTGGTGCGCTACCGCTTCCCCGGCCGCCGCCTGCTCGATGCCCTCATCGACCTGCCCTTCGCGCTGCCCACGGCCGTCGCGGGCATCGCGCTCACGGCCATCTACGCGCCGAACGGCTGGCTGGGCCAATGGCTGGTGCCGCTGGGCATCAAGGTGGCCTACACGCCACTGGGCGTGCTGCTGGCCATGGTGTTCGTCGGTTTCCCCTTCGTCGTCCGCACGCTGCAGCCCGTGCTGCAATCGCTGGAGCGCGACGTGGAGGAAGCCGCCGAGAGCCTCGGCGCCACCGGTGCGCAGACCTTCCTGCGGGTGATCCTGCCCACGCTCGTGCCTACCTTGCTCACCGGCTTCGCGTTATCGCTGGCGCGCGGCGTGGGCGAATATGGCTCGGTGATCTTCATCGCCGGTAACATCCCGAACCGCTCGGAAATCGCGCCATTGCTCATCGTGCAGCGGCTGGAGGAGTTCGACTACGCCACGGCATCGGCCCTCGGCATCGTCATGCTGGCGTTCTCGCTGCTGTTGCTGGTGCTTGTCGCCACGCTGCAGCGCTGGACGCGCCGCTGGGCGGAGCCGGCCACGTGACCATGGTGCATCGCCGCCGCCGCGCCAGCACGCCGCGCCGCCTTGGCCGCCTGGCGCTTATCGTCGCCACGTGCGCGTTCCTGTGCCTGTTCCTGCTGGTGCCGCTTGCATCGGTGTTCGTCGAGGCGTGGCGCCAGGGTGCGCACGCGTTCCTCGAAAGCATCGACGACCCGGATGCGCTGGCCGCGATACGCCTCACCCTGTTCGTGGCCCTCGTGAGCGTGCCGCTGAACGTGGTGTTTGGCGTGGCGGCGGCGTGGGCCATGACGCGCTTCACGTTCCGTGGCAAGGCACTGCTTGGCGCCCTGATCGACCTGCCGCTCTCCGTCTCGCCCGTGGTCTCGGGCCTGTTGTTCGTGCTGATGTTCGGCGCGCAGGGGTGGTTTGGCCCGTGGCTCGCGGCGCATGGCATCAACATCATCTTCGCGGTGCCCGGCCTGGTGCTGGCGACCATCTTCATCACCCTGCCCTTCGTCGCGCGCGAGCTGATCCCGCTGATGCAGGCCCAGGGCACGGAGGAAGAAGAGGCGGCACGCGTGCTCGGCGCAAGCGGCTGGCAGACCTTCTTCCGCGTCACGCTGCCGAACATCCGCTGGGCGCTGCTATACGGTGTGCTGTTGAGCAATGCCCGCGCCATGGGCGAGTTCGGCGCGGTCTCCGTCGTGTCGGGCCACATCCGCGGCCTCACCACCACCATGCCGCTGGAAGTGGAGATGCGCTACAACGAGTACAACTACGTCGGGGCGTTCGCCATCGCTTCGTTGCTGGCCCTGCTGGCCCTCGTCACCCTCGCCGTGAAGGCCGCGCTCGAGTGGCGCTTCCACGCGGATACCGACGTGGTGGCCGCCGCGCGCCGCCGGGGAACCTGATGACACTGGCACTGAAGCAGCTTACCCGGCAATTCACCGAACTGGCCGCCCTCGATGACGTCAGCCTCGATATCGAGCCGGGCGAGTTCATCGCGCTGGTGGGGCCCTCGGGCTCGGGCAAGACGACGCTGCTGCGCATCCTCGCCGGCCTGGACTACCCCGACCGGGGCACCGTCATGCTCAATGGCCGCGACTTCCTCGCCGCGAACGCGCGCGAGCGGAACGTCGGCCTGGTGTTCCAGCACTACGCGCTGTTCCGCCACCTCAGCGTCCGCGAGAACATCGCGTTCGGCCTGCGCGTGCGGCCCCGCAAGCGGCGGCCGCCGCGCGCCGATATCCGCACGCGCGTCGACGACCTGCTGAAGCGCGTGCAGCTCGACGGCCTGGGCGACCGCTACCCCAGCCAGCTATCCGGCGGCCAGCGGCAACGCGTGGCGCTGGCCCGCGCGCTGGCGGTGGAACCGGAAATCCTCCTCCTCGACGAGCCGTTCGGCGCGCTCGATGCACAGGTACGCACGGCCCTGCGCCGCTGGCTGCGCGAACTGCATGAAGACCTCGGCCTCACCACGGTGTTCGTCACCCACGACCAGGAAGAAGCCCTGGAACTGGCCGACCGGCTCGTGGTGATGAACCGCGGCCGCATCGAGCAGGTCGGTTCGCCGCAGGAGGTGTACCAGGCGCCCGCCACGCCGTTCGTGTGCGAGTTCATCGGGCGGACGAACAAGGTGGCGCTGCGTCGCGACGGGGATGCGTGGCGCGCCGGCGCGTGGTCCATCCCGGGGCCGGGGACGGCCGGCAGCGCCGTCGCCTATATACGGCCCGAACACCTCGCGCTTGCCGCGGCGGACGGCGGCCCCGGCTGGGACGCCCAGCTGCGGCACATCTACCTCGCCGGCAGCGTGGCCCACCTCGATGTCCACGTGGCGGAGCTCGACCTTTCGCTCGAGGTGGACATGGCCAGCGACCAGCTGGGCGGCCTTGCCCCCGGTGCGCTGCTACGCGTGGCGCCGCTGCACGGCGTGGCGTTCGCCGACGACTGCACGCGCTGGGCCTGGGGCACGGGGCTGGCCTAGGGTCGCCCATCCACCTTCATCTTCAGGCCCCAGCCATAGCGCCCCCGCATGTCGGGCGTGTTGGCGTCGATGGCCACGACGATATCGTTGCGGCCTTGCTGCAGCGGAAGCGAGAAATGGCCGTTACGCAGGTCCAGCCGGCCATCCGGGGCCTGGCGCGCACCTGGCACGTTGTAGAGATTCTTGCCCGAGAACACCGGCTTGCCATTGACGAACACGGTGGCTTCGCGGAGATAGCCGATGGCCACCTCGCGCGCCTGCGCCTTGCCCGCCACCAGCCGCGTCCGAAGCCACGCGTACTGCCGCGCCGCGCCGCGCTGGGTGGCGGCGAAGCGGCGGGCGAGGTTCACGAGGCCGCCCGCCTCCGTCGCGAGCGGCTGCCACCCGCTCGCCGGCGCGTCGGCGATGGCCGGCTCGCCTGGATGACCCAACGGCCCGGTCCCCGCCACCTCCCAGTCCGTCAACAAGCCCTCATCGGTTGGCGAGGCGACCGGTTCGCGTGGCGCGGGCAGCCCCGTCGCCGCGGCATCGAGCGTCAGGTTCGCGTATTGCGCCTTGCCCTCCAGCGCGATGGCGCCGCTGGCGTGGTCGCCTTCGAGGTGCTCGACAACGAGGCTGGGTTCCAGCTGGCGATTCACGAACACCTGCATGCGCCGGCCGGCGATGACCAGGCGCACGTGGTTCCATGCATCGGCCTGGACAGGCGCCGCGGCCTGGTATTGCGGGTACATGTCCCACAGGATGCGCGTGGCGGTGAGCGGCAGGTACTGCAGGCAATCCTGTGCGGCTGGGCAGTTGGGCCCGACACGGATGTAAAGCATGTCGGCCGACCCGTCCGCACCCTGGCGAAAGCGAATGCCGGGCATTTCGTCGGTCTGCGGCTTGATGTCGAACTCGATCGTGCCATCCGAGAACGTGGCGCCGTCGAACCTCGCATAGCCCTCTTCACTCTCCGTATCCAGCTGCAGCAAGCCATGGGGGAAGCCTTCGCGAACCAGGAAGTGGGCGGTGTCGGGCGCGTGCCAGGCCGCCGCGACGAGCGGGACGGCCACGGGGCCAGCCATGGCGGCGGGGGCGGCGCTGACGAGCGGCAGCAGGAGGGCGAGGCGGTGGCGTGGCGCGATGGGCATGGTGGCAGTCAGCGTGGTCGGGGTGCCCGGACGTTACCGAGCCGGCGCCGTGCCATGCCGCGGGATGCGACGAAACGGCTTACCAGCGGCATGAACCGGACGCCTGGCCTGGCGAATGCAGCCCGCCACATCGCGCTCGTTTCCACACGGCGTTTCCAGTAGCCTGCGCCTCGATGCCCACGCGCGCCGCCCGCCTCCCCGTCCTTGCCACCGTGCTGCTTTCCGCCGCCGGCTGGACCGCCGTCGGCGCGGTATTTGCGCTACCGAACCTCGGCGGCGCGGACGGGCCGTGGGCGGCACTGCGCGCCTCGCTGGCCACCTGGTGGGCGTGGGCGCTGCTGTTGCCCGCCATCGTCGCGGTGTCACGCCGCCTGCCCGCCCAACCGCTGGCCTTTCGCATCGTGATCCACCTGCTGTTGTCGCTGCCGTTCGCGCAGGTCGCGGGCTATCTCGGGGCCGCGCTCGCCGCCCTGCTGGGCGTCGGGTCCTGGGCCACCGCCGCCAGCAGCGCACCGTGGCAGGCCGCCATGCACGGTGGCGTACTGTGGAGCATGCTGGTCTACCTCGTCATCGCGGGCGCGAGCGAAGCGCTGCGCTTCCGCGACGATTTCCAGGCGGCGCAGTTGCGCATCGAGCGGCTTGAACGCGGGTTCTCCGAGGCGCGCCTTAGCGCGTTGCGCAGCCAGCTCGATCCCCATTTCCTGTTCAATGCCCTCAATACCGTCTCCGCGCTGGTGACCTCGCGCCCCGGCATGGCGCGGCATGTGATCGAGCAGCTTGGCGAGCTGCTGCGCCATTCGCTCGATGGCGGCCAGCGCATGCATGTGCGCCTGGACGACGAGCTCCAGTTCCTGCGCCGCTATGTGGCGATCCAGGAGGCTCGCTTCGGCGACCGCATCGCCGTCGTGACACACGTCGGCGAGGGTGCCGGGCGCATCCTGGTGCCCAGCCTGTTGCTGCAGCCGCTGGTGGAAAACGCGATCCGGCACGGCCTGGCCCCTGCCGTGGCAGGCGGCACCGTCCGCGTCGACGCCTCGCTGGTGGGTGGCTCGTTGCACCTGGTGGTCGAGGACGATGGTGTCGGCCTTCCTGCCGACTGGTCGTGGGCGCATGCGGGCGTCGGCCTGGGCGTGTCGCGCGAGCGGCTCGGCGTGCTGTATCCCGACGTTGCGGAACCCATCGTCGTCGCGCCGCGCGCCAGCGGCGGCACGCGCGTCCACGTGACCCTGCCAGCCGCCTTGGACCCTGCCGATGCCCATTGAACGTCGGCGCATGCGCGTCCTCATCGCGGACGATGAAGCGCCCGCGCGCCTGCGTTTGCGCGAGATACTCGAAGCCGACGCAGGCGTTGGCACCATCCTCGAAGCCACCAACGGCATCGAGGCGGTGGAGGCGATCGAACGCGAGTCACCCGATGTCGTTTTCCTCGACATCCAGATGCCCGGCATGGATGGCCTGGCCGTCGTACGCGCCATCGGCGCCGCGCGCATGCCTGCCACCATCTTCGTCACGGCGTTCGACGCCCACGCGGTGCAGGCATTCGAGGACGCTGCGATCGACTATGTGCTCAAACCTTGTAGCGATGAACGGATCCGCACCGCGTTGCAGCGCGCGACGACGCGCGCCGAGGGCGCGGCCTTGCTCGCCTTCGGCGGTGCCCTTGCCGCCTTCATGGGTACGCCTGCCGCGCCTCCTGGCCTTCCCGACCGCCTGCTCGTGAAAGATCGTGGCGCCATGGAGCTGGTGAGCGTCACGTCCATCGATTGCATCGAGAGTGCCGGCACCTACGTCGTGCTGCACGTCGACGGCAGGCGCCTTGTCCACCGCGCAAGCCTCGGTGACTTGCTCGCGCAGCTCGATCCACGCCGCTTCATCCGCGTGCACCGCTCGGCCATCATCAATGTCGACAGCCTGGTGCGGCTCGAGCCCGCGGGCCATGGTGAATTTACGGCCGTGCTGCGGCACGGGCACAGCGTGCGCGTGAGCCGCACCTTCAAGCCTGGGCTTGAGGCCCGCTTCGGCCAGACGCTGTAGCTGGTAGCCGCAAAGCCTTGCGACGGGGCTTTACATCACATCCGTCATATCCGTCACTTATGCGCAGGGCCGGATGACATCCTTCGGCCGCAAACGGCGTCATTTCGCCACCAACCGTCCGAATTTGCGCACCTGCGGGTATCACGATCTGGAAATGCTGTCACCGCAGCAGTTGAGGGTGGCAAGCAATGGTGATCGATCCGCTTCAGGCCATACGGCGTACGAACCTGCGCCGGCTTATTGTCGAATTGAAGGGTGACGGCATCGCCACCAGCAAGGCGCTCGCCCGTGCGCTGGGCATGGCATGCCACACACTGGCCGACCTGCGCGAAGGGGCGCATATCACCGCCGCGTTGGCACGCGACATCGAGTGGGCGATGAACCTGCCGCGGCACTGGCTCGACTGCGAGCACGACCGCGAACCGGCCTGACTCAGAACTCGCGCCAGGCGGTGTCACCGTCCGCGAGCGCCACGGCGGGGGCTGGCATGGGGCGGCTACCCGCGGCGGGCGCGGCCTTCGCCGGCACCGCCACCGAGGGCGCGGGCACCGACGCCACGCGCGCGGCCGGTTCACCCGCCACGGTGAAGAAGGCGACCTGCCGCAACAACTCTCTCGACAAGTCGGATGCGTTCTTGCTCGCGGCGCTGGCCTCCTCCACCAGCGCCGCGTTCTGTTGCGTCACCTCATCGAGCGTGAGCACCGCCTGGTTCACCTGGCCGATGCCCGCCGATTGCTCCTGCGATGCCGCGGCGATCTCGGAGACCACCGCGTGCACGCCGCGCACGCCACGAGCGATGGTTTCGAGCGATGCGCCCGTCCGCGCCACGAGCGTGGCGCCGCATTCGACGCGCTCCACGGTGGACGCCACGAGCGCCTTGATATCCTTCGCGGCGGCCGCGCTACGCTGCGCGAGGTTACGCACCTCGGTGGCGACCACGGCGAACCCCCTGCCCTGCTCACCCGCCCGCGCCGCTTCCACCGCCGCGTTCAATGCCAGCAGGTTTGTCTGGAAGGCGATTTCGTCGATGAGCGACACGATGTCGCCGATCTGCTGGCTGGCGTGCGTGATCTCGCCCATGGCCGCGGTGGCCTCGTGCGAGACGCGGCTGCCGTCCTCGGCATCCGTGCGCAGCGCGTTCGCCATCGCCTTGGCCTGCTCGGCGCCTTCGGCGTTCTGCTTCACCGTGGCCGCCAGTTCCTCCATCGACGCGGCGGTTTCCTCCAGCGAGCTGGCCTGTTCCTGGGTGCGCTGGGAAAGGTCATCGTTGCCTTGGGACATGTCCGCCGCCGTGGCCGTCACCTGCTCGGAGATGTGCCGCACATCGGTGACGATGCCGGCCAAGCGCTTATCCATCTGGTCGAGGGCGCGCAGCGTATCGGTGAACTCGTCGTTGCCCGTCACCGCGGTCACGTTGTTGAGCTTGCCGTCCTGGATGGCCTGGGCCAGCGCACGCGCGCTCGAGAGCGGCCTTACCACGGCCCTGACGATCGACAGCGCGACCACCAGCAGCACGACGAGCGCCACGACGAGGAGTGCCAGCGCGCCATAGCGCGTCTTGGCATAGCTGGCATCCGCTTCGGCGGACGCTTGCGCGGCCTCCTTCGCGTTCATGTCGACGATGGCCTGGATCTGCTCGGCCATTGCACCCAGCGCGACGGAGGTCTTCGTCAGCAGTAGCTGGCGTGCCTCGTCGGTCTTGCCGGCGTCAAGCAATTCCACCTGCTGCTGCATAAGCGGCATGGCCGCCTCGCGCAGCTGGATGTAGCGCTCGGCCGCGGCCTTTTCTTCCGGCGAAGTGACCTGGCTTGGGTAGTAGCGCGCCCACGCCGCTGCCTCCTTCGCCACATCCTGCTTCACGCGCTCGCCCGTATTACGTGTGCTGGTATCCACGAGCGCGCGGTTGATGGCGATGCGCTGGTCGACCACCGCGCGCTGCGTCTCGGCCACGTCAACGATGGCCCGTACGTTGGTGGCGTACATCGCGCCGACCAGGCGGTGGGTCGATTCCACGCCCATGAGGCCATCCACGCCGATGGCGACGACCAGCGCAAGAGCGGTGCCCATGGCGGCGAAGATCTTGGAACGCACGGAGAAGCGCATGAGGGTGGATCCTCGTTGTCGGCAGCGGTTACATCGTGGTGGCGACCCATCCTTCGCTGGTCATCGCCCAGACAAGCGCCTGGAAGGCGCGGAACACGGGACCGGCATCGCAGTCGCCGCAGGCGATCAGCGCGTACTCCAGCGCTTCGGCCGCGGCGCGCGTGGCGTCGGAATGGTTGTCGAGGGCGGCGCCGCGCACGCGGTTGGCGCAGAAGGCCGCCTCGGCGAGGTCAGCGGCGCGCAGGGCCGCAAGCAAGGCCACGGCATCGCCGACCAGCTCCGCCGGGGAAGAAGGCGCCGCGTAGTCGGCAGGCACCGACAGACCCGGCGCGAATGCGTCAGCCACGGGATATTCCTGGTAAGCGTCGCTGGCCATGGGCCGTCCCCTCGCAAGATCTATAAAGGGGGCACAGCACGAGTTATGCCAACTACAAGTGGTTGTTTTTACTCAGGCGGCGGCGGATCGAAGCGTGACGCGTGACACAAAAGTGCCGTATTTGACCTATTTTGCCGATTTCGTGTCTTTCGCATGGTTCTCGTTCCACTGCCATGCCGGCTGCGCCAGCACCTCGGCGAAGTAGTTGGCCACCGCCTCGACTTTCGCCGGGCGGTGCCGCGTGGTGGGGCTCACGAAGTAGAGGCCACCCATCGCCTGCTTCCAGTCGGGCATGAGGGCCACGAGGCGGCCGTCGCGCAGGTATTCGCCGGCGATGAATTCCGGCAGCTCGGCGACGGCCTGCCCGGCAAGCAGCACGGGGAGCAAGGCGTCGGAGTTCGTGACCCGCAGCCGGCCCATCGGGTGCACGACGGCATCCTTGCCGCCCTTGCGAAAGCGCCACACGTCGCTGCCGGCACGCAACGCATACGCAAGGCAATGCGCGGGGTCCAGGTCACGCGGGTGCCGCGGCGTGCCGTGTGCCGCGAGGTAAGCCGGCGCGGCCACGATGAAGCGCGAGACCGTGCAAAGCCGCCGTGCCGCAAGCGAGGAGTCGGGGAGCACCGCGATGCGCAGCGCGGCATCGAAGCCGTCGCCGATGAGGTCCACCGGCGCGTCGGAAAGATGCAGGTCGAGCGAGAGATCGGGGTAACGCTCGAGCAGCCCGGGGATGGTCGGTGCCACCCAGCGCATGCCGAACGCCATGGGCACGGCCAGCCGCACCGTGCCGCGCGGTGAGGCCGACTGCTCGCGCGCCAGGGCCTCGGCTTCTTCGGCGTCGCAGTAAAGCCGCGTGGCGCGCTCGAGCAAGGCGCTGCCGAAGGCCGTCAGCGCCAGCTGCCGCGAGGTGCGGTTGAACACCCGCGCGCCGAGGCGGCTCTCAAGGCGGGCGACGGCCCGCGACACCGTGGCAACCGAGAGATCGAGGTCGCGGGCGGCCCCCGCGTACGAGCGGCACTCGGCCACTTTCGCGAACAGCGCCAGGCCTTCGAAGTCGGGTAGCTTGGACATGCCATTCCTGCAACGATACTTTGCAATTGATTCTATTTCGTTGCCATGGGTGCGTCGATACCATGTTCTCCATCAACTCATCACTGGAGACACCCCATGTCACGCAAACTCGAAAACAAGATCGCCGTGGTCACTGGCGGCAGCACCGGCATCGGCCTCGCAACGGCGCGCCAGTTCGCGCTTGAGGGCGCGAAGGTCTACATCACGGGCCGCCGCAAGGCGGAGCTGGACGCCGCTGCCGCCTCCATCGGCCCGCAGGCCGTCGCCATGCAGGTCGACTCATCGAAGCCGGCCGACCTGCAGCACCTCGTCGACACCATCCAGGGCGCCGACGGCCGCATCGACGTGCTCTTCGTCAACGCCGGCGGCGGCTCCATGATCCCGCTGGGTGGCATCACCGAGGAGCACTTCGACGATACGTTCAACCGCAACGTGAAAGGCACCCTGTTCACGGTGCAGACCGCCCTGCCCATCCTGGCCGATGGCGCCTCGGTGATCCTCACCGGCTCGACGGCGGGCAGCAGCGGCACGCCGGCCTTCAGCGTCTACGCCGCCACCAAGGCCGCCGTGCGCTCGTTCGTCCGCAACTGGATCCTCGACGTCGACAAAGCCCGCAAGATCCGCTTCAACACGCTGAGCCCCGGCCCGATCCACACGCCCGGCCTCGTCGACCTGGCCGGCCCGGATGCCGCCCAGCAGCAGGGCCTGCTGGATTACCTTGCCTCGCAGGTGCCCATGGGCCGGGTCGGCGAGCCGGCGGAAGTCGCGAAGGCCGCCGTCTTCCTGGCCTCGGACGATGCCAGCTTCGTCAACGGCAGCGAGCTCTTCGTCGACGGTGGCGCGGCGCAGGTATAAGTGCCGCGCATATAAGCAGGGCGGCCCCACCCGAAGGTGAAGGGCCGCCCCGGTGCCCGACCGGGCCTGGCGTTGGAGCCGGCCTCGTCGGGCAAGCTGATCATGCGGTGGGGATCGTAAAGACGACGCGAAGCGGCCGCTCAATCAGCGTTGCCCCGGGCACCGCGCGTCAATGCCGCGCGGCCCGCTCCGAAGCCCGGCGGGTGTAAAGCGCCCCGTCGGCGCGGGCGATCACCTGGTCCATCGTATCGCCCGGCTCGGCGACGGCCGCCCCTACACTCATGGCCCACTCCCGCCCGGCCATGCGCCGCGCGATGTCGCGCACCACATCGGGGATGCGCCCCGGCCGCGCCAGCACCACGAGGAACTCGTCGCCGCCCATGCGGACGACCGCATCGCCCTCCTCGCAAACCGCCCGCAGCACGGCGGCCGCATCGACGAGGATTTCGTCGCCGCGCGCGTGCCCATGGGTGTCGTTGATGCCCTTGAAGTGGTCGAGGTCGACCACGAGGCAACCCCATGGCGCGGCGGCGGCGTCACGGTGCTCGAGCGTGCCGAGGTACCGGCGGTTGTACACCTGGGTCAGGGGATCCTTGGTCGACCATTCCACGAGCGTACGCTCGGTGCGCATGTGCTCCGTCACGTCCTGCGCGTGGCCAAGCACATAGGGTTCGGTAGCGTCGTCGTCCAGCACGTTCTGGTAGCGCCAGTAGCGCTTGCTGCCGTCCTTGGCGATGAGGTCGAGCACGCCCGTGTCGGTATGCTCGACGCAGATGCGCGTGAGGTAAGCGAACAGTGCCTCCTGGCGGTGGGGCGGCATGAAGTCGACGAGGTTGCGGCCCACCAGTTCGTGCACTTCGTAACCGAGCGACGCCGCGGTCGCCGGGTTCACCGACAGGATCTCGCCATCGAGCGCATGCGTGCAGATAAGGCCAAGGGAATACTGGAACAGCTTGCGAAAGCGCCGCTCGCTGACCTCCATGGCCAGCGTGGCCAGCTTGCGCTCGGTCACGTCCTGCACGGCGCCGGCCAGGCGCACGGCCACCCCGCCCTCCGTCTCGACGGCACCGACCAGCCGCACCCAGGTATCCCTGCCCGCGGCCGTCTTCATCGGCACCGTGATATCCCACGATTCGCCATCGACGATGGCCTGGTCCATCACCTGGGTGATCGTCTCCTGCACCTCCGGCGCATAGAACGACAGCGCCTCGGCCAGGGTGGGCTGGTAGCCGGTGGGCATGTCGTGGATGCGGCAGATGTGCTCGGACCACAGCACGCGTTGGCTCGCCAGGTCGAATTCCCAGCCGCCGACCCCGGCGATGGCGCCGGTGCGCTGCAGGAACTGCCGTTGCGCCTGCACCTCGGCTTCGAGCGCGCGCGCGTGGACGGCCTCGGCCTCGGCGGTCTCGCGCTGGTGCACGAGGTCGCGCCGCTGTTCCAGTGCCAGCGAGGCGGCCTGGGCGAGGTGCCGCAGGACGCGCACCTGGTCGGGGGCCAGGGTACGCGGCTCGCGGTCGAGCACGCAGAGGGAGCCGACGCACGTACCGTCGGACAGGATGAGCGGCGCGCCCGTGTAGGCGCGGATGCCGCCCTCCGCCGTGACGAAGGGGTTGTCGGCGAAGCGCGGGTCCAGCCGCGCATCGGTGACCTGGATGGTGGCGCATGCCCGCACCACGTGGTCACAGAACGCGTATTCGCGCGGGGTCTCGCTCAGCCCGGCCAGGCCCATGTTGGCCTTGAACCACTGGCGGTGGCGATCGATCAGCGTGACGAGTGAGATGGGCATGCAGGCCACCTCGGCGGCGGCCTGCACCAGGGCGTCGAAAAACGCCTCGGACGCGGTATCCAGCACGCCCAGTTCATGCAGCCGGCTTAGCCTGAGTTCTTCGGGGTCGGACATGGCACCCTCCCGGTGGATGCCACGATGGTGCCCCGCCGAGGTGAATCCGGCGTTGGGCCTGCCGATTACCTGCCGTGCATGCCGAATGGGCGCATGGACAGCGCCTGCCGGCCCTTGGCCGTTATGCGCCAGTAGCCATCGTCGGAGGCGACGAGGCCCACGCCTTCGAGCGCCCGGCAGTCGTCTTCGTCCAGCGGCGAGCGCGCCAGCAAGGCCGTATCGGCCAGCTGCTGCAAGGTGCGGAAGGTATCGGTACGCGGCGCGGTGTCCGTGGCCATCGGTGGTGCTCCTGGTTTCCCCGGCTGCATTCTTGCCGGGCGGGCGGGCCGCCGCATCCGTAAAACCCGCAAGCCGGCTTGGCGGTTGCACCGCACCATCACGCTGGTTCGGGTCCCATGCGCGGCATGACTATCGAACTCGGCATGCTCCTTGCCCTGATGCTTGGCATCGGCTTCCTTTGCCAGTGGCTGGCGTGGCGCGTGCGCCTGCCTGCCATCCTGTTCCTCCTCCTCGCCGGGATCATCGCCGGCCCGGTCACGGGCCTGCTGCGGCCCGACAAGGTGATGGGCGACCTGCTCTTCCCCGTCGTCTCCCTGGCGGTGGCCGTGATCCTGTTCGAGGGCAGCCTCACCCTGCGCTTCCACGAATTGAAAGGCATCGGCCACGCCGTGCGCGGGCTGGTGACCTACGGCGCCGTGCTGGCCCTCGTCCTGCTGGCGGGGGCCGCGCACTATATCGGCGGCCTTGGTTGGGAACTGTCGTTCCTGTTCGGAGCGCTGACCTGCGTCACCGGCCCCACGGTGATCGCGCCCATGCTGCGCACCGTACGGCCCAACGCGCGCATCGCCAACGTGCTGCGCTGGGAAGGCATCGTCATCGACCCCGTGGGGGCGCTGTTCGCGGTGCTGGTGTACGAGGCGATCGCCTCGCACCGCGAGGGGCACTCCCTGCAGGTGTTCCTGGCCACGGTAGCCTGCGGCGCCGCCATCGGCGCCATCGCGGCGTTCATCCACGGCAACCTGCTACGCCGGCACTGGATCCCCGAGTACCTGCAGAACTTCGGCACCCTTGCCGCCGTGCTGCTGACCTTCAGCCTCGCCAACGCCGCCGCCCACGAATCCGGCCTGCTGGCCGTGACGATCATGGGCATCGCGCTGGGCAACATGCGCGACGTGCATATCGACGACATCATGGATTTCAAGGAGCACCTGACCACGCTGCTGGTGTCGTCGCTGTTCATCCTGCTCGCGGCACGCCTGGACTGGCCGCTGCCGGATGGCGCGCTGGCCGGCGGCCTGGCCATCTTCGCCGTGGCCCAGGTGGTGGTGCGCCCCCTGTCGGTGTTCGTTTCCAGCCTCGGCAGCGGCCTGGCATGGCGCGAGCGCGCGCTTATCGCATGGGTGGCGCCGCGCGGCATCGTGGCGGCGTCGGTGTCGGCCCTGTTCGCCATCCGCCTCGAGAACACGGGCATGGTCGGCGCGGACAAGCTCGTGCCGCTGGTGTTCCTCATGATCATCGGCACCGTGGTGTTCCAGAGCGCCACGGCGCGGCCGCTCGCCCGCTGGCTGCGCGTGGCCGAACCCGAGCCGCGGGGCGTGCTGCTTTATGGCGCCAACGCGGTGGCGCTGGAAGTGGCCCGCGCGCTGCACGCCATCGAGGGCCTGCGCGTGGTGGTGGCCGACGATGACTGGCACGGCATCCGCACCGCGCGGATGGAAGGCGTGCCCACCTTCTTTGGCAACCCCGCTTCGCAGGCGGCTGACCGCAACCTCGACCTCGCCGGTATCGGCCACTTGCTGGCCATGTCCACGCACCGCGAGCTCAACTCACTCGTCAGCGTGCACTACCGCGAGGAGTTTGGCCGCGACAAGGTGTTCCGCCTGCGTAACCTCGCGCCGGAGGAAAGCCATGGGCGCGTGTCGCTGGCCGGCAGCCTGCTCGCCCCGGCGCTGTTCGCCGAGGACATGACCCACGCGCGCTTCGACGATCTGTTACAAGCCGGCTGGCGGGTGAAGACCACGCGCCTCAGCGACGCGTTCGACTGGGCGAGCTTCCTTGCGCAGAACGGCAACAACGCGGTGCTGCTGTTCGGCATCGAGCCGCGTGGCGACCTGCGGGTGGCGACCGGCGTGCGGCCGATCGAGCCGCGGCCCGGCTGGACGGTGATCGTGCTGGTGCCCCCGCAGGCCTAGAGGTAGGCGCGGGGCGCCTTGCAGCGGAACGATACCGCGGTGCCACCGCCTGCCACGGCCTCGATCACGAGCGCGCCCCCTGCCGCGCGGGCGCGCTCGCGCATGCCGAGCAACCCCCAATGCCCATGGCGCTCGGCCGCGGGGTCGAAGCCGCGGCCGTTGTCGACGATGCGCAGCGAGAACGTGCGCCGCCCATAGCCCACCTCGATGGCGACCGACGGCGCCGCGGCATGCTGCAAGGCGTTGAGCACCGCCTCGCGTGCGATCGCCACCGCATTCGTGAACACATCCGCGGCCAGCTCGCGTGGCCGCCCGTGGGCCGTCACTCGGAACGAGGCGGCACTGAGGTCAGCACGTTCGACACCGATGCCGGCGAGTGCCGCGGCCAGGTTGCGCGACCCTTGCGCCTCCGCGCTATCGCGCAGCAGGGCGACCGTCTCGCGCCCTTCCACCAGCGCGGCATCGGCACGGGTGAGAGCCTTGTCGATCATCGCCTTCACCTTCGCGTCGGCCACGTGCCGCTCGATGGCCTGGAAGCGCAGCACAAGGCCCTGGAAACCCTGCAGCAAGGTGTCGTGCAGGTCGCGGGCGATGCGCTCACGCTCGTCCATGCGGATCCGCAGGCGCCGCGTTAGCGCACGCACGCGGTAGCGATAGGCGAGCCACGCCGCGGCGATGGCCAGCAGGCCCACGCACGCGAGGAACGTATAGGTCTGGTACCACGCGGGCGCGATACGGAAGTGGTAGACGGTATCCTGGGCACTGCCCACGCCATCCTCGTTGAACGCGCGCACACGGAACGCGTAGCGGCCCGGCGCAAGGTTGGTGTAGTACGCGCTGCGCCGCGTGTCGGCCTGCTGCCAGCCCTCGTCCACCCCGCTCAGCTGGTACTCGAACCGGGAACGCTCGGGCCAGCGCAGCATGGGCGCGGTGTAGTCGATGCGCAGGGTGCGCGTCAGCGCCGGGATGACTTCGCCCGCCGCCGCGGCGCGCACGGCCTGGTCGGCGACAAGCGCGTCGACCTTCACCGACGGGCGCACCGTGTTGAGCACCACGTGCGCCGGATCGATCCAGGCCACGGCGTCGCCGCCGGCGACCCAGACCTTGCCGGCGGCATCCACCATGAGGCTCGACGGCGTGTAGGCCCCCGCGGGGTTTTCGCCAATGCCCTCGCCCACCGCGATGTGGACGGGGCTGCCGCCACCGATGCGGTCGACGCCATCGTGGTGGTAAAGCCACACGGCGCCCGCCGTGTCGCGGGCGATGCCACTGACATCGCGGTACGGCGTGCCGCCGGCGGCACGCACGGCATGCGCGGCGCCATGGGCGATGCGTGCGAGCCCATGCGTGCCGCCCACCCACATGCCGTCCGGCTCGATGAGCCAGGCCAGCGGTGCGCCCACGCCCACCTCGGCCATGCCCGGGATGGCGTGCGCGCGGCCGTTGGCATACGCGAGGAACCGGCCCGAGCCGTACGCGAAGCCAATGGTCGCGTCGGGCAAGCGGCGCATGAGCGCGGGCGTCTCGTCCGGAAAGCCCGCGGTGCCGTTCACGCGCGTCCACGCGCCATGCTCGACGTGGTAAAGGCCAAACGTGGCAGCGGTGACCCACCAGCCCCCGCCACCATCCTCGATCACCTGCTTGAAGCGCGTGCCGACGTGCGCGAGGGCGGCAGGCACCGCCACGGCCTGCACCGCGCCACCGTGCCAGCGGCGCACGCCGCCCAGGCCCGCGACCAGCACCGAGCCATCGGCCATGGGCGTAACCGACGAGATGCCATCGCCGAGGGCGTCCATGGCGGTGAGCCGGCCTTCCGCATAGCGCAGTGGCGGGCGCCGGTTGCTGGTGATCCACAGCGAGCCATCGGGCATCGGCGTGATGATGGGGCGGCCCAGCGGGCGATCGAATACCAGCGGCGTGAAATGGGGCCGGCGGAAGCGATCGAGCCCCTTGTCGGTGGCGAGCCACACGTTGCCCTCGCGGTCCTCGAGCACATCCATCACCTGGCCGCCCGACAGGCCGTCGGCATAGCTCATGTGTTCGTGCACGGCAGGCGTGCCCCGGACGGGGCCGTCTGCCCAGGTGAAGCGGTCGATGCCCTCGGTGGGCGAGAACCAGAGCGCGCCGTCGCTCGTCATCCTGGCTTGCCCGTCGTCTTCCTGGCTGAGCGTCCACGGCACGCCGGCCGGCAGGCCCGCCGCGGCGTGGTCGAGTTCGGTGCGGGGCACCGCCTTGAACGGCGCCTGGCCACCGCGCGACACCAGCGCCCCCTGCTCGGCATCCTGCACGTAGACATCGCCCGTGGCCGCGTCGATGACCATGTTCTCCGGGTGCGGCTTCGCCCAACCGAACGACGACGGCAGGCCCTGCCATGCCCCATCGACGAAGCGCGCCACGCCCCCGGTGGTCATGGCCCAGACGATGCCCGCGCGATCGCGCTTGATGGCAAAGGCCGTGCCCGGTGGAAACGCGCCGCCCTCGTAGTGCGTCACGACGCCATCGACGATGTGCGTGATGCCATTGCGCCTGTGGCCCACCCACATGTCGCGGCTTTCGCCGCGCGGCCCAAGCAGGATCGCCATGGGCGCGGGGAACGACGCCAGCGGGCCGGCGTAAGGCGCGACGGCCTGCTGGCCATCGAAGCGCAGCAGCCCGCCATTGTGCGTGGTCAGCCACAGGAACCCGTCGCTGTCCTGCGCCATCGACAGTATCTGGCCGAGCGGCTCGCCCCCCGGCTGCACCACGCTGTGCTGGAGCTGGAATAGCCCGATCGGCGTGGCAGGCGCCACCCCCACGGCACACGCCATGGCGAAAGCGATACCTGGAACGATGCGCTTGAACACGTGCCCTGCCCGATCGGAACCGATGCGGTCGAGTAAACCAAATCACCGCGGCCACGCGAAGGCTTTTGCCGCCATGCGACGGCACCGCGGCAGGATCGCCCAAAAAACGCGGGCCGGCGATAGAAACGTGCAACGGCGTCATGCCCCCGTGACATCGCGCGGGCCAGACTTCCCGCGACACCCCCTGGAGTGAGCGGAATGCGCCACCTGGTCGTGGTCCTTGGCGATCAACTCAATCTTGATTCGCATGCGTTCGACGACTTCGACGAGGCGGCGGACTGCGTGTGGATGGCCGAGCGGCTGGGTGAGTCGACGCATGTGTGGTCGACCAAGGCGCGCAGCGCGCTGTTCATCGCCGCCATGCGGCACTTCGCCAGTGAACTGCGGCAGCGCTTTCCCCTGCTCTACACACGGCTGGATGACCACGGGCCGGGTGACCTGGTCGAACACCTCGCGGCCGCGCTGGACGAACACACGCCCGAACGCCTCGTCATCGTGCGGCCCGGGGAACACCGGCTCAGGGCCGGCATCCAGGCGGCTTGCAAGGCACGCGGCGTGCAGTACGTGGAACGGCCGGACAGGCATTTCCTCTGTGCCACGGCGGACTTCCACGAGTGGGCCAGGGGCAAGACGCAGCTGCGCATGGAGCACTTCTACCGGTGGATGCGGCAACGCCACGGCATCCTGCTGGACGGCGGCAAGCCGGTCGGCGGCCGCTGGAACTTCGACGCGGAGAACCGCGGGCACTTCGGCCGCGAAGGCCCGGGCTGGGTGCCGCGGCCCATCGGCTTCGAGCCCGACGAGCTGACGGCGTCGGCGCTTGCCGACGTGGCCAGGGCGCTTGCCGACCACCCCGGCGAGCTCACGGGCTTCGACTGGCCGGTAACCCGCGATGCCGCCCTGCAGGCGCTCGACGATTTCATGGAACACCGCCTGGCGGCGTTCGGCCAGTGGCAGGACGCCATGTGGACCGGCGAGCCCTACCTCTTCCACGCGCGCGTTTCCGCCTGCATGAACCTGCGGCTGCTCGATCCGCGCGAAGTCATCGATGCCGCGCTGGCACGGTACGACCAGGGCAAGGTGGGCCTGCCCGCCGTCGAAGGCTTCGTGCGCCAGATCCTGGGCTGGCGGGAATACGTGCGCGGCGTGTACTGGCTCGCGCCCGAGCGCCTGCTGGCCAGCAACGCGCTGCGCGCCCACGCGCCCCTGCCCTGGTTCTACTGGACGGGCGATACCGACATGACCTGCCTGCGCGAGACGGTGACGCAGACGCTGCAGACGGGTTACGCGCACCACATCCAGCGGCTGATGGTGACGGGCAATTTCGCGCTGTTGCTAGGCGTGGAACCGAAACAGATCCACGAGTGGTACCTGGCCGTCTACGTCGACGCCGTGGAATGGGTGGAGGCGCCCAATACGCTGGGCATGAGCCAGTTTGCCGACGGTGGCCGCATGGTATCCAAGCCCTACGCCGCGTCCGGGCGCTACATCGAGCGGATGAGCAACTACTGCCAGGGTTGCCGGTTCGACCCGGGCGAAGCGCTGGGGCCCACGGCGTGCCCCTTCACCACGCTGTACTGGGATTTCCTCGACCGGCACCGCACGCGGTTCTGGAACCACCCGCGCGCTGCCATGCAGTGGCGATCGCTCGACCGCCTGCCCGAAGGCAAGCTCGGCAAGATCCGCGCGCAAGCGCGGGAGCTCCGCGATACCCTCTCGTCATCAACCGACTGAATCCGGTCGCGTGGGCGAAAAGTTAGGAACGGCAGCTTGAATTTCCGCCTGGATCGCTTTCTCTGAGTCCGTGAGGCCCGGCTCGTTCGCAAACACCCTTCCGTACAGCTGTGCGTAGAAGTCGGCCTGCCGATCCCGCAAGACCTGGACATGATGTTCATCGTAGGTACCTGAGAAGATTACCGGGTGGATCTCGATTCTTGGCGGCTCGCCGCCCTTCTCATTATCGTCCAGCCATTCACGCATTTTTTGTTCCCAGAGCGATCCTACGCGGTCCACCCTGCCAATCTGCTGTTCAACGACGCCAGGGTTCCACTCAGGATGCATCAGGACAACGCAGCGACATGCGCGATGCAGATTCAGGCCCTCTCGGCCAACAACCGATTGCGACACTAGAACACGCGGGAAGCTATTGGGCCGGTTGAAGGCCAGCTGCAGCAGTCGGCGTGTGGACTGACCGGTCGCGCCATACATTAAGCGCGCAAACTTTCCAGTGGGTGCTGCCAGTTCGTCTTCCAGATACTGCTCGACTTCGCTCCAGGTACGATCGTTGCGGCGTTCTGAATCTTCATCCGAAACCGCTTCGTCCTTGGTTATAAATCGATCCTGGTCAATGCAGGCATTGATAAGCTCATCAAATGCACCCGCCCAGTCGGCCGTTTGTCCCAGACCAGCCTCGTCACCTACATGCTCGCAGAGCGCGCGCGTAAGCTTCGCAACGGAAGCCGATGAGCCGCTTTTGCCCAAAGATCGGTGCAAGCCCTCAAGCGCCGCCCTTGATACAGGACGTAACTCATGTGCCGTTGAAATCAACCAATCAACCAGATGCTCACGAATGAGCTGGCGCGCGCCCTCCCCTTTTTCATAGTTACGCCGCAATCGCTCATCAAGTTCTGCCAGATCCACATCAGGAATTTCTCCCGCCTCTGCCAATTGACTATATGCCACCCTGACCGCGGGCCAGTCCGAGTGCTCGAGACCACCATCGTGACGACCATGGACGGCTTCCTGGGGCCAGTGCGCGCCGTGTTGAACCCGACGCAAAAGCTCCCGGGCGTTCAAAAGAACGGTCAGCGCGCGCAGCGGCCTGACAAATCGACCGAACACGAGCACCTTCTCCCCCCTAAGGGTGTGCCGTTCGACGACCTCAACAACCGCCTTGATCCTCGGATGTTGCAATAATATTGTGTCGGAATCTTCTGTCACGCGAGAGACGCCACCCAGAACCTGAATCCACCAGTTCGCGCGCGCCACCTTCGCCTCGTTCTCTTTTTTTACATGGGACGGCAAGTTCGACACGTCGCCATCGTCCTTCGCAGACGACCAAAGAACGTCAAGCGACGTCATCGCCCCATGGCCGCTCGCCATGGTCAACCTATGGCGCAAAAGGCTCTCGGACCCACCGCCCTTACCAACCACGCTCAGTGCCTCAGACGCGCATATCGCAGCCTTCCATTCATGCGAAAGACTGGGCGTATCAACGAAGACACACTCTTCCTGTCGATAGTGGCTGGAACCGCCGGTTCGATCCACGAATTTCTGGATGTACGGATCCTCACCCTTGTCTCGCCTTAACACGTACTTTCCAAGCGCGCTCTGATAGGTGCGAGCCGCGTCAGCGAAACGCGCCCGACACTCGTCACTGGCACGCCATGTCGTCCTGAGGCGGTCACAGGCAAGTTTGTAGGCCTCAATGGCGCGAGTGATGGGATCGATGACCTCGGCTCTTAGTCCGATCCGTGCCAGCGAGCCAGCCCACTGCACATGCGAAAGCTCCACGGGAGTCGCCGTTAGCGCAACTCGCCTTGCCGTCTGCGCCGGCTGGGCGACCAGCCCAGAGCCTTGCAGCTTTGAAAGTCCGCTGTCATCACCTCGGTCCTTATGCGCTTCATCAATGATGATTAGCTCAAACTCGCCCATGCCCAAAGACAGGCTAGGAAAAAGAACTGCCTCAAGTTCGCCTTTTTCCTTGGGATTTCGAATTGATGCTTTCTTGTAGTCTCCGGCAAGGCGCGAAAGCAAGCTGCGCCCATGACCTTTCCGGTCCAAGACGTGCAAAAGAATGTCTATCGCCGCGCATCGCGTAGCCTCATCCACTGGGGTCCTACGTCTTGGAGCCTCTCCATGACGTCGCTGCCACTCAATCATGAGCTCACGATGCAAATTTTGCCCCAGCGGGCCGCCATTGTTAGGCCTTCGGAAGTTCGCAAATCTGTGGGATATGAGGACGATGGGTTCGTCATACCAAGGCTTGACTGACGATGCGCGACCAGGGCTCCACGCCGCCATGTAAGACGTCAGTCCACGGATGAGGTCAGGAGTCTGAACTCCAGCCTGCCTGAACTCATCCTTCCACTGATATCCAAGGCCTGGAGGTACCAGCACCGCGACCCTGCCACCTGCCTGGATCACTGCCTTAGCCAGCTCCACGGCGACACGCGTCTTACCCATGCCAACCTCATCTGCGATGAGCACGCCGTGGTCTGGCAGGCGAGCGGCGATACCCACCAGCGTGGCGCGCTGCCCGGCATTCAATCGCTCATCGCCGGCACCAGCCGCTGCACCTCCAAGCGCCTTCGAGACATCAAGCCAGCTAGAGAGCATTCGTGTCGGCCTCTATAGAAGGAAGCCCGGACAAGCCCCACGCCTGTTCCACCTCGCTCAGCATCGCCTCGTAAATCTTGTTGGAGCCTGGCTCCCACGAATGCTCGGGCCGGAACGGCGACTGACGCAACGGACTCAAGACATTGATACCAAGCATCTTGCAATAGACAGCAACATTGGTACCTCGTGCTTGTAATAAAGCCGTCCCGAGGCGCACGCACCACCCGGGCCATTCAGCAGAACTCAGCGCGCATTGGCGCTCGGCGATACTCTCAACAAGGACCATCGCCTGCCGGATCGGATAGCTCGCTGATGTTGCGGGAGACGGCGTGGTTGCGTTTCCGCCGACGTCATTCCCGACCCACGGATCTGGCGACGGATCGTCGACAATCCATCCAGCGGGGAATAGCTCAATCTGCGAAAGTACGTCCTCGATCTCCATTCGTCCCAATGGCACCGCGGCAATGCGCCCTTTTTCGTCTACCACGGGAATAAGCGCAGTACGGCTGCCGGCCCAGACCACGCAGACTTCGCGTGGAAGGGATCCATGCCAAAGAAACCTTCCATGAGACGCTTCGATGATTAACCCGGCGTCTGACCGAACGTGAAAATACTGATCGCATGTACCTTGAGGAGTCAGCCAGCAATCACCTGACGGGGAAATCTGCTCACTCGTAAAGATGGATACCGGCGCCGCGATGAACGCATCTGGCTTTTCCTCCATTGGGTCGCCTCCAGCGACATCCTCTGGGCTGAGCTCATGACCTGAAAGTGGATCAAACGGCAGCGCTTCCTTGATATCGCGCCAAATCATGCCCTCGATGCCAACAATAACGCCTGCTTCCAGATTCCCGCTCGCCCCGGCTGGACTCAGGAACCCGGGTTTCGTAAGGTTCCCGGAGCCAAGGTATAACCACGCATGCTTACAGGAACTGTTGCCCCGCTTATCCTTGTCATTCCACATTGCACTGAAAATAAACTTACCATGGAGGGACGCAATCGGATTCTCGCCGAGATGAGCGGGAGAAACAGCCGGGACAATCTTCCAGCCCTTGGCCTGGATCGCGGCCGCGCTGGTTGCCACGCTCTGGCAAGCCTCGGGAGAAACGACGATCGCAACGTTGGCGCGCGGAGTCAAATGGCCGGCATTAGAGAGATTGGCAACGATTTTCTCCAGAACGCCAGGCACCCGATCACTGACTGTACCTGACTCAAAGAATCCCGAGCCGAGTGCAATATAGTTGCGACGCTTGCCACCGAAGCGCCCCACTCTCGCGGCGAGCTGACTGACTAGCGCCTTACTTTGATTATCAATGAACTTTCGGGGTCGTGCGGGAGCACCATCCCGTACCGAAGCGAGTAGTTCCTTCGCGTACATTGATTCGACGTGAGACAAAGTTGGCGTATCTTTGCCAAGATCGCCCAAGGCACCTTGATCGAACAGCGGCAACAACTGTTCTATAAATCTCCATGCCGCCGCGACATCAGCCGCGTCGCCCTGCGATCGCAGGCTTGCCGAGCTGTCCACGGTGCCAATCCACGCAAGATCAAGGCTCGATGTGAGGGTCTGGAGTGTCCAGTTGCCTGTGCTGACGACAAGCCGCACCTCCCAGCTGGCCAAACCGGTTGTCGAGCGAAAGACCAGCAAGGCCAACTTCGCGTGTAATAAGCGAAAGCTTCGACGAGCCGACGGAAGCATTGGCATATGGAGCAGCCCCGGCGCCGCGGTAGACGGGACTTGCGCTGCACTAGGGTCGAGCATCGCCGCAAGGACCACCTGCCCAGACGCTGCTCTCTGTGCATCCGTGGCGCCAGAGAACGCCTCCGCAGCGAGGTTAAGGAACGCTGCATCCGCCGAGTATCCGCACAGCCAGCCAAAAACACCTCTGAAGCCGTCACGCGGAGCGAAGCACTCGACCAAGGATCGCTCGATTCGACCGTCACGCCCCGGCTTAGCTGGCATAGTCGAACATACCCACGTTGCCACCAAGGTCGTGCCATAAGCTGTAGAGGTTTCCCAAGCGATACGACGCCCCGGCTGGCCATTTTACCCCGTCAGCACGTTGCGCTTCGTCGTTAGACCTGTCGCCCTCTGTACCATCGGCCATCGAATTCGCCCCCTGAACGAACGCGTGGCCCGGCACAACATCATTACCTGAAAGTCTAAGTACTCGCCCATCGCGCATGACGAGCATTCGGATTAAGCTGACATCAGACTCATCGCAACAGTCAAGACAAAACGAACGTGCATCCTCTCGCGTGAACTGCTTATCACGTTCACCTCCGAGGAAGGCCCGGGCCAGATGCCTGAGGCTGTCGAGATGGCCTTCAAGTCGCTCATCGCCCTGGCTAAGCTTGAGTCGCGCGGTACTGGTGCGCCCGAGTAAGCTTTCCAAGCAGTTGAGGACGGCTATGGCCGAGTCGCGCACCTGGGTAAAGGCGGCGCCCTCAGACAAATCGAGCCAGTGGTCCCTGGCAAGCATGGCGGGCGGCCTTTCCCAGCTGATTCTGGAACCCTCGTTCAGTGTCTTCATCCACTCCAGTGCTTCCAGCCTACGCACCGAGCCATGCACGCCGTCCGGAGCACGCAAGCGATTAATCAGCTGGAGACGACACTCCTTCGGAAGCCTAACGTCGGGAGAGAGCGCCTGGCGTGCGGTGCTTGAACCGAGGTTAAGCGATTCACCTTTGACCCAACGCATGAGATAAGCGTCAAGAAGGACTTTCGATGGCCTATAGCTCGAATAGAAAGCGGCGAGTAAGCACGCACCCGCTTCAGAAACAGTGAAGCTGTTGAACCGATCGTTTCTCGCATTCACAAGGCCCAGGGATACCAAGGGCTGTATGGTTTGCTGTCGCATGGTTTGAGATACGTAATACCCTGGGGCTGCGACGGTCTTAAAGGCTTCACTTCCAGCGCCGTGGCGCTTCAGCTTTTGGCTACCTCGAAGCATTGGGTGCGCAACCCACCTGCGATGCGCAAGCGCCACTTTGCAGCCAATGGCCTCAATGGCGTTCGCCACGACGATGGGCTGCGAGCCACTTCGCTCCGCTAGATCGATCCCGACGAGGGCAAGCACGAGCGGCTTACCAAACCAGATGCCTCCAAGGCCGGGAACGGCCAATTCATTGTAAGCCCGTACGGTCGCGCCTAGCCCAAGCGTACGCGTACGAATGGTTCTCCCAACAGCGTGCGGACGCAATAAAAACCACCCGCGAGAACCGAATTCCTCGGTATAGGCAACGCCATCTGCCATATCGAACCCCAATTTGATGTACCCAAACGTCGTTACGACGCCCCGCCCGATCCTTTCACGCCCAAACTGCGCGCAAAAGTAGATGCTGGTTCCAAATCAGGAGAATACGAGATGACCCGAACCTTTGCGATGCCAATGGCCGGTTCCCTTCTATTCGCCGGCCTGCTCGCCACTGCGTCAGCAGCTGCCACGAGCAGCGCCCCGAAGCCGACGGGCGTCTACCACCTCATCCCCGGCATCTATGTGGCGAAAGGTACCGATTGCGCATCACCGCCCAACGCGGCGATCAAGCAATACGATGGCAAGGGCATCAGCACGGCGCATACGCGCGAGTGCGTGGCCACCGTGGCGTCGCAGAAGGCCGCGGGGAAAGGGGCCACGTATGAAGTGAGCCAGACGTGCGTCGATGCCGGTGCCGGCCCCGGCAAGCCGTATACAGAAAAGCAGACGGTCGACGTGAAGGGGCCGGGCCGCTTCGCCATCACCTCGCAGGACCCGACGGTCTACCACTACTGCCCTGTCGCCAGGCTCCCGCCTGAACTGCGCAGTGCGGCACCAGCCGGCTGAGTCACCCCAGCCGGCTGGCCCGCGGCACGTCACTCGTGGATGCGGTACATCACGGTGGCGTGCGGTTCCAGCTTCGCGGTGATCGAGCCATCACCCTTGCTATCGGTGTGGGCCCACAGGTCACGCATGGTGTACGCGCCACCCTTCTTCAGGCCAAGCTCGGCCGCGGTGACGGTGACATCCTTCGCCTTGTCGCCTTCGTTGAACACGGCGACCGCCTTGCCGCCATCCTTCAGCGGCTTGACGATGACATGGATGCCCTCGGCATCACGCACCTGCTTGCCCTGCACGCCAAGCGGATCCTGGTCGATGGCGATGACGTCCTTGTTCAGCAGGATCTTCAGCGCCTCGGGCTTGATGGTGCGCAGGTCGGTGCCGATCAGCAACGGCGATGCCATGATGGACCACAGGCTGAAGTGGCTGCGGTATTCGACGTCGGTCATGCCGCCGTTACCCACTTCGAGCATGTCGGGGTCGTTCCAGTGGCCCATGCTGGCGTACTGGTCGAGCACCACGTTCTGCTTGAAGATCTTCAGCATCGACGCGTAGGTGTCGGTGATATCACCCGTGGTACGCCACGACTGGGCGCCCACCGGTGCCTTCGACGCCCACAGCCACGGCTTGTTCTCGCCCCACTCGCACATGCTGAAGAAGATGGGCCGGCCCGTGGCGCGCAACGCTTCGGCCATGTCGGTGTAGCGCTTGTGCGCGTCGAGCTTGTTGTTGTGGCAATTATCGTACTTGAGGTAATCGACATCCCACGAGGCGATGGAGGCCGCGTCGTCCTTCTCGTGGCCCAGGCCGCCGGGGAAGCCACGGTTCTCCTGCAGGGGCTCGCAGGTGGAGGTGCCCGCGCTGGAGTACACGCCGAACTTCAGCCCCTTGGAGTGGATGTACTCGGCCAGCGCCTTGATGCCGCTGGGGAAGCGCTTGGGGTTCGGCTGCAACTTGCCGTCCGCGCCACGCTTCCAGTTCGCCCAGCAGTCATCCACGTTGACGTAGGTGTAGCCGGCGTCCTTCAGGCCCAGGCTGATGAACTTGTCAGCGATGCCACGGATCATCTGCTCGTTGAACTCGTCCCGGCAGTGGGTGGAGTTCCAGTTGTTGAAGCCCATCTGCGGCAGCTGGTTGGCGAACTCGTCGGCCGCCTGCGCTGGCGCCATGGTGAAGGCCGCCGTACCGACGAGGGCGCTAAGCAGCGCGCCCTTGAGGCCATTGGCCAGGGTATGTCGCATCGTTGTCTCCATCAGAAGGTACCCCGCACGCCGACGGTGTACACGGTGCCATCCGCCTCGGCATAGAGGAAGCGGTTGCGGTATTCCGAGTAGTCGTACAGGTGCTCGTGGGTCAGGTTGGTACCCGACGCGAAGATCGACAGGTGTTTGTTGACGGCGTAGCTGGCGCTCAGGTCGATCTGGCCGTAAGCGCTACGCGTGGCCGGCGTGGCGCCCGCGCCGTACGACAGGCTCTCGAGGTACTTGCCGCGCCAGTTGTAGGCGGCGCGCACCTGGATGGGGCCCTTCTCGTAGTAGACGCTGGCGTTGGCCGAATCGCCGATGCCCGGCACCGCGAACTTGCCCGAGGCCGCGATGATGCCCGGGCTGAGGTTCGTGCTGCTCTTCACATGGGTGTAGTTCAGCGCCACGCCCAGGCCATCGAACGGATCGGGCAGCAGGTTCTTGAACTGGTAGTTGAACGTGGCCTCGCCGCCGTAGATCTTCGACGAGTTGAGGTTGATCGGCTGGGTCAGGGTCCAGACGAACGGCTGGCCGGTGTTCTCGTTGGTCAGGAAGTTGATCGGCGTGCTCACCAGGGTGCTGAAGTTGCCGACCTTCTTGTGGAACGCCTCGATGGCCACGTAGCTGGCATCGTCGATGTACCACTCCAGGCCCATGTCGAAGTTACGCGACGTGTACGGCTGCAGCTGCGGGTTGCCCTGCGAGATGGTGAGGGAGTTCGGGCGCGTGCCGAAGCTCTTGTTGTAGTACAGGTTGCTCAGCTGCGGCGGCGTGATCGTCTTCGAATAGGAGAAGCGGTACACCAGGTTATCCAGCAGGTTCCACTTGAAGTTCAGGGCCGGCAGCCACTTGTGGTAGCCACCGCCATCGGACTGCGGCGCGAGGGGGCCGTAGGTGACCTGGCCGTTGCTGGTGTCGTTCGGGTCGACGCGGTAGGTGATGGGTGGGCGGTTCACGGCCGTCGACGTCGAGACGACATCGAGGTAGCGGACGCCGGCATCGACCGTCCACGGCATGTTCCACATCGTGCCTTCGAAGATGGCCTTGGTGAAGAACGATTTCTCGTTCTCGCCCACGTAGTTGTAGCTACCCGGGTTCACCGCCGCATCGAACGTGCCGCCATTGGCCGCCAGGCCCGCGAGCAACGCGTCACGCTTCTCGGGGGAGAGCTGGTTGTAGGCGGCGGGCGTGGTCAGCCATGAAAGATAGGCACGCGGATCGTACTGGATGAACGAATCAGGCAGGCCCGGCGACGTCACCCCATGCACCCTGTCGGGCACGTTGTAGACATACGCACCGATGGCATCCGGCGGCACGGCCACCTGGTAGCCGCAGTACGCGTTGCAGAGGATGCTGTCCGGCGTGCCGAAGCTCACCGACTTCACGTACTCCTTCGTGTACTGCACGCCGGCGCTGAGGCGCGTGAGCACGCTATCGTCAAACTGCTTGTCGAACTTGAACTGATAGTTGTTGATCTTGTTGGTGACGTTGTTACCCGAGCCGGCGTTGCAGCAATGCGCCGTCAGGTTGTCGGTGGCCGTCGGCGAAAGGATGTTCGAGTAGCTCGGCGGCACGCTGTTGCCACCGTTCGTCCAGGTGGGATTCGTGCCGAAGTTCTTCGCACCGACCACAAGGAAGTAGCCATCCGGGCTTTCCTTGTTCCACGCCTTTGAGGTGGACACATCCAGGCTCAGGTGCGTCGTCTGGTCGATGTCGAAGCCGAGGTTCAGGCCGTTCTGGTAGCTCTTTTCATAGCTTGGCGCGTACGAGGCGACGTAATCGTTCGCCATGACATTCGCACCGGCCGCCTTGCGCACGAAGCTGGTCACCGTGTTGTTCTCGTCGGTGGTCAGCGACTGGATATCGGCCGTGTTGCCGTACTCACCGAACTCGTGCTCGATGGCATCCACCTTGTAGCTCGAGTACAAGGTATCGAACTGCACCGTGAGCTGGTCGATGGGCTTCCAGTCGATGGCGCCGCTGACACCCTTGCGCGTGCGCGTCTCGTCCAGGATGTTGCTGGCGAGCGTCTCGGGCACGGCCACGTTGGTGTAGCGCGGATCGTTCAGGCCCGACAGATCCGAGATGTTCTGGTTCTCGTACCAGGAGTTGGCCTGGGTGTTGAGCTGGATATCCTTGCGCTTGTAGTACTGCGCGGACGCCATCCAGCCGAAGGTATGGTCGTTGTTGGTCCAGCCGACCAGGCCCGAACCCTTGGGCGTGGTCTTGCCCTTCCAGTCGCCGTCGAGGTTGCTGTTGACCCCCGCCAGGCTCCACGCGCCACGCCAGCCGCTGAAGTCGAGCGGCCGGGCGGTCTGGATGTCCACCACGCCGCCGATATCCACTTCGTTGATATCGGCCGACGAGGTCTTGGCCACCTGGGCCACGCTGATGATTTCCGACGGCAACACGTCGAAGTTGAAGGCACGCGAGCCCGAGGCCGTGGCCATGGGCCGGCCGTTCACGGTCACCGCGACGAATTCCGGGCCGAAGCCGCGGACGGCCACCTGGCTGGATTCACCGCCGCTGCGGTTCACCGACACGCCCGGCACGCGCTGGAGCGCGTCGGCCACGTTCGGGTCGGGGAACTTGCCGGTTTCTTCCGCCGAGATGGAATCGACGACATTCACCGCGTCCTGCTTGATCGCCTGCGCGCGCTGCAACGCCGCGAGCTGGCCGGTGACGGAGACGCCACCCAGGTCGGTGATCTTCTTGTCGCTACCATCCGTGGTGCCCGCCTTGGCCGGCTTGGCCGGTGCCGCGGGCTGCGGCGGCGTGGCGGTGGATGACGCGGCGGCAGGGGCCGCGTCCTGGGCAAGCGCTGGCGCGCCAAAACCCACCAAACAGGCGACACTCGTCGCCACCAGCGACCGCCGTACGGCGACCGCGAGTTTCGTCAGCTTCATGACTACCTTCTCCCCGACATAGTGGAACACCCCAACGAGCACCTGCGGCTTGCCGCCCCTGGACCCATGGGCGCTGTCCCCCCGACAGCACCAAGAAGCCCTGACATCCCCGATCAGCAGCGACCGTTCATTTGTAGTATTTATTGATCGTCACCTAAATCTGGCACGCCGAACAAGCTGCGTTGCAACATGACAGGCGCCATACCAGCGGTTTAGATTTATTTGTCTTACAAATCCAATTCTTGAAGGGAGCGCCCCATGGATCGTCGCCGGTTCCTTGGCCTGACAGGTACCGCGGCAACCCTCCTCCCCTGGCTCTCCCTGCCCCGCTTTGCGGCGGGTGGCCCCGTCAAGCGCCCTACCGGCCCCCTGGCACCGGCCACCACCACGCATGCCCTCTGGTACGGCACGCCCGCTGCGGAAACCCGCCTCCTGCGTGAAGGCCTGCCGATCGGCAACGGTCGCATCGGGGCGCTGGTGGGCGGCGACCCCGCCGCCACCTGCCTGTACCTCACCGACGGCTCGATGTGGCTGGGCAAGCGCGACGTGCCGCTGGGCGACGACGGGCAGTTCGAATACACCACCGCGGGCTTCGGCAGCCTGGTGATGCTGGCCCGGCTGCACCTCACCATCGAGGGGCACGATGCGGCCCTCGTCAACGATTACCGGCGCGAACTCGACCTGGGCCAGGGCGTGCTGCGCGTGAGCTACACGAAAGATGGCATCGCCTACGCGTGGGCCGCCTACGCCAGCCACCCCGATGACGTGATCGTGCTGCAGCTCACCCAGGGCGGCGGCGGCGCCTTCACCGGGTCGCTTGCCCTGCAAGGCATGCATGGGGACACGTCGCGCGCCGACGGCACGGCGTGCCACTTCAGCGGCGTGCTGGCGAATGGGCTGCGCTATGCGGCGGCCGTGCAGGCCTCGGCAGCGGACGGCACCGTCACGGCCAGCGGCCAGGGCCTTCGATTTGCGAACTGCTCCGCACTTTCCGTCATCGTGTGCGGTGGGACGAACTACACGCCCGAGCTGGCCAAGGGCTACATGGATGCCTCGCTCGACCCGCTGCAGCTCGCCATGCAGAAGATCAACGCGGCCGCCCGGGAAACGCCGGCGACGCTGCTGGCCACGCACGTCGCCGACCACCGCGCCCTGTTCGACGCCATGCGCGTGGACTTCGGCACGTCGAGCAAGGCGCAGCGCGGGCTGGATACCTGGACCCGCCTGAAAGCGCGGGCCGCGCCCGGCTCGCCCGCCGACCCCGAACTCGAGGCCACCTACCTGCAGTACGGCCGCTACCTCACCATCGCGGGCTCGCGCGACCGCCTGCCAACCGGCCTGCAGGGCCTGTGGCTCGACAGCAACACCTCGCCGTGGATGGCCGATTACCACGGCGACATCAATATCCAGATGAACTACTGGCTGCCCGACCGCGCCGGCCTGCCAGCCTGCTTCGAGCCGTTCACTGCCTATTGCCTCAGCCAGCTGCCTGCATGGACCGCCTCGACCCGCGAGCACTTCAACGACCCGCGCAACAGCTACCGCAACAGCACCGGCAAGATCGCCGGGTGGGCCGTGGGCATCTCCACCAATATCTATGGCGGTGGTGGCTGGCGCTGGCACCCGGCCGGCAATGCGTGGCTGTGCAACAACCTTTGGCAGCACTACCAGTACAACCCGGATCGGGGGTATCTCGCGCGGATCTACCCCGTGCTGAAGGGCGCGTGCGAGTTCTGGGCGTCACGGCTGCTTACGGTGTCGGTGAAAGACCCTGCTTCGGGCGCCATGCGCGAAGTGCTGGTCGATGACGCGGACTGGTCGCCCGAGCATGGGCCGACCGATGCCAAGGGCAATACGTATTCGCAGGAGCTGGTGTGGGACCTGTTCGAGAATTACCGGCAGGCGTGTTCGCTGTTGGGCAAGGATGCGGCGTACGCGGCCGCCATCGGAAAGTTGCAGGCGAAACTCTACCTGCCCCAGGTGAGCCCCAAGACAGGCTGGCTCGAGGAATGGATGACGCCGGACGACCTGGGCGAACACGAGCACCGGCACCTTTCGCCGTTGATCGGGTTCTTCCCGGGCGACCGGATACGGGTGGACGGCAGCTCGCCCGCCCTGATCGAAGGCGTGAAACGGCTGCTTGAGGCGCGCGGGACGGGCGGGTACGGCTGGGCCTGCGCGTGGCGGGCGATTTGCTGGGCGCGGCTTGGAAATGCGGCGAAGGCGTATGAGCTTGTCATCACCAACCTGAAGCCGTCGGAACACCTCACCAACGGCACGGCGTTGAACCTGTTCGACATGTACCAGCTGGATGCCACGAGCGAGGCATTCCAGATTGATGCCAACTACGGAACGCCCACGGCGATGCTGGAGATGGTGATGTCGTCGCGGCCGGGGTTGATCGAGTTGTTGCCGGCGTTGCCGGACGCCTGGCGGGCGCGGGGGAGCGTTGTCGGCCTGGGCGCGCGGGGTGGGTTCCGCGTCGACCTGGCGTGGGTGGATGGGAAGGTGACGGTGGTGACGGTGCGCAGCGTGGGCGGGGGGAAGACGACGCTGAAAGCCGGGGCGTGGACGAAGGAGGTTTCGTTGGATCCCGGTGGCTCGGTGACGCTAAGCGTTTAGGCGCTGTGGTGACCAAGCCCACGGGACTCGCGTTGGGCGTGTGTTCCTCAGCGGGGTAATGCGGAGGGATGGGCGATGATGTTGATGTCTGCGTAGAAATCGGCGCGGAAACCCAGCTTGGCGTCCGGCGGATAAATAATCTCCAGATGGTGTTCGTCCCGCCATATCATGTCGATGCGCAGTGCATTGATATTGGCAGCGGACGGGTTTGCCACCGTTAGTACATCGACCGGCGTGCCTTCTCCATCGGCGAAGCCTATCTTGACCGCGGTACCGACGGATGCCGTGCCGGGGCCGCTATTCTGTATGGTCTCCGCGGTCGCCGCATATGTCCCCGACGGCGAAACAGCCTTCGATTGCCAAACGACCGCCCAGTCCTTGCCACATCCAGCGCATGCAAGCGCGATGCCCATGATGGCGAGGCGGGTAGTTGTTGGCAGCGGCCCACGTCGTAGTTCCATCATCGGCACGGTCCTTCGTTTCTTTGGGAGGCTACCGGGGTGTACATTGATACCGCGCCACACCAGATTGCAAACTACCCGCCACCGGGAAGCCGGTCTTTGGATCGCTCTGCGGCGCGCCGAAGCTTGACTCAAGCAGCAAGGCAGGACCATCACACGCTTCCCTCGCGCGCTCGTCGCAAGAAGCCATGTAATCGGTTCCGCCGCCGGTCATCATGCTGCAGCTGACGCGTACCGCGCCCGTGTCGTCCGGCTTTGGCGGTGTGAAGTCGAAGAGGCTGCATGCCGACGCCAGGCTCGTGATCGTCACGAGCGAACATACGCTTAAAAGCCTGCGGCATAGGTGCATACCATTCCTTAGTAGCCTGTGTTCGGCAAGCTTACAATGCGCGCCGGCCACGCCTAGCCGGCAAAAGAAGAAGGTCCCTTTCATGCATCCGTCCTGGTCGGGTTGAAGCGCCACCCAACGGGATGGCGGAGGGGGTGGGATTCGAACCCACGGTAGGCTTACACCTACGGCAGTTTTCAAGACTGCTGCCTTAAACCACTCGGCCATCCCTCCGTGTTTTACCGCGCCGTGAATGCGCCCCGGGATTGACCCGGCGCGGAGATTGTACCTGAATGGGTTGCTTGTGGCTTAGGAGACGCGACTGCGCACCTTGCTTCCTTAACCGCTCACCTTCGCCGCATCAAAACCTCGCTCTTCGATGTCTGACCGGATCAACGGCGACTGTTGCAGGAAATTGCCATGTTAAAAAGGAAATTTGCACGACCGGCGACGCAGGCCCTTTGAAGCACGTATCACTGATGTCAATCAATTTCGTGGACGATTACCGTACCGGTCGCCTTTCAGTTCGCTAAGATGCCCCCTGCCGCCGCCCAATGCGGTGTCCCCCAAGGAGCCACGGATGATGCCCCGATGATGCGTGCTGCCTTTGCCGTGACCGGTCTGGTGATGGCGTGCGCCGCGCCAGCTTCTGACATAAGCGTGCCCACCGCCGCTAGCGACGCCACCACGTCTCACCCTTCGACTACCCTGGAACGCCCAATGACCTCCTCCCTTGAAGGCCATGCGCTGCCCGGCGCGCGTGCGGCCGTGGATCACCTGCTTGCTTTCCTGTCGACCCTGCATAGCACTGCCACGCTCAAACCCGAACCTCTTGGGCAGGCCTTCGGAGTCCAACTTGGCCCCGATAGCACCAATGGGGCTGGCTGGACGGTCTATCACAGTCCGGACCTTGGCCGAGGCTGGACGTACTGGCTTCAGCAGTCTGATGCCCGGCCATCGATAAAGAACGGTTTCCGTTTTTGGTTCGACCATGCGGACCGGGCCGCCGATGCCACCCCAGTCTGTGCACTGCCCTTGGACCGGCTGCGCAGCACGCTGACCACGCATGGCTGGGTCGAGCGGCCAGTACCCTCGGAAATCGGCAGCATCCTGGCTGTCGAGTTCAGCAAGAACGACGTGGTGCTGACACTTACCCCGCGCGACGGAACCGACATTGGCGGCACCGCGTGCGTGCTGGCCATCCAGACCACCGACGGTCACTGAAGAACGAAGGACTGCCCATGGCGACGCCTCACCCGGCCCTCGACGCGGCCGTGCATCAGTTTGCCCAACAGCCGGGCGTAACCCCCGCGGACGTCGCAGCGTTGCAAGTGGCCCTCGCATCCGACCCCGATGTGACCCGACGTTTGGACGGCGCAGCTGCGTCCGGAGCCCTGCATGGGTTCTCTCCCACGGCCCCCGGCACTAAGGACGCGCCCATTGGCTTCTACGACCGCGCGGCCGGCACGCTGACACTTCCAGCGGCAGCCTTCCCCACGAGTGGCTCTGCTCCAATGGCTGACTTGCACGCCGTGCTACGCGTACAAGCGATGGTCGTGGAGTTCGGCGCCAAGAGCTACAGGGACGCCGCCGGTGCGACACACCCCGTCTCGCAGGACATGCTTAATAATCTTCAAGGCACGCTCAACGGCTCGCCGGTCCTTGCCGACGACATCAAGCGCGCAGCGACCATGGCGGACCCACTACAACCCTCGCACCGCATCCTGGAGTCGTTTGCGTTCACCGCACCAGGCGCTGGCGTGGGTGGCAGCTTCAACGCGCCAGGCCACGCCATGAATCTGGTGAGCGAGTCGCTCATCACGCGTGGATCGCAAGGCGCCGGCTCCTACAATCCCCACGACTTGACCTTCGTCATCGGCCACGAAGTCCAACACGGGTTCAACGCGCACGTCGCCGCGCAGGCGCGTACAGCGTTCGTGACCGATGTGCGCGCGCTGGCGGCCACCCGGGGGCCCGTGCACGATTACACTGCTTTAGTGGAGCGGTACATTCAGTCCGGTCGCGACGATGAAGCAGGTGCAGAAATAGCGGGATGGAATGCGCTGCGCAGCCGGGTCCAACACGATCAGGGACACGTCTCGCTGACGGACATGGCCAATGTGCTGCCCGCGCGCACTGCAGACTTTATTGAGCCGCATGGAGCAGGCTTCGTGGCTCACGCCAACCTCAAGCTCAACCCCGATTTGAGCTTGGCGCAGACGCCGGCCAATGTGGCGGCTATGGGACATAACTATTTTGACCGTCCCACAGCCACGCACCGTCAACCAGGGGACACGCGCAACACCATGGCCTTAGGCCACGGCGGGGTGCAGGATTATCCAAACTACTACGCCGGCTGGGCCGTGGCGACCATCGGTGCGGAAGAGCGTGTGGCTGCACACGGCCGGGGTCCGGCTCCGCAGATCCAGCTCAACATGACGCACGCGGGGCTATATGAGGACATGATGGAGAAGGCCGGCCTGAATCTGGCGCCCTCCAAGCGGTCCATCCCCTACCTTGACAGCAGCGCTCAGCCGGCGGTGCCACACACGTTCGACCATACCGCCGACGGACCGCACCAGTACCAGCATGTACCGGTGGCGCCGCAACGTCTGGACGATCCTGCGCACCCGGACCACGCTCTGTATCAACAAGTCCGCGGGCACGTCGTGGCGCTGGATAAGAGTCTCGGTCGCACTCCCGATGTGCACACTGACCAGTTGGCGTCGGCCACCGTTATTCAAGCCCGGGCTGATGGACTACAGCGCATCGATCAGATTGCGCTGTCCACCGATGGTCAGCGACTGTGGGCGGTACAAACACCGCCTGGGCGCACGGACCACCTGTTTGACTTACGGACCAGTGTTCCCACGGCTGAGGCCATGACACCGATGGACCAGAGTGGCGCCCAGTGGCCGCAGGCCATGCAGCAGTTTGAGCAGCATCAGGCGCAACAACAGCAACAAACGCAGAGCCAGCAACTCAACGCACAGCAGGCGCAAGGGCCGGTCATAACGCATGGCGGGCATGGCATGTAGCTGGAGACGGTGGCGGAGAGAGTGGGATTCGAACCCACGGTAGGCTTACACCTACGGCAGTTTTCAAGACTGCTGCCTTAAACCACTCGGCCATCTCTCCGTGTTCTTCTGCGCCCTAGAAGCGCCCCGGGGTTGCCCCGGCGCGGCGATTGTACCTGAATGCATTGCTGATCGCGCCCTCCAGTATCGCTCGCTCGGCCATATCAAATCTGATCGACCACTAGGGAAAAATACGGCACCTCACCATCGGGCCCTTCAAAACAAGTGACATATTGCCGACTTTCAGCGATTGATCTGCGGGCGAGTGAATCCATGCTCTCACCAGGCAGGGCCTCCGTATACCAGTTCGCCAACGCGAGCCGTAGTTTTCCGCTGGACATCAAGTAAACATCCCCGCCGAGGATCGTTGCTCCATCCTCCGCCAGAATATCAATCGCATGAAGCGTGGATCGTCTATCGAGCGCGATATCGGCAATGCAGAAGGCTTCCTGAAGGTCTAGCCCGTTGCTCGCGAGCAAATCCGCATATCGTTGAGGAAGGCTCATGATCTCAATTCCCGGGGCGCGGCACACCAATCTGCGAAAGCTTAGCTTGGCGAAGATGAGGGGATGCAGATCTCCGGTCCTCCGCTACGCCTAGACACACTAAGCGCGAACTGAACTTGACCCGGCATCCCGTGACGGAGTCAGGGACACTTCCAGGAACGAGTCATTTTCACCAAGCCGAGGGCATGACTGCGATAAAGAAGCCCCTCGCCCCCCTTTCTCTTGTGTGGACATCGAATGAGATTTGGCTTCACTTCATCCCAAAACTAAGCCAGTCCGGCTTCCCGATTGGACCAACGGCATGCTTGACCAATTCGAACTCCAGCAAGCGATTGTTCTTGTCTAAATAGATAGCCATATCCATGTCGGTACCATCTGAATCCTTGACGGTTCCTTCTAAAGGAAAGTGATCTTTGCCACGGAAGGCGTCTTGCCCACGGTACGGTGGACGCTGATAACCATCAATGTGGAAGACGACACGTGATCCATCGGGTGACGCCTCTTCGACGAAGCAATGCTCTAAGTCGGACATGAGCTGTTCGCGTTCATCATCCTTTCCAACCGCATTGGCCAAAGCAAAAAGCGCTTTCCTTTCCAGCTCTGTAAGTCGACGCATATCGATCATCACTTCACCTGGAATACCGTGCCAACGTTAACTTGACCGCCAGATAGAGGCAAAGCCCGGTATACGACGTGCATATCGTTAATCACGGGCCGCTCACAACGCGAGCACCCGGCCGGACCCAGCCATCCCGCCTTCCATCAGCCCGAGAGGCGTCCGCAACCCAATTCCGGGGACAACACTTCCGTGGGATACGAACACCACGTCGACTCCTCGTCTCTCACCCGGCTTGAGCTTTTCGGTGAGATTGGCGGTGAAGCGGTGTCGAAGCTGCCCGTCGAAGGAGATTTCTGCTTCAAACGGTCCCTCGGGTATCGGAGCCTCTCTTCCACCTGCCGATGTCGCCAAAAGCTCCAAAACAACCGTTGCGTCTCGCCTCATCTCATTCCCCGCGCGCGACGATCCCCGCCTCCCCTTGCAACGACTCAGTTGGCAAAAAGTGTTTCCTCGCCGTCGCTAAGGACGAAAGATGAAGGGCCCTCGGAATGAAGCGCATAGACGGCGCGCATACGGGGCGCACCCCATGAATTCATACCCGGTCACTTCTTCTTTCGCTTGGGAACAATAGCCTTGATTGCAGTACCCGGCGCCCCATGCAGGTCGATGCCTGTCTCCCCGCACACCATGAGACTGATACCGTAGGTAATGTTATCTGTTACGAAAGTTCCCGTGATTTCAACGAGTTTACCCGACAAGCCAGCTTCCTTGTCGATGTCACCGACGTTCACCAGGCTCAAGCAACCTGACGCCCTTTTCCAACCATCATCAGAATAAAAACGCCTGTCGACGATATACAGCTGCTCAGGGCCTATCCACAGGTAACCCTTGACCGTAACTTCCTGCCCTGAGAAAGATTCTCTATTCGCGTTGAGCGTGGACACATTTGGAACGGTTCGGGGTGGATCAGCGTCAGCCGAGGACAGAAGCGCAGACATGACCCAGACAATCATGGCGAATCTCCGTGCAGGACCGGGACGTCCGAGAAATAATTATTCTGACTTCGACCGAAGCGGTCATCGGTCGCGTTAAGATAACCTTCAATCTGCACTGCAAGCTGGTCGCAGCAGAAAAGGGGCACGGCCGTCTAGGACCATCCCTAGGTAACCACGCCGCTCGGTTGACCACCTCGTCGCCGCAACTCACCGATTCAATCTCAAAGAGCCGGCGATCCTAGCCCCGAGCATGCTTCACGGTGGCCCAACAGGCGTGTTTCTGGCGACACGCCAGAAGACGAACCCCGTGAACGCGCCGAGCAGTGAGTCAAGCACTCCGACAACGATAGAGGGCGCCCACGCCGACGCCCGTGGAGACGACATCGCTTGAGTCAGTGAGTTGGTCATGAAATAAAGCGTCGCAACCCAGCTGCACAGGACTCCAATGCACATGCAACCCCAGACGGTATCCCACCGTAGGGAGCGAAAGAGATAGAACGTTGGCACGCCTGGCACGATGGCGACGACGTAACACGCTGGAACCACAAGGAGGGTCGCCCACAACCCTTCAAGCGGGTTGCCGAAGAGGGACAACAACACAAGTATCGCCGCTGGCGTCAGGGGCGCCAACAGGAAGGCCAAGCCGATACGTCGTCCCGCTGTTCTCATCATGGGCATACATCGTCCGACACAAGGTCAGCCTACGTTTTTTCAAACCACGCGAAAGGAATCACAGTCAGATGCCTTGATGTGCTCTCCGTCGTGGCGCAGCGACTCGAGCTCAAAAAGCCGTTGCACCGAAAATGGCCTGATGCGGCAAAGCTACACGCGGAGGTCTCCGGCTTAGCTAACGAGCACCTCGAGAATCTCCGCCGTTCCAATAGTGTGACCGTAGATCAACTCGCAAGCTTCTTTTTCGATTAAGAACGGACGAGCATCGTCTGGTGCAAGAAAGGAAGGAGGTGTACCCGTAAACGCACGTCCGCATTCATCGTAAGTCCTAGTCCCATGGAAATTCCATGTGATAGCGCACCATCGGCTTGAACTGCTCCTGTTGCTGTTCGCGCAAGGCGGAGGCATCAATATTTCCGTCTACTGTAACGCTCTCAGCTGCCTTCAATACCGAAACTGGAATCGCCATACTTACCATGGTGTAAGGGCGCATCACCAATTCGCTGCATCGCCATGCGGGCATGGTAAGAGACATGGCTTGCGGACGACTAAACGCTTGCTCCCATCACCAGCACGCCGACTCAGACGCCGAGTGGGATTGTTCGCCGCTTCGCGACGATCCCTCCCGTTGGTCGGGACCGCCCTCCGGGCGTCCTGCGGCGGCTGCGCTTTAGCTAATCACTTCCAACCCAGCCATATACGGCCGAAGCACCTCAGGTACCTCGATGCTCCCGTCCTTCTGCTGGTAATTCTCCATCACGGCAACCAGCGTACGGCCAACCGCAAGGCCCGAGCCATTCAGCGTATGGGCCAGCTCCGGCTTACCGGTGGCCGGGTTCCGCCAACGCGCCTGCATGCGCCGCGCCTGGAAATCCGTGCAGTTCGAGCAGCTGCTGATTTCGCGGTAGGTCTGCTGGCTGGGCAGCCACACCTCGAGGTCGTACGTCTTGGCGGCGGCGAAGCCCATGTCTCCCGTGCACAGCATCAACTTGCGGTACGGCAGCTTCAGTGCCTTCAGCACCGCCTCGGCGTGGCCGACCATTTCCTCGAGGGCCTCGAAGCTGGTCTCTGGCGAGGTGACCTGCACCATTTCCACCTTCTCGAACTGGTGCTGGCGGATCATGCCGCGGGTATCGCGGCCGTAGCTGCCGGCCTCGGCGCGGAAGCACAGGGAGTGCGCGGTGAGGCGCATGGGCAGCTGGTCGGCCTCGACGATGGTGTCGGCGACGAGGTTGGTCAGCGCCACTTCCGAGGTGGGGATGAGGTAGCGCTTCTTGTCGTCGACCATGACGCCGAAGAGGTCTTCTTCGAACTTCGGCAGCTGGCTGGTGCCGTACATGGCATCCGCGTTCACGATGAGCGGGATGTTGTGTTCGAGATAGCCGTGCTGCGTGGTGTGCAGGTCGAGCATGAACTGGGCGAGCGCGCGATGCAGGTGGGCCAGCTGGCCGCGGAGCACCGTGAAGCGGGCGCCGCTGAGCTTCGCGCCGGCGTCGGCGTCGAGCCAGCCATGGCGGGCGCCCAGGTCGACGTGGTCGAGCACCGGGAAATCGAACGGGCGCGGGTGTTCCCAGCGCAGCACTTCGACGTTCTGGCTCTCGTCCTTGCCGATGGCCACCGAGGCGTCCGGCAGGTTCGGGATGCCCGAGGCGATGTCGGCCAGCTTGGCCTGCACATCCGCCAGGGCGTGCTCGTTGGCCTTCAGCTTGTCGCCGATGCCGGCCACTTCAGCCATGAGCGGGGCCACGTCTTCGCCCTTGGCCTTGGCCTGGCCGATGGCCTTGGAACGCGTGTTGCGCAGGTTCTGCAGCTCCTGGGTCTCGGTGGCGAGAGCCTTGCGCTCGGATTCCAGGCGCTCGATCGTGGCCACGTCGAGGTCGAAAGCGCGGGCGGCGCGCAGGCGCTCTGCCGTTTCGGCAAGGCGGCCGCGCAGGAGTGCGGGGTCCAGCATGGGTGCGTTCCTTCGGGGTCGAACGGGGATTATGGCAAAAAACCGCCCGCCACGGCCGGAACTCCGCCGGCCATGGCCACCACCGATCAGCCCGTGGCGCGCTTCCGGCTCAGCCACCAGCCCATGGCCGCCCCCGCGAGCAGCCAGCCGAACGCCTGTTCGATGAGGTACCCAAGGGTGAACGCCGTGGGGAACCGGTACCAGTTCCAGTACGGCACGCTGAGGGTGAGCCAGGTGAACACGCCGAAGCCGAGCCCGAACAGCAGGCCACGGCTGAACGAGGCCCCTGCCCTTATGAGCACCAGCGCGATGATGAGCGCCGCCAACGTATCGCCCACCCACTGGTGGAACAGGTTGTGCCCCATGGCCAGCGGGTTGCGGCCCTGGGGCTGGTAGACGATGAAGGCGTAGGGGTTGGCTTCGTTTTTCTGCGCGAAGGCCTGCTGGGCCTTGTCATCGCCGCGCATCGACGGGTCGAAGTGCGGAATGACGTAGACGCCCGGTTCCTGCGGCAAGGCGGTGCGCATCGTATCGAGCAGGCGGTTCTCGTCGATCGGCGCGCGCATCGACATCTCGCCCAGGGGCAGCACCATGTGCGCGAACGCACCCCACAGGAACATGACGAGGCCGCCGATCAGGGTGGCGATGGCGATGCGCATGGCGGCTCTCCCGGGTCCATTTGCCCGAGCGTACGACTGGGCGTGGGGCTGGGGAATCTGACTTATGGCACGGGTGCCGTCTACTCCTGTGGGAGCGCGCTCGCGCGCGATGCCTCCTGCCCCGAAACCATCCGCCCCAGCCCCAACGCCGCCGCCATCACCACCGGCATGCCAATGAACCACGGCAACACCGGCGACAACGCATACAACGCGGTACCCATCGCCGGCGCCAGTGAATCCTTCAGGTCCACCGCGACCGACGACGCCGCCATGTACGACGCGCGCCGGTGCGGCGGCGACAGCGCACTCACGGCCGTGGGCACGAGGGGCCCGACGAGCATGTGCGCGAGGCTGACGAGGCCCAGGGCGATGATCGCCGCCGGCAGGCTGGCCGAGGCCGAAAGCACGGCGAACGCGATGAGCGTGGCGACGCCTGCGACGAAGGTCAGCGACGAGGCCGGACGTTGCTCGGTGACGCGGGTGACAACGAGCTGCAGCACGGCCATCACCGCCGCGGAACCGGCGAACAACACGCCGACGCCCGACGCGCCCAAGGTGCCGGCATCGCGCATGTAGATCGGAAGCACGGCTTGCACCCAGTTGCCCACCACCTCGAAGGCGACGACCCACACCAGCAACATGGCGAGGCGGCGGTCGCGGAAGATCGGTGCGAGGGCCGACAGGCCTTCCTCCTCTTCGTCGTCATCGCCTTCGCCGTTGATGCCATGCGCAGTCTCGGCAAGGAACAACGCCACGACGAGGCCACCGACGAACAGCGGCGCACCTGCGACCAGGAACACCTGTTTCAACGAAGTCATGGCCACGAGGGCACCCAATAGCGGCCCCACCACATGGCCCACGCCCGACGCCACGACGGCCACGCTGAACCACCGGCGATGGCCCTCCTGCGGGATGACGTCGGCGATGACGGCCATGATGGTCGGGTGCAGCACGGACTCGAACAAGCCGGTCACCAGCAGGACGCCGGCGGCGGCGAGCCAGCCATGGACGAAGAACAAGGCGGCGATGCCGGCACCGACGCCCAGCGACGAGGCGATGAGGACGACACGCCGGCCCACGCGGTCGGCGATGCCGCCGACGAAGGGCGCGGCGAGCAGCTCGCCACCGGCATAGCAGCCGAACAACAGGCCCACCAGGGCGACCGGCACATGCGCCTCGCCGGTGGCCCACAAGGGCAGGAAGGGCACCAGCACGCCATCGGCGAGGCCGGCACAAAACATCAGCAGGCAGGCCAGCAAGGCCTGGGGAGGTATCTTGGTCATGTCAACCACTCGGCAAGCGACCTTCCACCCGGAAGGCCAGGACGCGCGTTGGTTGACGTGAACGCCTACGGCCGCCCGGACGGCACAGCGTGGAGCCCCGGGGAAGTTGTGGACCTATCTTGCCCGCGCTGCGGCCCGCTGGCTATTCGCGTTCCAAACCCCGCAAAACCCCAGCCACGCCCCTGTGGGAGCGCGCTTGCGCGCGATACCTATTCGCATTCCCCACCCCATGTAGGAGCGCACTCCGTGCGCGATGCCTTTTGCACAGCCGCCACAGGCCTTGCAGGCTTTCGCGAAAAGATGTCGCGCGCAAGCGCGCTCCTACACCTACAAGGGTATAGTCGGGCGGTCATGGTTTAGGGAGCGAGCTGTGAGCGGCATTGTCGATCTGCATGTATCGGAATACCGGCCCGGCGGCCGCATGGGGGAGCACCGCCACGACGAGGCCTGGTTCTGCCTCGTGGTCGATGGCACCTACGAGGAAAGCATCCTCGGCATGCGAAACGAGCACGGCCCAGGCGACCTGCTGTTCTGCCCGGCCGGCGCTACGCACGGCCAGCGCTTCGGCAGCGAGGGCGCGCGCAAGGTCATCTTCCATCCCGACGACACGCTGGCCGGCTTGCTGGCGGAACACCGCGCACGCCTCGACGGCCGGCCGCTGATGCACCGCTCGGCGAGCCTGCAGGCCATGGGCCGGCGCATCGTGCAGGCCCTCGCCATCGATGACGACCATGCCACGCTCAGCGCCGAGGCGCTTGCGCTCGACGTGCTCGCCGAAACCGGCCGTGGCCTTGCCGAACTCACGGTGATGGAACCCGGCTGGCTCCGCCGCGTTCGTGAATACCTGCACGAAGACCCGGCGCGCGATACGACGCTAGCCGACCTCGCCACCGTCGCCGGGCGCCACCCGGTGCACCTGGCCCGCAGCTTCCGCCTGTTCCACCACTGCACGCCGGGTGATTACCTGCGCCGCCTGCGCGTGGAGCGCGCCGCGCACTTGCTGCGCACCACGAAGAGGCCGCTGCTGGATATAGCCCTGGAATGCGGTTTTGCCGGCGCGGCGCAGTTCTCGCGCTCGTTCCGTGCCGTCCACGCCACCACGCCAACGGCGTGGCGCAAGGCATGCTAATCCGCGTAAAGCGTGGGGCCCGGGCCGCTGTTAGCGTGGCCCGATGAAGAAACGCTACCTCGCCTGCCTGATCGCCCTCGCCGCCTGCACGGCCCATGCCGCCGATAGCCATATCGACCCGTCGATCTGGTACCCCTCGGCGGACGCGGAAGCCGCCGATCGCACCGCGCTCACCGCCGACTGGAAGGCCGTGCCGGTGCTGCAGGACCCCGACCCGCAGGCCTTGCTCGACTACATGCACCGCGTCGAAGCGCTGCTCGCCCGGTCGCAGCGGCACGATGCGTGGTTGCACCTGCACACGGCGCTGGACGTCGACGACCATGCGTCCCGCGCGGCCCGTTCGGCGCTGGCGGAAGCGAAGCAGGCCGGCTACGACCGCATGCGAAAGACCCTGCGCAACGTGGGTGATGCAGGCTTCGCGAAGGCCACATCCGCCGTACCCGCCCTCGGCGAATACCACTGGCTGCTGGAACAGGCCACGCGCCATCAGCCCCATGAGCTACCCGAAGCCGAGCAGGCGATCATGGATGACATCGGCGACCAGGACAGCGAAGCGTTTTGGGCGATCTACCAGAAGACGCGCCGCGCCATGGACGGTGGCAAGGTACCCACGGCACACGGCGACCTCGATGCCATCAAGGACGCCGGCAAGCTCGCGAAAGACCCCGACCGCGCCGTACGCGAGCAGGCGTGGGAGCAGGAACAGAAGGCGCAGGCCGCGCAGGGTGAGACCTATGCCGCCACGCTCATGGGCATCGTGCGCCTCAACGACAAGGTGGCGAAGCTGCGCCACTTCGCGGACGCGCCGAACGACGTCTACTTCAGCCGCTTCCTGACGCGCGCGGATGTCGATGCCACGGCGAAAGCCGTGGAAGACAAGGCGCAGGTGCTCCAGGCCTATCAGGCCCTGCGCGCGAAGCACATTGCGAAGGTGCTTGGCATCGCCGACGTGCACAGCTGGGATCTGTCGGCGCCGCTTGACGACTTCACGCCACCGGCCTTCGACGAAGCCGCCATGCGCGACGTGATCCCGAAGGCCCTGGCGCCCATCGGTAGCGACTACAGCGCGCATTTCCGTGCCCTGCTCGACCCCGCGAACCACCGCACAGACTTGGCCACGACGCTGGGCACGCGTGAAAGCGACGCCTTCGCGATCGCCGCGCCCGGCGCACCGGCGACGCTCTTCATCTCCCAGTGGGTGCCGAAGATGGGCGCCGCCAGCGTGGTGGCGCACGAAGGTGGCCACGCCCTGAACCAGCAGCTGATGGACGAGCACGGCGTCTCGCCGTTCTACCGGGGCGGCCCGAACTGGATGATGGAAGGCATCGCGATCCTCAACGAGATGCTGTTTTACGAATACCTCTACCGCCACACCAACGACCCGGCGGCTAAGGCGTACTACTTGCAGTCTCAGCTCGACGAAATGACGTTCGAGATCTTCACCTCGGCTGAGGAAGCGCAGCTGGAAGCGGGCATCTACGACGGCGTGGTGGCGGGCAAGTTCAAGAACGCCGCCGATCTGGATGCCTTCACGCTGGACACCGCCAAGCGCTTCGAGATCTGGCCCGCGAAGGATCCGGAGCTCGCCCACGCGTGGATGGGCAAGCGCTTGATGTACCAAGACCCGCTTTACCTCGCGAACTATCTCTACGCCGGGCTGCTGGCCACGAAGATGTTCGCCATGGCCACGAAGGACCCGACGGATTTCCAGAAGCGTTATGCGGCGCTGATGGCCGAAGGGTTCGACGCACCGCCGAAGGAGCTGCTGAAGCACTTCTTCGGGAAGGATTTGAGTCCGGCAGAGCTGGTGGATGCGGATATGACGGTGATCCAGGCGAAGGTCGCCGCGCTGGGCAAGCTTTACAAATAACGCCGCTCCCCTGTAGGAGCGCGCTTGCGCGCGATTGCTTTTCGAACAGCCGCCACAGGGTGTGATTCGTGGTCGCGAGAAGATTTCGCGCGCAAGCGCGCTCCTACAAGGGAGCAGGCCAGGCGCTATTTCTTCCGCGCCGCCGCGCGCGCCTCACGCAACGCCCCAAGCTTCTCCCGTAGCTTTACTTCCAGCCCGCGGTCCACCGGCTCGTAGAACGTCGTCCCCACGAGCTCATCGGGCAGGCACACCTGGTCGAGCGCGATGCCGCCTTCAGCGTCGTGGTCGTACTGGTAGCCCTGGCCGTACCCAAGCCCCTTCATGAGCTTGGTGGGCGCGTTGCGCAGGTGCATGGGCACGTCGAGCGTGCCCATCTCGCGCACCACGGCCTTGGCCTTGTTGTAAGCCATGTATGCCGCGTTGCTCTTGGGCGCGATGGCGAGCCAGATGGCGAGCTGGGCCAGGCCGAGTTCGCCTTCGGGGCTGCCGAGGCGCTCGTAGGTATCCCAGGCGTCGAGCGCCATGCGCCACGCGCGCGGCTCGGCCAGGCCCACGTCTTCCACGGCCATGCGCGTCATGCGCCGGGCGAGGTAGAGCGGGTCGCAGCCGCCGTCGAGCATGCGGGTGAGCCAGTACACGGCCGCGTCGGGGTCGGAGGAACGCACCGACTTGTGCAGCGCCGAGATCTGGTCGTAGAACTGTTCGCCGCTTTTGTCGAAACGGCGCGTGCGGTCGGCCAGCACCTGCTCCAGGGTGGCGTCATCGATGCGCCCGCCTTCGGCGAGTTCCGCGGCGATTTCCAGCAGGGTGAGCGCGCGGCGCACGTCGCCATCCGCGGCGGAAGCGATGAGCTTCAGCGTGGCGTCGTCCACGGCGAGGCCCAGCTCGCCGATGCCGCGGTCGGCATCGCCCAGCGCGCGGCGCAGCGCGGCCACGATGTCATCGGCGCTGACGGCATCCAGCACGTGCACGCGGCAGCGCGACAGCAGCGCGGAGTTGAGTTCGAACGAGGGGTTTTCAGTGGTGGCGCCGACGAAGATGATGACGCCGCGCTCGATATACGGCAGGAACGCATCCTGCTGCGCCTTGTTGAAGCGGTGCACCTCGTCCACGAACAGCACGGTGCGGCGCCCCTGGGCGAAGTTGCCCTCGGCCTCGGCCAGCGCCTTGCGTACATCGGGCAGCCCGCTCATCACCGCGGAGATGGCGCGGAAATCGGCATCGGCGTAGCGGGCCACGAGCAGCGCCAGCGTGGTCTTGCCGCAGCCGGGCGGCCCCCACAGGATCATGGAATGCACACGGCCGGCCTCGAGCGCACGGCGCAGCGGCTTGCCCTCGCCCACCACGCGCTGCTGGCCAACGATCTCGTCGAGGCCGCGCGGGCGCATGCGCTCGGCGAGGGGTTTGAGGGCTTCGGGTTCGGCGAACAGGCCGGGGGCTTGGTAGGACGGCATACCCCCTATTATCGCGCGTCTTCGGGGTCCTCGCCCGTCGGCGGCGGCTTGCGCAGCAGCGTGGCCGCCATGCCGGCCACCAGGGCCGCGCCCAGCAGCAGCACGATCCACAGCAGCGGGCGGGTCCAGTCGATGCCCGTGGCACCGACAAGCGCCTTGCGCCCTGCCAGTTCATGGCCTTCGCCAAGGCTCGCCGCCTCGGGCCGCCAGGCGGCGCCGTTGCGGGTGCGCAGGGCGGCCATGGCATCGTCGATGGGCCACGCGGCGCGCCGGCCGCCGGCACTGCCCACCTGCAGGCGGTACGGCGGCTCGCCCTCGGGCAGGAACACGAAGCGGTCGGGGCGCCAGCCCACGGCCAGCCGGGGCGGGCTGCGCAGCGGGGTCGGCGAATGCAGCCGGATAAGGTCGCGGCGCGCCGGGTTGAAACCGAGCGGGCGGTTGTCGGCGCCGGGCGTCACGACGATGGTGCCCAGGCTGTCGCCGCTCACCGGCCCGGTGATGGCGGTGACGGACAACCGCGCCACGCTATCGCCCTGCCCCAGCGCCACGCGGACGGCGCTGACCGGCAGCGCGGCCGGCAACTTGTAATCGTAATCCGCACCGCCGCCGCTGGCCGTGGTCGCGGTGCTGGCCACGTCGGTCCACGCTCGCTTTGCTTCGTCGCGGGCCGCGGCGTCCACGACGCCACCGGAAAGGGTCACCCGGGCCCCGTCGCCCCATGGGGCATCGTCGCTGCCGGTACGCACGCGGTAGTACCGCGCCGCGGGGCCGGCGAGCGTCACCACGCGGGCATCGACGGCCCCGTCGCCGTGGCCCAACGTGACGATGGAGGCGCCCGCGATGCGCGGCTGCCAGTCCTGCAGGTTGGTGCTGGCGTCGATGTCGACGGTGAGCTTCACGTCGCGCTGCGTCGGCGGGAACTCGACGCGCTCGGCCGCGATGGGCGTACGCGCATCGAACAGCCACTCGTGCACGCTGCCGGTGGCCGCCGCCGCGCCGGGCTCGATCACGATGTCGCCGTTGGTGCTACGGCGGATGCTGGGGCCCGCGGCGCTGTCGGATCCGTTGGGCACGGGCAGCAACGCCGCGTCCATGGTCACGGGGTGCGTCGTGGCGGGGGCGGGCCAGTACGGGCCCATGGCCACCTCGCGCCCTTTCGCGTCGACCACCACCACGTCGGCCAGGTCGGCGTCGGGCAGCGCCCACGCGTAGGCCTGCTCCGGCAGCTCGACGAGATAGGCCGCGGCACCCTTGGGCGCCGTGATGGGCCAGGTATAGGCATAGGCCGTGTCGTCGCCCGCATGGGCGGGTGTCAGCACCGCGCCCAGCGCGGCCACGTAGATCACGAACAGGCCGACGCGGCCATCACGACGCATGGTGGGAATCCGGTGCATTGACGGTGGCCTGCCTTGGCGGTGCGGGTGCGAGGTAACCGATGACCGTGCACAGCAGGCCATAGGCGATGAACGAAGCGATGCCGAACAGATTGCCCAGGTGGCCGCGGTCGACGAGGAGAAGCTTGGCCAGCACCAGCGCCATGCAACCTGCGCCGGCCATCCACAGCAGGCGCTGGCCGCGTTTCGAGCCAAGCACCCAGGCCACGACGCCGATGGCGCTCCACACGACGGTAAGCCACAACTGGGCCAGGCTGGAGGCACCCATGTGGCTATCCCAGGGCACGCCGCCCAGGTGGTGCACCGCGCGCAGCGTCATGCTGGTGGCGACCGCAAAGAACGCCACCGCGAGGACGGCGGGCCGCGGGCCGCGCACGGCGGCGGGTACCTCGTTGTCCCACAGTGTGCGGGCGACAAGGCCGAACACCGATACAAGCGCGAGCTCCACCGGGTTGAGCACGGGGATGAAAGGCAACGGGGCCGGGTTGCCCGCGGTACCCAGCGCGACGACGCCGATGCACAGGCTGAGGAAGAGCCCCCCAACGCCGACAACGCGACGAATCGCATGCGCGTGTTCCGGCAGCGGTGGCGTGATCGCACGCGGCCACCACAAGGCGAGCTTGGTGAGCAGCAGCGTGGGCGCCACGTAGGCCAGGAACACCCAGCCATCCCCCACCGCCGGCTGGAAGCCAAAGGCCGCGTGCGTGCCGACGGCGATGAGCACCAGCCAGCGCGCCCACCACACCGCCTGGCCGGTGACGGCGGCGCCTGCATGCTTCACCACCGCGCGCAGCGAGAACCAGCCCGTGGCAGCCGCGACCGCCAAGGCGGCCAGCGGCCAGCCAGCGAAGACCTGGATACCGTCCGCATCCGCAAAGCCAGCCACGGCCAGCGTCACCAGCAAGGCGAGCGGCACCGACCAGGCAAGCACCAGGCCAAGGTCGAGCTTGCGCACGTGGCGGTCGGCGAGCGCCAGCAACGCGCCGGTGGCGGAAAGCACTGCCATGAAGGCGGCCCAGCGAGCGGCCTCGTCATGTACGAAGGTGTCGATCTCCACGCTGAAGCCACCCAGCCACCACGCCACCGCCCACGCGAGCAGGCCCATGCGTGCCAGGCCGCCGATGCCCTTGGACGTGCTGTGGCGGTCGTACTGCCACAGGCACACGACGGCGCCGAGCGTGATGAGCATCGAACCCACGAACGCCGCGTTGAGGAAGGGCGTGGCGCCGTAGTGGTTCGCGAAGATTTCCGAGAGCGCCCACGCACCACCGGACAGCAGCTGCAAACCCATGCCACCCCAGCGCGGCAGGCGGCGCTGCTGGCGGAACCCCAGCCACACCAGCCCGGCGCCTTCCAGCGCAAAGACGCACGCGGTGATGCTTGCGCTCAACGCCAGCGGCACGGCCAGCGTGGCAAAGGCCACGGCGAGCACGGCCCACGTTTCGCGCAGCAGTGCCATGTCCTCGCGGTGGCGCACCGCGAACGCGATGGCCACGTACAACGCCGCCGCCACCAGCGCGGACATCGCCAGCGGCATCGGCGCCCAGTCGAGCAACGCACCCTGCAGCAGCAGGCTGACAATGGGGGTACCGAACATCAGGCCGCCATCGAGGATGGCGCGGTCGCGGCGCGGCGAGCGCAGCACGTGCAGCCACGGCACCGCCACGTAAAGCAGGAAGAACAGGATGAGGAAGGGCTCGGTGCTGTTGAACAGCGCGGGCTTGTACGCCAGCACGCCCCACGCGGTGCCGACGCCGAACGTGCCGACGAAGCCGAGCACGTTGAGGATGCGCCACGCCTTCTTCCACGCGATGCCAAGGATGCCCAGGTTAAGCACCGCGTAGTACGAGAACAGCGCCACGTGGTTGCCCTGCCCCGACGACGCGATGATCGGCGCGGCAAACCCCGCGACGAGGCCAAGCACGGCCAGCGCCAGCGCATCCTGCAACACGGCGAGGATGCCCAGCGAGCCGACGAAGACCACCAGCAGCACGAAGGCCGGCAGCGAATCGATGAGCCCGTAGAGCCGGTACGCGGCGAACACCGTCATCACCAGTACGCCCAGCGCACCGCCCTGCAGCGAGAGCGCAAACGAGCGCCGCTTATCGCGCTGCAGCCAGCCAAACGCGACGCCGGCGACAGCAGCGAGCGCGACGATCGCAAGACGGACGGAAATGGGAACGTGTAGCAGCCCCTGGTCGGTGGCGTACTTCAGGAAGGCGGCGATGCCGGCGAACAGCACCAGCATGCCCACTTTCACCGGCACGTTGCCTTCGGTGAACCAGCGCTTCGCCGTGTCGAAGAAACGCTCGACGGGCGACGGGCCCGTGGGTTCCGCGGGTGCGGCGGGCGCCGGGGCCTGCCAGGCGGGCGGGATCGGTGGGGCTGGCGGCGTATAGGTACGCGCGGCAGCGGGAACCGGCGGCGCGGAAGCCGCTGTCGGCATCGGGGGTGGTTCCGCTTCGGTTGATCGCGGCCAAGGCCGCTCCCACCCCTCTGCCGAATCCGCGGGTACCGTCGGCAGCGTGTGGGAGCCCGCTTCGCGGGCGATAGGCGCCGGGGGCGCCGCAGGTGACCGGCTAGCCAGCACCTCGGCCCGCAACTGCGCCAGCTCCTGCCGCGTCTGCGACAGCCGCGCCCAGAGCAGCCCAATGGCAAAGCCGGCAACGGCGCCCTCGACGCCCTGCCCGACAAAGCCACCCACGATGGCACCGACGATCGCCCACACCACGTACATGCCCTTGCCTACCTCACCACATCCCTTGTCGTGCTGCGGAGTCTTGCACGAAATCCGGGCGCCATGTGGGAGCGCGCTTGCGCGCGATGGGGGTTACTGCGAGTACCCATCGCGCGCGAGCGCGCTCCCACAAGGGGGGGGTTAGTGCACTGGCTGGGTTTGCAGCACCGGGGCGTCGCCGATCACGTCGGTGCCCTTGGGCGGCACGAAGTTGAACGTGTCGGCGGGGATGGCCGTGTTTTTCTGCCAGCCCGCGAACAGGATGCGGGTGGTGTTGCCGAGCTGGTCCTTGAACTCCATGCGGGCCAGGCCCGTGGCGTCGAAGCCAAGGTCGGCGTAGTCGAAGGCCGGGTCCTTCGCGGTGCTGGCCAGGCGCAACCACTGCAGGCCGTCGTGCTCGCCCTGCTCGGTGACCTTGAAGTAACCCTTGTCGAGCTGCGAAAGGTCGGTAAGCACGGTGAGCGGGCTCTGCGCTTCCTCGGTGCTCTGCTTGCGCACGGTGACCTGTTCCAGGTCGGGGTCGTACAACCACACGCGGCTGCCGTCGGCGACGATGGTCTGCTTGGTCGGCGCGGCAACCTCCCAGCGGAACTGGCGCGGCGCCTCGAGCGAGACGACACCCGTGGTGGTCTTGCCCGGGCCGCCATTCACGTCGTACAGCGTCTGGCTGAAGCGGCCGGTGAGCGAGTGCAGGCCCTTCGAGAAGGCATCCAGCCGCTCGCGCGCCGGGCCGGCGGCAGCGAAGGCAGGCAGGCTGAGCACGAGCAGCGAGGCGGCGAGCAGGAAGCGTTTCATGGCGAAGGTCCAGGCAGTGACGGCGCGATTGTCAGCGATCGGTTTCGAACAGCGACTTAAGCATGTCGATGGCTTCAGCCGGCGAGATCTCGCCGGCCTCCATCTTCTCGCTGATATCCGCGATGGCCTTGCCGTCGCGGTGCCAGTACGGCGCCGCGCGGGTGGCCGTGTGCGCGGGCCGGGCTTCCTGGCCGAGCACGACGATTTCGGCCAGTTCGCCCTGCTCCGCGAAGATCACTTCGAGCGCGTCGTCCACCTCGGCCGTGTGGCCGGCGGGGTAGTCGCGCACCACGGTGCAGGTGCGGCCATCCTCGGCGCGCAGTTCCAGGCCCGGAATGGACGGGTTGAGCTCGAACACGTTCTCGACCTCGTCCAGCACTTCGCGGTTGGGCGTGAGGTCGCCGGCGACGAGCAGGCTCCAGGGGCGCTGGCGCAGCGCACCCGGCTTGATGGCGTTCATGGGGTTAATCCTTCGGGGGCGGCGGCGCCAGCACTTCGCGGTTGCCGTTGTGCTGCGGCGCGCTGACGATGCCGTCCTGCTCCATCTGCTCGACGAGGCGGGCGGCACGGTTGTAGCCGATGCGCAGGTGGCGCTGCACGCCGGAGATGGAGGCGCGGCGCGTCTCGGTTACCACGCGCACGGCGCGATCGTACAGCGCGTTGTCGCTGTCGGCGTCGCCGTCGGCTTCCTGCGGCAGGCCGCTGTCGTTGATGATCTTGCCATCGGCCGTGCTCTGCACTTCCTCGAGCACGCCTTCGATGTAGTTGGGCGCACCCTGCGCGCGCAGCCACTCGACCACGTTGTGCACCTCGTGGTCGTCGACGAAGGCGCCGTGGACGCGCTCGGGCTGCGCCGTGCCGGGGGGCAGGTAGAGCATGTCGCCGTGGCCCAGCAGGGCCTCGGCACCGCTCTGGTCGAGGATGGTGCGCGAGTCGATCTTGGACGAGACCTGGAACGCGATGCGCGTGGGGATGTTGGCCTTGATGAGGCCGGTGATGACGTCGACCGACGGGCGCTGCGTGGCCAGGATGAGGTGCACGCCGGCGGCGCGCGCCTTCTGCGCCAGGCGGGCGATGAGTTCCTCGACCTTCTTGCCGACGATCATCATCATGTCGGCGAATTCGTCGATGATGATGACGATGTGCGGCAGCGGCTCGAGCGGCTCGGCCACCATGCCGGGCATATCCGGGTTGGCGCGGAACAGCGGGTCGAGCAGCGGCTGGCCGCTGTTCTCGGCGTCCTTCACCTTCTTGTTGAAACCGCCGAGGTTGCGCACGCCCACCGCGGCCATGAGCTTGTAGCGGCGCTCCATCTCGGCCACGCACCAGCGCAGGGCGTTGGCGGCTTCCTTCATGTCGGTGACGACCGGCGCCAGCAGGTGCGGGATGCCCTCGTACACCGAGAGCTCGAGCATCTTCGGGTCGATCATGATCATGCGCACGTCCTTGGCGCTGCTCTTGTAGAGCAGGCTGAGGACCATGGCGTTGACCGCCACCGACTTGCCCGAACCGGTGGTGCCGGCCACGAGCAGGTGGGGCATCTTGGCGAGATCGGCCACGACGGCCTTGCCGCCAATGTCCTTGCCCAGTGCCAGCGCCAGCGGCGACTTCACCTGGTCGTAGCGCTCGGATTTGAGGATCTCCGAGAGGTAGACGATCTGCTTCTTGGTGTTCGGGATTTCCAGGCCGATGACGTTCTTGCCCGGGATGACGTCCACCACGCGGACGCTGACCACGGACAGGCCGCGGGCGATGTCCTTGTCGAGGCTGCTCACCTGGCTGCCACGGACGCCGGCCGCGGGCTCCAGTTCGAAACGGGTGATGACGGGGCCGGGGTACACGCCGGCCACGCGGGCCTCGACGCGGAAATCGCGCAGCTTCAGCTCGACCTGGCGCGACAGCACCTCGAGTGTTTCTTCCGAGTAGCCCGGGCCCTGCGGCGGGGCTTCGTCGAGCAGCGACAGCGGCGGCACCTCGCCATCCATCGATGCGCCGGTGAACAGGGGGATCTGGTTCTCGCGCACGGCGCGGTCGCTCTTGACGACCATGGGCGCGGGGGTCTCGATGCGGACCGGCTCGCGCTTCGCCTGCTTCACGGCCTCGGCCTTCTTGACCACCTCGCGCTCGGCGCGGGCGGAACGGGCGGCCATGACCTCGGGCGCCTGGCGCACCTTGCCGCCGAACCAGCCGCCGATCTTCATGACCAGCTCGCCGGTGGCGTCCATGAGCCGGAACCACGACAGGCCGGTGGCCAGCGTGATGGCGATGAGGCACACCGCGAGCAACAGCAGCGGTGCGCCCTTGTCGCCGAAGGCATTGTGCAGGCCGTGGCCCACCCACTTGCCGACGATGCCGCCGGGGCCTTCGGGCAGCACGGGGGCATCGACGTTGAGGTAGACCAGCGCCGGTGCCGTGATGAAGAAGAAGACGAAGCCGATGAGCCGCAGGGAGGGCTCCCAGGGCTGCACGTTGCGCTCGCCGCGGTGGCGGATGACCTGGATGCCCAGGGCCAGCAGCAGCAGCGGGAAGAAGTAAGAGACCAGCCCGAAGATGTACCGCAGCAGGTTGGCGATGTTCGCGCCCACCGCGCCACCGAAGTTGGTGGCGTGCTCGGCCACGCCCATGTGGCCCCAGCTGGGATCCTGGTCGTTGTAGCTGAGCAGGCATACCAGCAGGTAAAGGGCGAGCGGGAGCAGCAGCAGCGCCCCCGCCTCACGGAGCCGGCGCTTGAGCTCGTCGCTCAAGCCCGGCCGTTCGGCCCTGGGCTGGGCCCGGGCCGATTTCTTGACTACCTTCGCGCTGCGCGCCACTTAGCGAACTACTCCGGCTTCGGCCAGGGGCATCATGCCATGCCCTGAAGCGCCGGGTGCACCAGCTTGCCGCCTTCGACATTGATGCCCGCCGCCAGCGGCGCGAAGTCGCGCCACTCGTTGCCGGCGGCCAGGCGCTGCACGTACGGCAGGATGGCGGCCGAGATGGCGGTGGACGAGGTCTGCGGCACGGCGCCGGGCATGTTGGTGACGCAGAAGTGGGTGACGCCGTGGACGTCGTAGGTGGGTTCCTTCCACGTGGTGGGGCGCGAGGTCTCGAAGCAGCCGCCCTGGTCGATCGAGATATCGACGAGCACGGAGCCCTTCTCCATCGTCTTGACCATGGCCTCGGTGACCACGCGCGGCGCCTTGGCGCTGGGGATGAGGACGGCGCCGACGACGATGTCGGCCGTGCGCACTTCCTCGGCCACCGACGACTCGTAGGCATACAGGGCGGTGACGTTCGGGCCCATGGCCATCATCTCGGCCATGCGATCCGGGCGCTTGTCGAACACGACCACGTTGGCACCGGCCTGGGCCGCCAGGGCCGCGGCGTTGCCACCGGCCACGCCGGCGCCGAGCACGACGACCTTGCCGCGCGGGGTGCTGGCCATGCCGCCGAGCAGCTTGCCCTTGCCGCCGTTGGGCTGGTGCAGGAGCGTGGTGCCGACCTGGGTGGCGATGCGGCCGGCGATGACCGACATGGGCAGGAGCAGCGGCAGGCCGCCGTTTTCTTCCACCGACTCGAAGGCCACGCCCGTGAGGCCGATGTCCAGCAGGCTCTTGGTGAGCGCCGGCTCGGCGGCCAGGTGCAGGTAGCAGAACAGCAGGTGGTGCTTCTTGAGCAGCTTGAGATCGCCCTCGATCGGTTCCTTGACCTTGACGATGAGCTCGCCCTTTTCATAGACGGCGGCGGCGTCGGGCACCACGGTGACGCCCAGTGCCGAATAGTCGCTGTCGGCGTAGCCGCTCTTGGTGCCGGCGCCCGACTGGATGAATACCTCGTGGCCACGGCGGACCAGGTCGGCGGCGGCGGCCGGGATGAGGGCCACGCGGCCCTCGAGGGTCTTGGTTTCGGAGGGGATACCAATGCGCATCTTAGGGAAGATCCTGAAAGTACAGAAATAAGCCCCCATGTGGGGACATGGGCGGCCACCGGCATGTAGCGGACGTCTTGAATCGCACCCCCGTCTTCCCCATTCTTGCGGGTCGACGCAATCTCGCCAAACCTCGACACGGCTTCAGCTTCCTGCCGCAAGAGGCGAGCGGTACGACTGAAACAGCCGCAGCAAACCTCAAGGATTATACATGAGCACCCCCAAGCACAGCCGCCTGCTGATCCTCGGCTCCGGCCCCGCCGGTTACACGGCCGCCGTCTACGCGGCCCGCGCCAACCTGAAGCCGATGATGGTCACGGGGCTCCAGCTGGGTGGCCAGCTGATGACCACCACCGAGGTCGACAACTGGCCGGGCGACGAGAAGGGTGTGCAGGGCCCCGAGCTCATGCGCCGCATGGCCGAGCACGCCGAGCGGTTCGAGACCGAGATGGTCTTCGACCACATCCACAGCGTGGACCTGGCCAACCGCCCGTTCCGCCTCAAGGGCGACGGCGGCGAGTACACCTGCGACGCCCTCATCGTCACCACGGGCGCCACCGCCAAGTACCTGGGCATCGCCTCGGAGGAGAAGTTCAAGGGCCGCGGCGTCTCCGCCTGCGCCACCTGCGACGGCTTCTTCTTCCGCGACCAGGACGTGGTGGTGGTCGGCGGTGGCAACACGGCGGTGGAAGAGGCGCTTTACCTCTCGAACATCGCCCGCAAGGTGTACCTGGTGCACCGCCGCGACAAGCTGCGCGCCGAGAAGATCCAGCAGGACAAGGTGTTCGAGAAGGCCGCGGCCGGCAAGATCGAGCTCATCTGGAACAGCCAGGTGGACGAGGTGCTGGGCGACGACTCCGGCGTCACCGGCGTGCGCGTCAAGGACGTGAACACCGGCACCCGGCGCGACCTCGATGCCCAGGGCTTCTTCGTGGCCATCGGCCACACGCCCAACACCGGCATCTTCGACGGCCAGCTCGACATGAAGGATGGCTACATCCAGATCCAGTCGGGCCTGGTCGGCATGGCCACGGCCACCTCGGTGCCGGGCGTGTTCGCCGCCGGCGATGTCGCTGACCATGTCTACCGCCAGGCCATCACCTCGGCCGGCTTCGGCTGCATGGCCGCGCTGGACGCCGAGCGCTGGCTCGACACGAACCACAAGCTCTGATGGCCTAAGGGCCCCATGCTCGACATCCGCTTCCTGCAGGGCCTGCGCGATGTCCCCGCCGCCGACTGGGACGCGCTCATTCCCGATGGCAACCCCTTCGTCTCCCATGCGTTCCTGCACGGGATGGAGGCGAAGGGCTGCCTGCGCGAAGACTACGGCTGGGCGCCCTACCATCTTGCCATCCATGAGAACGGCCGCCTCGTCGCGGCGGCACCCACCTACCTGAAGGGCAACTCGCACGGCGAGTTCGTCTTCGACTGGAGCTGGGCGGCGGCCTGGGAACGGGCCGGCGGGGCCTACTACCCCAAGATGCTGGTCGCGTCGCCCTACTCGCCCGTGCCAGGCCCGCGCCTGCTGGTGCGCGAAGGGCCGCTGGCCGAGGTGTACCGCAACCAGCTCACCGCGGCGCTCGTGGACGAGGCCGACCGGCTCGGGCTGTCGTCCATCCATGCCAACTTCCTCGCCGAGGCCGACCTGCACGCCTTCGACGACCGCTGGCTGGTGCGCGCGGACTACCAGTTCCACTGGCACAACGCCGGCTACGCCACCTTCGACGACTTCCTCGGCGCCCTTACTGCCAAGAAGCGGAAGAACATTCGCCAGGAGCGGGCCAGGGCGCACCAGGCCGGGCTGACGCTTCAGATGCGCGGCGGCGACGAGCTCAGTGACGACGAATGGCGGCAGGTGCACGCCCTGTATGAACTCACCTTCGACATGAAGGGCAACCACGCGGCACTCACCGCCCGGTTCTTCCAGTACCTGGGCCGCACCCTGGGGGCGAACGTGCAGGTGGCGATGGCCCGCGACGCCCACGATATCGTGGCCATGGCGCTGTTCCTGCGCAGTGCCGACGCACTGTACGGGCGTTACTGGGGCGCGAGCGTCGAGGTCTCGGGGCTGCACTTCGAACTCTGCTATTACCGCGGCATCGATTACGCGATCCGCGAGGGCATCGCCCGCTTCGAGCCGGGCGCCCAGGGCGAGCACAAGCTGGCCCGCGGCTTCCTGCCCACCCTCACCCACTCGCGCCACTACATCGCCCACGATGGCTTCCGCCGCGCCGTGGCCGAGGCCCTTGAACACGAAGCCGAACACCGCGAGGCTTACCGCGCCGAGCTGCTCACCCATTCGCCGTACGCGGACCGATGATTCGCCTGCCCCAGCTCCACCCTGCCCGCCCGCAGCTGTTCCCCGACCCGGAACAGGCACTGGACGAACCGAATGGCCTGCTCGCCTGGGGCGGCGACCTGTCAGCCGAGCGTTTGCTCGCCGCCTACTCGCAAGGCGTGTTCCCCTGGTTCAACGAGGACGAGCCGCTGCTGTGGTGGTCGCCTGACCCGCGCTGCCTGTTCCGCACGGATTCGGTGCATATAAGCCGCAGCCTGAAGAAACAGCTGGCGAAGACGAACTGGCGCCTCACGGCCGATACCTCGTTCGCGCGCGTCATGCGCGCCTGCGCCGAGCCCCGCCATGGGGAGACCGGCACGTGGATCACCGAGGAGATGATGGCGGCGTACCAGGAGCTGCACCGCATGGGCCACGCGCACAGCGTGGAGGCGTGGGATCGCGGCACGCTGGTCGGCGGCATCTACGGCGTCTGCATCGGCCGCCTGTTCTGCGGCGAATCGATGTTCAGCGCGCGCAGCGGCGGTTCGAAAGTGGCGCTGGCCGGGCTATGCCAGCTACTGCACGGCTGGGGCTTCCCGCTACTCGATGCACAGGTGACCAACCCGCACCTTTTAAGCATGGGCGCGATCGAAGTGCCGCGGAAACAGTTCGTGGCGCAGGCCAGGCGCCTGGCCGCGATGCCCGGCATGCCGGGCTCCTGGATCAAAGCCCAGGTCGCGATGCCCCTGTAGGAGCCCACCCTGTGGGCGACATCTCCTCGCGAAAAATCCACAGACCCTGTGGCGGCTGTACGAAAGGCGTCGCGCGCAAAGCGCGCTCCTACAAAGGGCGCCTCAGCGCGCCCTGTGCCCACTCATTTCTGCCCCCGCATTCCTCGGCAACAGCGCACACACCGGCGCGGCGATGAGCGAGATGAACGTGACCACCAGGAACGCCACCGAGAAATCGGGCATGGCGGCACTGTCGCGCCCATGCCACACGACGCTGACGTGCAGCGCGGCGGCGGCGACGCAGATGCCCAGCGACAGCATCAGCTGCTGGAACGTGGTGTAGAAGCTGGTGGCACTGGAGAACCGCTCGCTCGGCACGTCGGCATAGGCCACCGTGTTGTACGCGCTGAACTGCAGCGACTGGAAAAAGCCCGAGAGCAGCAGCACCGCGTAGATGATCCACAGCGGCCAATCGGGGCGGAACAGCGCGCACAGCGCCACGCACACCATGGAGAAAACGCCGTTCCATACCAGCGTGGCGCGGAACCCGAACCGGCGCAGCACGGGCGCGGCCGTGGCCTTCATCAACATGGCGCCAAGCGCCGAGACAAACGTGATGACGCCGCTGTGCGCCGCCGACAGGCCAAAGCCCAGCTGCATCATCAGCGGCAGCAGGAACGGCACGGCGCCCGCGGTGATGCGCGTGAGCGACCCGGCCACCACCGAGAGCCGGAACGTGGGGAAACGCATCAGCGACATGTCGAGGATGGGGTGCGCCACCTTGCGCGAATACAGCAGGTAGCCCGCGCCGCACACCATGCCCGCGATGATCAGCCCGGTGGACCCACCCAGCGACGCCGAGCCGCGGCTGGCCATCTCCAGGCCGAACACCAGGCACGACAGCGACGCGCCCGACAGCACGAAGCCCACGCGATCGAACGGCACGCGCTCGGTGAGGCGCACATCGGGGACATATTTAGTGGCCAGCCAGATGCCGGCCAGGCCGATCGGCACGTTGATGTAGAAGATCCAGCGCCACGACACCCACGTGACGATGAAGCCACCCAGCGGCGGCCCCACCACGGGGCCGATGAGCGCGGGCACCAGCAGCCACGACATGGCGCTGACGAGCTCGGATTTCGGCACCGAGCGCAGCAGCACGAGCCGGCCCACGGGCACCATCATGGCGCCACCGATGCCCTGCAGCAGGCGCGACACGACAAGCAGCGGCAGGTTGCCGGCGAGGCCGCAGAGGATGGAGCCGATGGTGAACAGCGCGATGGCCGCGCGGAACACGTTGCGCGAACCGTAACGATCGGCGATGGCGCCACTGGCCGGAATGAACACGGCCAGGCTCAGCATGTAGGACGTGAGCGCCACGCTCATGTGCAGCGGGGAGACGTCGAACGAGGCGGCCATGGCGGGCAGCGCGGTGGCCAGGATGGTGCCGTCCAATTGCTCCATGAACATCGCCGAGGCGATGATCAGGGCAACGGTACGAAAGCCTGGTGCGGTGCTCATCCGGGAATGCGCGGCGGGGAGAACGCGAGTTTAACAGAGCACGTGGAGCTCGCGGCCGCTTCTAAAGATCCGTTCATGCCCGGTGAGGGGGTCGACGAACCGCAGCTCGCGGGCCAGCAGGCAAAGCGGCTCGACGAAGCCCGGTGCCTCGTCGCGCAGCGCCGGGTAGAAAGTGTCGCCGGCGATCGGCGCGCCCAGCGCCGCCATGTGCACGCGAAGCTGGTGCTTGCGGCCGGTCACCGGCTCCAGCCGGTAGCGCCAGTGCGTCTCGCCGCGGGCGATCACGTCGATGCGCGTGAGCGCATTGGGTTCGCCCGGCGCCTCGGCCATGCGGAAGAAAGGCTCGCCGCGCACGAGGCGGCTCTCGCGGACGAGCGGGAACGACACCCCCGGCAAGGGGGGCGCCAGCGCCTCGTACACCTTGCCGATGCGGCGCTCGCGGAACAGCCGGCTGTACGCATCCCGGCTGGCCGGGCGTGCCGAGAACACCACCAGCCCCGCCGTGGCCCGGTCGAGCCGGTGCAACGCTACGAGGCCGGGCTGGCCAAGACGGCGGACAAGGCGCACCGACAGGGTCTCCTCGACATACGCGCCCGCGGGCATCACCGGCAGGAAGTGGGGCTTGTCGACCACGACCAGGTCGTCGTCCACGTGCACCAGGGTTTCCTCGAACGGCACGCGCGGCTCGGCCGCCACCTCGCGCCGATAGACCACGGTGGCGCCGGCCCGGTAGGGCGCATCGGGCGGCAGCGGGCCGTGGCCGTCTTCCACGAGGCCGCGCGCCATGCGCCCAGCCCACGCCTCGCGGCCCACGGCGGGGAAACGTTCGCAGAGGAAATCGAGGACGGTACACCACGCCCCCACGGGGAGGGCGACGCGGCTTGGCGGGAGGTCGGGCATCCAATCATTGTAGGCGCCCCCTGTGCGCATATACTGCAAACCCCCACCCCCATCGTCTGGTATCGAGGTTGTCGCGCGTGATCGGCCGGTTTTTCAGGAAGCTTTTCGGCGCCGGCACCCCTGCGACCCCGGTGGAGACCGAACGCGAGCATGCCTACGTGGCGGTCGCCGTCCAGCCGCCCGCGCATGGCAACGCCACCGCGGCGGAGGAAGTGGAAGACCGCTTCTACCGCATGCTGCTCGGCGTGGGCCCGTCGACCGAACCCGCCATGACCGCCACCGAGCAGGCGGCCCTGCGCCGCGTGCGCGATGCCTTTGGCGGCGAACGCTTCGACGTCGGCACCCTGCCCCGGCTGCCCTCGGTTGTGCCGCAGCTGATGCGCTCGCTGCGCAACACCGACAGCGACAGCCGCGCGCTCGCCGAGCAGATCGCCCGCGACACGGTGCTGGTCGGCGAGATCATCCGCGTCGCCAACAGCGCCTATTTCCGCACCGCCCGCCCGGTCACCGGCCTGCCCCAGGCCATCACGCTGCTGGGCCAGAACGGGCTGCGCCGCGTCGTGATGCAACTGGTGATGCGCCCCATCCTGCGCACCGACGCCGACGCCACCAGCCGCGCCGCGGGCGAGCGCCTGTGGGAGCACGCCGAACGCTGCGCCCGCACCTGCGTCTTCCTCAGCCGCCCGGCCGCCGATGCGTTCGAGGCGTTCCTTGCGGGCCTCGTCAGCCAGACAGGCGCGCAGACCATCCTCCTCGAACTCGATGCCGCGGGCCTGCCGCAGGACGGGCTCAGCCGGCCCTTCGTCGCGGCCATCGGCCAGCAAGTGGAGCGGCTCTCGCTCCACGCCGCCCGCTACTGGGAGTTCCCGTCGCGCGTGGTGCAGGCCCTGGCCGAGCGCGCCGACCCGGCCGATGCCGGCGCCCGCACGCCACTGGGCCGTGCGCTTCTCGCCGCCAGCCGGGTCGCGATGCTCGATGTACTGGTGGAACAGGGCCTCGCCGAGCCCGATAGCGTGCTGCTCGCCACCGCGGCGCAGGGCTTCAGCCAGGACCGCCTGCAGGCGGCCCACGACGACCTCAAGGCGCCGGACGCGGCCGAGGCCTGACGCCTCGCGTCACGTACCAGCGGGAAAACCGGTAGCTGGCAAAGCCCACGCCCACGATCGCCAACGTGGCCTGCCGCGCCGTCAGCATGTCGCGCCACAGCGCGAGGTCCACCGCGACGAACACGGCGAAGGCGGCCGCCCATGCCAGCGACGTGATCCGGTAGGCGCGTTGCCGCCCCGGCACCAGCGCGGCCGCCGGCGGGGCGAAATCACGCGTGAACGGCCGCCCCAACGCGACGGTGGCAACGATGACAAGGCTCAGGCCAGCGTCGACGATGGCCCTTGTCAGGCTGATGGCCAGCGCCTGGCCACGCAGCGCCACGACACACGCCACCCCCGCGAACAGCACGACAGTGCCCACGTCGAGGATGCGTACCCGACGCACGGGCCGCGTGGCGGCGTGCGCAAGCGAGCACGCGGCGACCCCCGCGGCCAGGCACAGGCCCGTCAACGGGTACCCAAGTGAACTGGCGGCCGCGAACGCGATGAACGGCAGGAAGGCCAGGAGAAGTGGCATGGAGAATCCCCGTCAATGCGACATCTTTACAGTGGAAAGATATGCTGGGGCGCACGCAAGTCGATGTCAAGGTGGATTTTTACAGTGGTAAGATCAAGTTCATGAAATCCACCCCGTACCACCATGGCGCCCTTCGCGACGCGCTGCTCGCCGCCGCCGAGACCGTGCTGAGACGGGACGGCCTGCCCGGCATGACCCTGCGGGCGGCGGCGCGCGAAGCCGGCGTCTCGCACGCGGCGCCCACCCACCATTTCGGCGACCTGACGGGCCTGCTCACCGCCCTGGCGGCCGACGGCTTCCGCCGCTTCGGCGAGGCCCTCCGCGCCGCTGTCACCGCGCCTGACGCGCGCCGGTGGGACGGCGCGCGTGCCTACATCGCCTTTGCGGTGGCAAACCCTGCTCTCTTCCAGCTGATGTTCCGCACCGATCGCCTCGACGACGCCAACGAGAGCCTGCGCGCGGCCCGGCTCCATGCGCTGCAGCACATCGCCGCCGCGCGCCACATGCCAGCCACCGACCTGAGCGTGGCGCAGCTGGGTGAAGTGCTCGGCGGGTGGGCGCTAGTGCACGGCTATACCCTTCTGCTCCTCGATGGGCGGCTCGCAGGCCTGCCACGCCTGGCGCCGGAAGGGACCACGGCCGACGCGCTACTCGACGCGATGTTCGCGGCCGCGGACGCGGGGCGGGCCGGGCCCCGCCGGCACGACTGAGAAACGCTGCCGGAATTGTCTCTACGGCGCCCCCGCGCTGCGCCGATAGTCCATCCATGTACACATGGATTTCCCTCATGGCTGGCGGCCCCCAGGACGGCCAGCGGTTCCGGCGCGATTTCTACGCGCCGCGCGCCACCCCACCCGCCATGCGGGCCAGCGACGGCAAGGTCTGCTGCCCCGTGGCCGTTCGCAACCTCGACGAGGCGTCCCTGTGCGTGGTGGTGCACCCGCAGGCCCGGGACGAGGAAATCGAGCGTGCCATCGACGGCATGGTGGCGGCCGCCGCCGCCCAAGGTCGGCGGAATTCCGGCAATTAATTCAAGAGTGTATAATCTGTCACTGATTCCTTTGGCAGGGTTTCCACCCCCTTGGCTTTTTCGGCACGCCTTCCCGAGGCCGGCGACGCGCTTGCGCGGCTCGCCTGGCAGGATTTCGAGCATCTGCTCGCGGAGCATTACCGCGGGCAGGGCTATCGCGTGGAGCTCGTTTCCGCCCACGACCTGAAGGCCCTCGGCAACGCGGGCCTCGACATGCGCATCCGCCGCGGCGGCGACACCGGCATCGTCCAGTGCGGCCACTGGGATGCCCTGTTCGTGGACGTGGCCGAAGTGCAGCAGCTGATGAGCGCCATGATCAACGAGGCCGCCGGCCGCGGCGTGCTCGTCACCCGCGGGTCGTTTACCCAGGCCGCCCGCAAGGCCGTCGCCCGCCAGCCGCGCATCCAGCTCGTCGATGGCGAGGTGCTGCGCGCCATGCTGAAGCTGCCCGACCACCTCGATACCTCCCTGCCCGGCACGCGCCCGGCCGAGAAGGTGGCCCGCACCGCCGCGGCGGCCAAGCGCCGCGCGCGCCGTGACGGCCGCCCCAGGCTGGTGCCGGCCCTCATGGGTGGCATGATCGCGCTGCTGCTGGGTTTCTTCGTGTGGCGTGCGTTCGTGGACCATGACGACGAGGCCCCGGCGGCGACGGCCTCGGCGCCTTTCGCCCAGGCCCCGGCCACCGGTACCACCGCGGCCATGCCGCCCCAGGCGGCCAGCGTCGCCGTGCTGCCGCCGCCTGCAGAAGGCCCCACCGCGCCCGCCACCACGCCGGTGGCGCCGGAGGTCACCGCGGTGCCGCCCGCCGCGCACGCGGACGAGGTGTCCCCGTCGCTGGCCCGCGAGCTGGCCGCGCGCGCCCAGGCCCGGCGCGACGACGAGGCCGCCACCAGCCGCAAGAAGGCCGACGACGCCTTGAAGGTCATGGAGCGCAACACGCGCGAAGTGGGTTCGTACTAGGCGGCCGCGCCAGCCCGCGCGTGTTCACGCGTTTGCCATCACCCCGGGCCTAGGCTGGGCGGAGCATATCCCCGTCCCCAGGCCCACCCATGACGAACACGCTCGATCCCGACCTGCTGCGCCGCATGCATGCGTACTGGCGTGCCGCGAACTACCTCACCGTTGGCCAGATCTACCTGCGCGACAACCCGATGCTCGAGGAGCCGCTGACACGCGAGCACATCAAGCACCGCTTGCTCGGCCACTGGGGCACCACGACCGGCCTCAACTTCGTCTACACCCACCTCAACCGCGCCATCGTCGAGCGCGACCTCAACATGATCTACGTGATGGGCCCCGGCCACGGCGGCCCGGGGCCGGTGGCACACACCTACCTCGAGGGCTCGTACACCGAGATCTACCCGCGCATCGACCGCAGCAAGGCCGGCATGCGCGAATTGTTCCGCCAGTTCTCGTGGCCGTATGGCATCCCCAGCCATGTCGCGCCGGAGACACCGGGCTCGATCCATGAAGGCGGCGAGCTCGGTTATTCGCTCTCGCACGCCTACGGCGCGGCATTCGACAACCCCGAGCTCATCGTCGCGTGCGTGGTGGGCGACGGCGAGGCCGAGACCGGCGCGCTCGCCACCAGCTGGCATTCGAACAAGTTCCTGAACCCCGTGCGCGACGGCGCCGTATTGCCCATCCTGCACCTCAACGGCTTCAAGATCGCAAACCCCACGGTGCTCGCGCGCATCGAGCCCGACGAGCTGCGCGACCTGATGCGCGGCTATGGCTACGAGCCGCACTTCGTCGAAGGCCACGAGCCCGAGGCGATGCACCAGGCCTTCGCTGCGGCGCTGGACACCTGCCTCGACGAGATCCGCCGCATCCAGAAAGACGCACGCGAAGAAAGCGCCGAGAACGCCAGGCGGCCACGCTGGCCGATGATCGTATTCCGCAGCCCAAAGGGCTGGACCGGCCCGAAGGAAGTGGACGGCAAGCCCGTCGAAGGCACGTGGCGCGCGCACCAGGTTCCCTTGTCGAACTTCGACTCCGACGAGCACGTGCGGCAGCTTGAAGAATGGATGAAGAGCTACGACGCGCACGAGCTGTTCGACGAGGAGGGCCGTTTCCGCGAGGAATACGCCTCGCTGGCCCCCAAGGGCCAGCGGCGCATGGGCATGAACCCGCACGCCAACGGCGGCTTGCTGCTGAAGCCGCTGCACATGCCGCACTTCGCGCCCTTCGCCGAAGACGTGAAGGCACCCGGTGACCACAAGGCCGAGGCCACGCGCGTGCTTGGCCGTTTCCTGCGCGAGGTGATGCGGCAGAACATGCGCACCTTCCGCGTGTTCGGCCCTGACGAAACCGCGTCGAACCGGCTTGAGGCCATCTACGAGGCGAGCCCCAAGACCTGGCTGGCCGAATACCAGGGTGTCGACGTCGACCTGGCACCTGACGGCCGCGTCATGGAGATGCTGAGCGAGCACCAGTGCCAGGGCTGGCTCGAGGGTTACCTCCTCACGGGCCGGCACGGCTTTTTCTCGTGCTACGAGGCGTTCATCCACATCATCGACTCCATGTTCAACCAGCATGCGAAGTGGCTGAAGACCACGCGCAAGATGGATTGGCGGCCGCCCGTGGCGTCGCTGAACTACCTGCTCAGTTCGCACGTATGGCACCAGGACCACAACGGGTTCTCGCACCAGGATCCTGGCTTCATCGACCACGTGGCAAACAAGAAGAGCGAGATCGTCCGCATCTACCTGCCACCGGATGCGAATTGCCTGCTCTCGGTCGCGGACCATTGCCTGCGCAGCCGCCACTACGTCAACGTCATCATCGCGGGCAAGCAACCCGACTGGCAGTGGCTCGACATGGAGGCCGCGATCCGCCATTGCACCGCTGGCGCCGGCATCTGGGAATGGGCCGGCCGCGGCGGCGACGACCCGGAGGTGGTGATGGCCTGCGCGGGCGATGCGCCCACGGTGGAAGTGCTGGCGGCGGTGATGCTGCTGCGCGAGTACGTGCCCGACCTGCGCATCCGCGTGGTGAACGTCGTGGACCTGATGTCGCTGGAAACGCCCGACGAGCACCCGCATGGCATGGACGACGACCAGTTCGACGACCTGTTCACCCGGGACAAGCCCGTGGTGTTCGCATTCCACGGCTATCCCGGCATCGTGCACAAGCTCACCTACCGGCGGCATAACCACGATAACTTCCATGTGCGCGGTTACAAGGAAGAAGGCACCACGACCACGGCGCTGGACATGATGGTCCTCAACAACATGGACCGTTTCCAGCTCGCCCTCGATGTCATCAACCGCGTGCCCCGCCTCGCCGGCGAGCGCGAAAAAGCCGAGCAGCGCTACTGGGCCGACATCCAGCGCCACAAGCTCTACGTCAGCGAGCACGGCCAGGACCTGCCCGAGGTACGCGACTGGCAATGGCAGCCCGAAGCCTGACCCGCACCACCCCTGTGGGAGCGCGCTTGCGCGCGATCGCGCGCAAGCGCGCTCCCACAGGGGTAGCTATCCGCATGGAGACCGCATGCACATCCTTGCTCTGAACGCTGGCTCGTCGTCGTTGAAATACGGGCTTTACCGCGTTGACGGCGACACGGTGGAGGCGCTCTTCGCGGACCAGGCCGATGCCCCCGGGGCCGGCGGCGACCCCGTCAAGGCCATCACGGACACACTGCGCGCCAACCACCTGCCGCCGCCCGAGGCCATCGGCCACCGCATCGTCCACGGGGGCCCGAACATCCGCCACCATGCGGTGATCGACAACGCGCTGATGGCGCACCTCGAGGAAGCGAAAGCGTTTGCACCGCTCCACGTGCCACCGGCGCTCGAGATGGTGAAGCGAGCCCGCGAGGCGTTCCCGAAGGCACCGCAGGTCGCCTGCTTCGACACCGCGTTCCATGCGACGATGTCCGCGGTGGCGAGAACCTTGCCGCTACCCGAGAACCTCCGCCAGGGTGGCATCGAGCGCTACGGTTTCCACGGCCTGTCGTACGAATCCATCGTGCGGCAGCTTGGCGAAAGCATCCCCGCGCGCGTTGTCATCGCGCACCTCGGCAACGGGGCGAGCCTGTGCGCGGTGCGCGATGGAAAATCCATCGACACAACCATGGGCCTCACGCCTACGGGCGGCATCGTCATGGGCACGCGGCCAGGCGACCTCGACCCGGGCGTGCTGCTGTACCTGATGCGCGAGAAAGGCTACGACGCGGAACGGCTCGAACAGCTCGTCGACCGCGAGTCGGGCCTGAAGGGGTTATCCGGCGGTACCAGCGACATGCGCAAGCTCCACGCGGCGAAGGACGATGCCTCGCGCCTTGCCCGGGATGTGTTCGTGCACGTGGCACGCAAGCACGTCGCCGCGATGGTGGCCTCTCTAGGCGGCATCGACCTGCTCGTCTTCACCGGCGGCATCGGCGAAAACGACGCGGTGACGCGCGATGCGATCCTCGCGGGGCTGCAGTGGATAGGGAACTTCGAGGCGCGCGTGGTCGTTACCGAGGAAGACGCGCAGATCGCGCGGCACACGGCAAAACTAACCGCATGAACCACGTCACAGCCAAACGCGCTTTGTAGGAGCCCACCCCGTGGGCGACCCACCTCGCCCAAACGCGCCATGCAAAAGCATCGCCCACGGGGTGGGCTCCTACATGGCCGTTATTCGACCACGACCGGGATCTTGCCGATCTTCGAGCGCCATTCCTTCGGGCCGGTGGTATGCACCGAGGTGCCGGCGCTGTCGACGGCCACCGTGACGGGCATGTCCTGCACCTCGAACTCGTAGATGGCTTCCATGCCCAAATCCTCGAACGCGAGCACGCGCGAGGCCTTGATGGCCTTGGAAACAAGGTAGGCGGCACCGCCGACGGCCATGAGGTACACGGCCTTGTTGTCGCGGATGGCGTCGATGGCCGTCGGGCCGCGCTCGCTCTTGCCCACCATGCCGAGCAGGCCCGTGGTCTCGAGCATCTGCCGGGTGAACTTGTCCATGCGCGTGGCGGTGGTGGGGCCGGCGGGACCGACCACTTCATCGCGGACCGGGTCGACCGGGCCCACGTAATAGATGAATCGGTTGGTGAAATCGACCGGCAGCGTTTCGCCGCGGTTGAGCATGTCGATCATGCGCTTGTGCGCGGCGTCGCGGCCCGTGAGCAGTTTGCCGTTGAGCAGGATCACCTCGCCCGGCTTCCAGCTGTTCACTTCTTCGCGGGTGATGGTGTCGAGGTTCACGCGACGGCCCTTCGAGCTGTCGTACGTGAGCTTCGGCCAGTCCTCCAGCGACGGCGGCTCGAGCATGACCGGGCCGGAGCCGTCGAGCACGAAGTGCGCGTGGCGCGTGGCGGCGCAGTTCGGGATGATGGCCACGGGCAGGTTGGCCGCGTGCGTGGGGTAATCGCTGACCTTGACGTCGAGCACGGTGGTGAGGCCACCCAGGCCCTGCGCACCGATGCCGAGCGCGTTCACCTTCTCGTACAGCTCAAGGCGCAGCTCCTCGGCGCGGTTGGACGCGCCCCGGGCCTGCAGCTCGGTGATGTCGATCGGCTCCATGAGCGACTCCTTCGCCAGCAGCATGGCCTTCTCGGCCGTGCCGCCGATGCCGATGCCGAGCATGCCCGGCGGGCACCAGCCGGCGCCCATGGTCGGCACCGTCTTCAGCACCCAGTCGACGATGGAGTCGGAGGGGTTGAGCATGGCGAACTTCGACTTCGCCTCGGAACCACCGCCCTTGGCGGCGACGGTGACGTCGAGTTTGTCGCCCGGGACGATGGAAACGTTGATGACTGCCGGCGTGTTGTCGCGCGTGTTCATGCGCTTGCCGGCCGGGTCGGCCAGCACCGAGGCGCGCAGCTTGTTGTCCGGGTGGTTGTAGGCGCGGCGTACACCTTCGTTCACCATGTCTTCCACGCCCATGGTGGCATCGTCCCAACGCACGCCCATGCCCACCTTGAGGAACACGGTGACGATGCCGGTGTCCTGGCAGATCGGGCGGTGGCCTTCGGCGCACATGCGCGAGTTGATGAGGATCTGTGCGATCGCATCCCTGGCCGCGGGGCTCTCCTCGCGCTCGTAGGCGGCGGCGAGGTTCTTGATGTAATCCACCGGGTGGTAGTACGAGATGTACTGGAGGGCGTCTGCGACGCTCTGGATGAGGTCGTCCTGCTTGATCGAGGTCATGGTGCTACCGCTGGCTCGTGGGGCTGGCAAAGCACCGATTTTAGCCCACCTTGGCCGGTGTAAGGTGGATGGGCCCGGGCCGGTCTGTATGCCGGTACACCCTGCACAACGGAGTTCCCATGCGTTTCCGCTTCCGCAACGCCCTCTTCGCCCTGGCCCTGGTGGCCACCGCCGTGGGCTTCGCCCGCCCGGCCACCGCCGCCCAGACCGCCCCGGAATTCACCGGTATCGCCGCCTGGCAGAACTCCAAGCCCCTGAAAATGAGCCAGCTGCGCGGCAAGGTGGTGCTCATCGATTTCTGGGCCTACTCCTGCATCAACTGCCTGCGCACCCTGCCCCACGTCACCCGCTGGTACGACCAGTACAAGGACAAGGGCCTGGTGGTGGTCGGCGTCCACTCGCCGGAGTTCCCGTTCGAGAAGCAGGAAGGCAACGTCCGCGACGCCATCAAGAAGTTCAACATCCACTACCCGGTGGCCCAGGACAACGACCTGGCCACGTGGGATGCCTGGGATAACCAGTACTGGCCCGCCGAATACCTGGTGGACCAGCGCGGCAATGTCGTCGCCCACCACTTCGGCGAAGGCAATTACATGGAAATGGAAAACGCCATCCGCACCCTGCTCGGCCTGCCCCGCCTCGCCGACGCCAAGGCGGAAACCGACAAGGACGCACCCGATTTCAACCAGCTGGGCTCGCCGGAGATGTACTTCGGCAGCGACCGCAGCAAGAACAACGCAAGCCCCGAGGGCGACCGCACCGGCACCCGCGATTTCACCGCGCCCAGCCGCCTCGAACTGAACCAGTTCGCGCTGGTGGGCAAGTGGGAGATCGGCCGCGAGAACGCGAGCCTGGTGGGCTCCAGCGGTGAGATCCGCCTGCATTTCAAGGCGAAGAAGGTGCACATGGTGGCAAGCGCCAACGATGCGGTAACGCTGGAGATCGCGGTGGACGGCAAGCCGCAGGCCCCGGTCACGGTGCAGGCATCGCAGCTCTACACGCTGTTCGACGGCGATGGCTACAAGGACCACGTCCTCACCATCAAGGTGCCGAAGGCCAACTTCCATGCGTTTACCTTCACCTTCGGCTAAACCGGCCTTGGCAACCCAGGTGTAGGAGCCAGCTCGCTGGCGACATCTTTCGCGAGAGAGCCGCAGGGCCTGATGCGCCTGGCCGAAAGATGTCGCGTGCAAGCACGCTGCTACAGGGGGTGGACGCCGCGGGGTTGTAAGAGTGTTTCTTAAGATATATCGTACGATCACTACGTACGATATATCGGAGAAACCCATGCACTTCTGGCACCACGCCAAGCGCCACCTCCATGACCACTTCCACGACCGCATGCACGCCATGGGCCGTGGCGGCCGCTTCGGCGGTGGCCACCCGTTCGGATTCGACGACCGCGAAGGCGGCATGCGCGGCGGGCGCGGGGGTGGCCGGTTCGGCGGCGGCCGCATGTTCGGCACCGGCGACCTGCGCCTGCTCCTCCTCGCCCTCATCGAAGAACAGCCCCGCCACGGTTACGAGCTCATCCGCACCATCGAAGAAATGTTCGATGGCCAGTACAGCCCAAGCCCCGGCGCCATCTACCCCACCCTCACCATGCTCGAAGAGCTCGGCTACGCGCGCGTCGAGGCCGAGACGGGTGGCAAGAAGCTCTATGCCATCACCGACGAGGGCAAGGGGTTCCTCACCGAAAACCGCGACACGCTCGATGCACTGACCGAACGCCTGCAGGTGATGTCCCGGCACATGCGCCGCATGACGGTGCCCGGTGCCGTGCGCGACGCCATGCACGTGCTGAAGCACCAGCTGGTGAACCACCACAAGGCGTGGGACGAGGCCGAGGCCCGGCGCGTGGCCGCCATCGTCGAAGCCGCGGCAAAGCAGATCGCGGAGCGCAACGGATGAGCGGCAAGCACGAGATCCAGCGCGTCCGCCACGAGGTGAGGATGCGCATGCTCACCGTCGTGAAGGTCATCGAACTCACCCCGCACATGGTGCGTGTCACCGTGCAGGGCCCCGAGCTGGAAGGTTTCCCGTCGGCTTCGCCGGATGACCACGTGAAGCTGTTCTTCCCGGTCGACGATGGCCAGTTCAACATGCCGGTAATGACGCCGGATGGCCCCGTGTACCCGGAGGGCAAGACCCCGTCGCCTGCCCGCGATTACACGCCACGCGCGTTCCGGCCCGATGCGCTCGAGCTCGACATCGACTTCGTCATCCATGGTGATGGCCCTGCCTCGACCTGGGCAGAAAGCGCCAGGGTGGGCGACAAGCTCGGCGTCGGTGGCCCCCGTGGCTCCATGATCGTGCCCGGCGACTACGACCACTACGTGCTCGTCGGTGACGAAACCGCCCTGCCTGCCATCGGCCGGTGGCTGGAAGAGATGCCTAAGGGCACGGCCGTGACCGTCCTCGCCGAGATCGCGTCCGCCGCTGAAAAGCAGCCTTTGGCCCGCGACGTCCAGTGGTTCATCCGCGGCGAGTCGCCGTCGCTGGACGAGGCAGTGGCCAGCCTGGCCATACCCACGGGCGACACGTTCTGGTGGGTCGCCACGGAATCGAAGCGGGCCCGTGGCCTGCGTTCGCTCCTGGTGGAACACCGCGGCATCGACAAGGACTGGGTGAAGGCCACGGGCTATTGGGTGGCCGCGCCGGCGTTGTGACGTTGGCGTGGGGGCATCGCGCGCAAGCGCGCTCCCACAAGGTGCGGAGGTGGGGGATGGGAAGTGGGGGCGCACCTACGAGGTTTCGCCCCCACTTCCCACCTCCCACCCCCGCTCCTCGTCAGAACGTCCAGCGCACGCCAAGATTCACCGCATCGCTCTTCGTGTGCGAACCCCGATCCGCGCTGTAGTACACGTACGTGCTGGCCTTGGGCGTGATGTCGAAGCTGACGCCCAGCGCGCCCTGCCAGTGGTTGCGCATCGGCCGCGAGCCTTCCACCTGGAACGAATCCGTGGGCAGGCCGGCGAAGCTGTTGTTGACCGAGACGTTGTCGTCCTTGGTGTTGTGCATGTAGCGGACCATGGCGATGGGGTGCAACTTGGTGCCGTCCACGCCGAGATCCATGTCGCCGGAGAGGCGCACGCCCGCGCCGTACTGCATGCTGCTTGCGCTGGCCTTGCCCACCTTCAGGTCGGCGTCGCCGCCGTCCTTCTCCGTGAAGCTGTCGTACTTCACCTTGCTGTAATACGCGCCGACGAACGGCTCCAGGTGCAGGCCCTCGCCCACGTTGAAGCGGTAGCCGCCTTCCAGTGCCGCGTTGGTGGCCTTGCCGTCGTAGTCGCCGTTTACCTCGGGGTTGAGCGTGCCCACGGCGACGCGGCGGCGGCTCTCGGCGTCGTGCCAGCCGTACGAGGCCAGGCCTTCCACCCAGAACTGCTTGTCGTTGAAGTACAGGGCATGCACGCCGATGGCGGCTTCGTCGGTGTCGGTGTAGTCGCCGCGGCTGTGCACCTCGTTGCGCGCGTTCGCCAGGTTGATGTGCGCACCCAGGCGAAGGTCGGGCGTGACGTCGGTATCCACGCCCACGATGATGCCGTGGATGCGGTAATCGGCGCGGGCCACGTTGGCGCTGCTGGCCAGGTTGCTGCTGGAGGTGTACGGCACGGCCCACGCGGCCGTGCCGCGCTCGCCGGTGTCGCGCGCCAGGCGCAGGCGGTCGAACAGCGAATCCTGGTACTGGGCCTGGCCCGTGAGCTCGGCCTGTGCGGTGGAGGCGTACGTTTCGCCCGTGAGCGAGTCGAACGCACGCAGCGCTTCACCGCTGTGCAGCCCACGGATGGCGCCGAGCAGTTCGGGCAGCGGGTCGCCACCCGCGGCGGCCGCGTTCTGCAGCGCATTCGTCATGCCTTGCTGGTTCGGCGTCTGCCCCGGGAACTGGTTGATCGGCGTGCCTTCGCCGCCCGGGGTCACCGGGCCGCCGGTGCCCGCCTGGCTCACCCACAGGTACACATTGGCATTGTCCTGGGTGATGCCGACATCGAGGAACGGCAGGTCGCCCTTGTCTACCGTCGCGTAGGACCCGGTGATGCCGCCCGTCGAGCGGAGCACCACGAAGCGCGTGACGGGCTTGAACGTGCCCTTCGACGACGTGGTCACCAGCTTGCCACCCACCGTGGACGCGCCCGTGGACACGATGCTGTCGCTGGTGCCTTCGGGGGTGGTGCGGATCACCGTCGTCGAGCCCGAGCCCAGCGTGATGCCACCCGTGGTGAGCACCGTGCCGGCCGTGCCGGTGCCAGCCGCCGCGCCGCTCGCGCCCGGGACGCCACTGGGTGCGATGGTGCCGCCGCCCACGTTCACCGGCCCGGTGATGGTGCCGCCACCGACCACGCTGCCGCCGTTGCCGACGGTGACGGGGCCGCCGCCCAGCGTGCCGTTTACCACGAGGTTGCCCGGTACGGTGGTGCCACCGCTGAAGGTCACCGAGGTGCCCTGCCCGACCGACAGCGTGCCGCTGCCGGTGTCGAGGTTACCGATGTTGTTGAACACGCCGTTGGGCAGCGTGCCCTCGCCGTCGCCGGTGATGTTCAACGTGGTGCCCGGCGTGCCGTTCACCGTGCCGGTCACCCCCGGCAGGTTGCCGTAGGACACATTCACATCGCCGCCGGCCGTATTGAGGGTGCCGGCCACGGGGCCTGCGACGGTCACGTTGTTGTCGTTGCCATTGAGGTTGGTGGTGCCACCCGCGCCGATGGCCACGCCGCCGGTGTAGTTGTCGGTGGCGTTCAGGATGCGACCGTTCACGGTGAGGCCACCCGTGTAGTCACCGAGCGAACCGCCCAGGGTCAGCGTGCCCGTGCCTTCCTTGTCGATGCCGCCGCTGCCCGACACCGGGCCATCCAGGGTCAGGACGTTGTCGCCATCGACGGTGACGCCGTTGCTGCCGATGCCCACGGCGTTTGGCAGGGTCACGGTCGGCGCGCCGGCCGTCAGCGTGGCGCCATCGATGGCGAGGTCACCCGTGCCCAGCGCGTTGTCGTTGCCGACCACCACGCCGCCACCCGTTACCGTCGTGCCACCGGTATAGGTGTTGTTGCCGTTGATGGTGACGCGCGCCAGGTTGATCTTGAACAGGCGCCCGTTGCCGCCGATGGTGCCGCCCAGCGTCATGTCGTGGTTGCCCAGGGTGAGGCCCGCGTTGAGCGCGATGTTATTGGCGAGGCTGAGCGGCGCGGTGCCATCCAGCGTGGCGTCACCACCCACCGTCAGCGTGCCCGTGCCCAGCGCCGCATCGTTGCCGAGCAGCAGGCCGCCGCCGTTCACCGTGATGCCACCGCCGAAGGTATTGGGGCCACCGAGCGAGAGCACGCCGGCGCCATTCTTGACGATGCCACCCGCGCCGGTGATGGTGCTGTCGATGGTCGCGGCCGCATCGCTACCCAGCGTGAGCACATGGCCACCCAGCGAGACGGTGCTGCCCGCCACGCCGTTGAGCGTGCCGATGGCCTGGTCGGTGCCTGCGCCGATATCGAAGGTGCCGGTGCCGGCCAGGGTGACGTTGGCGTCCGGTGCAAGGCTGCCGCCCGCGCCGAGCGACAGCGTGCCCGCGTTGATCGTCGTGCCGCCCGTATACGTGTTCGCGCCGGTAAGGGTCAGCGTGGCGTTACCGTTCTTGGTGAGGCCACCCGCACCGGAAACCACGCCGGCAAGGCCAAGATCGCTGGTGCCCGCCACGGTTAGGCCCGCGCCCAGCGTGACGTTATTGGCGAGGGTCGTGGGTGTATCCGCATCGAGCGTGGCGGCACCGCCCACGGTGAGGTCGCCCGTACCCAGTGCCGCGTTGTTGCCGACCACGAGCGTGCCCTGGTTGAGCTGCACCCCGCCCGTGAACGTGTTCGCGCCGCGCAGCGCGAGTAGCGCCGCGCCATTCTTGATGAGCCGGCCACCCGCGCCGCTGATCGTGCTGTCGAGGCTGCTGTTGCCCGTGCCGTTGATGGTGAGGGCATTGCCGCCCAGCGCCACGCTGCTGCCCGCGACACCATTGAGCGACCCCACCTGCTGGTCGCCGCCACCCGCGATATCGAACGTGGTGCCCGCATTCACCAGTGTCACCGCGCCGGTCGGCGAAAGGCTGCCGCCCAGGCCGAGCGCGAGCGTGCCCTCGTCGATATAGGTGCCACCGGTGTAGGTATTGGTCCCGGTGAGCGTCTCGACGCCGGTGCCCACCTTGGTAAGGCTGCCGGTGCCGGCGATCGAGCCGCCGAACGTACCATCGGTGGGGCCGCCGACAACGAGCGCGTTGGCGCCGATGTTCACCGTGCCATCGCCGACCAGCGTGCCGAACTGCTGCGTGCCGTTACCGGCCGAGAGATCGAACGTGGCGCCCGATGCGAGGTTCACGATCCCGGTGGATGCCAGGCTCGCCCCGGCGCCAAGGGCCAGCGTGCCGGCATTGATGTACGTGCCGCCGGTGTACGTGTTGGTGCCGTTCAACGTCAGGATGGCCGCGCCATCCTTGCTGAGGCTGCCCGTGCCGCTGATATCGCCATTGAGGGTCAGGTCGTTGCTGCCCGCCACGGTAAGGCCGGCGTTGAGGACGACCGCGTTGGCGAGCGTCACCGCCGTGTTCGCGTCGAGCGTCGATGCGCCGCCCACGGTGAGCGTACCCGTGCCCAGTGCCGCGTCGTTGCCGACGACGAGCCCACCGTCGTTCAACGCCACGCCCCCGGTGAAGGTGTTAGCACCGTTGAGCGTCTGCGTGCCGGCACCGTTCTTGATGAGGCCGCCACTGCCCGTGATCACGCCATCGTAGGCGTTGTTGGTTGACCCGCCGAGCGCCAGCGAATTGCCACCCAGGGTGACGTTGGTGCCCGCCGAGCCCGCCAGCGAACCGACCGCCTGCGTGCCGCCCGCCGCCGAGATATCGAACGTGCCCGTACCGGCGAGGCTGAGCGGCCCCGTGGCCGACAGGCTGCCACCCGCGCCGATCGCCAGCGTGCCGGCATTGACCGTCGTGCCGCCCGTGTAGGTGTTTGCCCCGGTGAGCGTGACGGTGGACGCACCATCCTTCACCAGGCCACCCGCGCCGGAGAACGCGCCGCCAAAGGTGACGGCGTTGCTGCCCAGCAGGTCGAGGGTGGCGCCTGCGGCGAGGTCCACGTCGTTGCCGATGTTGAGCGCCGTGCTGGTATCGAGGGTGCCGCTTCCGCCGACACTCAACGCGCCGGTGCCCAGCGCGCCAGCGTCGCCGAGCACCAGGCCGCCGGCATTGAGGGTCACGCCGCCACTGAACGTGTTCGCGCCACCCAGCGCCTGGACGCCCGCGCCATTCTTCACGAGCGCACCGGTGCCCGAGATCAGGCCATCGAACGTGCCGTTGGCCACGCCACCCAGCGTGAGGGTGTTGGCACCCAGCGTCACGTCGCTGCCCGCCACGCCATTGAGGACGCCGATGGACTGGTCGCCGCCGGCGCTGATGTCGAATCCGGTGCCGGCGGATACCAGCGAGACGGCGCCGTTCGCGGCAAGGCTGCCACCCGCGCCGATCGCGAGGATGCCGGCATCGATGTACGTGCCGCCGGTATACGTGTTGGTGCCGGTGAGCGTCTCCGTGCCGGTGCCCACCTTCGTCAGGCTGCCCGTGCCACCGATGGAACCGCTGAACGTGCCGTCCGCGGGGCCGCCCACGACGATGTTGTTGCCGCCGATGTTGACGAGGCCGCTGCCTTCGAGCGTGCCGAACTGCTGCGTACCGTTGCCGGCCGACAGGTCGAACACGGCGCCGGAGGCGAGGTAGACGATGCCGTTCGCATACAGGCTGGCGTTGGCACCAAGCGCCAACGTGCCCGCGTTGATATACGTGCCGCCCGTGTAGCTGTTGGCACCGTTGAGCGTGAGCAGGCGGGCGCCGCCTTTCGTGAGTGAACCGGTGCCCGAGATGTTGCCATTGAGCGTCAGGTCGTTCGTGCCGGGCACGGAGAGGCCCGCATTCAGCACCACGTTGTTGCCGAGCGCCACGGGGCCGGTGCTGTCCAGCGTCGATGCCCCGGCGACGGTCAGCGTGCCGGTGCCGAGCGCGGCGTCGTTGCCAGCCACGAGGCCACCGGCGACGAGAGTCACGCCGCCGCTGAACGTGTTGGCGCCGCCGAGTGTTTCGATGCCGGCGCCGACCTTGACCAGGCCACCCGTGCCGCTCACGACACTGTCGAGCACCTCGTCGGCCGCGTTGCCAAACGTGAGCGTGTTCGCACCGAGATTGACGTTGGTGCCGCCCACGCCCGCAAGGGAACCGACCGTCTGGTTGGCACCGCTGGCCGAGATGTCGAACGTCGCGCCCGGGCTGGCGAGGTTGACGTCACCCGACGCCGCAAGGCTGCCACCGGCGCCCAGAGCCAGCGTGCCGCCCGCGATCGTCGTGCCACCGGTGTAGGTGTTCGCACCGGCCAGCACTTGCACGCCCGCGCCATTCTTCACGAGGCCACCGGTGCCGCCGATGGTGCCGCCATACGTGGCGTCGCCCACGCCACCGAGCGTGAGCGTGTTGCCGCCCAGCGAGACGGCGCTGCCAGCCACGCCACCCAGCGACCCGATGGCCTGCTGGCCGCCGCCGCTGATGTCGAACAGGGTGCCGGGCGCGGCCAGCGTGACGGCGCCCGTGGCGGCGAGGCTACCGCCCGCGCGCAGCGCGAGGGTGCCCGCGTTGATGGTCGTGCCGCCGGTAAACGTGCTGGTGCCCGTCAGCGTCTGCGTGCCGGTGCCCTCCTTGACCAGGCCACCGGTGCCATTGATCGTGCCGCCAAACGTGCCGTCGGCCACGCCGCCCATCGCGATGGTATTGCCACCGAGGGCCACCGTGCCGGTGCCGAGCAAGGTGCCTACGGCCTGCGTGCCGTTGCCGCCGGCGAGGTCGAGCGTGGCGCCCGACGCGAGGTTCACCGTGCCCGCCGTCGAAAGGCTGCCACCGCCGGCCAGGGCGAGCGTGCCCGCGTTGATGTTGGTGCCGCCGGTGTAAGTGTTCGTGCCCGTCAGCGTGAGCGTCGCCGCGCCGTCCTTGGTCAGGCTGCCCGCACCGGTCAACGCGCCGCCGAGCGTGAGGGCATTCGTGCCCAGCACGGTGAGGCCCGCGTTGAGCGCAACGTTATTGGCCAGCGTGACCGGGCCGTTGCTATCCAGCGTGGCGGCACCGCCGACCGTGAGGGTGCCCGTACCGAGGGCACTGTTGTTCCCGACCACGAGGCCGCCCGCGGTGAGCGTCGTGCCACCGCTGTACGAGCTGGCGCCGTCGAGCGTCTGTACGCCGGCACCCGCCTTGATGAGGCCACCCGTGCCCGTGATGGCACCGCTGAACGTATGCGCGGCGCCGTTGCCGAACACCAGCGTCTGGTTGCCCAGCGCGACGGTGCTGCCCGCCACGCCGCTGAGCGAGCCGATGACCTGGCCCGCGCCGCTTGCGCCGATATCGAAGGTCGCACCCGCGCCTGCGAGGTTGACATCGCCTGCGGCTGCGAGCCTGCCGCCCGCGCCGAGTGCCAGCGTGCCGGCGTTGATCGTCGTGCCGCCGGTGTAGGTGTTCGCACCCGTGAGCGTCAGCGTGGCCGCCCCGTCCTTCACCAGCGCGCCGCCGCCACTCAGCACGCCAGCGAGCGCCAGGCTGTTGCTTCCCACCACATCGAGTGTCGTGCCCGCGCCGAGCGTGACGGCATTGCCCAGCGTCACGGCCGAATTCGCATCCAGCGTGCCGCTGCCGGCGACGGTGAGCGCGCCCGTGCCGAGCGCGCTGTTGTTGCCCACGAGCAAACCGCCCGCGTTGAGCGTGACGCCACCGCTGAACGTGTTGGCCCCGCCGAGTGCCTGCACGGCCGCACCGTTCTTCACCAGGCCGCCCGTGCCGGTGATGATGCCGTCGTACGCGCCGTTGGCCACGCCCCCGAGGGTGAGCGTGTTAGCGCCGAGCGTCACCGTGCTGCCCGCCACGCCATTGAGCACGCCGATCGCCTGGTTGCCGCCGGCGCTGATGTCGAAGCCGGTGCCAGGTGCCGCGAGGGTCACGGCGCCCGTCGGCGCAAGGCTGCCGCCTGCGCCGATGGCGAGCGTGCCCGCGTTGATCAGCGTGCCGCCGGTATACGTGTTCGTGCCTGTCAGCGTCTCGGTGCCGCTGCCCTGCTTGACGAGGCCGCCGGTACCACCGATCGAGCCACTGAACACACCATTGGTGGGGCCGCCCAGCGTGATCGTGTTCTGGCCCAGGTTGATGGTGCCATTGCCGAGCAGCGTGCCGATCTGCTGCGTACCGTTGCCAGCGGAGAGATCCAGCGTCGCGCCCGTGGAGAGGTTCACGATACCCGTGGATGCGAGGCTGGCGCCCGCGCCGAGCGCGAGCGTGCCGGCGTTGATGTTCGTACCGCCCGTGTAGCTATTGGCGCCGTTGAGCGTAAGGACGGCGGCGCCATTCTTCGTGAGGCCGCCGGTGCCGGTCAGTTGGCCATTGAGCGTCAGCGCGTGGGTGCCGAGCACCGTCACGCCTGCGTTGAGCGCGATGTTGTTGGCCAGCGCGATCGGCCCGCTGCTGTCGAGCGTGGTCGCGCCATTGACGGTGAGCGTGCCCGTGCCCAGCGCGTTGTTGTTGCCCACCAGGAGGCCACCGGCACCAACCGTCAGCCCACCGGCGAACGTGCTTGCGCCGCCAAGGGTCAACACACCCGCCCCGTTCTTCTGTAGGCCACCGGCACCGGTGATGGTGCTGTTCAACGTGGCATCGGCGCCATTGCCGAAGGCAAGGTTGTTCGCGCCGAGGTTGATCGTGCTGCCCGCGACGCCGGTGAGGCCCGCGACCGTCTGCGCGGCGCCCGCGTTGCTGATGTCGAAGATGCCGCCAGCGCCGGCAAGCGCCACGTTGCCCGTGGCGGCGAGCTTCGCGCCGGCGCCCAGCGCCAACGTGCCCGCGTTGATCGTCGTCCCGCCGGTATAGCCGTTCACGCCGCCGAGCGTCAGCGTGCTGGCACCGTCCTTGGTGAGGCTGCCTGCGCCATTCACCGCGCCACCCAGCGTGAGCGCGTTGCTGCCCAGGACGTCGAGGTTCGCGCCGGCTGCGACGCTCACCGTGTTGCCCACGGTAACGGGGGCGCTCGAATCCAGCGTGGCGTTGCCGCCGACGTTGAGGGCACCCGTGCCCAATGCACCGCCGCTGCCGAGGACAAGGCCACCCGCGTTGAGGTTCACGCCGCCGGTGAATACGTTCGCGCCGCCCAGCGTGAGCACGGCGGCACCGTTCTTCGTGAGGGTACCCGTACCGGTGAGGACGCCGTTGAGCGCGAGGCTGTTGCTGCCGGCAACCGTCAGCGCGGCACCCGCGCCCAGGTTCACGTTGTTGGCCGCGATGACGGCCGCGGAGGTGTCGAGCGACACCGCGCCGCCGATATTCAACGCACCCGTGCCGAGCGCGCTGCCATTGCCCAGCACCAGTGTCCCGCCCGTAGCGTTGACACCGCCGGTAAAGGTGTTCGCGCCATTCAAGGTCAGTACCGACGTGCCGCCCTTCGTCAGCGCACCCGTACCGGCGATGACGCCACCAAGGGTGACGTTCTGCGCACCGGGCAAGGCCAGGATCGCGCCCGCGCCGAGGTTCACGGCGTTGGCAAGGTTCAGTGCAGCGCTCGCGCCCAGCGTCGCCGCGCCGCCGACGTTCAGCGCACCCGTGCCAAGGGCATTGTTGTTGCCGAGCTGCAGCGTGCCGGCATTGAGGTTCACGCCACCGGAGAAGCTGTTCGCACCCGCCAGCGTGAGTGTGCTGGCGCCGTTCTTGGTGAGGCTACCCGTGCCAGCGACTACGCCGCCCAGGGTCAGGTTGTTCGAGCCCGGCAGGGTGAGCGCCGCGCCGAGGTTTACGTTGTTCAGCAGGGTATAGGCCGCGTTGGCATCCAGCGTCCCCGCACCGCTCACGGTCAACGTGCCGGTGCCGAGCGCCGCCGGATTGCCCACGACGATGCCGCCCGCGGCGAGATTGAGGCCGCCACTGAAGGTGTTGGCGCCGCCAAGCGTCTGCACGCCCGACCCCACCTTCACCAGGCCGCCCGTACCGGTGATGATGCCATCGAACGTCTGGTTGCTCGCATCACCGAAGGTCAGCGTATTCGCGCCGAGGCTGACGCCCGTGCCGAGCACGCCGCTGAGGGCGCCAATCGTCTGGTTGCCCGCACCCGAGATATCGAAGATGGACGTGCCCAACAGGTTCACCGCGCCCGTGGCGGCGAGGCTCGCGCCCGCACCGAGCTTCACCGTGCCCGCGTTCGCCGTGAGGCCGCCGGTGAACGTGTTGGCGCCGTTGAGGGTGAGCGTGGTCGTGCCGTTCTTGACGACACCGCCCGCACCCGAAACCGGCCCATTGAGAGTCATGGCCTGCGTACCAGGCAGGTTGAGCGTGCTACCCGAGCCGAGGGCGACCGCATTGCCGACCGTGCGTGCCCCCGTGCCATCGAGCGACACGCTGGCATTGGTACCGACCGCCAGCGTGCCGGTGCCGAGGGCGTTATCGCTGCCCAGCAGCAGGCCGCCGCCGGTGATCGTCGTTCCCCCTGCGTAGCTGTTGTTGCCGCCCAGCGTCAGTACCGAGGGGCCGTTCTTCGCGAGGGCGCCGGCCCCCGAGATCGTGCCGGCCAGCCCGAGCGCCTGGGCGCCGGGCAGCGTAAGCGTCGAGCCCGCGCCCAGGGTCACGGCATTGGCAAGCGAAAGGCCTGGCGCGGTCGCATCGAGCGACGTGGACGCGCCCACCGACAGCGTGCCGGTGCCCAGCGCCGCGTTGTTACCGACGAGCAGGCCGCCGCCATTCAGCGCGACACCGCCCGAGAAGGTGTTCGCCCCCGACAGCGTCTGCGTGCCCGCGCCTACCTTCACCAGGCCGCCCGTGCCATTGATGGTGCCGGCATACGCCGTGCTGGTGCCCAGCCCACCCAGCGTGAGCGTGGTGCTGCCGAGTGAAAGCACGCCGCCCGTGCCGGCGAGCGAGCCGATGGTCTGGTTCGGCGCCGCCGAGAGATCGATGGTGGTGCCCGCCGCCAGCGAAAGCGCGGTCGTGGGCGAGAACGACCCCGACGCACCCAGCGCGATCCCGCCGCCCGCCACGCTGACATTGCCGGTGAGCGAATTGGCGCCGTTGATGACGAGGTTACCCGCACCGCTCTTGGTGAGGTTGCCCGCGCCGCTCAAGGTGCCGTTGAGCGTCACCGCCTGGCTCCCGAGCAGGTTCAGCGTACCGCCCGCGTTGATGACCAGGTTGTTCGCCAGCGCGTAGTTCGCCGCGGAGGTATCGAGCGTGGCGGTGCCGCCGACGGTGAGCGTGCCGGTGCCCAGGCCCTTCGCGTTGCTGAGCAGGATGCCGCCAGCGTTGAGGTTGACCCCACCCGTGAAGAGGTTCGTGCCACCCAGCGTGACCACCCCGCTGCTCGACACATTGAGCCCGCCCGCGCCGGACAGCACGCCACCGAGCGTGAGCGCCGAGGTGCCGCCGATGCCCAGGCGACCATTCAGCGTGATGGCGTTGCCGAGCGAGAGGCCGCCCACCGTCGGTGCGATGGTGCCACCGTTCACGGTCAACGCGCCCGCGCCGAAGGCGGCGCCATTGTCGAAATTCACCAGGCCATCGACGAGCGTGGTATCGAGGCCGGCCACGGGGCCGCTCAACGTCCATGTGCCGCTGTTGACGCGCAGGTGCTCGAACGCCTGGTACTGGCTGCTGGCGATGGTGCCAGACGCGCCACTGGTGCCCGAGCCCGGACCCGTCGGCGTGTTCTGCAGTATCAGCGTGTCGTTCCCGGAGGTGCCACCGTAAACGACGCCGGGGCCAGAAAGATTCACGCCGATGCTGGCGAGCCCGAGGTTGGCTTGCACGCCGTTGGAGGCCACGCTGGAACCCGAGACGGCCGTGAACGTGTTGCCAGCGACGCTGTTGCCAAGGTTCACGCTACCCTGAACGGTGCCACTGTTGAGGAACGTGTTGCCGCCAGTGGTGGCCGCTGCGAAACCTACCCGGCCCGTGATGCTGCCGTGGTTCACGAAGTTGGTTTGCGCGCCGCCATACGACACGATGCCGACCGCGTCCGCGGCCGTGACAGCCCCGCTGCCCAGCAGCGACATCTCGATGTTTCCGTCGTTCGTGATGTTCGTCGTGCTGCCAGCGACATTCTGCACGCCGATCGACTGGCCGCCCAACAGCAACAGCGAGCCGACGTTGAACACGCCGCGGATGGTGCCGCCCACCTGGTTGTTGAGGGTTACGGCGTTGGTGCCCGAATTCACGGCCGAAACGGCGCCAGTGATCAAGGTGATGCCACCGCCGATCGACGGGTCGATGACGCCCGCATTGTTGAGCGTCAAGCCATTGCCGGTGAAGTTCAACGACGACGTGGTGGCAATGACCGGCGATGTCAGGACACCGCTGCCCGTGACATTCACGGTCACGTTGTTGCCCGTGATCGTGGGCTGGCCGTAGATGGTGGTGCCGCAGGTATAGGTCGTGCCGACGACGGAGCACGCCTGCGCGGATGCCAGCGAAGGCAACAAGGGCGCGGTGAACAACGCAGCCATGGCGAGGTAGATGCCCTTCCGGCGCGGAAGGCGGGTGGTGCTGACGGCGCGCGCATTCATCGTTGTTCCCCTGCCATGTCCATGGTGGTTTGGGGGGCAGAGTAGGCAGCGGCGCCACGGTGCGACTGCACGAATGAGGCAATGGCATAAGCGGAAAAGGCACGTTTTGTTTCCGCGTTCGTCACGCGGCACATACGTTGCTAAACCGCCGGCTTCCGCGAACACATAATCTTGGCGCCTGCCGCGATACCCCTAGGCGCTAATAGATAAGGAGGGCGGGCGATGCGGCGAGGCCGGAAAATACTGGCGTGGGTGGTAGGCATCATCGTCGTGCTGATCGTCGCGGTGATCCTCTTCGTAGCCTTTTTCGACTGGAACCGGTTGAAGCCCACCATCAACGAGAAGGTATCCGAAGCGATCGGCCGCCCCTTTGCCATCCAGGGCGACATCACGGCGCACTGGGCGCGCGAACCCGGCCAGGGTGGGCTGGTGGCCTTGATCCCCTGGCCGCACTTCACCGCCCGCGATATCAACGTCACCAACCCGAGCTGGGCAAAGAACAACCGTTTTGCCCACCTTGATACGGTCGACTTCCGCATCGCGCCCTTCCCCCTGATAGCCCACCGCATCGTCATCCCCGAGATCCGCCTCGGCCAGCCCACCATCGCGCTGGAGCGGCAGAAGAACGGGACCAACACGTGGACCTTTAAACTGCCCGAGAGCAGCGGGCCGTCGGAATGGCAGCTCGAGCTCAACGCCATCGCGTTCGACAAGGGCCACGTGGACTTCGACGACGCCCAGATGCAGATCAAGATGGGCATCGACGTGACGCCACTCGGTAAGGGCATCCCGTTCGACGAAATCATGGCGCAGCAGGAAAAGGATTCGCGCGCGCAGGCCAACAAGACCACTGGCGCCAGCAGCAAGCAGATGGCGAAGAGCGACGCCGACGAGAAGGACCGCCAGGACGACACCAAGCGCAAGCAGGTTTACCTGTTCGCGTGGGACGCCAAGGGCACGTACAAGAAATCGACCGTGGCCGCCAAGGCCAAGACCGGTGGCGTGCTCGCGCTACGCGACGCCAACCGCCCCTTCCCTGTCCAGGCCGATGCACGCTTTGGTGACACGCACATCGCGTTCGTGGGCACGCTTACCGACCCGATCAACCTGGGTGCGCTCGATATCCGCCTGTGGTTTTCGGGCACCAGCATGTCGCACCTCTACGACCTCACCGGCGTGACGCTGCCCGATACCCCGCCGTTCGCGACGGAAGGCCACCTCAAGGCCAACCTCAAGAAGAACGCCAGCACGTTCACGTACGAGAACTTCAGCGGCAAGGTGGGCAGCAGCGACCTGGGTGGCACGCTTACCTTCGATACCGGCGGCAAGCGGCCCAGCCTTACCGGCAACCTCAAGTCGAACCAGCTGCTCTTCAGCGACCTCGCACCACTGATCGGTGGCGGCTCCGATGCCGAGAAAGCCGAACGCGGCGACGTGAAAAAACAGCCCGGCGACAAGGTGCTGCCGGTGGAGCCGTTCAAGACCGATCGCTGGAACGCCATGGACGCCGACGTGCGCTTCGTGGGCGCGAAGATCGTCCATGGCGAGCGGCTGCCCATCAGCAACGTCGAGACGCACCTCATCATGAAGGATGCCGTGCTGACGCTTGATCCGCTGAAGTTCGGCGTGGCCGGCGGCACGGTGGGCAGCAACATCCGCCTGGATGGCGCCAGCGAACCGCTCAAGGGCCGCCTGAACCTCGGTGCGCGCCACCTGAAGCTCAAGGAACTGTTCCCCACCTTCGCGCCGATGCAGACCAGCTTCGGCGAAATGAACGGCGATGCGTCGTTCACGGCCACCGGCAATTCGCCCGCCGCCCTGCTTGGCTCATCCAACGGCGAACTGAAACTGCTGATCAACGACGGCGCGGTGAGTTCGTCGCTGCTCGAGCTGGCCGGCCTCAACGTGGGCAGCTACGTGGTCAACCGGTTCTTCGGCGATGACGTGGTGCACATCAACTGCATGGCGGCCGACATGGTGGCCACCAATGGCGTCATGGAGTCACGCATCTTCGCCCTCGATACCGAGAAGGCCCTCATCAACGTCAATGGCGACATCAACTTCAAGGACGAGAAGCTCAATCTTGATATCGTGCCGCACACCAAGGGCTTCCGCGTGTTCTCGCTGCGCTCGCCCCTCTACGTGCACGGTACGTTCGCCAACCCGTCGCCGGGCGTGCATGCCGGCCCGCTTATCCTGCGTGGCGGCGGCGCCGTGGCGCTGTTCTTCGCCGCACCCGTGGCCGCGCTGGCTCCCCTGATGGTGCCCGAGAGCGGCAAGGCCAACGCCGTGACCTGCCAGCCGCTGCTGGACGACATCAAGAGCAACCCGCCCAAGGCCCCACCCCCGGGCAAGACCAACACCAAGTGAGGCTTGTGTAGGAGCGCGCTCGCGCGCGATGCCCTGTACGCTACGTGCAGGCCCATCGCGCGCGAGCGCGCTCCCACTCAAGACTCATGACGCCCACCCGCAAAGCCCTCTTCCAGATCCACTTCTGCGTCCTGCTCTGGGGCTTTACCGCCATCCTCGGGAAGCTGATCACGCTGGCCGCCTTGCCGCTGGTGTGGTGGCGCATGCTGCTGGTGTCGGCGGCGCTGCTGTGCGTGCCGCGCGTGTGGCGCGGGCTCAGGGCCACGCCGCCGCGCCTGCTTGCCATCTTCGCCGGCATCGGCGTGGTGGTGGCCCTGCATTGGCTCACGTTCTATGGCGCCATCAAGCTCGCCAACGCATCCGTGGCCGCCACCTGCATCGCCATGTGCCCGGCGTTCCTCGCCGTGGTGGAGCCCTGGATCGCGAAGCGGCCGTTCGAGCCGCGCGAGCTACTGCTCGGCGCCGCGGTGGTACCGGGCGTGGCGCTGGTGGCGGGCGGAGTGCCCGGCGACATGCGGCTGGGGCTGGCCGTGGGCGTGCTCTCGGCGCTGTTCGTCGCGTTCTTCGGGGCACTCAACAAGCGCTACATCGCGCACGCGGATTCGCTGACGGTCACCTGCGTGGAGCTGGGCGCGGGCACAGTGTTCCTCACCCTGGCCGCGCCGCTGCTGCCCGGCCCGGCGTTTACCCTGCCCGATGGCCACGATGCGGCCCTCGTCATCGTGCTGGCCTTTGGCTGCACGCTGCTGCCGTTCGCCCTGGCGCTATCGGCCCTGCGCCACCTCACCGCGTTCGCGACGCAGATGGTGACGAACCTGGAACCGGTCTACGCCATCGTGCTCGCCATCCCCTTGCTGGGGGAGCAGCGCGAGCTGGGCTGGGCATTCTATGCCGGGGTGGCCGTCATCCTGGCGGCGGTGTTCGCGCATCCGTGGTTGCATCGGGGGGAGCGGGCGGAGGCTTCCGACATCGTGGCGCCTTGACGCCCAGGTAGGAGCCCACACCCGTGGGCGACAGTTCTTCGCGAACAGCTGTCGCCCACGGGTGTGGGCTCCTACGTGGCGCGGGGCTTTCAGGCCCTGCCGCGGGCCTTGACCGTGCGGGCGCGGCGCGCGCGGACGGCGGCCGAACGGCCGGAACCTTTTTTACGGGGTGACGAACGCTTGGCCTGCGGGCGCGGGCGGGAAGTCATGGCGGGTTGCTCCGGGGACGAGTGTGCCGGGGAGGCCCACTGTGGGGCCTCCCCGGTGAAAAACCCGCTAAGGGGTCGTCAGATCAGTTTGATCTCGCGCAGGCGTTCCTGCAGGTACTCGTGCGCGGTGATCGGCGTGTCGTAACGCTTCGGATTATCCGGGGTGATACATGACGGGAGTACGTCCAGGACCACGTCGGGGTTCGGGTGCAGGAAGAACGGCACCGAGTAGCGCGGCTGGCGGGCCGCGTCGCCTTGCGGGTTGGTCACCCGGTGGGTGGTCGACGGGTACACGTGGTTGGTGAGGCGCTGGAGCATGTCGCCGATATTCACCACGATGGCATCGCCCTCGCTGGTGATCGGCAGCCACCCGCCGTCGCTGTACACCTCGAGCCCGGCCGTGCTGGCGCCCACCAGCAGGGTGATGAAGTTGATGTCCTCGTGGGCGCCCGCGCGGACATTGGGCACGTCGACCTGGGTGATCGGCGGGTAATGGATGGGGCGCAGGATGGAGTTGCCCACGTCCACCTTGTCGTCGAAGAAGGTCTCCGGCAGGTTGATGTGCAGGGCCAGGGCGCGCAGGACGCGCACACCGAGGTTATCCAGCGCCTGGTACAGGCCATAGCCCGCCGCGTGGAACGACGGCACCTCGGCCGGCCACACGTTGGGCGGCATCACGTCGGCGAACTTCGAGTCGCGCGGGATCTCCCGGCCCACGTGCCAGAACTCCTTCAGGTCGGCGAACTTCGAATCCTTGGCCGTTTCCACCTTGAACGGCGTATAGCCGCGGGCGCCGCCGCCACCGGGGATGTGGTACTTGCGCTTCACGTCGTCCGGCAGGGCGAAGAAGGCCTTGAAGGCGTCGTAGGCGCCATCGATGGCTTCCTTGGGAATGCCGTGGCCGCTGATGCAGCAGAAGCCGAATTCGCGGTACGCGGCGCCGAGCTCGGCGACAAACGCGTCACGGTCGGTCTCATAGCGGCGGATATCGAGGGTGGGGACCTTCTTCATCTGGGTAACCTGCATTTCGGGCATGAAAAAGCCGGCGCGGGGTGACCGCGCCGGCCGGAGGCGTGATTTGGGCTCAGGCGACGGCCTGGGCTGCGGATTTTACGGCCTCAGCCAGGTGTCCCGCCAGCCGGTCCACCTCGGCGGCGTCCGCCGCCTCGATGGTGACGCGCACCAGCGGTTCGGTGCCGGAGGCACGCAGCACCACGCGCCCCCGCCCTTCGAGGGCGGCTTCCACCTCGGCCAGGGCCTGCTTCACGGTCACGCTGGCCAGGGCCGCCTTGGCACCCTCCACGCGGACGTTCAGCATGGTCTGCGGCAGCTTCACCAGGCCGGCGCGCGCCTGGGCGAAGGTTTCACCCGTCTGGGCCAGCACCTCGAGCAGGGCCAGGGCGGCGACGATGCCATCGCCCGTGGTGAAGCGGTCCAGGCAAAGCACGTGGCCAGAGGTCTCGCCGCCCAGGACGCCGCCGTGTTCCTTCAGCTGCTGCAGCACGTAACGATCGCCCACGTTGGCGCGGACGAAGGGGATCTCCAGCTGCTTCAACGCGCGCTGCAGGCCGTAATTGCTCATCAGCGTGCCAACCACCGGCCCCGGCAGCGCCGCCTTCTTTTTCCAGTGGCGGGCGATGACGTAGAGCATGTCGTCGCCGTCGGTGACCGTGCCGTCCTTGTCGACGATGCGGACGCGGTCGCCGTCGCCGTCGAAGGCAATGCCCAGGTCGGCGCCCTTCTCCACCACGGTGCGCGCCAACGCCTCGGGGGAGGTAGACCCGACCTCGCGGTTGATGTTCAGGCCATCGGGCTCGGCGCCGATGGTGGTGACCTCCGCGCCGAGGTCGGTGAATACCTTGGGGGCCACCTGGTAGGTGGCGCCGTGGGCGCAATCCAGGACGATGCGCATGCCGGCCAGCGAGAATTCGTCGGCCACCGTGCTCTTGCAGAACTCGGCATAGCGGGTGACGGCGTCGTCCACGCGCTTGGCCTTGCCCAGCGCCTCGGAGGGCACCGTGGCGAAATCGGCCTCGAGCTCGGCCTCGATCTCGGCTTCCAGGGCGTCATCCAGTTTCTCGCCCTGGCCGGAGAAGAACTTGATGCCGTTGTCCTGGTGCGGGTTGTGCGAGGCGCTGATGACGATGCCGGCATCGGCCCGGAGCGAGCGCGTGAGGTAGGCCACGCCCGGCGTGGGCATGGGGCCGAGCATGCGCACGTCGGCACCGGACGCCACGAGGCCGGCTTCCAGCGCGGCTTCGAACATGTAGCCGGAAACGCGGGTGTCCTTGCCGATGACGACCATGACCTTGCGGTGGGGGTCGCGGCGTTCGCTGCCGGTACCGGCCGGGCGCTTATCGGCGGCGCGGCGGCGCGCGAGCACGGCACCGGCGGCGCGGCCGAGGCGGAGGATGAAGTCGGCGCTGATGGGGTAGCTGCCGACCTGGCCACGGATGCCGTCGGTACCGAAGTATTTACGTTCGCTCATGGCTCTAAATCCTTCCAGGGACGGCGAATGATACGCCGACCCGACGAGGCCCGTGACCCCTCGCGGTTGGCCTGTCCGGAGGTGGTAGCCACTTGCCCTGTGGGGGGCAGCTGTCCTGTGGGAGCCAGCTCTCTTGTGGGAGCCAGCTTTCTTGTGGGAGCCAGCTCTCTTGTGGGAGCCAGCTTGCTGGCGATGCTTTTCTCACCGGTCCACTCGCTTCAGCGAATGAACCGATCAAAGAGCATCGCGCACAAGTGCGCTCCTACAGGGCACGCGGCTCCCGTTAGATAGCTATTCGTCGTCCGGCCAGCGGGGCATGGTGGGCTTGTCGACGCGGGGGGCCGTGTCGCCCTCCTTCACCGCCTGCCACACCTTCAAGGCATCTACCGTGGGCGCCACGTCATGCACGCGGACGATCGCCGCGCCACGCTGCACCGCGACGAGCGCGGCAGCCACCGAGCCCGCGGCACGGGCCGCCGGCTCGGCGTGGCCCGTCAGCTGGCCGATCATGCTCTTGCGCGACAGCCCGATGAACACCCCTGCCCCCAGCTCCGCGAAACGCGCCGTGGCACGCAACAAGGCGAGGTTGTGCTCGAGGTTCTTGCCGAAACCAAAGCCCGGGTCGACCAGCACCCGCTTGCGGTCGATGCCCGCCAGCTCGCAGGCGAACAGGCGGTCGGTGAGGAAGCGGTGCACTTCGCCCACCACGTCGTCGTAGCTCGGGCTCTCTTGCATGCCGCGCGGCTCGCCCTGCATGTGCATGAGGCACACGGGCACGCGCAGCTCGGCGGCGGCGTCCAGGGCGCCTTCGCGACGCAGCGCGAACACGTCGTTGATGAGGCCCGCGCCCGCGCCAACGGCGGCGCGCATCACCTCGGGCTTGGAGGTGTCGATGGAAATGGGCAGCGTCGTGGCGGCGGCGAGACGTTCGATGAGGGGCACGACGCGGCGGATTTCCTCCGCGGCGGGCACATCGTCGGCGCCGGGACGCGTGCTTTCGCCGCCGATGTCGAGCAGGTCGGCGCCCTCTTCCGCCAGCCGCATGGCATGCGCGTAGGCCGCCTCGAGCGACGCGTGCTGGCCGCCGTCGGAGAACGAATCGGGCGTGGCGTTGACGATGCCCGCGACGCGCGGGCGGTCGAGCACCAGCGCGCGGCCGTTGCAATCGAGGGTGGTGGCGAAAAGATTGGCGACCATGGGCTCAGCCGGGCTGGGTGCCGCCGATGGCACCCATGAAGCGGCGGTAATAGCGCAGCTCGTCGATGGAGTCGCGGATATCCGATAGCGCCGTATGCGCCGACTCCTTGGCGAAGCCCCTGGCGATCTCGGGCGACCAGCGACGGGAGAGCTCCTTCAGGGTGCTGACGTCGAGGTTGCGATAGTGGAAGAAGCGCTCCAGCGCCGGCATCTCGCGATGCAGGAAACGGCGGTCCTGGCAGATGGAGTTGCCGCACATGGGCGACTTGCCGGCCGGCACCCACCGCTGCAGGAAGGCGATGGTGGCCTTCTCGGCTTCATCGGGGGGCGTATCGGATTCCACCGCGCGCGCCCACAGGCCCGAGCGGCCATGCTGGTTGCGGTTCCAGGCATCCATCTGCTGCAGCCGGGCGTCGGTGTGGCTGATGGCGAAGACCGGCCCCTCGGCGAGCACGTTCAGATCCTTGTCTGTCACGATCGTCGCGATCTCCAGGATGGAGTCGTTATCCGTGTCCAGCCCGGTCATCTCGAGGTCGATCCAGATGAGGTTGTCTTCGTGCGCTTGCGTCATGGGGTCTCCTTTGTACCGGCCAGTCTACATGCGATGATGGCGCGATGGCCGAACCGACCTTCTTCTGGCACGACTACGAAACTTTCGGCGCCGACCCACGACGGGACCGCCCCAGCCAGTTCGCCGGCATCCGCACCGATGCCAGCCTGGCGATCGTGGGCGAACCGGTCATGGTCTACTGCAAGCCGCCCCGCGACATGCCCCCGCAGCCCGCGGCCTGCCTCATCACTGGCATCGCGCCACAGCACGCCGAGCGCGAAGGCCTCTCCGAGGCCGATTTTGCCGCCGTCGTGCACGAGCAACTGGCCCTGCCCGGCACCTGCGGCGTGGGCTACAACTCGCTGCGCTTCGACGACGAGTTCACCCGCCACCTGTTGTACCGCAACTTCTACGAGCCCTACGCCCGGGAGTGGGAGCACGGCAATTCCCGCTGGGACCTGATCGACCTGGTGCGCCTGTGCCAGGCCCTGCGCCCCGAGGGCATCACCTGGCCCACCCGCGAGGACGGCACGCCCAGCTTCAAGCTGGAGCACCTGGCCACGGCCAACCACCTGAAGCAGGACCGTGCCCACGACGCCCTCAGCGACGTGGAGGCCCTCATCGGCCTGGCCCGCCTCATCCGCACGCACCAGCCGAAGCTGTGGGACTGGTACTTCGCCCTGCGCCGCAAGCAGCGCGTGTTCGAACTGCTCGACGTGGCCGCCATGACGCCGGTGGTGCATGTCTCTTCGCGCTACCCGGCCAGCCGGCAGTGCCTCACCGTCATCGCCCCGCTGGCCGCCCACCCGTCGCGCGCCGGCGAGGTCATCGTCTACGACCTCACCGCCGACCCGACCGACCTGCTCAGCCTCGCGGCGGAGGACATCGCCGACCGCGTGTTCGTGGCCCGCGCCGACCTGCCCGAGGGCGTGGAGCGCATCGCCTTGCGCACCGTGCGGGCAAACCACGCGCCCGCCCTCGCGCCGCTCTCGGTGCTGAAGGGCGTGGACCACGCGCGGCTAGGGCTCGACATGGCCGTGGTCGAGGCCAACCTCGCGCGGCTGAAAAGCGCCCCCGGGCTCGCCGAGACCCTGCGCCAGGTCTACGGCCACGCGGCCGACCTGCCGCCGGCGGGCGACCCGGAGCTGGCCTTGTACGGTGGCTTCCTGCCCGATGCCGACCGCCGCCTGCTGGCCGAGGTGCGCGGCACGCCGCCGGCGCAGCTGGGCAGTGGGCGTTTCACCTTCCGCGACCCGCGCTATGCCGAGCTGCTGTTCCGCTACCGCGCACGCAACTGGCCCGACACGCTCACCGTGGACGAGTACGCGCGCTGGGAGGCCTTCCGTGTCGATCGCCTCACCCGCCACGGCCCGCTCACCACCCTGACGCTGGCCGATTACACCACCGAACTCGCCACCCTGCGCCTGCTGCCGGGCGCCCCCATCCCCTTGCTCGACGAGCTCGAGGCCTGGGGCGAAACCCTCCTCTAGAGCCCACCATGCCGCACACCGCTTATTTCACGCCCGCCACGTTCAAGTTCTTCAAGGCGCTGGGCCGCCACAACAGCCGCGAATGGTTCCACGAGCACAAGGACGACTACGAGCGCCACGTGCGCGAGCCGTTCACCCAATTCATCACCGACATGCAGTCGCCGCTGGCGAAGATCAGCCCGCAGTACCGCGCCGACCCGCGCAAGGTCGGTGGCTCGTTGTACCGCATCCACCGCGATACGCGCTTCGCCAACGACAAGCAGCCCTACAAGACCTGGCAAGGTTCGCGCTTCTTCCACGCGCGCCGCCATGAGATCCAGGCGCCTGGCTTTTACCTGCACATACAGCCCGGCGAGTGCTTCGTCGGCGGCGGCATGTGGCACCCCGAGCCGCCGGTGCTAAAAAGCCTGCGCGAGTTCCTCTCCGACAACCCCGATGCGTGGAAGCGCGCGACACACGGCAAGGCGTTCCAGGAGCGTTACACGTGGTGGGGCGAGAGCCTCACCCGGCCACCACGTGGCTACGATGCGAACCACGAGCTGATCGAGGACCTGAAGCGGAAGAACTTCGCGGCGGGGCAGGATTTTGACGAGGCCATGGCGTGCTCGGCCGAACTGTTGCCGTTCGTCGTGGATAATTTCAAGCGCCTGGCACCGATGGTGGACTACCTCTGCGCAGCACAGGAACTCGAATTCTAAAGCGCCCCCACTGCCTTTGTAGGAGCGCACTTGTGCGCGATGCTCTTTGATCGGTTCATCCGCTGAAGCGAATGCATGGCTTCAGCGGCTCGCGCCGCCTATGGCGCGTGGGGTTGAGGCGAAGAGTCCTTGGTGCCCACCCTCGAGGCGAGTTCCGCACAAGAGAGCGGCCGTAGGCCCGTAGGAGCGCACACCCGTGCGC
>NZ_JZRB01000026.1 GCF_000964085.1 Luteibacter yeojuensis
AATCCGCGAAGAACCTTTTTTTTGCCTAAAAAATGTAGGAGCGCACTCCGTGCGCGATGCTCTTCCAACAGCCACCGCGAGACGTGCGGGTGGTCGCGAAAAGATGTCGCGCGCAAGCGCGCTCCTACATGGGCTGTTTAGCCGTATAGACGGCTAGAGGCGATACACATGGTCGCCGCGGATCTCGACGTAATCGCCGGGCCGCAGGTTCGGATCCTCCTGCTGCGTGACCACCGCCGAGCGGCCGTCATCCAGGCGGATGCGCACCTGCCACGCCACGTCCTGGCCATTGCGCTTGCCGACCTGGTTGCCGACGACGCCGCCGACCACCGCGCCACCGACGGTGGCGGCCGAGCGGCCATCGCCCTTGCCGATGGTGCTGCCGAGCACGCCACCCGCCACCGCGCCAATCACGGCGCCCAGCGGCGACGACTGTCGGTCGGTGTAGATCTGCTGCACGTCGTCGACGCGCCCGCACTGCGAGCAGCGGCGTGAGCCGCCCTCGTAAACCACGCGATCCTCGCGAACCACCCGGCGTGGCTGCTCATAACACGCTGTCAGCGACAGCGGGACGATGGCGGCCATGACGAGGCCGAACTTACGGACGATGCTATGCATGGGGACGTCCTCGCGGCTCGATGGGGTTACTGGCGCGCGTCGGAGACGACCGACACGCCTTCCTGGACTTCGACGCGGTCGCCCGGGTCGTGGTCCATGCGGACCGAACGGGTCACGCCGTTATATTCGTAGCGGACATCGTAGGCGACGATCTTGTCACCACTCGTACCCGGCACGGTTGAGCACTTGCGCACCGTGCTGGTCACCGTGTTGGTCTCCTGGCGGCGCTCCTGGATCTCGTGGCCGGCGTAGCCGCCACCCACCGCACCCGCCACCGTGGCCAGCGTGCGGCCCTTGCCGCCGCCGATCTGGTTGCCGAGCAGGCCACCCGCCACCGCGCCGATGGCCGTACCGGCGATCTGGTGCTGGTCCTTGACCGGCGCACGGCGGGTCACGACTTCATCGTGGCATTCGCGCTGCGCCGCGGTGCCCGCCTGGCGGACCGGGTCGACGCTGACGACGCGTGCGTACTTCGGGCCCGCCGGCTCGGGCGCCGGGGCCGGGGCCGGGGCCGCTTCCACCGGGGCCGCGGCGGGCGCGGGGGCCGGGGCGTTCGCCACATCGGCGTTCGCATCACGGTTGCAGGCAGAAAGGCTCAGCACCAGGGCCGCGCCCAAACCGGCGTTCAGGACGGAAATCTTCAACCTGCTCATAACCCTACTCTCCTGGACAGTGCGACGTTCTGCTGGGGCCACTCGGCCCACGATTCTTCGCAAGAACGCGTCGAGGACATTTGACAATCGTTAAACTGAACGACGCCTTAGACTAGGCCCCGGAAGCAAAACGGCAATGAACCGCATGCACGAACTGGTAGACACCCACGCCCACCTGGACGACAGCGCGTTCGACACCGACCGCGGCGCCATGTTCGACCGCGCGGCCCAGGCCGGGGTGCGGCGCTGGGTGGTCCCCGCCATCGACAGGGGCAACTGGAAGGCCATCGAGCACTTGTCGGCGTCGCGTGAAGGCGTGTTCCCTGCCTACGGCTTGCATCCGCTCGTGCTGGACAAGCACCGCGACGAGCACCTGGACGAACTGCCCGCGTGGCTCGATGGCCACGGTGCCGTGGCCGTCGGCGAGATCGGCCTCGACTACTTCGTCGAAGGCCTTGACCCCGATCGGCAGCGCGACCTCTTCCTGCGCCAGTTGCACATCGCGAAGGAACACGGCCTGCCCGTGATCGTCCATGCGCGGCGCGCTTTCGAAGAGACGATCCACACGCTGCGCCGCGTCGGCGGCCTGCGTGGCGTCGTGCACAGCTTCGCGGGCAGCGAGGAGCAGGCGCGGCAGTTGTTCGAACTGGGCTTCCACATCGGCATCGGCGGCCCGGTGACATATGAGCGGGCGAACCGTATCCGCCGGGTGGTGGCGCAGATGCCGCTGGAGTGGCTGCTGCTCGAGACCGATGCGCCGGACCAGCCGTGTGCGCACCGGCGGGGGGAGCGGAATGAGCCGGCGTTCATGGTGGACGTGTTGGAGACCATTGCGGGGCTCAGGGGTGTCGAGCCGGCGGAGGTTGCCAGGGTGACTACGGGGAACGCGGTGGGGTTGTTCTCGCTCGCTTAGGGAGGGGCATCGCGCGCGAGCGCGCTCCCACAGACACAGGCCTGAGAAATATCTTGCCGCGGCAAGGAAGTGTTTGCTAGGCTGATAGTTCACCAGCGAACTATCCGCCAGCGAAATGTCTAACCTCAAAGCGTGCGTGGACGCCCTCTACGAGGGTGTCGACCGGGTGGCCGACAACATCCCGGGCCTGCCGAAGTGCGAAGTGCTGCTTATCCGCCTGCTGCTGCTGACGGGCGAGGCACTGCAGCGCGACGTGGAAAACAAGCTGAAGCCGTTCGACATGAACGACAGCGATTTCCGCACGCTGATGATGTTGTACTCGTCCGCCGACGGCAGCTCCACGCCCGGCGAGCTGTGCGCGCTGGCCGAACAGAAGCCCACCAACATGACCCGCATCACCAACCTGCTGGTGAAGCGCGGGCTGATCACGCGCAGCAACGCCACGCACGATCGCCGCCAGGTGGTGCTGACGATCACCGCCGATGGCAGGCGCTTCGTGCGCAAGCTGCTGCCGCCGATGTTCCCCGAGGTCGTGACCAAGTTCTCCTGCTTCAGCCAAACCGAGCGGCAGACCTTCGAGCGCCTGCTGAAGAAGCTTGCCCTGCACCTGGATACCGCGGACACCCCATGAACCGAACCTTGCTCCGCCCCGCCCTTCTGGCGGCCACGCTGGCCGTGGCGCTCGCGGCCTGCCACGTGCCGGCGAAGATCGACCGGCCCGCGCTGCGCGCCGACGTGCCCCTGGCCGGCCTTGACGCCGGCACCCGCGCCGGCTGGCCCGCCGCCCAGTGGTGGCGCGTGTACAACGACCCGCAGCTCGACCAGCTGATGGACATGGCCCTGCGCGGTTCGCCCGACCTCGCCCAGGCGAAATCGCGCGTGGACAGCGCGCAGCAGAACATCCGCGTCGCGGCGGCACAAGCCGGCCTGCGCGTCGATGGCAGCGCGCAGGTGACCCGCCAGCGCATGAGCGAACACGGCCTCATCCCTGCGCAGTTCCTTGGCTTCACCTGGTACAACCAGGCCGACCTGGGCGTGCAGGTGAGCTACGACTTCGACTGGTGGGGCAAGAAGCGCTACGCGATCGAGGCGGCCATCGACAGCGCGCGCGCCGCGGAAGCGGAGCGCTCGGCGTCGTCGCTGTCGATCCAGGCCATGGTGGCCGATACGTATTTCGGCTGGCTCACCGACGAAGCCCGCGTGGCGCTGGCGGACCAGGCCATCCAGGCACGCGAGCGCGCGCTGCGCATCGCCGCGCTCCGCGTGAAGCAGGGCGTGGACCTGCCCGACACGGCCCAGCAGGCGCGCGCTGAACTGTCCGCGGCCCGCCAGCAGAAGACCGCGCTGGAAGGGTCCGCCGCCATCCGCCGCGCCGCGCTGTCCGCGCTTGTCGGCGTTTCGCCCAACGCGCTCCCTGCGTTGTCACCGCGCGCCCTGCCCGACGTGGCGCCCGGCCTGCCGTCCAATGTGGGCACCGACCTGATGGCCCGCCGCCCGGATATCGCCGCTAGCCGCTGGCAGGTCGAGGCCGCGCTGCGCCAGACGGATGCGGCGCGCGCGCAGTTCTTCCCCGACGTGAGCCTCAGCGCCATGGCGGGCCTGTCCAGCATCGACATGGACAAGGTGTTCAACGCCGACAGCCGCGTGTTCTCGCTGACGCCCGCCCTGCACCTGCCGATCTTCGAAGGCGGTGCGCTGGAGGCGAACCACGGCGTGAGCAAGGCCCAGCTCGACGCGGCGGTGAGCCAGTACAACGCCACCGTGGCCTCGGCCGCGCGCGATGTCTCCACGCAGGCGCTTGGCGCCCAGCAGCTCGCCGCGCGCCGCACGCAGCAAGGCGACGCCGTGGATGCGGCCACCACGCTGCTCGCCAGCGCGAAGGCCCGCGCCGCGCGTGGCGTCCGCGACGACCGCGAGTCGCTCGCCACCCAGGCCACGCTGCTCCAGCAGCAGGACATGGCCACCGACCTGCACGGCCAGGCGCTTTCCACCGACGTGGGCCTCATCAAGGCCCTCGGTGGCGGTTACCGCGCCGACACCCCTCCTTCCCCTTCCCCTTCCACCACGCCTAGCACCGACGGAGCCCAGAGCCCATGAGCGCCACCCCCAACGACACGACGCCCCCGGCGGAAAGTGGCAACGCGCCCAAGGACAAGCGCAAGCGCGGCCGCGCGCTGCTCATCGCGTTCATCGTCCTCGTGCTGGCCGCGGCCATCTGGCTGCTGCTGTGGCTGTTCGTCTTCTCCACGCGCGAAACCACCGACGACGCCTACGTGGGCGGCAACCAGGTAGGTATCTCCGCGCAGGTGCCAGGCATCGTCGTGGGCGTGTTCGCCGACGATACGCAGCGCGTGAACGCCGGCCAGGTGCTGGTGAAGCTCGATGCCACCGATGCCGATATCGCCCTGCGCAAGGCCACCAGCGCGCTCGCGCAGGCCGTGCGCCAGGTGCGCCAGCAGACGCAGAGCGCCGCCAGCGCCGATGCCTCGCTCGTCGCCCGCCGCCAGGACCTCAAGCGCGCGCAGGATGACCTGAAGCGCCGCCTGCCCCTGCTCGCCGAGAAGGCCGTGGCGCCCGAAGAAGTGCAGCATGCCCGCGATGCCGTGACCAGCGCCGAATCCGCGCTGGAATCCGCCCAGCGCCAGGCCGATGCGGCCCGCGCGCTCGTCGATGGCGCGGACGTGGAGAACAACCCCTCGGTGCAGCAGGCCCGCGCAAGCTTCCGCCAGGCCTGGGTCGCTTCGCAGCGCAACGCCATCGTCGCGCCCATCGACGGCTACGTGGCCCAGCGCAGCGTGCAGGTGGGCAACAGCGTGCAGCCCGGCCAGCAGCTGATGACCGTGGTGCCGCTGCACGACCTGTGGGTGGATGCCAACTTCAAGGAAAGCCAGCTGCGCCACGTACGCATCGGCCAGCCCGCGAAGGTGGAAGCCGACATCTACGGCGGTGGCGTGGAATACCACGGCCACGTGGTGGGTCTCGGCGCCGGCACGGGCAGCGCGTTCTCGCTGCTGCCTGCGCAGAACGCCACCGGCAACTGGATCAAGGTGGTACAGCGCGTGCCCGTGCGCATCGCCATCGATGCCGCCGACCTCGACAAGCACCCGCTGCGCATCGGCCTCTCCACCGCGGTGACGGTGGACATCACCGACGACAAGGGCGACGTGCTGGCCAAATCGCCGTCGACCACGCCCGTGGCGCAGACCACGGTGTATGACGACGTGGCCGCCAAGGCCGATGCCGCCGCCGACACCGTCGTGCAGCAGAACCTTGGAGCAAGCGTGCCTTGAGCGACGCCATCGCCACGCCGGATGCCGCCCCCGCGCCCGCCGCGGGGCCCAAGCCGCTGCACGGCCTGCCGCTGGTCCTGGTGACCATCGCGGTCGCGTTCTCGACGTTCATGGAAGTGCTCGACATGACGATCGTGAACGTGGCCGTGCCGCATATCGCGGGCAGCCTGGGCGTGAGCGCGAACGAGGGCACGTGGGCCATCAGCTCGTACGCGCTGGCCAGCGCGGTGATGCAGCCGCTCACCGGCTGGATCGCCAAGCGCTTCGGCGAGGTGAAGACGTTCTGCTTCTCGGTCGGCCTGTTCGTGGTGTTCTCGATGCTTTGCGGCCTGGCGACGAACATGCCCATGCTGGTGCTGTTCCGCCTGCTGCAGGGCGCGGGCTCCGGCCCCATGGTGGCGCTGTCGCTATCGTTGCTGCTGTCGACGTACGCGAAGGAGAAGCAAGGCATCGCGCTGGCGATGTGGGCGATGACCGTGGTGGTGGCACCCATCTTCGGGCCGATCCTCGGCGGCTACCTCACCGACAACTTCTCGTGGCCGTGGATCTTCTACATCAACGTACCCGTGGGCGCGGCGGCCGGCGTCATCACGTGGGCCATCCTGCGCACGCGTGAAACGACGACGGTCCGCGCACCGATCGATTCGGTGGGCCTTGTCCTGCTCGTGGTGGGCGTGGGCTCGCTGCAGTTCATGCTGGACAACGGCAACGACCACGACTGGTTCGCCTCGCCGATGATCCTGGCCCTGGGGCTCATCGCGGCGGTGGCGCTGGTGTTCCTCGTCATCTGGGAGCTCACCGCCAAATACCCCGTGGTGGATCTTTCGCTGTTCGGCCGGCGCAACTTCGCCGTCGGTGTCACGGCGTTGTCGCTGGGCATGCTCGCGTTCTTCGGCATCAACGTGGTGTTCCCGCTGTGGCTGCAGACGACGCTGGGCTATACGGCGACATGGGCCGGGCTCGCCACCGCGCCGGTCGGCATCCTCGCGTTCCTCGTCTCGCCCATCATCGGCCGCAATATCCAGCGGCTGGAACTGCGCGCCGTGGTGACGTTCGCCTTCATCGTGTTCGCATTCACGTCGTTCTGGTTCGCCGGCTTCAACAGCGGCGCCTCGTATGCGTCGCTGGTGCTGCCGCGCTTCATCATGGGCATCGCCATCGCGTGCTTCTTCATCCCGTTGAACCAGATCTTCCTGTCGGGCCTCCGGCCGGACCAGATCGCGGGCGCCTCGGGGCTGGCGAACTTCTGCCGCACGCTCGCGTCGAGCGTCTCGACCGCCATCACCGTGACGCTTTGGCAGCATCGCGGCGAGGCGCACCACGCATCGCTCACCGAGTACGTGAATCCGGCAGCGCCCGCCGCCACGGCCTACATGCAGCACCTCCAGGGCATTGGCCTCCACGGCAAGGCGCAGCTCTCGGTCATCGACCAGGTGGTGACGCGCGAGGCGTTCACGCTGGCCGTCAATGACGTTTTCTGGGGCTGCGCGATCCTGTTCCTGGCCCTGATTCCGGTCCTGTGGCTGGCGAAGCCACCGTTCGGAAATGCGGGTGGCGCAGCGGGCCATTAAATCCAAGTTACGTAAATCGATCCAAATTCACATACGCGGAACGTAAACGTTTACACGCCGTGAAACCAACTGGTGCGGTGCAATACCTCGTGGTAGCGTTCGCCGCATGGCACAAACCCTACGCATCATCAAAAAGTATCCGAACCGTCGGTTGTACGACACGGAAATCTCGAGCTACATCACGCTGGAAGAAGTCCGCCAGCTGGTCCTCGACGGGGAGCATTTCGAAGTCCGGGACGCCAAGTCGGGCGAGGACCTCACCCGCTCCGTGCTGCTGCAGATCATCGCGGAACACGAGGAGCACGGGCAGCCCATGCTGTCGTCGCAGCTCCTGTCGCACATCATCCGTTTCTACGGCGATTCGCTGCAGGGCTTCATGGGCCCGTACCTGGAGCGCAGCCTGCAGGTCTTCCTCGACCAGCAGCAGCAGTTCCGCAACCAGCTCAACACGATGATGGGCCAGACCCCCTGGTCCATGCTCAACGAGATGACCGAGCGCAACCTCGACGTGTGGAAGTCGATGCAGCGCGGATTCCTCGACGCGGCCACCGCCAAGCCGGCCGCCGCCACGCACGTGCCGCCGCGCGGCGGCAAGAAAGCCAGCTGACGACCGGCACCGGCCGGGGCCTTGCCCCGGCTGGCGTTGCGGCGCACGATGCGCTGCCCCGCAATATCGCCCAGGCAGGCCCATGCCCCGTAACGACATCGCCGTGGTCGGCGCCGGCCTGGTCGGCGCCCTTGTAGCCACCCTGCTCACCCAGCGCGGTTTCCGCGTCACCGTCTACGAAAAGCGCCCCGACCCGCGGCTCGCGGGGTTCAGCGGCGGCCGCTCGATCAACCTCGCCCTGGCCGAACGCGGCCTCCATGCCCTGCGTGCCACCGGCCTCGCCGACCAGGTGCTCGGGCAGGCCGTGATGATGCGTGGGCGCATGGTCCACGACCCGGCCGGCCACAGCGGCCTGCAGCGCTACGGGGTCGACGATTCCGAAGTCATCTGGTCGGTCTCGCGCGGTGGGCTCAACACGCTGATGCTCGACGCCGCGGAAGCCGCCGGCGCCACCATCCATTTCGGCCAGGGCCTGGCCGGTGCCGATTTTGAGCGCGGCACGCTGACGTTGCATGCCGCCGATGGCAGCGAACGCACAGTGGAAGCGCCCGTGGTCATCGGCGCCGACGGCGCCGGCTCCGCGCTGCGCGCCGCCATGCACCGGCACGCGCCGCTCGGCGAGCGGGTCGAGGAACTCGGCCACGGCTACAAGGAGCTGGAGATACCCCCCGGCAGCGATCCCGGCGCGCCGTTCGCCATCGAGCGCAACGCGCTGCACATCTGGCCGCGCGGCCACTACATGTGCATCGCGCTGCCCAACCGCGAAGGCAGCTTCACCGTCACGCTGTTCCTGCCGAACGAGGGCGAGCACCCCAGCTTCCGTACCATCGCGGGCGCCGGCGCCGCCGAGGCGTTCTTCCGCACCGAATTCCCCGACGCGCTCGACCTCATGCCCGACTTCGCGGCCGATTGGTCGGAGCACCCGGTAGGCTCGCTCGCCACGCTCTACCTCGATCGCTGGCACATCGGCGGCCGCGCGCTGCTCATCGGCGATGCCGCGCACGCCATCGTGCCGTTCCACGGCCAGGGCATGAATTGCGGCTTCGAGGATGCCGCCGAGCTCGCCACCCTGTTCGCCGCCACGCCGGGCGACCCAGCCGCGGTGTTCGCGGCGTTCGAGGCCACGCGCAAGCCCAATGCCGACGCCATCGCCCAGATGGCGCTGGAGAACTACGTCGAGATGCGCGACAAGGTGGCGGACCCGCGCTTCCTGCGCATGCGCGAACTGGGCGGCCTGCTGGCCCAGCGTTCGCCCACGCACTACCTGCCCCGCTACCGCATGGTCACCTTCACCCACCTGCCCTACGCCTACGCGCTGGAACGCGGCCGCGCGCAGGACACGCTGGTGGAGCAGCTGCTGAAAGGCCACGACGACGTGGCCTCGGTGGACCTCGACGCGGCGGTGCGCACGCTCGAGGCCACGCTGCCGCCCCTGCCGCCCCTTCTCTGACGCGAACGAGCCCCCTGTAGGAGCGCGCTTGCGCGCGACATCTTGCGCCCCGCGGCATGGGATGCCGGCTCTTGTGGGAGCTTGCTTGCAAGCGATCGCGCGCAAGCGCGCTCCCACACAGAGCGGAGCCCCACAAGCACGCCCGCCGCATGTAAGAATCACCGGATGACTTCACCATCGCCCCTGCTCGAAGCCCGCGCCCTGTGCTTTTCCCGCCAGGACGAGCCCGTGTTCGGGCCGGTGGACTTCGCGCTGCATGGCGGCGAGGTGGCGCTGGTGGAAGGCGACAATGGCAGCGGCAAGACCACCCTGATGCGCGTGCTCACCGGCATGCTGCACGCGGGCGAAGGCGAAGTGCTGCTCGATGGCGCGCCGTTCGCGCTCGACACCATGGCAGGTGCGGTCGTGTTCCTCGGCCACCACCTGGGCCTGAAGTTCGATCTTTCCGCCCGCGAGAACCTCGCGGTCTCGGCCGGCCTGTATGGCGTGCGCGCGGGCACCTCCATCACCGCCGTCCTCGGCGATGTGGGCCTGGCGGGTTTCGAGGACGAGCCCGTGCGGCGCCTCTCCGCCGGCCAGAAGAAACGTGCCGCCCTGGCCCGCCTGCTGCTCCTGCCCGCCCGTGTGTGGCTGCTCGACGAGCCCTACGCCAACCTCGACCGCGAGGGCATCGCCCTGGTGAACCGCCTGCTGCGCGACCACGCCGCCCGTGGCGGCGCCGCGCTGGTGACCAGCCACGGCGCGGTCACCTTCGCCGGGGACGAGCCCCGCCGCATCCGGTTGCACGCGTGACGCCCGGCAGCACGCCCGCCGCCTGCGCCGCCCTGCTGCGACGCGACCTGACGCTGGCCTGGCGCCGGCGCGGTGACATCGCCCTGCCCGTGCTTTACGCGGTCATCGTCGTCACCCTGTTCCCCTTCGCGCTCGGGCCCGAGCCGCAGCTTCTCCAGCGCATCGCGGGCGGCGTGGTGTTCGTCACCGTGCTGCTGGCCATGCTGCTCTCGCTCGATGGCCTGTTCCGCCCCGATATCGACGATGGCTCGATGGAGCAGCTGATGCTGGCCCCGCAGCCGCTGGCGCTGCTGGTGGGCATGAAGATCCTGGCCCACTGGCTTACCGCCGCCCTGCCGCTGGTGGTAGTGGCGCCGGTGCTGGCAAGCATGCTGCACCTGCCGCCGCCAGCCATCGTGGTGCTGGTGGTGGCCCTGGCCGTGGCCACACCCCTCCTGAGCCTGCTCGGCGCCGTGCTGGTGGCGCTGGCGGCCGGCGCGAAGCGCTCTGGTATGCTTCTGGCGCTCATGTTGCTGCCGTTGTGCGTGCCCGTGGTGATCTTCGCCGCGGGGGCCGTGGCCGCCGCGCAGGACGGCCTGCCCTGGATCGCGCCCATCGCGTGGCTTGGCGCCGGCCTTGCCCTTGCCGTGGTGCTCGCGCCCCTGGCTTGCGCCGCCGCGCTGCGCATCGCGATGGATACATGAACGCACGCAACCGCGGCGGGTCCATGGGGGACTCACCGCGATGCAAGAACCGTTGACGAGGACGAATGGCTAACTGGGTTCCCCTCTGGCTGCACCGCCTGGGATCACCGCCGACTTTCTACCGCTTCGCGGGCGCCGTATACCCGTGGGCGCTGGGCCTCGCCTTCGTCCTTGGTGCCATCGCGCTCTACGGCGGCCTGGTGGTTGCGCCGGCCGATTACCAGCAGGGCGATGCGTACCGCATCATCTTCATCCACGTGCCCAGCGCATGGATGAGCCTGTTCATCTATGGCGTGATGACCCTGGCCGCGTTCATCGCGCTGGTGTGGCGCATCAAGCTGGCCGAGACGGTGGCGATGGCGTCCGCGCCCATCGGCGCCGCGTTCACCGCCATCACGCTGGCCACCGGCTCGCTGTGGGGCAAGCCCATGTGGGGCACGTGGTGGACATGGGACGCGCGCCTCACCTCCGAGCTGGTGCTGCTCTTCATCTACCTCGGCATCATCGGCCTTTGCCACGCGTTCGAAGACCGCCGCCAGGGCGCCCGCGCCGCGGCGTTCCTCGTGCTGGTGGGCGCGGTGAACGTGCCCATCGTGCATTTCTCGGTGAACTGGTGGAACACCCTGCACCAGGGCGCCACCATCCGCCTGCTTGGCCCGTCGCACATGGCCGCCAGCATGGTGTGGCCGCTGCTCACCATGATGGGCGCCACCAAGTTCTATTACATCGCCAGCCTGTTCTCCCGGGTGCGCACCGAGCTCCTCGCCGCCGAGGGCGGCAAGGCCTGGGTGCGCGAGCTGGCTGTCGCCGGCGTGGCAGGCGGCAAGGCATGAGCGCGTTCCTTGCCATGGGTGGCTACGGCTTTTACGTGTGGACCGCGTTCGCCATCTTCTTCATCGTCCTCTTGATCGATACGCTGGCGCCGCTCGCCAGGCGCCGCAGGCACTTGCGCGAGATCCGCGCACGCATCGCGCGCCAGGCCAACCGCCGCCGGCCGGGAACCCCAGCACGTAATGAATCCAACGCGTAAACGCCGCCTCGCGGTCGTCATCTCGGTCGTCGCGGCCGCCGCCATCGCGGTGGGCCTCACCGTGTTCGCCCTGCAGCGGAACATGAGCTACCTGTTCACGCCCAGCCAGGTGCAGGAGGGCCAGGCCACGCAGTACCCCACGTTCCGCCTCGGCGGCATGGTGAAGGCCGGTTCCATCCAGCGGGCGAAGGACAGCCTCAAGGTGAGCTTCATCGTCGTCGACGATGCCGGCGCCATGCCCGTGGAGTACACCGGCATCCTGCCCGACCTGTTTCGCGACAACCAGTCGGTGATCGCCACCGGCCGCATGGCCGATGGCCGCTTCATCGCCGGCGAAGTGCTCGCCAAGCATGATGAAAACTACATGCCGAAGGAACTGAAGGACGCCATGGCCAAGGCGCACCAGAAGCGCAACATCGACGACACCGCCATGAAGGACACGCCGAAGTGATCCCCGAGCTCGGCCAGTTCGCCCTCGTGCTTGCGCTGTTGCTGGCCATCGCGCAGGGCGTGCTGCCCATCGTCGGCGCATGGCGCGGCAACGGCGCGCTGATGGCCGTGGCGCGGCCCGCCGCCGCCGGCCAGGCCGTGTTCGTGTTCGCGGCCATGGGCATCCTCATCCATGCCTTCCTCGCCTACGACTTCTCGGTGGCGTATGTCGCCGATAACTCGAACCTCGCGCTGCCCTGGTATTACCGCGTCACCGCGGTGTGGGGCGCGCACGAGGGCTCCATGCTGCTATGGGTATTCATCCTCAACGTGTGGACCGTGGCCCTCGCCGCCCTCAGCCGGCACCTGCCGCAGCCGTTCGTGGCGCGGGTGCTCGGCGTGCTCGGCCTCATCGGCGTCGGCTTCCTCGCGTTCATCCTGTTCACCTCCAATCCCTTCCTGCGCGAGCTGCCCATGCCCGCCGATGGCGGCGACCTCAACCCCGTGCTGCAGGACCCGGGCATGACCTTCCACCCACCCGTGCTCTACATGGGCTACGTGGGGTTCTCGGTCGCATTCGCGTTCTCCATCGCCGCGCTGCTTGGCGGTGAGCTGGAACAGTCGTGGGTGCGCTGGGCGCGGCCGTGGACGAACGTCTCGTGGGCCTTCCTCACCATGGGCATCGTGGCCGGCAGCTGGTGGGCCTACGCCGAGCTCGGCTGGGGCGGCTGGTGGTTCTGGGATCCGGTGGAGAACGCCTCGTTCATGCCCTGGCTGGTCGGCGTCGCGCTCATCCACGCGCAGGCGGTGACGGAAAAACGCGGCTCACTGCCCGCGTGGACGGTGTTGCTGTCGCTGTTCGCGTTCTCGCTGTCGCTGCTGGGTACGTTCCTCGTCCGCTCCGGCGTGCTCACCTCGGTGCATGCGTTCGCCTCCGATCCGCGCCGCGGCCTCTACATCCTCGGCTTCCTCGTGGTCGTCATCGGCGGCTCGCTGCTGCTCTACGCCATCCGCGCGCCGAAGGTGGCCACGGGCAAGGCCTTCGCCGCCCTCTCGCGCGAGACCGGCATCATGGTCGCCAACCTGCTGTTCACCACGGCCGCGGCCATGGTGCTGCTGGGCACCCTGTTCCCGCTGATCGGTGATGCGCTCAACCTGGGCCGCGTCTCGGTGGGCCCGCCGTATTTCGGTTTCCTGTTCGTGCTGCTGATGGCGCCCGCCGTGCTGCTGCTGCCGTTCGGCCCGTACCTGCGCTGGGGCAAGGCCGAGGGCCGCCAGCTCACGGCCATGGCCCTGCGCTCGGGCATCGCCGCCATTGTCTGCACCGTCGCCGCCGTGTTCTTCGCCGAAGGGCGCCTGCGCGCCATCGCGGGCGTGGCGGGCGCCGCATGGGTGGCCGCGGGCACGCTTGCCTACGTGGTGAAGCGCTGGCGGGAGATGCCGCGTGGCCGCCGCTACCCGGCCGAGATGGCCGGCATGCTGGTCGCGCATTTCGGCGTCGCCCTTTTCCTCATCGGCGTGATGCTCTCCGAATCGCTGAGCACCGAGCGCGACGTGCGCATGGCACCCGGCCAGGCCGAGTCCGTGGGCGGCTACCAGTTCCGCTTCGACGGCGTGCGCGAAACCACCGGCCCGAACTGGCGCGCCGACGAAGGCGTGGTCACCGTCTTCCGCGACGGCACGCCCATGGCCACCATGCACCCGCAGAAGCGCACGTACTCGCGTGGCCAGGTGCAGACCGAATCCGCCATCGACCCGGGCCTGTTCCGCGATATCTACGTGGCGCTGGGCGAGCCGATGGATAGCGGCGATGTCGAAGGCGCGTGGGCCCTGCGGCTATACCACAAGCCATTCGTGCGCTGGATATGGCTCGGCGGCCTGTTCATGATGGCCGGCGGTTTCCTCGCGGCCGCCGAACGGCGTTTCCGTGCGAAAAAGGCCGCGGCCACCGCCGGCGCCCCCGCGAAGGAACAGCTCGCATGAGCCGCTTCGTTCCCCTCCTCGGCTTCGTGCTGCTCGTGGCGTTGTTCGGCTTCGGTATCTGGTGGAACACCGGGCACGACCAGCACGAGATCGTGTCGCCACTGATCAACAAGCCGGCGCCCGCGTTCTCGCTGCCGGTGCTCGGTGATGAAACGCAGCATGTAAGCAAGCAGCAGCTGCTCGGCAAGCCCTACTTCCTCAACGTGTTCGGCAGCTGGTGCATCGAGTGCGTGCACGAACACCCGGTGCTGTCGGAGCAGGTGAAGAACCTCGGCCTGCCGCTGGTCGGCTTCAACTACAAGGACGACCCGAAGGACGCCGCCGCGTGGCTCACCGAACACGGCAACCCGTTCGACCGGGTCATCGTCGACCGCGACGGCCGCGCCGGCATCGACTTCGGCGTCTATGGCGCACCGGAAACCTTCCTGATCGACGGCAAGGGCGTCATCCGCTACAAGCACGTCGGGCCCATCACGCCCGAGGTGGTCGAGAAAGAATTCCGCCCGGCCCTGGCCGCGCTGGCGAAGGAAGGCGGCTGATGCGCCGGCTCGCCATGCTCGCCGCGCTGTGCCTGCTGCCCTTGCTCGCGTTCGCGCAGGCGATCCAGCCGCTGCCCTTCCGCGACCGCGCCGAGGAACTCCGCTTCCAGCACCTTAGCGCCGAACTGCGCTGCCCCATGTGCCAGAACGAGACGCTGGCCGATTCGAACGCGCCCATCGCGCACGACCTGCGCCGGCAGATCTTCGAGATGATGCAGGCCGGCAAGAGCGACGCCGAGATCAAGGCGTACCTGGTCGACCGTTACTCCAGCTTCGTTTTGTACAAGCCACCGGTGGAACCGCAGACCTGGCTGCTCTGGTTTGGCCCACTGCTGGTACTGGCGGCGGGCGGCATCGTCGTGGCCGTGCAGGTGCGCCGCCGCTCACGCCAGGCGCCGCCTGTCGCTGCCATCGATACCGAGGACGATTGGTGACCATCGCGTTTTATCTCGCCGCGGCCGCCATGCTGGCCGTGGCCCTTGCCCTGCTGCTGGTACCCCTGGTGCGCCATGGACGCCGGCATGGGCGCTCGCGCACCGTGTTCGCCGTGGCGGCCACGCTGGCCGTCGTGGTGCCCCTGGCCAGCGTGGGCCTGTATGCCCTCGTCGGCACGCCGGCCACGCTGGGCGGCGTGGAGCCAGCGAAGGAAATGACCGTCGGCCAGGCCATCGATGCGCTCACGGCGCGCCTGAAGGCCAATCCCAACGACGTGGAAGGCTGGCTGCTGCTGGGCCAGACGTACACGATGGTGAAGCAGCCCGCGCCCGCCCGCGATGCCTACGACGGCGCGCTGAAGGCCGACCCGAAGAACGTGGCCGCCATGGTCGGCTGGGCGGAGGCCGATTCGCTGGTGCGCCCCGACCACCTTATCGAGGGCCGCGGCCTGTCGCTGCTCGAGCAGGCGGTCGCCGCGCAGCCCGATAGCCAGAAGGCGTTGTGGCTGCTCGGCATCGCCCAGTTCCAGCAAGCGCGCTACACCGACGCCGCCGCCACGTGGCGCAAGCTCCAGCCGCTGCTCGACCCGGACTCCAACGTCGCGCACGCCGTCGCCGAGCAGATCACGCTGGCTGAGAAACGTGCCTCCGGCGCGGCGCAGTAAAAGACCAACCGCACGCATCCGTGGCACCATGCGCCGCGTGGATCCAAGGAGCAACGCATGGGCGACGCCCGCCAGTACCATGACCTGAGCTCGCCGTTCGCCATGAAGCGCGGCGGCGAACTGCACGGCGCCCGCGTGGCCTACGAAACGTGGGGCACGCTCGATGCGAACCGCGGCAACGCCATCCTCATCCTCACCGGCCTCTCGCCCAGCGCGCACGCCGCTGCTAACGCGGCCGACCCCACGCCGGGCTGGTGGGAGGCGATGATCGGCCCCGGCCGCGCGTTCGATACCGATCGTTACTTCGTCATTTGCGTGAACTCGCTCGGCAGCGACAAGGGCTCGACCAGCCCCGCCTCCATCGACCCGCGCACGGGCGAGCCGTACCGGCTCACCTTCCCCGAGCTGTCGCTGGAAGACGTGGCCAACGCCGCGCACGAAGCCGTGCACGACGGCCTCGGCATCGCGCAGCTCGCCTGCCTCGTCGGCTGCTCCATGGGCGGCATGAGCGCGCTGGCGTACATGGTGCTGCACCCGGGCTCGGCGCGGACACATATCAGTGTCGACACCGCGCCACAAGCGCAGCCCTTCGCCATCGCCATCCGTTCGCTGCAGCGCGAGGCCATCCGCCTCGACCCCAACTGGCGCGAGGGCGCCTACGCCGGTGATGTGTGGCCCGACCACGGCATGAGCATCGCCCGCAAGCTCGGCGTCATCACCTACCGCTCGGCCATGGAATGGAACGGGCGCTTCGCCCGCATTCGCCTGGATGCCGACGAACGCGAAGGCAACGAACCGTTTGGCTTCGAGTTCCAGGTGGAGTCCTACCTCGAGGGCCACGCCCGCCGCTTCAACCGGCAGTTCGACCCGAACGCCTACCTGTACCTGTCGCGCGCCAGCGACTGGTTCGATATCAGCGAGTACGGCGACGGCAACGTCATGCGTGGCCTTTCCCACATCCACGTCGACCGGGCCATGGTCATCGGTGTCAGCACCGACATCCTGTTCCCGCTGGAGCAGCAGGAAACCATCGCCAAGGGCCTGGAGGCGGCGGGCGCGCGGGTGGAATTCGTGGCGCTGGACTCGCCCCAGGGCCACGACGCCTTCCTGGTCGACATCGAGAACTACAGCCGGGCCATCGGGGGCTTCCTGCAGTCCCTGCTATAATCGGCCGGCACGCCGTCCCCAGCACTTGCACGAGGTTCCACCCATGATCACGGTCGAATTCCAGGGCAGCCGAAAGCTCATCGAGGCGATCGACAACGCGGTCGCCCAGGCCACCACGCCGGCGATCACCGACACCCTGCGCAAGTCGCTCTGCCAGCTCATCCGCTCGCAGGAAGTGGTGCTGCCGGCCAGCGTCTTCGAGGCCTTCGGCGACCACTACGGCCGCCGCGAGCTGTACCGCAGCGACGAGCACGGCTACAGCGTCGTCGCCATGACCTGGGGCCCCGGCCAGGGCACCAAGATCCACGACCACGACGGCATGTGGTGCGTCGAAGGCGTCTGGAATGGCGCCCTCGAGATCGTCCAGTACGAGCTCATCGAGCACGACGCGGCCCGCTACCACTTCCGCCCGGTGGGCTCCATCGAGGCCGGCCCGGGCTCCGCCGGCAGCCTCATCCCGCCGCATGAGTACCACACCATCCGAAACCCCAGCGACGAGGCCGTGGCGGTCAGCCTGCACATCTATTCGGGCCGCATGACCCAGTGCGCGGTGTTCGATCCGCAGGGCGATGACTGGTATGTGCGCAACGAGCGCCAGCTGGGCCTCGACCGGGTGCACTGATTCCCGCATAATCGCCAGCCCATGCCGAAATGGCGGAACCGGTAGACGCGGCGGACTCAAAATCCGTTTGTAGAGATACAGTGTGGGTTCGAGTCCCACTTTCGGCACCAGTTGGATGAAAAAGCCTCCCGTCGTGGAGGCTTTTTTGTTGCCTGAACGACATGCCCGTGCAAATTGATGAAACTGCGATTTCTGGCTAAAGAGTGTCCATTCACCGCCGATATGTGATCTGGGTCACAAATCTCAGGGGTGTTGCGATGATCGGTCGATGGATACGGCGGCAGCAGGCGATGCGGGGGAAGCTCGCCGCGCTGGACAAGGTGCAGGCGATCATCGAGTTCAAGCCGGATGGCACTGTGGTGCACGCCAATGCCCTGTTCCTGCAGACCATGGGCTACCGGCTGGACGAGGTGGTCGGCAAGCACCATCGGCAGTTCGTCGACCCCGCCGAGGCCGGCTCCACGGCCTATGCCGAGTTCTGGGAGCGCCTGCGCCAGGGCAACGCCGACACCGGCCTCTATCGGCGCCTGCACAAGCACGGCGGCGAGGTGTGGCTGCAATCCTCGTACAACCCCATCACCGACGCCTTTGGCCGGGTCACCGGCGTGGTGAAGTACGCCACGGACGTGACCGAACGGCGCCGGGCCGAGGCCGACATGGATGGCCGCCTCCGGGCCATCGACCGCGCCCAGGCCACCATCGAGTTCGCCCTCGACGGGACGATCCTCGACGCCAACGCCAACTTCCTCGCCGCCATGGGCTACACGCTGGCGGAGATCCAGGGCCGCCACCACCGCATGTTCGTCGACCCGGCAGAGGCCGCGGGCGACGCCTACGCCCAGTTCTGGGGCCGCCTACGCGAGGGCCACCATGAGAGCGCCCTTTACCGCCGTTTCGGTCGGGGCGGCCGCATCGTGTGGATCCAGGCCACTTACAACCCGATCCTCGACGAGCACGGCGCGCCCGTCCGTGTCATCAAGTACGCCACGGACATCACAGCGCAGACGATGGCCGCGCAGACCTTGCAGCGCGAGGTGGTGTCGCTGTCGCATGCGGTGATCGATAACGCCGAGAAGGCGGGGCGTGCGGAAGCCCTGGCAGGTGGCGCGCGCACCGCGGCTCAGCGCGGCGGCGGTGTCGTGGCCGACGTCGTGCGCACGATGGGCGAAATCCAGGACAGCACGCGTTCGGTCGAAGAGATCCTCGGCATGATCGACGCCATCGCGTTCCAGACCAACATGCTCTCGCTCAATGCCGCCATCGAAGCGGCGCGCGCGGGCGAGAGCGGCAAGGGGTTCGCCGTGGTCGCCGACGAGGTGCGCCAGCTGGCACTGCGCAGTGCGCACGCCTCGAAGCAGATCCACGCCCTCATAGGCGATGCGCGCGGCCGTGTCGATGAGGGTGCGCAGCTCGTCGGCACGGCGGGCGCGGTGATGCAGGAAATCCTCGGCGCCGTTGCCGACGTGACGCAAGTGACCGGCGCCATTGGCGAGAGCGCGCAGGTGCAGTCGAACGGCATCGAGCGGGTCAATGCGGCGGTGACGCAGCTTGAGAGCGTCTACGGGCGGCTCTAGACGGACTGCGCGCTAAGCACTTGCTTCTGTTGAGAAACATCTGCGTTGCACAGCATGAAAGTCGGCGGTATTGTCAGCACCAGATGGACGCATCTGCCGTCGAACCGGGAAGCCGGGCGACAAATCCTAGGGCCGCGGAAGCGGCCTTAGTTGTGTCTGGGATAAGGAAATCATGCATATTTGCTACATCGACGAGGGCGGATGCCCCGGGGTGCTACCGTCCGCAACGTCGGACATTCAACCTGCCCTGATCGTCGCCGGGCTCATCGTTCCGCATGAGCAAGTGGCGCGGATCACCGAACATTTCCTTCGCCTGAAGCTCGAGTTCAACCCGAAGCTTTGCGAACAGGGATGCCGGCATTGGCTCGACCTTGCGAAGGTCGAAATCAAAGGCTCGGAGCTTCGGCGAGGCATTCGGAAGGGCAACCGGAACAGACAGCGAGCTGTATTCACGTTCCTGGACAGGATCATCGCCCTGCTCATCGATTCGGGAGCCCGGCTCATCGCCTGCGTCTACATAAAGAAGCCAGGAGGCGAGTTCGACGGGAACAGCGTCTATAACGCTGCCATCCAGTCGATCAGTGCTGGCTTTGAGCGCTACCTCGATGAATATGCGGGCATTGGGGCGTTGATCGCAGACAGTCGTTCGGCGTCACAGAACTCGTCCGTTTCGCATTCCATCTTTACCCAGAAGTTCCGGCATGGTGGCGACGCCTATGGGCACATCGTCGAGGTACCTGCGTTCGGACACAGCGAGAACCACGCCGCCCTCCAGATTACTGACTTCCTCGTTTCCGCGATCCTTATGCCGATGGCGACCGTCACGTACTGTGCGGGCCACGTCGACAACGTCCACATGCACCCAAGGGATCGTCTGATCCTCAGCCATTACGCCAAGCCACTTCACGCGCTGCTGTATTCATCCAGTGCAGAGGGTGAGCCACACGACGGGATTACCGTCCGGGACGCTATCGCTAACCGCTCTGCGGCTCAGCTCCACACGATTGCCCGCGTTGCAGGGCCATTTGCCCAAGATGACAGCGTCAGCGACAAATGCCTACAGGCGGTGTAGGCATTCAGGAAGACGCGCTTGGTCTTTCGTCGCGCATTATTGAGCACATGATCGACTCAATCGAAATTGACGGCGTGCCTGCCGTTGTCCATTTTGACGCCGGAGCGGGCCTTTTCCGCGGCGAAATCACGCTTCCGCGCGGCAGCGCTGACTTTTTTGCCCCCGATCTCCCTTCCCTTCGCGAGGAAGGCAGGGTTTCCCTCAGGGTCCTCCGGGAGGCCCTGGCACGCCTCTAGCGAGCCGCCACCGGCGCCGGGTACTCCGTCGTTGTCTCGAACTCGGCGAAGGGCTGCGAGGCTTCGCGCAGGTTGCCCAGCGGCACGCGTTCGGCCACGCCCATGAGGCGGGCGCGGAGCGCGGCCACTTCGCGGATCTTCTCCGAGGCGGCGAACGAGTACTCGTTGGTCATTTCGAACGCGGCGACGACGTTGCCGTCTTCGCTGCGCATGATCCACGGCCGGCGCGCCGTGATGAGCCCGGCCCGCTGCATGGCCTCGTAGACCTCGAGCAGGATGGCGATGACAAGGTCCGTGCGGCCCGGGAACGGGCGGTAACCCACGATGATGGATGTCGCCAAGGTGGATGCCTCTTCCGTATTAATGAACGTGACAAGCATCCGCAGGTGCACCCGGCGGCGTCAAGCCGGGCTACCTGTCAATTCGGCAAAACCGGTGCGTGGTTTATAGCTCGCGCGCCACGCGGAAGCCAACACGCGCGCTGCGCAGGTCGGCCGACGCCCCCTGGCGGTACGCCGAACGCACCTGTTCGGGCGCGCTACCCCATGAGCCGCCGCGGATGACGCGGCGGCCGCAGCCCGGGTTCACCCAGGCCTCGCCCGTGCGCGGCGCGCGGATGTAATTGTCGTGCCAGCAATCGGCTACCCATTCGGAGACGTTGCCGCCCATGTCGTACAGGCCGAACGGGTTGGTGGCGAAGCTCATCACCGGCGCCGGGCCCCAGTAACCGTCCTTGTAGCCATTGAACGCGTTGCTCCAGCGACGGCCCGAGCCCGAGCGGTCGTTGCCGCCGGTAAGGTTTTCGACCTTCGACGACGGCGGGCCGTCGCCCCACCAGTAGCGGGAGGTGGTGCCGGCCCGCAGGGCGTACTCGAATTCCGCTTCGCTGGGCAGGCGGTAGGTTTTGCCCGTGCGCTGTGAAAGCCAGTCGGCGTAGGCCTTGGCGTCGTTCCATGACAGGTTGACCACCGGCAGGCGGTCCTGGCCGGCCTTGCCGGCGTAATCGTCCTGCCAGGTGGCCGAGGAGTCGTCGCGCAGGCCGCCGCTTTGCTCGTCATAGACGCTGCTACCCATGGACTGGGATTGCGGCACGTAGCCGCTGGCGCGGACGAAATCGCGGAACTGGCCGATGGTGATGGCGCTACGGGCCATGGCGAAGCCCTTGCCCATCTCCACCTCGTGCGATGGCGCCTCGTTGCCATCGTGGCCGGCTTCGCCGTCGGGCGAGCCCATCATGAACTTGCCCGTGGGCACGACGACCATGGCCGGCGCCTGGCCGGTGGAATCCACGAAGCGGTCGGCGAATACCTGGCCCGGCTTGTAGCTGGCATACAGCTTGGCGTTGGTGACGCGCTCGTTGAAGTCGTCGATGCCGGCAAGATCGGGGCTGATCGCCTGCGCCTTCGTCGCCAGCTGCTGCGCGAGTTCGATGTTGCCGCCGTCGAGCGCGGAACGCGCCTGCGCGAGCACGCCCGCGCCGCTCTGCCGGCGCATGCCTTCGATGCGGCCGCGCGTGTCCTGCAGGGCCTGCGAGCCGGGCTCGATGGTGGCGGCCTCGGCCAGCGCGTTATCGGCGCCCGCGAAATCGTTTTGCGCCACGGCGGCGAGCGCGCGGTCGAGCACCACGTGCTGCACTTGGCTGATCCCCTGCACGGCCACGGCGTTCTGCGGATCGAGCTGGAGCACCTGGTGGTAGGTGTCCAGCGCGCTATCGCCACGCGGCGCGTTGGCGCGGCCGGCCTGCAACTGGCTCGCGGCGGTGGTGAGCAGCGGACGCACCTTGTCGAGCACGGCCAGCTGCTGCTGCAGCGGCTGCACGTCCTTCGCGCTGTTGGGCAGGCCCTTCAACGCGGCCAGTGAATCGCGCGCCGCGTCCGCATCGCCCAGCGCGATATCCTGCTCGATCTCCGCGGCCAGGCGGGCACGGATCTCGTCCATGCCGGCCAACGCACGCTGGCTGTCCGCCTTTTCCTTCAAGACACTGCCATAGAGCGTGGCCGCGCTGTCCTTGCCGCCCACGAGGCGGTCGGCGGCAAGCGCCTTGTCGGCGCGATCGAGCAACGCGGTGAGCTCGGGCGAATCGGGCGTGGCCTGCGGCGGCAGCTGTACCTCGGTGGTCTTCTCGCGGCGCCGCGCGGCGATGACCGAAGCCGGCGCGAGCACCAACGGCGGGCCGGCATCCACCTCCGATGCCACGGCCTGCGGTGCCGCCTGCGGCCGCTGGTCGAAGCCCATGGTGCCCGGCTGGCTGCGCGAGGGCGTGCGGGCCGCCTGCTGGCCCGGATCGACATGCAGGGCTTGCGGGAAGAAGTGGTAGAACAGCGCGAAGCCGAGCACGGCCACGCCCATCGCGCCGCCAATGGCGCGCTGTCGGCGGACGGTCTCGGTGTTGGGCATGGTGGGCGGTTCCGCGTGAGCCTGCTATCGTGCGGTGTCACCTTAGGGAATCGTGCGCTGCAGGGCAACACGCGCGCACGGCCCCGTTAATCTACAAGGAAGCCCCATGTCATCGAGCGCACTCGCTCCCGCCGCCCCATGGATCGATCGCCGCGACGACCTGGCCACGTGGCTTGCGCCGGTGGGCGCGGCCGCGGTCGTCGGGCTCGATACCGAGTTCATGCGGCGCAACACGTTCTATCCGCAGCTCGCGCTGCTCCAGCTCGCCCACGAGGGGCGCTACGCCCTTATCGACCCCCTCGCCTTCCCCTTCGGCGACGCCCTGCGGCCCACGTTCGCCGAGCAGCCCGTCGTCACCGTGATGCACAGCGCGGGCGAGGATCTCGAGGCCATGGCACCGTACTTGCCCGACGGCCCGCACACGCTGTTCGATACGCAGATCGCGGCAGCCTTCGTCGGCATGGGCCTGGGCATCAGCTACCGCGCGCTCGTCGCCGAACTCGTCGGCGCCGAACTTGACAAGGGCGAAACGCGCAGCGACTGGCTGCAGCGCCCGCTCACCGAATCACAAAAACTGTACGCCACGCTCGACGTCGTACACCTTCATCCCGTGCACGCCATCCTCAGCGAGCGCCTCGCCGAGCGCGGCCGCGCCGCGTGGCATGCCGAGGATTGCGCGCGCATGAAGCGCCGCGCCAGCCAGCGCGAGGGCGACCCGCAGCCGCAGCGCGGCTTCAAGCCCGCGGCGGAATGGGCGGCCGACCGCCAGGCCCTGCTCCGCCGCGTGCTGCGCTGGCGTGAGAAAACGGCGCGCGCGCTCGACAAGCCCCGCTCGTGGCTGCTCGAAGACGCCCACGCGCTGGAGCTCGTCGGCAAGATCCCTTCAAGCACCAGCCAGCTGGAAGAGCTGACCCGCGGCACGCGTTCCCTGCGCGGGCCGCAGCGCGAGGAGCTCTACGAGCTTCTGCACCGCCCGGTGGAACCGGAGGAAATCGAGGCCACGGCCCCGGTCGTCGGCCACCCGGTGGGCGACGCCAAGCGCGCCATCAACGATATGCGCAGCGCGGTCGATACCCTCGCCACCCAGCTCGATCTCCCGCCCGGCCTGCTGTGCTCCCGCAAAACGATGGAGGAGTACGTCATGACCGGCGGGCAGTGGCCGGAGGCCCTGGAGGGCTGGCGCCGCGAGGTGCTGTTCGAACGGTTGTCGGCGTTGTTGCCGGGCTGATCGCCGGGGACTTGGCGCCCCGGCCCCGCCCCTGCTAATATCCACCGCTCATGTGGGGCCATAGCTCAGCTGGGAGAGCGCGTCGTTCGCAATGACGAGGTCGGGAGTTCGATCCTCCCTGGCTCCACCACTTATCCAGGCACTGAAGCCCCGGGCGCCGCCCGGGGCTTTTTTGTTTTTGGTGCTACGCTCCCGCTCGCTACCCCGCCAGGCCGCGCGCCGCATGTCCTTCGACATCACGTTCGCCATCAAAGTGTTCACCGCGATGTTCGCCATCATGAACCCGATCGCGAACGTGCCGCTGTTCCTCTCGCTCACCGACGGCATCACCGACGCCGACCGGCGAAAGGTTGCGTGGACGGTGCTGTTCACCGTGGCGGTGGGCTGTGTCGTCAGTGCGGCTGGGGGCGCCGCCATCCTGGGCATCTTCGGCGTCTCGGTGAACGACTTCCGCCTCGCGGGCGGCGTCATGGTGTTCCTCATCGCGCTGTCGATGCTGCACGGCACGCCGAGCAGCCAGCACGCGCCCACGGTGTCGGAGGCCGAGGCCATGGCGGCGGCCGAGGATGTCGCGGTGTATCCCCTGTCGATCCCCCTGCTGCTGGGCCCCGGCGCCATCGCCACGCTCATCGTGCTGGGCCAGACCGCGCGCAATACGAACATGGCGCTGGCCTTCGCCGTGGGGCTGGGCGCGTTCCTCATCGTGCTGGCGATATCGCTGCTGGGCGCGCCCTACGTCGCGCGCTACCTTTCGCCCAAGGCGGTGGGCATCGCGCGCCGCCTCATGGGCATGATCCTCGCGGCCATCGCCGTGCAGATGATCGTCTCGGGCATCCGCAACGCGTTCCCCGCGCTGGGCGCGTGAGCTAGCCGGCGAAGCGTGCCCGGTACGCTTGCGGGCTGGTGCCGAGCTTGCGGCGGAAGTGGTGGCGCATCGTCACCGCCGTGCCGAAGCCGGCCTGCCCGGCGATGCGATCGATCGGCCACGTCGAGCTTTCGAGCAGTTCGCGGGCACGGTCGACGCGCGCACCGATGAGCCAATCCGCCGGCGTGCTACCCGTCGCCGCCTTGAACCGGCGCAGGAAGGTGCGTTCGCTCATCGCGGCCATGGCGGCCAGCTCGGCAACGGGCAGGTCATCGCCAAGTCGGCGGCGCATCGTATCCAGCAACGCCGCCATCGGATCGCGATCGCGCACAGCCACCGGCCGTTCCACGAACTGCGCCTGGCCCCCGTCGCGGTGCGGCGGGATAACGAGCCGCCGCGCGACCTGGTTGGCCACCTCGGGGCCGTGGTCGCGGCGCACCAGGTGCAGGCACAGGTCAAGCCCGGCCGCGCTGCCCGCGGATGAGAGCAACTGGCCCTCGTCGACATACAGGACGCTGGCGTCGACATCCACCGCCGGGTAACGCGCTTTGAGTTGCTGCGCGTACCGCCAGTGCGTGGCGACGCGCTTACCATCCAACAGCCCCGTGGCGGCGAGCACTGCGGCGCCCGAACAGATCGAGACCAGCCGCGCGCCACGCGCATGCGCGGAACGCAAGGCGGCGGTGATGGCCGCCGGCACCGGCACGTCGATGCCGGCCCAACCGGGGATGACCACCGTGCCCGCGGTGGCGAGCACGTCGAGCCCCGCCTCGGCACGCACCGTCGTGCCGTACTGGCCATGCACGGTGCGCTTTGTAGCGCACGTGGTGAACCGGTACCACCCCGGCCCGGCTTCGGGCCGGGCCAACCCGAACACTTCGCTCGCACACGCGAACTCAAACATGCACAGGCCGTCGTAGAGCAGCACGGTAACGAGCGGGCCAGATGGCCGGGGCTTTGGCATGATCTGATCGCATGATGGCGTTGCCGCCACTATGCCGCCTGCCACGCCCTCCCCACAATGGCTTCGTCCCCGATCCCGCCACGAGGCCCCGCCATGGACAACGCCGTTACCCGTGTACCCGCCGCCCCCGCTGACGATGCGGTGCGCCACTTCGAAGCCCAGTTCGCCTACGAAACCGATTGCTGGGATACCCACGCCGCGCTGGCGACACCCGAGCCCGGCTTCGTGCTCCTGGACGTGCGCAGCCCCGCGCTCTATGCGCGCGGCCACGTGCCCGGCGCCGTGAGCCTGCCCCACGGCAAGATCATCGCCTCGCGGATGGCGGCGTGGCCGGCCGGCACGCTCTTCGTCACCTACTGCGCCGGGCCGCACTGCAACGGTGCCGCCCGCGGCGCCGCAAAACTGGCAAGGCTGGGCTACCCCGTGAAGCTGATGGCGGGTGGCATCACGGGCTGGGTCGACGAGGGTTTCGCCCTCGTAACGTGATCCGGTTGGGGGAACGGGCACGCAAGGTTCATTGGCATCGCCTTTGCTTCTAGAATCCCAAGGGCCAACCGCGCGTCGGGCGGTTGGCGTTCCCCCACAGGTCACAAGGCACCATGCGAACCATCAACTCGACACCTCCGCGCAACGCGCGCGTGCCACGGGCGAGGCTGTGCCTTGCGTTGGCACTGGCGCTCCAGGCCCACGCCACGCTGGCTGCCACGCCCACGGACAGCCGCGACGCGCTCATGGCCCAGGTGCGGGATGAACGCGCCCAGGGGCACCGCGTGGACGCGCTGCGTCATCTCCAGGCCCTGCTCGACCGTTGGCCGGACGACCGCGAGGCGCGCGAGATGAACGTCGCCTTGTTGACGGAAATCGGCGCCACCACCCGCGCGCGCGAACTGGCCCCCGGCCAGCAGCCACCGCCATCCGCGCTTGACCTCGCGCGCCTGGAGGCTGACCACGTCACCCACGAGATCCGCTGGGCCAACGGCGAGCCCGCCAACCCGGCCGCGCCCTACGCCGAGGCCGACCAGGCCGTGGCGGACGCACGCCGCCTTGCCGACGACCCGTCGCTGCCGGCCGACCTGCGCCGGCGCGAAACCTTCGACCTGCTGGTGGCGCTCGACCAGGCCGGGCGCCCCGACGAGGCCATCCAGCGCTATGACGCGCTCAGGGCGGCCGGCGTCGAGCTGCCTGCGTACGCCGAGCGGGCCGTGGCCGATGCCATGCTGGTGCGCCGGCGCCCCGCGGAGGCCGCGCGCCTCTACGAATCCAGCATCCGCAAGGATCCTGGCCCGTACGCCGGCAGCGACATCGAACCGCGCATCGGCCTCATGTACGCCTACAACGAATCCGGCCAAACGACGAAGGCCTTCGCCACCATCGACGAGCTGGCCGCGAAGGAACAGCCGTGGGTGCGCGTCCGTGGCATCCGCCTGCCCATCCAGAACGCCCGCAAGGTGGATGCGGACCTCAACGCCGCCGTGCTGCGTGAATACGTGGGCATGCCGCGTGCCGCCTACGATCCGCTGTATGCGATGAGCCGCGAAGCGCCCATGAACACGCAGATCCGCCGCGAGCTGGGCAATGCCGAGCTCGCACGTGGCTGGCCGCGCCGGGCGCTCGACGACTTCCACATCGCCAGCACGCTCGACAGCCGCGACGTGAGCGCGCTGGTCGGCGAAGCGGAGGCCAATCGCGCCCTGAACGATTACGACGACGTGGACGCGCTGCTCGGCGTCGCGCAGACCATGGCCGACCGCAACGGCCGCGTCGACCGCGCCGTGCAGTCGTGGGATCGCCAACGCGGCTGGCAGTTCGATATCGGTACCGAGCAAGGCAAGGGCTCAAGCCCCGACTACGGCGACCGCGACGGCACCACGCAGGCCACGCTGGCCAGCCCGCTCATCGACGACCACTGGCGCGTGCTCGCGCTGGCCCGGTATTCCACCGCCGACCTGCCCGAGGGCGACGTGCGCCGCACGCGCTATGGCGTGGGCGTGCGCGGCTATGCGGAGGGCATCACGGCCTATGTGCAGGCGCTGCCTTCGGCCGATCGCTACGTGGGCAAGACGGCGCTGGAAGCCGGCTTCGACTGGTCGCTCAACGACTACTGGTCGGTGGCCGCGGACTACAGCACCGCCGGCGAAGACACCCCGTTGCGCGCGCAGTACTACGGTATCTCGGCGAAGACGCTCGATACCGCGGTGACCTGGCGTGCGAGCGAACTCACCCAGGCGCGCCTTGGCCTGTCGCGCGACACCTTCAGCGACGGCAACAAGCGCACCGGCTGGCTCGCTTCCTTCACCCAGCGCCTGCACACGGCACCGAACCTCACGGTGGACGGTGGCGTCGAACTCGGCGGCTCCTTGAACACCGACACCGACCGCCCCTACTTCAACCCGCGGCGCGACAACTCCTACGCGCTCACCGGCCGCCTCGAGAACCTGCTGGGCCAGTATTACCAGCGCGCCATCACGCAGCGCATCGACGTTGCCGTGGGCCAGTACGCCGAGAAGGGCTACGCCACCGACTGGATGGCCACCGTGCGCTATGGGCAGACGCTGCAGGCACGCGAAGGCCTGCGCTTCGGCTGGGCCATCGGCTGGCACAACCAACCCTACGATGGCCGCCGCGAGCATCGCGTCGTCCTCGACCTGACGCTCCACTGGGGAGAATGAGACCCATGCGCCCGCTGTTGCCTTTGCTCGCCCTGCTGGGGCTGGCCCTGCTCGCGCCCGCGCCCGCCGCCACCGCCCAGGCGGTGGCCCCGGCACGGCCGAACCTCATCGTGCTGGCGTACCACGACGTGCGCGACGACGTGGGCCTCGATGCCGACCGCGACCCCGACGCGACGAGCACCGACCACCTCGTCGCGCATTTCGACTGGCTCAAGGCCCATGGCTATAACGTCGTCGGCTTCGACCAGGTGAAGGAGGCCGCCCAGGGTGGCCGCCCGCTGCCGAAGGATGCCGTGCTGCTCACGTTCGACGACGGCCTGGAAAGCTTCTACACCCGCGTGTACCCGTTGCTGCGCGCCTACCACTACCCCGCGCTGGCCGCGGTGGTGGGTTCGTGGATCGACCTGCCCGAGGGCAAGCGCATGCCCTACAACGGCAGCGACTGCGACCGCAGCTGCTTCCTCACCTGGGAGCAGGTGAACGAGATGCAGAAGTCCGGGCTCATCGAGTTCGCATCGCACTCGTGGGGCCTGCACCAGGGCACGAACGCGAACCCCCAGGGCAACCAGATGCCCGCGGCCGGCTACCTGCGATACGACGCCGATACGAAGCACTACGAAACCGAGGGCGAGTACGCAGCCCGGCTGCGTGCCGACCTGTCGAAGAGCGCCGATGAAATCGCCGAACACACCGGCGTGCGCCCCCGCGCCATCGCCTGGCCGTACGGTAACTTCACCCGCGTGGGCCAGGACGTGGCCGCCAGCCTCGGCATGGGCATCTCGTTCAGCCTGGGCGATGCCGTGCCGTCGCTGGGCAGTGGCGGCACCATCCCGCGCCTCCTGGTCAGCGGCAACATCACGGCCAACCGCCTCGGCTGGCTGATGCGCCACCAGGCCCGCGTCGACGCCACGCGCGCCGTGCAGGTCGACCTCGACTACGTCTACGACCCCGACCCGGCGCAGCAGGACCGCAACCTGTCGAAGCTGCTCGACCGCATCAAGCGCATGCACCCCAGCCAGGTGTGGCTGCAGGCCTATAGCGACCCGGACGGTGACGGCGTGGCCGATGCCGTGTATTTCCCGAACCGCCACCTGCCCGTGCGCGCCGACCTGTTCTCGCGCGTCTCGTGGCAGCTGCGTTCCCGCGCCGGCGTGCGCGTCTACGCATGGATGCCGGTGCTCGCCTTCCGCTTCCCCGATGGCAAGGGCCTGCCCTCGATGGCCGGTGAGCCGAAGCCCGGCGGCGACCACTTCCGCCTCGCGCCGTACGACGCCCGCGTGAAGCAGATGGTGGGCGACGTGTACGAAGACCTCGCCATGCACACCGACGAAGCCGGCGTGCTGTTCTCCGACGATGCCTACCTGCGCGATACCGACCAGCTCGGCCCGTGGGCGAAGAACACGCCGGCGCAGAACACGCAGGCCCTTATCGACTTCACCCAGGCGCTCGCGGCGCGCATGAAGAAATGGCGCCCGCAGCTGCTCACCGCGCGCAACATGCTGGCGCGCCCGGTGCTGCAACCGAACGCCGAGGCGTGGACCGCACAGGCGCTTGGCGCATTCATCAAGGCCTACGACATGACCGCGATCATGGCCATGCCCCAGCTCGACAAGCAGGCCGACCGCCTGGGCTGGTATCGAAAACTCGTCGGCAAGGCGCTGCAGGAGCCCGGCGCCACCGACCGCGTGCTGTTCGAAGTGGCGACAACCGACTGGGCGACGAAAACGCCGTTCACGGCCCAGGCCATCGGCGACCGCCTGCGTGCCATGCAGGCCGCGGGTGCGCGCCACATCGGCTACTACCCCGACGATTTCCTCACCAACCATCCCGACCTGGAATCGATCCGGCCGTACATCTCGGCCTCCGATTACCCCTACCCGGCCCCCGCGCGATGAACCACGGCATCCTCCACTTCCTGCTCGAGTTCGCGTTCTTCTACCCGCTGGCCATGTCGCTGGTGTGGATGAGCGGCGGCGTCATCTACTACCTGCGCTGGGAGCGCAACGAGCCGCTGCGCGTCAAGCCGCCGGAGCTCGCCGCGTACCCCATGGTCACGCTGGTGGTGCCCTGCCACAACGAGGGCGAGCAGGTGCGCGAAACCATCGCCCACCTCGCCTCGCAGCAGTGGCCGAACTTCGAGATCATCGCCATCAACGATGGCTCCACCGACGACACCGGCGCGCAGCTCGACCAGCTGCTCGACCAGTACCCGAAGCTTCGCGTCATCCACATGGCATCCAACCAGGGCAAGGCCATGGGCCTGCGCGCGGCCGCCCTCGCCTCCAACGCCGATTTCCTCGTGTGCGTGGATGGCGATGCGCTGCTCGATGACTACGCCACGCACTGGATGGTGTCGCACATGCTCGATAGCCCACGCGTCGCCGCGGTGACGGGCAACCCGCGCATCCGCAACCGCTCCACGCTGCTGGGCAAGCTGCAGGTGGGCGAGTTCTCGTCCATCATCGGCCTGATCAAGCGCGCGCAGCGCGTGTATGGCCGCATCTTCACCATCTCCGGCGTCATCGCGTGCTTCCGCAAGAGCGCGCTGCACGATATCAATTACTGGAACACCGACATGGTGACCGAGGATATCGACGTCAGCTGGCGCCTGCAGATGCGCCACTGGGAAATCCGCTACGAGCCCAACGCGCTGTGCTGGATCCTCATGCCCGAAACCCTCCGTGGCCTGTGGAAGCAACGCCTGCGCTGGGCCCAGGGCGGTTCGGAAGTGTTGCTGCGCTACACGGGCAAGCTGCTGAAGTGGAGGCAGCGCCGCATGTGGCCGGTGGCCTTCGAGTATTTCACCAGCCTGGTGTGGTCGTACACCATGGGCACCATCATCGTGCTGTGGGCGCTGGGGCACCTGGTGGCACTGCCGCCGTCGCTGTACATCGAGACCCTGCTGCCGCAGTGGCATGGCGTGGTGCTCGGCATCATCTGCCTGCTGCAGTTCGGCATCAGCCTGCTGGTTGATCGCCGTTACGAGACGCGCATCGGCCGTAACTACTACTGGATGATCTGGTACCCGCTGGTGTACTGGATCCTCAACACCGCCACCTCCATCGTCGCGTTGCCCAAGGCGCTGCTCAAGCGCAAGGGCACGCGCGCGGTGTGGGTGAGCCCGGACCGGGGCCTGCGATGAAAGCCGAAGCCATTGTCATCCAGCGCCCGGAACGCCAGACGGGCGCGCAGAAAGCCCTCTTCGGGCTGGTCACCGTGGTGCTGTGGGTGGGCTGGGCCTTCCTGTGGCTACCGCTTATCACGCTTGGCGCCTGGGCCTACGGCATCCGCGACGCGCTGGCCCAGTTACACCTCCTCGACCCGATCACCGATGGCGGCGACATCGATATCGTGCTCATCGTGGCGTTCGCCAGCGCAGCCATCTTCACCGCGTGGTCGATGTACAACTACGCCCGTTTCGTTGGCAAGCAGAAGCGCCGCGGCAACTCGCCCGTGGGCGTGGCCGAGACCGCCGCCACCATCGGCGCCACCACCAACGATGCCGTGCGCCTGCAAGGCACCCGCCGCGCGGTGGTCAGCGTCTCCGACGAAGGCTTCATGACGCTGGACGACGCACGATGACCCCGCCCTAGTGCCATGTAGGAGCCCACCCCCGTGGGCGACAGCTCTTCGCGAAACGCTGTCGCCCACGGGCGTGGGCTCCTACATCTCACGTCGCGCGGAGCAGGAACACCCCGAAGGCCGGGCCTTCCGATATCCACTGCTGCTCCACGCCCCAGCCGGCTTCAGCGGCCAGCGCCGCGAAACTTTCCGGCGTGAACTTGTGCGAGTTCTCGGTGTGGATCGTTTCGCCAGCGGCGAAATCGAAGCGCTGGCCGGCGACGGTGGCCGTCTGCGCCACCGTGCTTTCCAGGTGCATCTCGATGCGTGAGCGCGCCGCGTTCCATACGGCGCGGTGCGCGAACGCCCCTACGTCGAAGTCGCCGCCCAGTTCACGGTTGATGCGGACCAGCACGTTGCGATTGAACGCCGCGGTGACGCCGTCGGCATCGTCATAGGCTGCCAGCAGCACGTCGACGGCCTTCACCTGGTCGGCACCGACGATGAAACGTGCGCCCGGGCCCAGGCGGCGGCGTACCGCGCGCATCAGTTCCACGGCTTCCGCCGGCTCGAAATTGCCGATGGTGGAGCCGGGGAAGAACGCGACCACCGGCTTGCCGGCCAGCGCGTCCGGCACCTCGATGCCCACGGTGAAATCCGCGACCACCGGCATGATCGCCAGCGATGGGTACGCCGGGCGCAGGCGTTCGGCCGCGCCCTGCAGCGCATCGGGGCTGATATCCACCGGCACGTAGGCCGACAGCGAAGGCGCGGCATCGAGCAACAGCCGCGTCTTGTCGCTGGCGCCACTGCCAAGCTCGAGCAACACGGCGCCGGGCGGGATAGCCGCTGCGAGCGCCGGCGCGATCGACGCGAGCAACGCCGTCTCGGTGCGGGTCGGGTAATACTCTGGCGTCTCGCAGATCGCTTCGAACAACGCGGAGCCCGCGCCGTCGTAGAAATACTTCGGCGAAAACGCCTTGGGCGATGCGGACAGGCCCGCCAGCGTATCGCGCAGGAACGCCTGGCGCCCTTCATCCTCTTGCACCGGCGCGAGATCGCGCGCAAGGCGCACGCCCGCGAACATCCAGCGCTGCCCGGGGCGGTAGAAGTTGCGGTACGACGGCCGTGAGTGCCCCGGCGGTGTCGCCATGGCGCCACCGCGCAGCACCATCTGGCCGTTCATGAACTTGCCGTTGTATTCGCCCACCGCATCGTCGGCGGCGCGGAACCCGGGGTACGGCGCATACGCGCTGGCCGTCCACTGCCACGCCGTATCGTCCACCTGGTCGAGGTCGTGGCGGCTGCGCACGGCGTGTTCCCACTCCGCCTCGGTAGGCAGCCGGGCGCCCGCGAAGCGCGCATAGGCCTCCGCTTCGTAATAGCTGACGTGCACCACGGCGGCATCCGGGTCCACTGCCTGCCAGCCACCCGGCGTCATGTGGAACCACGTATCGCCTTCGCGCTGCCAGTAGGCCGGCGCATCCCAGGCCTCGGCCTGGCACTGCGCCCAGCCATCGGAAAGCCAGAGCTCGGGGCGGCGGTAGCCACCCAGCGCCATGAAGGCCAGCCACTGCCCGTTCGTCACCAGCCGGTCGGCGAGCTCGAACGGCTCCAGCCACACCGTGTGGCGCGGCAGTTCGTTGTCGAAGGCGAACGGTTCGTCGGTGGCGCCGATGCGCACCGGGCCGCCCGCGACGCGGCGGAAACGCCCCGCCGGGCCAGCGGCCGTGGCGGGCCACGCCGGGTCGAAGGCCGGCTTCAGCGGCGACTGCGCGAAAAGGTGTTGCACGTCCATCACCAGCAGTTCCTGGTGTTGCTCCTCGTGCGCCAGGCCCAGCCTGAGCAGGGCTTCGCGCTCGGCATCAAGCCCCGCCGCGATGAAACGGCGCATGTGCGCGTCGACGTGTGCGCGGTAAGCACGCACCTGCTCGACGCCGGGCCGCGTGACCAGGCCACGCATGGGCCGCGGATGCCGGGGGCCGACGGCTTCGTAGTACGAATTGAAGAGATAGCCGTACGTCGCGTCGAACACCTCGTAACCGGGTACGTTCGGGCCAAGCAGGAAGGTTTCGAAGAACCACGTGGTGTGCGCGAGGTGCCACTTCGCCGGGCTGGCGTCGGGCATCGACTGCGCCTGCATGTCTTCGGGTTGAAGGGCAGCGACGAGGGCGTCGGTGCGCGCGCGTACCGCGTCGTAGCGTGCGGCGGGGGAACGCGGGCCCGCGGATGCCGCCGTGGCGGCGACGCCCGCGGTGCCCGTGGTACAGGTATCGAGGATGGCTTGCATGCGTGGGCTCCGGCGGCTTAGTCGGGCGTGTGCTCGATCGTCACGCGGTCGGGGTAGAAGGCGAGGTGGCCGCGAATGGCGGCGACCGCCTCGCTTGGCGTCTCGTAGGTCCAGATGGCGTTCGTGGCCCGTTCGCTGTCGCCAGGCAGGCTGTAATACGCGGCCTCGCCCTTGTACGGGCACCAGGTGGTGCTGGTCGAGCGGCGCAAGGCCGCCATGTCGGCGTCCTCCCGCGGCAGGTAGAACACGGCGGGGTAGCTGGCCTCCTTGAGGCTCAGCGCGCGCCGCGTGGTCGCGATAATGTGTTCACCATCACGCACCACCACCCGCCCGCGGACGGGCGTGATGCTGATCGGGTGGTCGGGGCCGGGGATCCTGACGGGGCGGGAGGACATCGCACTCTCCTTCGTGGCGGGCGGTCAGGCCAACCATCGTGGGACCACGACGGGGCCATGCCAAGCCAACAAACTGGAAAAGGTGAAATGTCCCGCAGGCACAAATGCCGGGATTGGCGATTCCTGACCTACGCGGGCCGGGTGAAACGGTAGTGGCACACGCCCCATTCCGAGCCGCCGGCGTAGCCGAACAACTCCGCGCACGCCATCCAGAACATGCGCCAGCGCTGGAACCACAGGCGCGCGGCGGGGCCATAGGCCTCGGCGAGCACGGCCATCACCGCCGCCTGCTGGCTATCCTGCCGGGCCAGCCAGTGGTTGGCGGTACGCTCGTAATGCGTGCCATCGAGCACCCAACGGCCCTCGATGCGCAGGTCGTCCTGGAACCACAGCAGCGTATCGGCCGCGGGCATCAGGCCGCCGGTGAAGAAGTGCCGCGCCATCCAGTCGCCATCGCCGTCGGTATCGAACGGGTACATCAGCGTGCGGTGGGTGAAGATGTGCACGAATAGCTTGCCGCCGGGTTTCAGCCACCGGCCGATGCGGCCCAGCAGGGTGGCGTAGTTGCGCATGTGCTCGAACATCTCGATCGAAACGCAACGGTCGAAGTCGTTGTCCCGCAGGCTCAGGGTGTTCACGTCCGCGGTGATGACCTGCACGTTGCGCAGGCCAAGCGCGGCGCAACGGGCTTCGATATGCCGGCGCTGCGGCGCGGAATTGGAGACGGCGGTGATGCGTGCGTTCGGGTAGCGCTGGGCCATCCACAGCGTGAGCGAACCCCAGCCGCAGCCCAGCTCGAGGATGGCCTGGCCATCGGCCAGCTCCGCCCGCTCGCCATAGAGGGCAAGCATCGCCTCCTCCGCTTCGTCCAGCGTCATGTCCGGGCGCGGGTAGTAGCAGCTGGAATACTTCAAGCGCGCGCCCAGGCACAGCTCGAAGAATGCCGGCGGCAATTCGTAGTGCTGGCCGTTGGCGGCATCGGTATGGATGGCGACCTCGCTGTGGCGCAGCGATGCGATGAGGTCCTGGTACCGCGCCGCCTCGGCCTCGACGCCGCCGCGATGCCCGTCGGCCAGCCGCTGCGCGCACATCCGCCGTATACCCAGCCGCACAAGCGCATCAGGCAGGTGGCCGCGTTCGGCCAGGCCGAGCAGGCCCGGGGCCACGTCGTCTTCGCGGGCGTAGCCCGTGGTGCTGGCGATGGTAGTCATGCGTCCTCGCGCGAGTGCTTGGGGAACCAGGGGAAAAACATGGGTGTATCGCGTTGGTAGCGTGCGTATTCCTCGCCGCGCGTGCGCAAGGCCTGCTTCTCGGTCAGCGGCACGCCGCTCAGGAAGCGCACGAAGAGGAACATCACCACCGGTCCCGACCACGCCAGCCACGCCAGCGGCGAGCCGATGGCGAGGAACACGTAAGTGAACCAGTGCACGCACTCGAAGAAATAGTTCGGGTGCCGCGAGTACCGCCACAGGCCCTCGCGGCAGGTCTTGCCCTTGTTTGCCGGGTCGGCACGGAACCGCGCGAGCTGGCGGTCCGCCAGCGATTCGCCGGCGACACTGCCGACCCACGTCAGCACCGCCACCACCGCCCAGCCACCCGCGCCTTCCGCGTTCGCGGCCACCGCGATGAAAGGCACGGCGAACAGGCCCACCAGGAACGCCTGGAACTGGAAGAACGCGAAGAACTTGCCCTGGTGGCCGCCCCAGTGCTCGCGCAGCGCCCGGTAACGGCCATCCTCCGCTTCGCCGCGTACACGCCGCCACAAGTGCAACGCCAGCCGCGCGCCCCATGCGCCGCCCAGCACGGCCAGCAATACACGCGGCAGCGGCGCGCCCTGCCCCACGAGCGCCGTGAACAGCGCGGCGACGCCCAGCCCCGCGGCCCACAGGGCATCGACGATGCCGGCGTTGCGCTTGCGCCACTGCCACGCCCAGCCGCCGGCCATCACCCACGCGGCCACGAGCCAGAGGGTGAGCAAGGTGGGGAAGGTGTTCATGGCGACGTGCCCGGCCGGGCGAACAGCAGGTGCGACACGCCGATGGAGCGCTCGAGGAACCCGCCCTCGCAATACGCGAGGTAGAACTCCCACAGCCGCAGGAACCGCTCGTCGAAGCCTTGCGCGCGCGCCTCCGCGCGCGAGGCCATGAAGCGTACGCGCCACGCGTGCAGCGTGCGCGCGTAGGAGAGCCCGAAATCGGCCTGCCGCATCAGGGCGAGGTCGCTGGTCCGCGCCTTCGCGGCGAGCATGGCGCTGATCGAGGGGATGAAGCTGCCCGGGAAGACATAGCGTTTGATGAAGTCCACGGCGCTCAGGGCCTGCTCGTAACGGTGGTCCTCGATGGTGATGGCCTGCAGCAGGGCTTGCCCGCCCGGGCGCAGCAGCGCGCCAAGCTTGCCGAAATACGTGTCCAGGTAGGCCGCGCCGATCGCCTCGATCATTTCGATCGACACCAGCTTGTCGTACTGCCCTGTGAGGTCGCGGTAATCCTCCAGCAGCAGCGTGACCCGGTCGCCCAGCCCCGCCTCGGCCACGCGCTGCGTGGCCAGCGCGTGCTGCTCGCGCGAGATCGTGGTCGTGGTGACATGGCAGCCGTAGTGCCGCGCGGCGTGCAGGGCGAAGCCACCCCACCCCGTGCCGATCTCGACGACGCGATCGCCGGGCTTCAGGTCAAGCCACTGGCATACGCGATCGAGCTTGCGCCGCGACGCTGCCTCGAGGGTGTCGTCCTCGCCTTCCCACAGCGCCGACGAATACATCAGGTCGGCCGACAAGAACAGGCTGAAGAAGTCGTTGCCCAGGTCGTAGTGCGCCGCGATATTGCGCCGGCTGCCATCGCGGGTGTTCCGGCGCAGCGCCGCCCACGCCTGCATGGCCCAGCCACCTACCCGCGCCATGCCGCCTTCCATGCCATCGAGCAGGTCGCGGTTGCGCACCAACAGGCGCACCAGGCCCACCAGGTCGTCGCAGGCCCAGTGGCCATCCATGAAAGCCTCGCCCGCACCGACGCTGCCGTTGCCAGCCACGGTGCGGTAGAACGCCATGTCGTTGACCGTCACATGGACCACGCGCGGGTCGCGCGCGTCGCCCAGCGAAAGCGTGCCAAGGGCATCGGTGATGACGAGGCGCCCTTCGCGCAGGGGCGCCATGCGCGCCAGCAACTGGCGGCGCAGGAACCGCAGGCCACGGCCCACCGGTGCGTGGGCGGCGTCATTGGCGATGGCGTTCATAAAGCCCCTTCGGCGCATGGCCTGGATGGTCATGGACAGGGTTGCGCTTCAGCCACAGGCGCAACGCCTCGATATGGATGGCGCCGATGACCTTGGCGGTCATCAGCGGGTAGCGCCACAGCACGCGCGCCAGCGACGCCCCCGTGAGCGACCGGCGCGAAAGCGCCAGGTGCGCATCGAACTCGCGTTCGCCATCACGCAACACGTCCATGTGCACGCCCAGGCGCGCGCCCGGTTGCGTGAAGCGCCAGCGATACGTGCGCTCCATCGGCATAAAGGGCGAGACGTGGAACGCCTTCGCGAACGTCGCATCGATCGCATGGCCGTCGGTGCCGGTAGCCGCCTGCACGTACGCGTGGCGTTCGCGCCACGGGGTGTTGGTGATCTCGGACAGCACCGCCGCCAGCGTCTCGCCATCGGCCTCGTAGCAGTAATAGAAGCTCACGGGGTTGAACACGTAGCCGGCGTAGCGCGGGTGCGCCAGCAGCCGCACGGGGCCCGCCGGCCGTCGGCCCAGGGTGTGCGCCACGCGATCGCGCACGGCATCGGCCAGCGGCACCTCGGGGGCGCCGAAGTAATCGGCCCGGCGGAATTCGGCGAGGTTGCGGCGGTTGGCCGACCAGAACCAGCGGCCGGCGAACACCGCGTCCACCTCGTCAAGGTCGAGCCACAGCTGTGCCATGCGGTAGCGGAACGCGTGCGGATGCGGCGCGTGGCGCCGGTGGGTCACGATGCCCTCGTACACGGCGCTGGCGAAACGCTCGCTCATGCCGCCACCGGCCGCATGCCGACGACGCGTTCGAATGTCGCGGCCATGTCCATGGCACTGCGGATGCCATCCTCGTGGAAGCCCCAGCCCCAGTACGCCCCGGCGAACCAGGTGCGGCGGTGGCCCTGGATCTCGCCGCGGCGCGCCTGCGCCTCGACCGAGGCATGCGAATACACCGGGTGATGGTAGACCATGCGGCGGAGCACCTTCGACGGATCGATCGCGTCGCCGCGGTTGAGGGTCACGACGAAGGGCTGGGGCGACTCCACGCGCTGCAGCAGGTTCATGCAATAGCTGACGGTGCATGCCTCGCCCGGCGTCGCGGGTACCCAGGCGTTCCAGGCGGCCCAGGCCCTGCGCGAGCGGGGCAGCACGCTGGCATCGGTGTGCAGCACGGTCTCGTTAGCCTGGTAGCGCATGGCGCCAAGCACGGCACGCTCCAGCGGGTCGGCATCGGCGAGCAGCGCAAGCGCCTGGTCCGAGTGGCAGGCCAGCACCACTTCGTCGAACGCCTCGGTGCCACGCGTGCTGGTGACATCAACGCCGTTCACGTGGCGGCGCAGCGCGTGCACGGGGGTGGAAAGATGCTCGCGCACCTTCCAGCGCGCGCGCAGGGCGTCGACGTAGCGTGCCGAGCCGCCCGTGACGACGCGCCACTGCGGCCGGCCGGAAACCTGCAGCATGTGGTGGTTCGCCATGAACTGCACCAGGTACTTCGCCGGGAACCCGAGGATGCCCGATGACGGCGACGACCACAGCGCGCAGGCCATGGGAACGAGATGCTCGTCACGGAACATCGCCCCATAACCGCCTTCCGCCAGGTATTCGCCCAGCGTGGGGCCCGGGCCCTCCACGGCGAGCAGCGCCGGCGCCTCGCGGTAGAAGCGGAACAGGTCGCGCAGCATGCCGTGGAACCGCGGCGAGACAAGGTTCCGGCGCTGGCAGAACAATCCATTGAGCGAGGTGGCGTTGTATTCGAGGCCCGTGGCCTCGCTACGCACCGCGAAGCTCATGGTGGTGGGCTGCGTGGCGACGCCCAGTTCCTCGAAGAACGCCGTGAGAAGCGGATAGTGCACGGGGTTGTGCACGATGAAGCCGGTATCGATGTCGTACGTGCGCCCGGCCTGCGCCACGCGGTGCGTGTGCACGTGGCCGCCGAGGTAATCGCCCGCCTCGAACAGTTCCACGTCATGGTGGCGCGACAGCACCCAGGCGGATGCCAGCCCCGCGATGCCTGACCCGACGACCGCCACGCGCACGGCTCAGCGCCCCATCTTCGCCACGACCCACCCCGGGATCGGCTTCAGGTCGCTGACCAGGCCCAGCTTCGACATCAGCCACAGGCCATACCAGGTCACGTCCACTTCCCACCAGCGAAAACCCTGGCGGACGGAACCGGGGAAGAAATGGTGGTTGTTGTGCCAGCCTTCGCCAAACGTGATCAGGGCCAGCCATGCGTTGTTGCGGCTGTCGTCGCGCGTGGCGAAGCGGCGCCTGCCGAAGCGGTGTGCCAGCGAGTTGATGGTGACGGTGGCATGGAACAACACCACGGTGGAAACGAAGAAGCCCCACGCCAGCATCTGCCAGCCCGTGGTGCCCAGGCCGGGCGCGACGTGCTCGAGCAGCTTGCCCAGGCCGAACAGCGCCACGGCCAGCAGCACCGGCACGGCGGTATCGAAGCGGTCGAGCCAGCGCAGTTCGGGGTACTTCGCGAAATCGGGCACGCGCTCCAGGTTCGTGCGGAAACCGCGGGGCGTCAGGAACCACCCGGCGTGGCTCCACAGGAACCCGTGCACCGTGGGCGAATGCGGATCCTGCGCGGTATCGGCATGGCGGTGGTGGTGGCGATGGTGGGCGGCCCACCACAGGGGGCCACGCTGCACGCACGAGGCACCGATGACGGCGAAGACGAACTGCACGGCGCGTGGCGCGTGGAAGGTACGGTGCGAGAAGTAGCGATGGTAGAAGCCGGTGAGCGCGAACATGCGCACGGCATACATGGCGGCGGCGACACCCAGGGCAACCGCGGATACGCCTGTCCAGAAGACCATGATGCAGGCCAGGTGCATCGCGACGAACGGGGCCGCCCGCAACCAGTCGATCCGGTCAGCCTTCGCATCGTCGGCCGGGGTCGCGTCGGTGGTATCGACCCAGCGCCGCAGCGCGGCGGCAAGCCGTGGCGGACGGGCATCGATGGCGGTATCGGGTCGCATGGGCCTGCCTCTGCTTGGTCTATCGGGGTATACGAGCGAACCCGCGCGGCGGATGCACGCCCACGGGCCTCACGTCGTGCAATGGCCATCCAGGGGGGCCTTCAGCACATCGTCCACGGCGGCGGCGGGCACGTCGAGGTCCCGCCCTGACACCGGGAAATCGATGCGCACGTCGATGCCCTTGCCCTTGGCGTTGCGCACGGTGCCCATGCCCTCGTAACGCAGCAGGCGGTGGTCCTTCGCGCCGTAGGTCATCTCGATGGTTGGCGCGGCGAACGCATACCAGGCATCGAGCTTCAGCACGAGGTGGCGCTGGCCATCGACGACCTTGCCGCCCAGGATCTTCACGTCGAAGAAGCGAAACCGGCTGGCGACGAGGAACGGTATGGTCGCCCCCGCGCCCAGGGCATCCCAGTGCGCGCGGATGTACGGGTCGAAGCCGGCATCGATAACGGCGCCGGCGGGGATGTCGATCGTCTTCGCCCGCTCGCCGTCGCCGCCACGCGCCACGTGGATATCGAGTTTTGAACCCGTGGCGCGTACCGTTTCGCGCAGGCCGCTGCGTGCATCTTCATACTGCACGTCAGGCCGTGTCGGGTCGCCATGCGTCTGCAGCAGCTTGCGCGCGAACGGCTTGCCATCCGGGCACTGGTAGCTCACCACATGGCGGCCGCCATCGATGTAATGCACTTCGCGATACAGCATGGCCCCGCCGGCGCGTGGCACCGCCTCGCCAGCGTAGCGCTCGGCGCCCTGGGCCGGCAGCACGCACAGGCCAAGCGCGGCAAGGATCAGGCGTTTCGTCGTCATAGGGGCATCCATGGCAGGCGGCTCGCCTTATGGGCTTGTACGAGGGGCAGGGTCGCCCGGATGCAGTCGCGTTTACGTGACGGCCAATCGTGGTATAGATCGCGGCACGCGATTGAGCCGAAGGGATCCCAAGCATGCCAGGCACCACGCCCGCCGAGCGCGATGCGCTGAACGACCTGCTGCAACGCACCGGCGCGCGGGATGAAAAAGCCTTCGCCTCGCTCTACAAAGCCACCTCGGCCCGCCTCTTCGGCGTGTGCATGCGCATGGTCGGCGACCGGGCCGAAGCGGACGACATCCTGCAGGAAGCCTTCGTCACCGTGTGGCGGCGCGCGGCATCGTTCGACCCGGCGCTGGCCAGCGCGTTCACCTGGCTGGTCACCGTGGTACGCAACAAGGCCATCGACCGCCTGCGCCAGCGGCCCGCGGCACCGGCCGCCGACATCGACTGGGAGGCCATCGTCGATACCGAGCCCGGCCCCGCCACGCGGGCCGAGGCCGGCGAAGCCCACGGGCGGCTCCGCGCTTGCCTCGACGAACTCGAAGCACAGCAGCGCCGATCCATCCGTGAAGCCTTTTTCGGTGGCGCTACGTATAACGAGCTAGCGGACCGCGCCAAGGTGCCCCTGGGCACGATGAAGAGCTGGATCCGCCGCGGCCTCCTGCAACTGCGCGCGTGCCTGGGCACATGAACACGACCTTCGAGAACGACAAGGACAACCTGCGTTACGCCGAATACGTGCTCGGGCTGCTCGATGCCGACGCGCGGGCAGCGGTCGCCGCCGAAGTGGCGGCCCAGCCCGAAGCCGGCGCCGCCGTCGCGCGCTGGCAGGCGTGGCTGGCCCCGCTTGCCGTCGAAGTGCCCGCCGTGGAGCCCCCTGCCCATGCATGGCCGGCCATCCAGCAGCGGCTGGGTCTCGCCGGCGCGGCGCGCCCGCGCCTGTGGGACAGCCTGGCGCTGTGGCGCTGGATCGGCGTCGGCGCCAGCGCCGTCGCCGCCTGCCTCGTGGTGCTCACGGCCACCCGGCCGGGGGCGCCACCGGCCCCCGCGCCCGCCGCGCAGGCACCGGCCGTGGTCATGGTGTCCACCTTGGCGGGCGATAACGGCCAGGCCGCCTGGACGGCGACGATGGACGTGCAGCGCGCCGAACTCACCCTCGTGCCGGCCACCCCGCAGCCGCTCGCCGCGGGCCGTGACACCGAACTGTGGCTTATCCCCCAGGGCGGCGCGCCGGTCGCCGTGGGCGTGTTCCCCTCGGCCGATGGCAAGCGTTTCTCGCTGCCGAGGGCCCTGGTGGATCGGCTCGGCCCCACCGCGGTGCTTGCCGTATCGGTCGAGCCGGCTGGCGGCTCCCCCACCGGCCAGCCCACGGGCCCGGTCGTGGCCAAGGGCAGCATCCGCGCCGCCTGAGCTTCTTCACATTTGTCGAAGAAGCGGCCGTAAGATATTGACCGCCGTGCTCAACTTCCACGCCAGGCGGCCGATATGACCATAGCGTTGCAAGCAGGGGAAACAAGCGCGCCATGAAACTCGTCATCGCCGCAGCGATCGTGCTGGCGGTCCACGCTGCCGCCCTGGTGCTCGCACCGGTGGGCGGCATGGCGATCTCGTACGGCTTCTATTTCGCCGCGGCGGTGCTCGCCATGGCCAGTACCGTGCTGGCGTGGTACCGCTCGGGCACGCCACGCGATAACCGCTGGTGGCTGTTGCTGGCCAGCCTCGCGCTGTGGACCGTCGGCATGTCGCTCTCCGCGCGGCAGAACTACGTGATGGATAACTCCAACCCGGCGCCCGGCGACAGCATGTTCTTCTACATCCTGTACGTGCTGCCGGTGCTGGTGGCCGTTTCGTCGGCGCCCGTGGCCGCGCGCAAGCGCTGGGCCCTCGCCATCGACCTGGTGCTGGCCTCGCTGCTGGGCGTGCTGTTCTACGTGCGTACGTTCTCCATCGTCTCCATCGAAGGGGCCATGGGGCCGCAGCAGGCCATCGACGTGGCCCACATGCTCGACTTCGAGAACATCTGCCTCGCCGTGGCGGCGCTGCTGCGCTTCATCGCCACCGACCGCGCCGACGACCACTATTACTTCCGCGCGGTGGCGTGGTTCTTCGTCTCGTACGCGTTCACCGGCTACTTCTACAACCACTACGTGGCCCTGGGCGGGCATCCCGATTTCGGCGACTCGCCGTGGGACATGCTGCTCGACGTGCCCTTCCTGGCCGTGGTGGTGGCCGCGGTCGCGCGCAAGCCGCAGCGCCACTGGATGCCGCCGGTATACCTGGTGCGCTTCGTCCAGAGCGCCAGCCCCACCTTCCTCGCCATGAGCGTGCTGGGCTTCGGCCTCATGGTGATCCCGAACTACCCGTCGCTGGGCATCGCGGGGGCCATCGCCGCCGTGGTCGGCATCGGCCTGCGCGGCACGCTGGCGCAGGTCGACCTGGTGGAAGAAGAGTTCCGCCTGTCGCGCAGCCGCGACGAGCTCGAGGGCCTGGTGTTCGTCGACAGCCTCACCAGCCTGCCCAACCGCCGCGCGCTCGATGAACGCCTGCTGCGCGAATGGCACCGTCCCGGCCAGCGCGAGCCGATCTCGCTGCTGATGATCGACGTCGACTACTTCAAGGAATACAACGACCGCTACGGCCACCTCGCGGGTGACGACTGCCTGCGCGCGCTGGCGTCCACCATGGTGGCGCGCGGCCTGCGCGCGGGTGACTTCCTTGCGCGCTTCGGTGGCGAGGAGTTCGCCGTGGTCGCACCCGGCACGCGCCTTGCCGACGCCCTGGTGCTGGCGGAAGACCTGCGCGCCCACGTCGAAGCGCAGGCCATCTCGCACCCGCGCAGCCCCTTCGGCGTGCTGACCATCACCATCGGTGTCGCGGCGATCCAGCCGGATGCCGCCAGCGGCCCGCTGGAGCTGCTCAACGCCGCCGACCACGCGCTGTACCGCGCCAAGCACGGCGGCCGCAACCGTATCGGCGGCCACGCCGACCAGCGCGCGGAAAATACCATCCGCGCGGTTTAACCCCGTTTCGCCCCCTGCCCCGTTTCATCGTCATGTCCCCAAGGAGGCCATGCACGATGAACACGCTACGCACCACCCTTTCCCTCGTTTTCGCCGGCCTCGTGGTCGCGGCCGGGGCCGCCGGCGCCGAGCCGCCGGCACGCCGCCACCCCACGCCCTCGCCCGCCGTGCCGCCGGATGCCAGCACCGATTGCATCGCGGGCGCCGGCCCCATGGTGATGTACGCGCCGAAGATCATGCCGCAGGTGCGCGGTGGCCGGCGCGCCGCGCCCGTGGCCGTGGCCGCGCCCGCACCGGCGGCATCACCGGAAGCGCTCGAAGCGCAGTCCGTCACCGCCGCGCCCATGCCGCCCCCGCCGCCCGTGCCGGTGGCCCCGGCGAACAGGGCGGCACCCGTCGCGCAGGCGAAGATGATGGGATACGTCGGTGTCATCGGAGGCCTGCCGCCGATGGCGGACACCAGCAAGTACACACACCGCGACACCAACCCGGTGCACCAGGCGGCCACCGACCCGGTCTCCACCTTCAGCATCGACGTGGATACCGGCTCGTACACCAACGTGCGCCACATGCTCAACGAAGGCCAGCTGCCGCCGGCCGACGCCGTGCGCAGCGAAGAATTCATCAACTACTTCGACTACGGCTACGCGCCGCCGAAGGACCGCTCGCGCCCCTTCAGCGTCACCACCGAGTTCTCGCCCTCGCCATGGAACGCGAACCGCCAGCTGCTACTGGTGGGCATCCAGGGCTACCAGGTGCCAGCCAGCGAGATCCCCGCCGCCAACCTGGTGTTCCTCGTCGATACCTCGGGCTCGATGGACGAGCCGGCGAAGCTGCCCTTGCTGAAGGCCTCGCTGAAGCAGATCGTGCCGAAGCTGCGCGCGCAGGATCGCATCTCGCTGGTGACCTACGCCGGCAGCACCTGCGTGGCGCTGCGCTCCACCCCCGGCGACCAGCACGCGAAGATCACCGCGGCCATCGATGCGCTGGGGGCCGGTGGCGGCACGAACGGCGCGGCCGGCATCGACCTTGCCTACGCCGAAGCCGCGAAGGGTTTCATAAAGGGCGGCGTGAACCGCGTCATCCTGGCCACCGACGGCGACTTCAACATCGGCACCGTGGGCACGCAGGCACTCAAGGACCGCATCGCCGACAAGCGCCGCAGCGGCGTCGCGCTCACCACCCTCGGCTTCGGCGAGGGCAACTACAACGACGAGATGGCGGTGACGCTGGCCGACGCCGGCAACGGCAGCCACCATTACATCGACAGCCTGGAGGAAGGCCGCCGCGTGCTCGTCGATGAAATGTCAGCCACGCTGATGACCATCGCCAGGGACGTGAAGATCCAGGTGGAATTCAACCCGGGCGTGGTCGCCGAGTACCGCCTCATCGGCTACGAGAAGCGCATGCTCGCCCGCGAGGATTTCAACAACGATGCGGTGGATGCGGGCGAGATCGGCGCGGGCGCCAACGTCACGGCCCTGTACGAGATCACGCTGAAGGGCGCGAAGGGCGCGAGCGTCGACCCGCTACGGTACGGTACCGATGCACCCGCCACGAAGGGCAACGAACTTGCCTTCCTGCGCCTGCGCTACAAGGCGCCCGACGGCGGTGCGAGCCAGCTGATCGAGCAGCCGCTGTCGGCCAGCGTCACCCCCGCCAGCGAACGCCTGCGCTTCGCCGCCGCCGTGGCCGCTTTCGCCGATAACCTGCGCGGTGGCAAGTACACCGAGGGCTTCGGCTACGCGAAGGTCGCCGAACTGGCCCGCGCTGCGCAGGGCAAGGATGCCGGTGGCTACCGCGCCGGCATGGCGCGCCTGGCCGACCTCGCCAGCGGCATCCAGACCCCGGCGCCTGTGGCGGGTACGCGCTGAACCCCGTAACCTCGTCGGCCATGGATGCTCCCCTGGCCGACGATGCCTCGCTGATGCTCGCCTGGGTGGGCGGGGACGCGGCCGCGTTCAAAGCCCTGTATGCAAGGCACAAGGGCCCGCTGTACCGGTTCCTGCTCAAGACGGTGAAGGACCGGGCGCTGGCCGACGAGCTGTTCCAGGAAACGTGGGCGCGCGTCATCGCGGCGCGCGACCGCTACCGGGCCGAGGCGAAGTTCAGCACGTGGCTGCTGCAGATCGCACACAACCTCGCCATCGACGCTTTCCGCAAACAGAAGCCGCAGGCCGGTGGCGACGAAGCCGACGCGGTGTTCGCCGCGCAGCCGGCGCCCGAGCGCGAACAACCCGAGCAGGCGCTGTCCGAATTCGAACTGCGCCGACGCATGCAGCAGGCCATCGACGGCCTGCCCGACGACCAGCGCGAGACCTTCGTGCTGCGCATGGAATACGAACTATCCCTGGAGGAGATCGCCGCCATCACCGGCGTGGGCCGCGAAACCGCGAAATCCCGCCTGCGCTATGCCATGGCACGCATCAAGCAGTGGTTTGCCGACTGACATGAACCCGAACACGCCCCCACCGAGCGACGACGACCTGCCCGACGAGCGCGAGCTTAAAGCGCTGTACGGCCGCCTGCCGAAGACGGAGCCCGACGCCGCGCTGGATGCGTCCATCCTGGCCGCCGCCACGCGCGCCACGCCGGTGCGGCGCCGGCCGCGCTGGCCCGTGGCGCTTGGCTCCGCGGCCGTGCTGGTGCTCGCCGCGGGCGTGGGCTGGCAGATGCGCGACGCGCCGATCCGCGATACCGCCACGGAGCGCGCGCAGAGCCTGCAACGGCCGGCGCCGCCAGCGGCCGTGGCGCCCGTGCCCGCACCTGCGATCGCACCGCCCACGGCAGCCGATGCGGCGCCCATGGCGGAAACCCGCGCCGCCGCGAAGCCGGCGGTATCGGCGCCCATGCGCAAGGCGGCCGCGCGCCACGCGCCGATGGCGGAAGGCATGGTCACATCGGCGGCGCCATGGGCGGCGCCAGCGCCTGTACCTGCGCCAGCACCCGCCCCCGCCGCGCCCGCCGAGCCCCCTTCACCACCGCCACCGCCCGCCCCACCCGCGGACCTGGCACCCGCCGCCGCGGAGCAGGCGTTCGCGCCGGCCCCGGCCCCTGCCGGCGCACCCGCGATGCAGATGCAACTGCGCGCGGCACCGAAGGTGGCACCGTTGGGTCCGGACGATCGCGTCGGCGAGATCCGCCGCTTGCTCGACCATGGCGACCGCGACGAAGCCCTCCGCAAGCTCGCCGAGCTGCGCCGTCTTTACCCCGCGTACGCCTTGCCGCAAGACCTCCGCGACCTGAAGCCTTGAGCACGTCGCTGGAAACCCTCGCCGCGCCGTTCCGCCACGAGGAAGACATCAAGAAGAGCCGCTTCCTCACCCAGGCGGCGCCCGTGGCGACGCCCGCCGAGGCGCTGGCCTTCTTCCAGGCCGTGGGCGACCCGGCGGCCACGCACAACTGCTGGGCCTACCGCATCGGCGACGCGTACCGCTTCAACGACGATGGCGAGCCCGGGGGCACGGCGGGCCGCCCCATCCTCGCCGCCATAGACGGGCAAGGCTGCGATCGCGTCGCCGTCGTGGTCACGCGCTGGTACGGCGGCATCAAGCTCGGCGCCGGCGGGCTTGCACGGGCGTACGGCGGCGGCGCGGCGGAATGCCTGCGGCTTGCACCCCGGCTGCCCATCGTCGCCATCGGGCGGCTCGCGCTGCGTGTCGAGTTCGCCGACCTCGCCCTCGTCACGGCACGCATCCGCGAGCTGGAAGGCACGATCGAAGAAGAAACCTTCGTCACCGATGGCGCCGACCTCGTCGTCGCGGCGCCCGTGGATCGGCTCGAAGGCATCACGGCACGCATCATCGATGCGACGCGGGGCAGAACGAAACCACGGCCTTCCGCTTAAGGTGTGCAACGGGTGCACGAACCGGTTCATCCGCTATCGCGAATGCATGTGTTCAGCGGCTAGCGCCGCCTTAGGCTGGTGAGGTGTCGGCAGTCGGGGGCGGGCAGGCCCTTGGGGCCGCCAGTCGCGGACCTGCGGACCGGGCCGTAGTAACGATGTCGCGATAACCGATGCATTCGGCGGCCCTCCGCTCATGTCGGCCCCAAGGGCCTGCCCGCCCCCGAGTCGATACGCCTCGTTTCGTGCGGCACAAGCCGGCGCTGCGTGATGCCACGCTCGTTCCGGCACGCCTCGCTTCGGTAGGCGTAGTGGCAGACGTACTTGATGGGCCAGCGTGCACAACGTTGCCCACGATGTACCGTGCCAAGACCCGCGCGTCACCATCCTTCGCCAGAAGGCGACCCTCGAACGTGCGCTGCCAGAGCGGGAAAGTTTGCCCTTGTGCGCAAAGCGCGCGGGTCATCCATGATCGTGCGCGTCCGCGGGCTTTTTGCTTGTGCCCCACGAAACCGGGCGCGTGGACTCGGTGGCGGGTGGGCCCCTGGGGCCGACATGAGCGGAGGGCCGCGCAACGCAACGTAATGGCCAAAGCGCAGCTACGGCCCGGTCCGCAGGTCCG
>NZ_JZRB01000027.1 GCF_000964085.1 Luteibacter yeojuensis
GTCCAACTTTTGGGGGTCACCTCACTTGCGCGCGATCGCGCGCAAGCGCGCTCCCACAGATGGTGGAGTCACATCAAACGATCGGCTCGAACGTCACCGGCAAATGCACCATCGGCTCCACCAGCCAATGGTCGGCCAGCAGGAACGCGAACAGCACCATCAGGTAGATGATGGAGTAATTGAACATCTTCATGGCGAAGAAGTCGTCCGGCGGGTTGAACAGGCGCACGGCGTACCACAGGAAGCCGATGCCCAGCACCACGGCGCCGAAGAGGTAGATGAGGCCACTCATGCCCGTGAGGAACGGCAGCAGCGTGACCAGGAACAGCAGCACGGTGTAGAAGAAGATGTGCCAGCGCGTGAACTTCACGCCATGCGTCACGGGCAGCATCGGCACCTGGGCGCGCGAGTAATCGTCGACGCGGAAGATGGCCAGCGCCCAGAAATGCGGCGGGGTCCACACGAAGATGATGAGCAGCAACTGCAGCGCGTAGGGGTGCAGCGAGCCGGTGACGGCCGTCCAGCCGAGCACGGGCGGCGCGGCGCCCGCCAGGCCACCGATGACGATGTTCTGCGGCGTGGCACGCTTCAGGTAGGCGGTGTAGATCACCGCGTAGCCGATGAGCGAGAAGAACGTGAGCACCGCCGTGAGCGTGTTTACCAGGCACACCAGGACCAGCATCGACACGATGCCGAGCGCCATCGCGAACACGAACACCTGCATGGGCGTGAGTTCACCCGTAGCCAGCGGCCGGTGCGAGGTGCGCGCCATGAGCTTGTCGATGCGCTGGTCGATAAGGTGGTTGAACGCGGCCGCCGAGGCCGAGGCCAGCCAGATGCCCAGCGTGCCGAAGATACCGGCCTGCCACGAGGGCAGCATGCGGTTGCCCTCGGCGTCCACGGCCAGGAACATGCCGATGACGGCGCAAAACACCAGCAGCGCGACGACACGCGGCTTGGTCAGCTCCATGTATTGCTTGAACTTGGTCACGGGGCCTCCGGTGGCAGGCGCTGCGTGCTGGCCAGGGCCGCGAGCAGGGTGAAAAGCAGCAGCGCGGCGACGCCGTTGTGCGCGGTGGCCACCGGCAGGGGAAGGCCAAGATGCACGTTGCCGATGCCAAGCAGCACCTGCACGACCAGCACCACGGCCACGGCGATGCCCTGCTTGCGCAGCCCGGCGCGCGATAGCTTGTGCGCCAGCCAGCCGAGGTAAACGAAGGTGACGCCGGCGCCGATGCGGTGCGCCATCTGGATCGCGCTACGCGCGGCCATGTCGAGCACGCCGCCTTCGTAGTTCACGCCGATGCCGCGCCAAAGCACGAACGCTTCGTGGAAATCGGTCTCGGGCCACCACTGGCCGAGGCACTTGGGGAAATCCATGCCACAGGCCAGCGCGGCGTAGTTCGAGCTTGTCCAGCCACCCAGCGTGATCTGGCACACGAGCACGACGATGCCGATGGCGACGGGCGTGCGCAGCGCGGCGAAGCGGTCATCCAGCGTGCCCACGCGCCACCAGCGCAAGGCGGCCCACGCCAGCAGGCCGAAGGTGGCAAGGCCGCCGAGGAGGTGGCCCGTGACGACGATGGGCTTCACCAGCAGCGTGACCGTCCACATGCCGAGCATGGCTTGGAAGATGATGACCGCGAGCGCGGCCACGCCCACGCGCCATGCGCCGGGGCGGTCGAGCGTCGCGGCGGCAACCAGCGGCAGCGCGATGGCCAGCGCGGAAAGCGCCGACGACACCACGTGCTCGCCGCGCATGTACATCACGACGCCGACGGCGGCAAACACCGCCGAGACGATGATGGCGCCGACGGCGAATCGCCTGCGCCACGCGGCGATCAATGCGATGGCCAGCACCATGACGCCGAGGCTGCCCGCGAGGAAGCGATGGACCTGCTCGCGCCACGCCTTGTGCGTTTCGTAGGGACGATCAGGGAAGGCCTGGTTCGCCTGCGCGATATCCTGCGCATGGCCCGGCCACGTGACCTTGCCGTAGCAGGTGGGCCAGTCGGGGCACGAGAGGCCGGCGTTGGAAAGGCGTACGAACGCACCGAACATCACCACGCAGAACGCGAACAACGCGGCCAGCAGGGCAAGGGTGCGCAGCGCTTTGACGGCGCGGGGTGGCATCAGCGGATCACCTTCTGCAGATCCTTGCGCAGGCCGTTCGGGTCGAAGCCCGCGGGGTACCAGGCCAGCGCGGTGGCATTGGATTCGACGAGCACGACCGCGACCGCATCCGGCGTGGCCGGGCGGAACGGCGCGAACGCGTCGGTGGTATCGGTGCCGATGGCGTAATCCGCCATGACCGCCTGCGCATCGGTGCCGGTGGGCGCGGGGCCGGAGTACAGCAGGCGCAGGCGGTCGGCATTGCGGTTGAGCACGATGCGCGCGTTGCGCACCAGCGCCAGCGTCTTCACGCACCCGGCCGCGCAGGCGGGGCCGGGCAGCACCACCAGCGTGAGGCGCGGCTCGCTGTCGCGCCATGCCCATGGCTTGCCGCCCACGTCGACGCGCACACCCTCGAAGCTGCGCTGGGGCAGGATCGGCTGGCCATTGCCCTTGCCGGTCGGCTGCCACCCCGTGACCGTGAGCAGGCCAGCCGCGACGATGGGCGCCAGGAACACCAGCATGATCAGCACCAGCTTGAGGCGGCCCGAACGGGCGGGTTGGGCTTGCGGTTCGCTCATGGGCTCTCGTTGCGCGGGCGGGGCCGCCGGTTGCGGTGGAGGAGGATGAAGATCACCACCGCGGCGGCCGCGAAGGTGAACCACTGGAACGCATAGGCGCGATGCCGGGCCGGCGGCATCACCGCAGGCGTCCACTCACGGGCGTAGATGGTGGCCGGGTCGGCGTCGAGCAGCAGCACGCGAGGATACAGCGAGTGGTGCAGGTCGGCGGCCACCTCGCCCAGGTCGATGTAGACAAGCGTCTTGTCGGGCCCCGGCTGCCCCGGCAGGCGATCGCCGCCCAGGCGCACCCCGACCCCCGGTGGCGGCACGTAGAGGCCGCGCAGGGTGGTCTGCGCCGTGGGCACGGGCGGCAGCTTTGGCAGGCTGCCCGCCTCGCGCGGGAGGAAGCCCAGGTCGACCAGCACGGCGTGGTTGTCGCCACGCGGCTGGAACGGCGCGTAGACATGCACCCCGGCCTGGCCGGCGCGGACCTGGTCATCGAGGATGTAGCGGTGCCCGGCCAGGAACGCCCCGGCGAGGTCCACCCGGGGGTAGCGATCGGCCGGGGGCGCGGCCGCGACGCGATCGAACGGCTCCGCCGGGGCCTCGCTGGCTGCGGCGTAGCGCCGCAGGAGCTCGTCCTTCTCGGCCGCGCGGTGGAGCTGCCACACGCCCAGGCGCGTGAAAACCAGCACGCCAGCCACCGTGAGTGCGACAGCGAACCACGTCGGGCGCCGCAGGAAGCTCATGCAAAGCCCCGCGTGGCCGCCGCTATACTCGGATTGTCGCAATGAGGCGGAACGGTCACGTGGAAACCATCTACAAATACGCGCTGGTGATCCTGCTGCTGGTGGTGCTGTTCAACCTGGGCCAGGCGCTGTTCTTCATGATGACCGACAAGGGCCAGAGCAAGCGCACCGTATGGGCCCTCACCCGCCGCATCGGCCTCTCCCTGTTGCTCATCGCCATGGTGGCGCTGGGCATCTTCATGGGGTGGCTGCACCCCCACGACGTGGGCCAATTCTAACCCGCTCCCTCCTGCTACCAAGGCGCGCTGCGGCAAACTGCGCCAGCAGGGCCCCACCGCCTCGCTCAAGTCCCTGTAGGAGCGCGCTTGCGCGCGATAAGGCGAACCTCAACCCACCAGGGCCGCCATGACGTTCTTCGGATCGTTCCGGATCGCCCGCAGAAGGGCCCGCGCCGGCCCCGTCGGCTCGCGCCGCCCCTGCTCCCAGTTGCGCAGCGTGCCGACATCCACATCAAGCACCTTCGCGAAATTGGGCTGCGAAAGCCCGGTGGCTTCACGGATGGCCTTGATGGTGGCCGGGTCGACCGCGAACTCGCGGGACGGCGCGCGCTTGCCACGATGGATCTCATCCATCTGCTGCACGCTCTCGAGGAGATCATCAAAGAAATTGCTCATGGCGGTTGATTCCAATGTTCGACGACTTTTCGCAACGTGGTCCGCTGGTCGGCCGTGAGATCGTCACGTTCGTTCTTCGCGTAGATCAGGAGCATGGCAATGCGCGACTGCGCCACGAAGTGGTAGTAGATGGCGCGAGCGCCACCGCTCTTGCCCCGGCTCGACATGGCCACCCGCACCTTGCGGAGGCCACCCGTACCCTCGATGAGATCGCCTGCCTCCGGGTACGCGGCGAGAAAATGCTGAAGCCGGGTGTACTGGTCTTCGCCAAGCAGCGCGCGTACCCGGCGGGTGAAGAGCGGCGTCTCTACGAAGACCACGGGCGGACAGTACGCCATTGACTGATATACGTCAATGGCGCACTCCTCCATTCGGCAAATTTTTTCATGGGTGGCTCCTGGCAAACAGCGCCCCGTGCGCTGGCAGGAACAGGTTCGCGAAGATCGCGCGTTCGCCACAGTCGCCCGTGCCCACGCCGACACGTAGGCCTATGCCAACACGTCACCCCGGCGCCAAAAAAAACCCGCCTTGCGGCGGGTTTCGGTGCGACCAGGGCTGGGTGCGATCAGAGCACGTAGACAAACAGGAACAGCGCCAGCCACACCACGTCGACGAAGTGCCAGTACCACGCGACGGCTTCGAAGCCGAAGTGGTCGTCCTTCGAAAAGTGGCCCTTGGCGCAACGCAGCCAGATGATGGCCAGCATGATCGTGCCCAGGGTGACATGCATGCCGTGGAAACCGGTGAGCATGAAGAACGTGGCGCCGTAGACACCGCTGCCCAGCGTGAGGTTGAAGTGCTCGTAGGCTTCGGCGTATTCGTGGGCCTGGCAGAACAGGAACGTGCAGCCCAGCAGCACGGTGGCGCCCAGGCCGATGAGCAACGCCTTGCGGTGGCCGGCCTTCAGCGCATGGTGCGCGATGGTGATGGTGACGCCCGACGACAGCAGGATCAGTGTGTTCAGCAGCGGGAGGCCCCACGCCGCGATGGTGTGGAACGAGCCGCCGATCTTGTCGGGGCCGCCGCCACCGGACGCACCCCACGCCGCGCTGTAGTTCTCCCACACGAACTGGTGGGTGAGCACGCCATGGCCTTCGCCGCCCAGCCAGGGCACCGAGAAGATGCGGGCGTAGAACAGCGCGCCGAAGAACGCCCCGAAGAACATCACCTCGGAGAAGATGAACCACATCATGCCCATGCGGAACGAGCGATCGACCTGGCTGTTGTAGCTGCCGGCCATCGACTCGTGGATGACCGAGCGGAACCAGCCGAAGAACATGCCGAAGATCATCAGCACGCCGATGAGGAAGGCGACCTTGCCAAAGCCCGAATCGCCCGGCTCGGCGTTCAGCCAGTGCGCGGCACCGAAAACGGTGACGAACATGGAGACGGCGGCCACGATGGGCCACTGGCTCTTGGCCGGTACGAAGTAAGCGTCGTGTTGCTGGTGACCCATGCTGGTTTCCCGTGGAAGTCGCTTGTTGGCCGTTACAGCTTCAACATCTGCACGATCGACAGGATGAAGATGCCGAGCGCCACGCCGCCCGCGATCAGCGCGGTGCGGCGGGCGCGCTTGCGCCGCTCATCGAGTTCGTTGTCGACCATGGCGTTCATCGATCAGTGGTCGGTATTGCCGTGGGCCAGCTCATCGTCATGGATGACCGGCGGCACGTCGAAGGTGTGGTGGGGCGCCGGCGACGGCACGGTCCACTCGAGGCCCTTGGCACCTTCCCACGAGCGGTCGGCCGCCTTCTTCTTCGAGAAGAACACGCAATGCACCACCACGCCCAGGAAGATCAGCTGCGAGGCGCCGAACCAGAAGCCGCCGATGGAGCTGATCATGTTGAAGTTGGCGAAGGCCACGTTGTAATCGGGGATGCGGCGCGGCATGCCGGCCAGGCCCAGGAAGTGCTGCGGGAAGAACAACACGTTCACCGAGATGACGCTGGACCAGAAATGAATCTTGCCCCAGGTCTCGTTGTACATGTGGCCCGACCACTTCGGCAGCCAGTAGTACGCGGCGGCCATGATCGAGAAGGCGGCACCGGTGACCAGCACGTAATGGAAGTGCGCCACCACGAAGTAGGTATCGTGGTACTGGAAGTCGGCCGGGGCCAGCGCCAGCATGAGGCCGGAGAAGCCGCCGATGGTGAACAGGATGACGAACGCGATGGAGAACAGCATCGGCGTCTCGAAGGTCATCGAGCCGCCCCACATCGTGCTCACCCAGTTGAACACCTTCACGCCCGTCGGCACCGCGATGAGCATGGTGGCGTACATGAAGAAGATCTCGGCGCCCATCGGCAGGCCCACGGCGAACATGTGGTGCGCCCAGACGATGAACGAGAGGAAGGCGATGGAGGCGATGGCGAACACCATGGCGCGGTAGCCGAAGATCGGCTTGCGGGCGAAGGTGGGGATGATCTCCGAGATGATCCCGAACGCCGGCAGGATCATGATGTACACCTCGGGGTGCCCGAAGAACCAGAAGATGTGCTGGTACAGCACCGGGTCGCCGCCGCCGGCGGCGTTGAAGAAGTTGGTGTGGAAGTACTTGTCGGTGAGCAGCATGGTGACCGCGCCCGCCAGCACCGGCATCACCGCGATGAGCAGGAACGCCGTGATCAGCCAGCTCCACACGAACACCGGCATCTTCAGCAGATCCATGCCCGGGGCACGCATGTTGAGGATGGTGGCGATGATGTTGATGGCGCCCATGATGGAGCTGATACCCATCAGGTGGACCGCGAACACCACGTAGGCGATGGACTCGCCCTGCAGCGACAGCGGCGGGTACATGGTCCAGCCACCGGCGGGGCCGCCGCCCGGCATGAACAGCGTGCCCAGCAGCAGGGTGAAGGCGAAGGGCATGATCCAGAACGAGAGGTTGTTCATGCGCGGCAGCGCCATGTCCGGCGCGCCGACCATGAGCGGGATCATCCAGTTCGCCAGGCCCACGAACGAGGGCATGATGGCGCCGAAGATCATGACCAGCGCGTGCATCGTCGTCATTTCATTGAAGAAATACGGCTGCACGAGCTGCATGCCCGGCTTGAACAGCTCCGCGCGGATAACCATCGCGAAGGCGCCGCCGATGAAGAACATCGTCAGCGAGAAAATGAGGTACAGCGTGCCGATGTCCTTGTGGTTCGTGGACATCACCCAGCGCTGGAAGAACCCCTGCGGCGCGTGGTGCGCGTGATCGTGGTGGTCGTGGGTGGCTGCGTTCGCCATGGGCCTTGCACCTCTACCTTGGACTTGTACGGGATCAGCCCTGGGGGGCCGTGGCGGGATTGGCCTGGGCGGTCTGCGCAGCCTGCTGCACCTTCGCCTCGTCCTGCTGGGTGGCCAGCCACTGGTCGAATTCCGCCTTGGGCACGGCCTTGACCACGATCGGCATGAAGCCGTGGTCCTGGCCGCACAGCTCGGCGCACTGGCCGCGGTAGACACCAGGCTCCTTGAGCTTGGTCCACGCCGAGTTGGCGATGCCCGGGATGGCGTCCATCTTCCAGCCCAGCGCCGGCACCCACCAAGAGTGGATGACGTCGCCGCCGACGATGATGAAGCGGATCTTTGTGCCCACCGGGACGACGAGCGGCTTGTCGACATCGAGCAGGTAGGTCTTGTAGCCGTCGACCTGGATCTTGTCGGGGTCGAGGTTCGACTTGAGCTGGCGGGTGCGGTCGGAGCTTTCTTCCAGCTTCGACATGAAGCCGACCCGGTCGACCGGCTTGCCCTTGTACTCGACGTAGTCGTAGCGCCACTTCCACTGGTAGCCGGTGACCTTGATGGTCATCTCCGAGCCGGTGGTGTCGGCGAACGAGGTGAGGCCGCCCGTGGCCAGCTTGGCCAGGAAGATGAGGATGATGACGGGGATGACCGTCCAGACGATCTCGAGCTTCGTGCTGTGCGACCACTTCTCGGCCACGGCGCCGCGCGACTTACGGAAGCGGAACATCGCCACGAACATGGCGCCGAACACCACGATGCCGATGACGACGCAGACCCATAGCGCCACCATGTGCATGCCGTAGGGCGACCACTCCGCCGCGCCCTTGGTCATGTTGAGCTGGTCGGGCTCCGGGTTGGCCATCGCCACCCCGCCCGAAAGGGCCATTGCCACGCCTGCCGTCCACGCCGAAACCAATCGTCCGATGCCGCCAGATGTCATGTTTGCACCTTTGTTGAACCTACCTGCGCGACTGATCCATGACCTCGGACAGAAGCACCATGAGTTTCCTTGACACCTCGGCCCTTTCCTCTTCCCCAAGGAAGGCGCCGATTTCGAGCTCGTTGCCGTGCGATGTGATCAGGAGCCGCTGGCGACCTGCCCCCGGCGCCAGCCCGATGCGCAACCAATATGTCTGGAAACGGCGCACCCGTCGACCGGGTAGCTGCCGCACCTCGAGCGTATCCGGGCCAATGGCAATGCGTTCACCCCTGTCGCCGGCCCGCCAGGCCGCGCCAAGCGCGAACCCCATGGCGAACGCCTCGAGCAGCGCGAAGACGGGGGCGAAGACATTCCCCTGCCATGCGCCGAGCGTGGCGATCGCCAGGGCCAACACCGCAAGACCGATGATCAGCCGACGCAGGCCGCGCTTGTCCAGCGCACGGTTGGGCCGCAGCCACAACACGCGCGGGTGACCCGCGACGGTCGGTCGAAGCACGATCATGGAAATCCGGCGTGCCTGGAACATTGGGATCATAGGGCGGCGGCGATGATGCGGCAAGGACGGGTGCGGCGCTGGGGCGCCGCCGCCCGTGAAGCGTCAAGCGTGAATCGTAAGTGCTTGACGGCGCTCAACCCCCGCCACGCGCCGGCTTAACCTGACGATTGACGCTTCACTCTTCACGGGATAGGCACCCCACCCCGCAGCGCACCACGCAAGAACCCCCACCCTCCCTTACAATGCGCAGTCTCCCCACCCCCCAATAGCCCCCGTGAACCCGTCCATCCTCAGTCCCGAACTCCCCACCGGTGCCGAGCCGGCGCGCGCGCGCATCACCGCCGCATGGCTGCGCGACGAAACCGAGGCCGTCAACGACCTCCTGGCCCAGGCCACCCTGCCGCCCACCGAGCGCGAGCACGTCATCGACGTGGCGGCCGGCCTGGTCACCCGAGTCCGCGCCCGGGCCAAGGACCAGAGCGCCGTCGAATCCTTCATGCGCCAGTACGATCTCTCCTCCGAGGAGGGCGTGCTGCTCATGTGCGTGGCCGAGGCCCTGCTCCGCATCCCCGACAAGGCCACGGCCGACAAGCTCATCCGCGACAAGCTGGGCGATGCCGACTGGAAGAAGCACCTGGGCCGCAGCGAGTCGCTGTTCGTCAACGCCTCCACCTGGGGCCTCATGCTCACCGGCCACCTGGTGAACCTGGCCGAGGAGACCCGCCACGACTTCAGCTCCGCCCTGCGCCGCCTCGTCGGCCGCGCGGGCGAGCCGGTGGTGCGCCTGGCCGTGCGCCAGGCCATGCGCATCATGGGCCACCAGTTCGTCATGGGCCGCACCATCAAGGAGGCGCTCGACCGCTCCGAGGAGAAGGAGCACTCGGTGTTCCGCTATTCGTACGACATGCTCGGCGAATCGGCGCTCACCCAGGCCACGGCCGAGCGCTACCAGCAGGATTACCGCGACGCCATCAACGCCCTGGGCGCCCGTGGCCCGTTCACCAGCAACGTCGAGGCGCCGTCCATCTCGGTGAAGCTCTCGGCGCTGCACCCGCGCTACGAGGTGGGCAACCGCGCCCGCGCCCGCACCGAGCTGGGCGCGAAGCTGCTCGAGCTGTCGCAGCTGGCCTACAAGAACGGCATCGCCCTCTCGGTGGACGCCGAGGAGACCGATCGCCTCGAGCTCTCGCTCGACATCATCGGCGATGTGTTCGCCCACCCCTCGCTCGAGGGCTGGAACGGCCTGGGCATCGTCATCCAGGCCTACCAGAAGCGCGCGCCGTTCGTCATCGACTGGGTGGTGGAGAAGGCCCGCGCAACCGGCCGCCGCTGGTTCGTGCGCCTGGTGAAGGGTGCCTACTGGGACGCCGAGATCAAGCGTTCGCAGGAAAACGGCCTGTCGGGCTACCCGGTGTACACGCGCAAGCCCAACACCGACGTCAGCTACCTGGCCTGCGCCCACCGCCTGTTCAACGCGGGCAGCGACCTGGTCTACCCGCAGTTCGCCACGCACAACGCCCATACCATCGCCGCGATCCACCACATCGCGAAGGGCCGGCCGTACGAGAACCAGCGCCTGCACGGCATGGGCGCCGACCTCTACGCCGAGGTCATCGGCAAGGACAAGCTCAACGTGCCCTGCCGCGTCTACGCGCCGGTGGGCACGCACGAGGATCTGCTGCCCTACCTGGTGCGCCGCCTGCTCGAGAACGGCGCCAACACCAGCTTCGTCAACCGCGTGGTGGACGAAAGCGTGCCGGTCCGCGACCTCGTCGCCGACCCGTGCGAAATCGTGCGCGCCTTCGCCTCCATCCCGCACCCCCGCATTCCCCTGCCGGTCAACCTGTACGGCGAACTCCGGAAGAACTCCATGGGCATGAACTTCGCTAACGACAACGAGCTGAACGAGCTCGCCGACGCCGTCAACCGCCACTCGGGCCCGTGGGCGGCCGCCCCGCTCGTCGCCGGTGGCGCCACCGGTGGCACCCGCGTGGAGGTCACCGACCCGTCCGATCGCCGCCGCATCATCGGCACGGTGGAAAACGCCTCCGAGGGCCTGGTCGACCAGGCGCTGCGCGCCGGCGTCGCCGCCCAGCCGGGCTGGGACCGCCTGCCGGCCGCCAGCCGCGCCGCCATCCTCGAGCACGCCGCCGAGCAGCTGGAGCACCACCGCGCCGAGTTCATCGCCATGTGCGTGCGCGAGGCCGGCAAGAGTCTGCCCGACGCCATCGCGGAAATCCGCGAGGCCGCGGACTTCCTCCGCTACTACGCCACCATGGCGCGCCGCCTGTTCGGCCAGCCCGAGCAGCTGCCTGGCCCCACCGGCGAGAGCAACCAGCTGTTCCTCAACGGCCGCGGCGTGTTCGTCTGCATCAGCCCGTGGAACTTCCCGCTGGCCATCTTCCTCGGCCAGGTGGCCGCGGCGCTGGCTGCCGGCAACGCCGTCATCGCCAAGCCGGCCGAGCAGACCGCGTTGATCGGCCATGCCGCCGTGAAGCTGCTGCACGCGGCGGGCGTGCCCACCGATGTGCTGCAGTTCCTGCCGGGCGATGGCGCCACCGTCGGCGCCGCCCTCACCCGCGATCCGCGCGTGGCCGGCGTGGCCTTCACCGGCTCCACCGATACGGCGTGGGCCATCAACCGCGCCCTCGCCGCCCGCAACGCCCCCATCGCCGCGCTTATCGCCGAGACCGGCGGCCAGAACGCGATGATCGCCGACTCCTCCGCCCTGCCCGAGCAGATCGTCAAGGACGTCATCAACTCGGCGTTCCAGTCGGCCGGCCAGCGCTGCTCGGCCGCGCGCATCCTGTTCGTGCAGGAAGACATCGCCGACAAGGTCATCGGCATGCTCGCCGGCGCCATGGCGGAACTGAAGGTGGGCGACCCGGGCCTGCTCTCCACCGATGTCGGCCCGGTCATCGACGAAGACGCCCGCCAGATCCTCGTCGACCACGCGGCCCGCATGGACCGCGAGGCGAAGAAGATTGGCGAAGTGGCCCTGCCGGCCGAGACGGCCAACGGCACGTTCTTCGCGCCGCGCGCGTACGAGATCCCGTCGCTGGAGACGCTCACCCGCGAGATCTTCGGCCCGGTGCTGCACGTCATCCGCTGGAAGGGCGCCGACCTTGCCAAGGTGGTCGAGCAGATCAACGCCACGGGCTTCGGCCTTACGCTCGGCATCCACAGCCGCATCGACGACACGATCGACTACATCTCGTCGCGCGCGAAGGTGGGCAACTGCTACGTCAACCGCAACCAGATCGGCGCGGTGGTCGGCGTGCAGCCGTTCGGCGGCGAAGGCCTGAGCGGCACCGGCCCGAAGGCCGGCGGCCCGCACTACCTGCTGCGCTTCGCGGGCGAGCGCACGCTCACCATCAACACCACGGCCGCGGGTGGCAATGCGTCGCTGTTGACGATCGGCGAGTAAACCGCGAAGACAACGCGGGGCATGGAAGCCGCGCCTGGCAACAGGCGCGGCTTTTTTCGTGGTCAGGACGCGTCACGATGGGTGGGAAAAACGCATCCCCGTTAAGAAAAATTCCCTAGGGCGAAAGTGATATTGCGTTTGCGCGCTTGCCTGCAGCACGCTCTGCCTGACCCACGCGCCGGCCGGTACCTGGCGTTCTCTCCCGCCCACCGGAGGACCCGACATGCTGTCGGCCAGTACCGTGCACGCTGTTCCCGTGAAGCAGCGCATCCCTCGCGTTTCATCCCCGCCACTGCAGAAGTTCCGCCACCGGCGCCTGGCGCAGGATCCCTCGATCCTTTCGTATCTTGCGCAGCCGGCGGGTGCGCTCGGCACGCACATCCAGGCCCTGGATTTCCGCCACGCGCCGTTCAACCTCATCCCCGCCGGCGGCGTGCGTGCGTTTGGCGAGATGATCATCATCGCGGGCGAATCCACGCTGCGCGTAGGTTGCCCCGACAACGAAGAAGGCGATCGCTGCGTGCTCACGGGCGTGCGGGGCCGGCACAACGATTGCATGATCCTGTTCCGCCACGCCTACGGCACGGTCACCTGCCGGCTTGGCGTTGGTGCGATCACCGCCGATGCGCACATCGGCTTCCTCCAGCATGGCGATTTCGCGGAGGTGCGCACCTTCAGCTTTACCCGCCCGCGGGAAGCCGGCGCGCAGGGTGACGCGGGGTTCTGGACCACGCTGCAATACAGTGCGCGGCACCTCAACGAATTGCAGGGGATGGTGTGGCGCGGGGGGACGCTCTGCATTGAGAGCCTTGTCCTGGAGCCTTGAGGCGGGGGTATCGCGCGCAAGCGCGCTCCCACAGGAGGATTGGCGTGCACTACGGTTGCGGCCATAGAAGTGGGGCCCCTTGCGGGGCCCCGGGTGGTGCTTATTTGAGGCCGCGGTCTTTCAGCATCGGCTCGATGCTCGGCTCCTTGCCGCGGAAATCGCGGTAGAGCTTGCCCAGCTCCACGGTGTTGCCGCGCGAGAGGATCTTGTCGCGGAAGATGTCGCCGTTTTCGCGGGTGAGGCCGCCGTGTTCCTTGAACCACTGGAACGCGTCGGAATCGAGCATCTGCGTCCACAGGTAGGCGTAGTAACCGGCGGCGTAGCCGTTGCCCCAGATATGCTGGAAATAGCTGCTGCGGTAGCGCGGCGGCACCTGCACCATGGTGAAGCCCACCTTCTTCAGCGCATCGGCTTCGAACTTGTCAACGTCCTGCTTCGGCGCGTCGGCCGGCAGCATGTGCCACTGCATGTCGAGCAGCGCGGCGGAGATGAGCTCGCTCATGGCGTAGCCCTGGTTGAAGCTCGAGGCCTTCTTGATCTTGGCCACCAGCTCGGCGGGCATTGGCTCGCCGGTCTTGTAGTTCTTGGCGAAGTTAGCGAAGACCTTCGGATCGGAGGCCCACTGCTCGTTGAACTGCGACGGGAACTCGACGAAATCGCGCGCGGTGTTGGCGCCCGACAGCGAGGGGTACTTCGCGTTCGAGAACATGCCGTGCAGCGCGTGGCCGAACTCGTGGAACATGGTCGTGACGTCATCCCACGAGAGCAGCGCCGGCTGGCCGGCTGCGGGCTTGGTGAAGTTGGCCACGTTGAACACGACGGGCTTGGTGCCCATCAGGTGCGACTGGCCCACCAGGTTATCCATCCACGCGCCGCCGTTCTTGTTGTCGCGCTTGAAGTAATCGCAATAGAACAGCGCCATGGAGGTGCCGTCCTTGTCGAACACCTCGAACACGCGCACGTCGGGCGTGTAGACGGGGATATCCTTGCGCTCCTTGAAGGTGATGCCGTAGAGCTGGTTGGCCGCGTAGAACACGCCGTTCTGCAGCACGTTATCCAGCTCGAAGTACGGGCGCACCTGGCTTTCGTCGAGATCGTACTTGGCCTTGCGCACCTTCTCGGCGTAGTGATCCCAGTCCCAGGCCTGCACCTGGAAACCGCCCTTCTCCTGGTCGATCACGTCCTGGATATCTTTCGACTCGGATTTGGCACGCGCCACGGCGGCCGGCACCAGGCGCTCCATGAACTTCTCGGCGGCTTCGGGCGTCTTCGCCATCTGGTCGTCGAGCTTCCACGCGGCGTAGTTCTTGAAGCCCAGAAGCTTGGCGCGCTCGGCGCGCAGCTGGGCGATGCGGGCGGCCGTATCGCGGGTGTCGTTGGCATTGTTGTGCTCGGCGCGCTCCCACGAGGCCTTGAACAGCTTCTCGCGCGTGGCGCGGTCGTTCATTGGCTGCAGCTCGGGCTGCTGCGTGGTGTTCTGCAGCGGGATGACATACTTGCCTTCCATGCCGCGGCCCTTCGCGGCGTCGGCGGCGGCAGCGATGTCGGCGTCGGACAGGCCGTCGAGCGCCTGCTTGTCGTCGACCACCAGCGCGGCGGCCTTGGTGGCGGCCAGCAGCTTGTTGGTGAACTGCGTGCTGAGCGTGGATTCTTCCTTGTTGATTTCCTTCAGGCGGGTCTTGTCGGCATCGAAGAGCTTGGCGCCGGCGTGCACGAAATCCTGGTACTTCACTTCGAGCAGGCGCTTCGATTCCGGGTCGAGGTTCAGCGACTCGCGCTTGGTGTACAGCGACTCGATGCGCTTGAAGAGCTTGTCGTTGAGGTAGATGGCGTCGCTGTGCTCGGCGAGCTTCGGCGCCTCGTCCTCTTCCACCTTCTGCAGCGTATCGTTGGTATTCGCGCCGGTGAGGGCGCCAAAGACCATCTGCGCACGGGTGAGCAGCACGCCGGATTTCTCCAGCGCCACGATGGTGTTGTCGAAGGTGGGCTCGTCCGCCGAGTTGGCGATGGCCTCGACCTCGGCCAGCTCCTGCTTCATGCCTTCTTCGATGGCCGGCTGGAAGTCGGCGTCCTTGATCTTGTCGAAGGGCGGCGCCTGGAACGGCAGCGTGCTCTGGGTGAGCAGCGGGTTCTCGTGCGCGGCGGGCGCGGCCGCGGCGGTGCCGGCGGCGGCCGGGGCCGTGCTGGCGGGCGCCGGCGAGGGCGCGGCGGCCTTGTCGGCGTCGTTCGACGACGAGCAGGCGGTGGTGAGGGCGATCGAAGTGGCGATCACGAGCGTGCGTACCTTCATGGACAGGCTGACCCCTGGCGTGTGCGTGTGCAAAGCCGGGACTCTAGCCGTGGCGGGCCGCCGGGGACAACCGCCACAGGTACTACGCGATTCTGCTGCATCGCAAGGTAGGAGCCCACACTGTGGGCGACATCTTTTCGCGTCGCGGTTCAGGGCCCGATGCGTCGTCGCTAGAAGATGTCGCCCATGGGATGGGCTCCTACCGGGTGTCGCGGAGTTCCCAGCTGTTGCCGATGAGAAGATTCAAACGATGCTTGACCAGGCGCATGGGCAGGCTGGTGGTGAGCTTCACGTCGTGGCGATCGCCCGGCGACAGCTCGCCCGTGGCGGTGGCACTAGCGTCAGTGGCACCCAGGCTCGGGTCCACCTCATCCGGGTCGGGCTGCTTGGCGCGCCAGCGCTGGAACAGGCTGTCGCTGCGCATGGCGTCGGCGATATCCGCCGCCAGCTTTTCCGGGCCGATGCCTTCGAACGAGAGCTCGGGATCCGGGCCCTTCGCCTTCGCGATGTCTTTTACCGAAAGAAAGTACGTGGTCATGGGTTACTCGTTTACGGCCGGGGCCGTGAAGGGGCCGTCAGGCGAGGGGCGCGAGATCGAGCAGGGCCGCCGCGTCGGCGGGGCCCACGCGCCACGGCAGCACGCCGAGGCAGGGCGCCGGCAGCAGGCGGCGCAACGTGTCGACGTTTTCGTCGCGCATCAGCATGTCGGGCTCCACCAGGTTGGCGACCCAGCCGGCGAGGCGGCAGCCGTCGGCCTCGATGGCCCGCGCGGTGAGCCGGGCGTGGCTGATGCAGCCGAGGCGGATGCCCACCACCATCACCACCGGCAAGTTCCAGCGCTGGGGTATCTGCTCGGCGGAGAGCGTGCCGGACAAGGGCACCATCCAGCCGCCCACGCCCTCGACCACCACCCTGTCGTAGTCGCGCCGCAACGCCTCGAAGGCGGCATCCAGCGGCTCCCAGCCCACGGCCACGCCCTCCTGGGCCGCGGCGAGGTGGGGCGATACCGCCGCCTCCAGCGACAACGGATTGACCAGGGCATACGGCGGCGGGGGCGCGCTGGCGGCCTGCAGGTCGAGGGCATCCTGGTTGCGCAGGCCCTCGCGGGTGCGCGCCGAGCCGCTGGCGACCGGCTTCATGCCGGCCACCCGCTCGCCCGCCTGGCGAAACGCGTGTACGAGGGCCTGGGCCCCATGGGTCTTGCCGATGCCGGTATCGGTACCGGCCACGAAGAGGTGTCGCGGCATGGGAAAGGCAGCCTTGCGGAAGCGGGGACGTGGCACCATACACGGCTTCCCCACCCCGTTGATGCAGGACCTGCCATGTACGAAGCCCGGGCGATCGCCACCGACGACAAGGCCACCCTCTACGCCGAGCTGGCGGAGCAGGCGGCGGGCCTGATGCACGGCGAAACCAACATGATCGCCAACGCGGCCAATTTCGCCGCGCTGGTGTTCGACGTGCTGCCCGACCTGAACTGGGCCGGCTTCTATCTCTTCGACGGCGACGAGCTGGTGGTGGGCCCCTTCCAGGGCAAGCCGGCCTGCATCCGCATCGCGCTGGGCCGCGGCGTCTGCGGCACCGCGGCGCAGACGGGCCAGACCCAGCTGGTGCGCGATGTCCACGCGTTCGAGGGCCACATCGCCTGCGACGCCGCCTCGAACTCCGAAGTGGTGGTGCCCCTCTTCCGTGCCGACGGCAGCCTGTTCGGCGTGTGGGATGTCGACAGCCCGCTCACGGGCCGCTTCGACGAAGAGGACCAGCGCGGCATGGAGGCGCTCTGCGCGGCCTTCATGAAGACGCTGGGCTAGCCGGGATCTGTAGGAGCCCACTCCGTGGGCGACAGCTTTTCGCGAAGAGCTGTCGCCCACAGGGGTGGGCTCCTACAACAGCTTTAGAGTTCGTGCGGGCGGGGCGTGTGCAGCAGCTCGACGATGCGCGCGCGGGCTTCTTCCACGCCCGTCTTGGCCAGCGACGAGAACATCTGCACGGTGCCGGGCACCTTGTTGACGCGGAACTCCTTGCGCAGCGCCTCGAGCGCCTTGGAGGCCTGGCCGCGGGAGATCTTGTCGGCCTTGGTCATCAGCACGTGGCAAGGCAGCTCGGTGGCCGCGCAGAATTCGATCATGGTGCGGTCGAAATCCTTCAGCTCGTGGCGGATATCGACGATGAGCACGATGCCGCGCAGGCTGCGGCGCATCTTCAGGTAGGCGTCGATCTCGCGGCGCCAGTGCTCGCGCATGGCCTCGGGCACCTTGGCGTAGCCGTAACCCGGCAGGTCGACCAGGCGGGCCTGCAGCGGCTCGCCGCCCTCGCGCTTCAGCGGCGGCAGGTCGAACACCACCATGAGCTGGGTGCGGCCCGGCGTCTTGGACGTGCGGGCGAGGCCGTTGTGGCCGGTGAGGGCGTTGAGCGCGCTCGACTTGCCCGCGTTGGAACGGCCCGCGAAGGCCACTTCGGCGCCCGTGTCGTAGGGCAGCTGGGTGATTTCGTTGGCGGCGAGGGTGAAGCTCGCGCCGTTCAGCACATTCGACGACATGGGACCTGGCCCGCCCGCGGGCAGTGGAAACGAAGGCCCGGCAGTGTATGCGATGTGGCGTGGCGCCGCCCGGGGCCAAGGTTTGACCGTTCGTCGGCGGGCCATTCATAATCGTTTGAATGAGGCGCGGCAGGGTGCGCGCCCAGTCCGGAAGTAACCCTTTGTGGAGAAACCCATGACGTTTCGGCACGCCGCCGCTGCCATGACTGCGATGTTCCTGATGATGGGCGCCGCAGTCGCCCAAACCGCAAGCCCAGCCAAGCCGGCGTCCACGCCAGCCCCCGCCGCTGCCGCCACGGCCGCGAAGCCCGGGGCGAACCCCGCCACCGATACCGCCACGCCTGGCATGCCCAGGGCCGAGACGCCCACCGTGGCGGCCAACGCCAGCCCGGCCGGCACGGCCAAGCCCGGCGACGCCGCCACCGGCCAGGGCAAGGCCGCGGCCTGCGGCGCCTGCCATGGCCTCGACGGCAACAGCACCGACCCGCAATACCCCCGCCTGGCCGGCCAGAGCGAGCAATACATCGTCGGCCAGCTCACCCAGTTCAAGTCGGGCAAGCGCCAGAACGCCATCATGGCGGGCTTCGCCGAGCCGCTGAGCGAACAGGACATGCACGACATCGGCGCCTATTTCGCCACCAAGGCCCCGCTGCCGGGCGTGGCCGACCAGGCCCTCGTCGAGCAGGGCGAAACCCTCTACCGCCAGGGCGATACCGCCCGCGGCATCCCTGCCTGCATGGCCTGCCACGGCCCCGACGGTGCCGGCAACCCGGGCGCGCAGTACCCGCGCCTCACCAGCCAGCACAGCAAGTACGTCGAGTCGCGCCTGAAGGCCTGGAAGGAAGCCAGCGGCCCATCGGACGACCCGCACACGAAGATCATGATGCCCATCGCCCAGAAGCTCGACGACAAGGATATCGCCGCCGTCGCCAGCTACCTCGAGGGCCTCCACGCCAACACCCCGGAGCAGGCCGCCGCCCCCGCGGGGCCGTGAAGGCGTTAAAGTTGGATGGATCGAACGGGCCTCCGGGCCCGTTTGTCTTTTAAGAACGCGAGATAAGGACACCCCCAGATGCGCCTGCGCCTTCCCCTGCTCTGCGCCACGCTGATCGGCCTCGCCGCCTGCGGCGGCGGCAACAACGATTCCGCCCCCGCCAGCACCCCCGCCCCGGCGGCCACCGCGCCGGCCGCCGCGACCACCGCGCCCGCCACGCCGGCCCCGGCGCCCGCCGCCACCGCGGCCGATACCGCCGCCCCGGCCACCGCCGGCACCGCCGCGGCAACGGCCGCCCCCGCGGCCCCGGCCGACGACGCGAACGACACCCGCCCGGCGCCCAAGCCCTTCGTGGACGACGGCAAGTGGGTGGAGGGCAAGCATTACTTCCGCATCGACCCGGTCCAGCCCACCAGCAGCCCGGGCAAGATCGAGGTCACCGAGGTGTTCTCGTACGGCTGCCCGGCCTGCTTCCAGTACCACAGCGTGGTCGATGACATGGCCAAGGCGCTGCCGCGCGGCACGGTCATGACCTATACGCCGGCCGCGTTCCGCCCCGACGAAAACTGGCCGCTGCTGCAGCGCGCCTACCTCACCGCGCAGGCGTTCGGCGTCGACAAGCAGAGCCACGACGCCATGTTCGACGCGGTGTTCAAGAGCGGCGAGCTCGGCATCATGGACCAGAAGACCAACCGGCCCAAGGCCGAGTCGGCATGGCCGAAGATCGAAGACGTGGCCAAGTTCTACGAGAAGTTCGGCGTCAAGCCCGACGAATTCGTGGCCACGGCCAACTCCTTCACCATCAACACGAAAATGAAGCGCGCCGATGAACTGATCAAGGCGTACGAGGTCGAAGGCACGCCCACCATCGTGGTGAACGGCAAGTACCGCCTCACCCCGAACACGGCGGGGGGTTACCCCCAGTCGGTGGAACTCGTCCAGTGGCTCATCAGCAAGGAGGCCGCGGGTAAGTAACCCGCGCCTTTCCCTACGGAGATTTCGATGATCAAGCGTCTTTCCTTCCTGGTCCTTGGCATGGCCATGGCCACGGCCTGCTCGGCGGGCGGTAGCGGCAACGGCACGGGCGCGCCAGCGGGCGAGCCCGCCGCGGCGGCCACCGCGGCGCCGGCCGCCAGCTTCACCGAGGGCACCGAGTACGTCGCCACCACCACCCCCGGCCGCTACGCGCCGAAGGACAAGGTCGAGGTGGTCGAGGTGTTCTCGTATGGCTGCATCCACTGCGCCCACTACGAGGAGTACGCCGAGAAGCTGCAGAAGGAACTGCCGAAGGGCGTCACGTTCCACGCCGTGCCGGCCGCGTTCAACGACGCCTGGCTGCCGTATGCGCAGGCCTACTACGCGGCGAAGAAGCTCAACGTGCCGGCCGCCGCGCACGCGGCGCTGTTCAAGGCCATCCACACCGACCACTACCCGCTGCGCACCATCGAGGAACTGGCCGACTGGTACAAGCAGTACTACGGCGTCGACGCCGCGAAGTTCGTGGCCATCGCCACGGGCGACGAGGTGAAGCAGCAGATCCTCGCCGATTCGAAGCTCATCCAGGGCTGGGGCATCGACGGCACGCCCACGCTGGTCGTCGACGGCAAGTACCGCAGCAACCAGATCAAGACGTTCGACCAGCTCAACGATATCGCCAAGTTCCTGGTGAACCGCGAGCTCAACGGCGGCAAGTAAGCGGCCGGCGGCGGATGCCCCCCGTTCACGCGGCGGGGGGCATCCTGCGCCCCAGTGGCCGAACGAGTACCCCACACTCCCCATGAATCGCGCCCCCAACGCCCTGCCTGCTGCCGAGCGCACGCTGCGCCTCCTGAGCTGCAACATCCTCGCCGGCGCCAGCGTGCAGCGGTACAGCGATTACTTCACCCGCAGCGTCAACGCCGTGCTGCCGGGCCCGTCGAAGCTGGCCAACCTCGATTCGCTGGCCGAATTACTGCATGAGTTCGACGTGGTCGGCCTGCAGGAGGCCGACGCGGGCAGCCTGCGCTCGGGCTTCCTCAACCAGACGCGCTACATCGCCGAAGCGGCGGGCATGCCGTTCTGGAGCCACCAGCCGAACCGGCCCATGGTGCGCGTCGCGCATTCGGCCAATGGCCTGCTCAGCCGCATCGAACCCAGCGAGGTCATCGACTACCCGCTGCCGGGCCGCATCAAGGGCCGTGGCGCGCTGTTCGTCCGCTTTGGCGAAGGCACCGATGGCCTGGTCGTGGTCGTCGCGCACCTTTCGCTCGGCGCCGCCGCGCGCATGGGCCAGCTGGGTTTCATCGCCGAGCTGCTGGCGCCCTACCCGCACGCGGTGCTCATGGGCGACCTGAACACCGAGCCGCACAGCCCCGAGATGCGCCTGCTGTTCGAGAAAACCTCGCTGCAACCGCCGCGCACGCTGACGCCCACCTTCCCCAGCTGGAAGCCGCGCCGCATGCTCGACCACATCCTCACCTCGGCCGACATCGAGCTGGCGCGCACGTGGACATTGCCACGCGCTTTCTCCGATCATCTGCCACTCGCCGCCGAGATCCGCCTGCCCGTGGCCCTGGCGGCCGCGGCACGCGCCGCCACGACAAGGTAAACCCCGCCATGAAACCCAGCCTCCGCGCCGCGCTCCCGTGGGTTGCCATCGTCATCGTGGCCCTCGGCGCCAGCCTGCTCCGCTACGGCTTCATCGAGCCGGCCGACGCCGCGCACGCGTGCGATGGCCAGGGCGGCCCGTGGTGGTGCGGCACGCGCAACCTCATCGTGCAGGGTTTCCTCACCTACACCTATGGCTACGTGGCCATCGCGGCCGCGCTGCTCGCGGTGGCGTGGCGCCACGTGGGCATCGCCACGCTGGCGGCCTGCCTGGGCGTCATCGCCCTGCAGCTGTACTGCTACGAGGGCGGCGCGCTGGCCTTGCTCATCGGCGTGCTGCGCCTGGCGCGCGTGCAGGCCGATGGCCGGGAAACCCTAGCGGCGGCGTGATGCGCGCCGCCAGGTGGCCAGCACCGGCACCGCCATGGCGAAGCCGAGCAGCATCCAGCCCCACGACACCACGTTCGCACCGGTTTCCTGCACCACCACCGCCACGCCCAGCACGGCGATGACGAGCGCGAGCACGCGCTCCTCCACCAGCGGCATCAGCACGTCCTCGCGGGTGCGCAGCAGCCACAGCAGGAAGAAGCCGATGCACGGCACCGCGAACAGCCCGATGGGGAAATCGCGGTAGCGGCCGTTGAACACCATCAGCACGGCCCACAGGCCGAGGACGAACATCCAGAAGAAACGCTGCGGCGTAAAGGCATCGGAGTAAGCGACGCCTAGCCGGCGGCGCTCCACCGGCGGCGGCGCGGTAGCGGCAAGGTTCACGGGTGCCGCCAGGCGTGAGGCGATGGCCTTGGCCAGCGACACCGCGGTGAACAGCGCGAGCACGCCGACGACGATGCCCACGGCCCACTCGAGGTTGTCGCGGCAGGCGAACAGCAGCAGGCGCGCGTGCGCGGCCAGCGCGGTGCCCGTGGCGAAACCGGCGAGCAGCAGCGCCACCCAGCCACGCGCGCCCTGCCAGCGGCGGCCCATGGCGCCCAGCGCCACGAACGCGACGGCCATGAGCGCGCCGATACCGATGGCACCGGCCCAGCGTGGTTCTTCCACCACGGGGCCGGTCATGGCGAACTTGGGCTTCGCATCCACGTCGAAGATGCCCCAGTAGCCGCCCATCGTGCCTTCGAGGTCGCGCTTCCACGGCTGGTCGAAGGCTTCGATGACGTTGTAGGGCATGTCCACCGTGGCGGCGTAGTTGAGGAAATCGCGCATGTACCGCGCCTCGTTGACGAGGCTGGCGCTGGCGGACTGGCGCGTGCGGCCCTGGCTGGGCCAGCCCGTTTCGCCGATCATGATTTCCTTGCCGGGGAACTCGTGCTTCATGCGCTGGTACACGTCGGCGACGTGCCGCACCGCTTTCTCCGGCGCCACCGGGTCGTCTTCCCAGTACGGCAGGATGTGGATGGTGAGGTAATCGGTGGCCTTGGCCAGCGCCGGGTGCTTCAGCCAGAACTCCCACACGTCGGCGTAGGTGACGGGCACGTCGGTGGCGTCGTTCACCCGCTTGATGTAGCCGGCGAGCTCTTTCTCAGAAAGTTCTCCACGCAGCATGACCTCGTTGCCGACCACCACGCCGCGCAAGGTGTCGTGGTCGCGCTTCGCCGCAGCGATGCCCAGTGCCACCTCGCGCTCGTTGGCCTTCGGGTCGCGGCCCAGCCAGATGCCCATCAGCACCTTCATGCCGTAGCGCCCGGCGATATCCGGCACCGCGCCCAGGCCCTGCCCCATCGAGTAGGTGCGGACGCAGTCGAACCGCTGCGACAGCGCCTTCAGGTCGGCCTCGATGCGTTCGGGCGGGATCACCGCGTTGATGTCGAACGGCGTCTCGCCCTTGAGGCGGAACGGCGCGTACGAGACGCAGGCGATCTTCGCCGTGGGCGAATCCGGCAGGGCGACCGGGCGGCCAAGGAGGTACCAGTAGCCGGCACCGAACACGGCGGCGGCGACGAGGACGATCCATGCGAGCGGACGCGCGAATCGCGCGAGGGCGGTTTGGGGCGGCATGCCGTTCCATGAAAACGCAGGGGAAACCCCGCAAGCTTAGCGGCCCGGGCGCTTCCACGCGATGGTTCGCGCCAGCCACCGTTCATCCGGCCTGCGCACGTCCTTCCCTTACAATGACGCGGACGTTTACGTAAAGGAATCCCGATGGTCCCTGCGTTCCGCCGCCTGGCCGGCCTCCTCCTCGCCGCCTGTGCCCTGGGTGCCAGCCCGGCTGGCCGGGCCGAAGGCACCGACGCCCAGCGCGCGCGCTTCCGCCAGGCCTACGCCACGGCCTCGCAACAGGGCGGCGACGCATGGCGCGCCCAGGCCAGCGGGCTCGAGGGGTACTCGATCTACCCGTACATCGAGGCCGCCGCGCTGGAACACGACCTGCGCACGCTCGACAGCGCACGCGTGCAGGATTACCTGCGCCGCAACCCCGGCCTGATCCCCGCCGCCGACCTGCGCCGCGATTTCCTGGGCGAACTGGCGCGGCGCAAGGACTGGGCCTCGTTCACCGCCATGTACCAGCCGGGCCTGGGCGATTCGCTCACGTGTTTCAACCTGCAGGCCAGGCTCTCGCGCGGCGAGAAGCTCGTGTTCGAAACCGACATGGCCGAGCTGTGGAAACGGGCGAGCCTGCCCAACAGTTGCGACCCGGTCATCGCCGCCGCGCACGACCAGGGCCTGCTCACCAACGACCGCCTGTGGTCGCGCATCGACGTGGCGGCCGATGCCGGCAAGGGCGGCACCGTGGCCTCGCTCGCCGCGTGGCTTTCGCCCGAGGACATGGCCGCCGGCCAGCACCTGGCGCAGGCGCTCAACGACCCGGCCACGGCCGTCCGCGATGCCGCGACGTGGCCCGATACGCCACGCCACCGCCAGGCGGTCACGGCCGCGCTGCAGCGGCTGGCGCGCAAGCAGTCGTCGGCGGCCGACGCCGCGTGGGCACAGCTCGGCTCGCGCTTCGCGCTGACCGAGCAGCAGCGTGGCGCCATCCAGAACGCCATCGCCCTGTTCCACGCCACCGATTTCGACGAGAACGCGCTCGACCGCCTCGCGGCCTTGCCGCCCGGCGCGCAGACCGACGCTACGCGCGAGTGGCGCGTGCGCGTGGCGCTGGCCCGCCAGGACTGGACGGCGGCGCTGGCCGCGCTCGATGCGCTGGGCACCACGCAGAAGGATGATGGCGAATGGCGCTACTTCCGTGCCGTGGTGCTCGCCCACCTGGGCCGCCAGGCCGAAGCCGCCAGCGCGTTCCGTTCGGTGTCGCAGGAGGCCACGTACTTCGGCTTCATGGCCGCCGACAAGCTCAACACGGGCTATGCCATCTGCCCCACCACCATGGCGACGGACGAGGCGCGCGAAGCCGCCCTGCTGAACGAGCCGGGCCTCGACCGCGCGTTCGAACTCTACGCCGTGGGCCTGCAGAAATTCGCACGCCGTGAATGGACGGCCGCGTTGAGTGGCCGCGACGCCGACACGCAACGCCTCGCCGCCGACCTCGCGTTCCGCAAGGGCTGGTACGACCGCGCGGTGTTCACCCTCTCGTCGGGCGATGCGCTGCGCCTGTACGAGCAGCGTTTCCCGCTTGCCCGCCAGGATGGCGTGGTGGAGCAGTCGTCGCAGGCCGGCATCGAAGCCCCGTGGGCGTATGCCATCATCCGCGCCGAGAGCGCGTGGATGAGCGATGCGCGCTCGGGCGCCGATGCACGCGGCCTGATGCAGCTGTTGCCTGGCACCGGCGCCAACACGGCACGGAAGAACGGCCTCGGCTGGGCCGGCGGCGACAGCCTGTACGAACCCACCACCAACATCGTGCTCGGCACCCGCTACTTGGCGGAGATGGCGCAGCGTTTCAACGGCGCGCCCTGGCTCGCCAGCGCCGCGTACAACGCCGGCCCCTACAAGGTCGACCAGTGGGTGGCGGCGCGCGGCTCGCTCGATCCCGAACTGTTCGTCGCCAGCATCCCCTACAAGGAAACACGCGAATACGTGGCGCGCGTGATGGCCTTCGCGGTCATCTACGACTGGCGCCTCAACGGCAACGCGTTGCCGCTCAGCTCGCGCATGACGCGCATCGGCTCGACCTACGTGCTGCCCGGCGCGGGCGCGGTGCGCAAGCCCGTCACCTGCCCCGCGCCGACGGCGGCGAAGGCCGCGCCGCAGAGCGCGCCGGCCGTGCTTGAACCCGCGCCGGCCGCCGCCTCGTCGGCGCCCGCCGCGGCGCAGGATCCCCAACGCTAGCGCCACCACGGGAGGCCGCCATGAACACCGCACAGCGCATCGTCATCCTTGGCGGTACCGGGTTCGTCGGCAGCCACCTCGTGCCGCGGCTCTCGGCCGACGGGCACAGCCTGGTGCTGTTGTCGCGCAACCGGCAGGCGAAGCGCCACGCCACGGTGGGCCGCGATGTCACGGTGGCCACCGCGGATGTGTACGACCCCGCCGTGTTGCGCAAGCACTTCGCAGGGGCCGACGCCGTCATCAACCTGGTTGGCATCCTCGCCGAAAGCGGGCGCAACACGTTCCAGCGGGTTTACGTGGACCTCGCCCGCACCGTCATCGACGCATGCCGTGCCGCCAGCGTGCATCGCCTGCACCAGATGAGTTCGCTACAGGCCGGCAAGGGCGCGTCGCAATACCTGCAGACGCGCGGCCAGGCCGAGGCGCTGGTGCGCGCGTCGACACTGGACTGGACCCTTTACCAGCCAAGCACCCTGTTCGGCCCGGGCGACGGCCTCGTCAGCCGCTTCGATGGGCTGCTGCGGCTCGCGCCAGCCATGCCCCTGCCGCGGCCCGGGGCCACCATGGCGCCGGTGTATGTCGGCGACGTGGTGGAGGCCATCGCGCGGTGCGTGGCCGATCCCTCCATCTCGGTGCTGCAGACGTTCGAGCTCTACGGCCCCGAGGTGTGGACGCTGCTCGACCTGGTGCGCGCCATCCGCGACACGCGGGGCCGCCGGCGCCTCGTGCTGCCCATGCCCGACGCGCTGGGCCGCGTCCAGGCGGCGGTGGCGCAGTTCGCGCCGGGCAAGCCCTTCACCCCCGACAACTTCCGCACGCTGCTCACGCCGTCGGTCGGCAAGGTTGACGGCCTCGCCCGGCTCGGTATCGTGCCCCAATCACTCTCGGCATGGCTGCCCCGCCTGCTGAGCCAGCCGGTGCGCCAGCGCCGCCTCGACGAGGCACGCAGCCGCCGGCGCCCCTGAGCCCAAGGCACGCAAGGCACCATGGAGATCTACCTCGTCGGCGGCGCCGTACGCGACCAACTGCTGGGCCGCCCCGTCGTCGACCGTGACTGGGTGGTGGTCGGTGCCACGCCCGAATCCATGCTCGCCGCGGGCTACCGCGCCGTGGGCAAGGATTTCCCTGTCTTCCTGCACGGCGACAGCAAGGAGGAATATGCCCTGGCCCGCACCGAGCGGAAGACCGGCCGCGGCTACCACGGCTTCGCCTTCCATGCCGACCCCAGCGTGACGGTGGAGGCCGACCTCGAGCGCCGCGACCTGACCATCAACGCCATCGCGCAACACGGCGACGGCACGCTCGTCGACCCCTTCGGCGGCGTCGCCGACATCGAGGCACGCCTGCTGAGGCATGTCTCCGATGCCTTCGTCGAGGATCCCGTGCGCCTGCTGCGCGTGGCCCGCTTCGCCGCGCGTTATGCCGCGCTGGGCTTCCGCGTCGCCGACGACACCATGGCGCTCATGCGCCGCATGGTGGAGAACGGCGAAGTGGACCACCTGGTGCCCGAGCGCGTGTGGGCCGAAACACGCAAGGCACTGGCCGAGCCAGCGCCCGAGGTTTTCGTGCGCGTGTTGCGCGCGTGCGGCGCGCTGCGCGTGTTGTTCCCCGAAGTGGATGCGCTGTACGGCGTGCCACAGCGGCCCGAGTTCCACCCGGAGGTCGATACCGGCATCCATATGGAGATGGTGCTGCATGCGGCCGCCGTCCTGGCGCCGGGCGACGCGCTTGTGGCGTACTGCGCCCTCACCCACGACCTGGGCAAGGCGCTCACGCCGGCCGACGTGCTGCCACGGCACATCATGCACGAGCAGCGCGGCATCGAGCCCGTGCGCGAACTGTCCGCGCGGCTGAAGGTGCCGGCCGATTACGCCTTCATGGCGGAGATGGTCTGCAAGCACCACCTCAACGCGCACCAGGCGTTCGAGCTGAAGCCATCGACGGTGTTGCGCCTGCTGGAAGCACTGGGTGCGTTACGCCGGCCCGAACGCCTCGAGACCTTCCTGCTCGCCTGCACGGCTGACAAGCGTGGCCGCCTTGGTTTCGAAGACGCGCCCTACCCGCAAGCCGATTACCTGCGCGCGTGCCGCGTCGCTGCGGGGGCGATCACGTCGAAGCCGTTCACCGACGCGGGGCTGCAGGGCCCGGCGATCGGCGAGGCGATGAAGAAGGCGCAGGCCGGGGCGATCGCGAAGGTCGCGAAACCCGCTTGATTCAGAAGGCCTTCTCTGTGGGAGCGCGCTTGCGCGCGATCGCGCGCAAGCGCGCTCCCACATGTAACCCGATCTCTAGAGCCGCCCGCCCTGGTCCGCCGCCATGACCCCCTCGGGCAACGTCGCCGGGTCGATGCCCTTGGCGAACATCATCACCTGGAAGCGCTCGCCCATCTGGTCGGGCAGCGTGAGCTTCTTCACTTCCTGCGCGAGACGGTACCGCGCGGCCTCGTCGGTGAGTGCAAGGTAGTCTTCCTCGAAGAACTCCTGCATGCCCGCGGCGATGAGGAACTGCGCCTGCGGCATGTACGCCGCCACGCCGAAGCCGGCGCTGTTGCCGGCCTCGGCCAGCGCGGTGAAATCCACCGACGCGGTGAGGTCCTGCAGGCCCGGCAGGAAGAACGCATCGCCGTGCGCACGGTGGCGATAGAATGCGCGTAGCGTGCCGTCGTTGCGCTCGGGCAGGTAGTACTCGCTGCGCACGTAACCGTAATCGGCGAAGATCATCGCCCCCTTGTGCAGCGTGCCCGCCACCGCCTGGATCCAGTACGGCAGCTGCGGCAGCACCTCGGTGCGGTAGCCGGCCTCGAACTCGCGGCCCAGGTCGCGCTCGAGGTGGCGCACGGCACCATTCACCAGCACGTCGGCCGGGCGGTCGGTGCGCTTGAAGCGGCCCTCGCCGTCGAGCACCACGTACTCCTCGTACACCTCGCCATCGCGCGTGGTGAAGCGCGTCGTCGGCAGGGCATCGATGACTTCGTTCGCGAAGATGACGCCATCCCAGGCCTCTTCCAGCGGGGCATCCAGCCACACGGCGCGCTTCGCCACCTCGGGCGGCAGGTTCGCGTGCAGGCGGGTGCGCTGGCGCTCGCGCAGGTCGGCGCTGGGCTCGAGGATCATGTAGCGGCGCGGCAGCGTGCCGGCGGCATCGAGGGCCCGCAGGGCCGCTTCGGCGAAAGCACCGCTGCCGCCGCCCAGCTCGAGGAAATCGGCATCGGGGCCCAGCGCGGCCAGCACCGGCTGGAACGCGCGGACGATGCAACGGGCGAACAGCGTGCCCAGCTCGGGCGCGGTGACGAAATCCCCCTCCGCGCCGAACTTGGCCTTGCCCGCGCTGTAGTAACCCAGGCCCGGGGTGTACAGGCAGCGCTCCATGAAGCGCGAGAATGGCATAGGGCCGTGCGTGGCGATCTCTTCGCGCAGCAGGCCCGCAAGGTGGTCGGAGTGGGCGCGCTCGTCGGCGCCGGGTTCGGGGAGGCGGTCGGTCATACCCGTCAGAATACCACCGGGGCCTCGGGACCACGGTGGGACCGAACCATTGTAGGAGCGCGCTTGCGCGCGATGGGGGTTACGGTGGCCCCCATCGCGCGCAAGCGCGCTCCTACATTAGAAATCCTGCTGCAGGGACAGGAACACGCCGCGGCGGGGGCCGAACTGCGGGGCGCCGACGCCGATGCCCGAACCGTCGCGGATCTCGTACGTGCGGTCGAGGGCGTTCACCAGGGCCAGCTGCGCGTGGGTGGCGCCGATGGGGGTGAGGTTGAAGTCGTGCGCCACGCTGAGGTTCAGCTGGAAATACGCCGGCATGTGGTCGCCATTGGGCACCAGGCCATCGGCACGCAGGCCCGAACCGAACAGGTAATCCGCACCCACGCGCGTGCCTTCGCCAAACGCGTAGCTCACGCCGCCCGACGAGGTGTACTTCTGGTCGTGGTCGAGGTGGATGAAGTGGTCCTCGATGTAGGCGAGATCATCCGGGTCGAAGTTGTACTGGCTGGTGATCACGCGCTTGCCCACCGCGCGGTTGTACGCGAAGTTGAAGTACGCGGTGAGCGCGCCGCCGTCGTAGTTCACGGTCAGCTCGTCGCCCTTGATCTTGCCCTGGTCGTAGTTGAACGTGGAGTACACCACGGCCGCGCCGAACTGGCCTTCATCCTGCAGGCGCTGCACGTTGCGGCGGTAGCTGTCGAGGCCCACCGTCCACGCATCGCCGAACTTCTGCGAGATACCCACGTCGTAGTAGCTGGAGCGCTCGGCCAGCGGCAGGTCGTTGCCGTTGTCGGGCAGCGCGTTGGTGGTGTTGTTGAACTTCGCGATCGAGGTGGGCGTGATCGACTCGGTGGCCGGCGGCGTGAAGTAGCGCGAGTACCCGGCGTGGATCGTCGTGCTGTCGGTCGGCTGGTACACCACGCCCAGGCGCGGGCTCAGCTGGCTTTCCGGCTTGAATGCATTGAACTTGTCGGCGCGCACGCCGTAGTTCACGGTCCACTGCGAACCGATGCTCCACTCGTCCTGAAGGTAGGCCGCGTACGTACGCGCCAGGATGCGGCTCGTGTCGAGGATGTTGAGCGGCGTGGTCGAGGCCTGGTTGCCGGCGTCGTCGGTCGGGAACACCAGCGCGTTGTTCGTGGCATTGGCGCGCTCGAACGCACCATAGATGCCGTAGCGCAGCGTGTGGTTGTCGCCCAGCGGCGTGGAGAAATCGGCCTGCAGCGTATCGGCGCGGTTCGAGCGGCGCACATCCGAGGCCACGCCGTTGAACATCAGGTCGCCGATATCATCCGGGGTGAAGTCGAGGCCGCTGTAGCGCTGGCCCGCCGACACCTGGTAAGCCGTGCCGCCGACCTTGCCCTGCAGGCTAAGCACGCCGAAACGGGTCTTTTCCTGCTGGCGTTCGTTGAGCTGGGCGGAATCGAAGTTGGTGACATCGAGGTAGCCGAACTGCGGATCCTGGCCCGGGTTGTTGGGGATCTCGAAGCGGTTGTTCGTCGCGCCGAACATGAAGCTCAGGCGGGTATCGTTGTCGATGAGGTACGACACATCGCCGAACGCCTTCACCTGGTTGGTGTGGTCGTGGATCGGCTTGCGGCTCGCCGTGGGGTTTTCGATGCCCACGTCGTTCTCAAGGTAGTTCGCGGTGAGGAAGAAGCTCCAGTTGCTTTCGCGGCCGAACAGCGTGGCGTTGGGGTTCAGCGTGCCGAACTGGCCGCCCGTGATGCCGACGCTGCCGCCGACGCCATCCTGCTTCTGGCTGCGCGTGGTGATATCGACCACGGCCGCGGTGCGGTCGCCGTACTGCGCGGGCAGCGCGCCGGTCAGCAGCTTCACGTTCTCGATCATGCGGGCGTCGAGCGTCTGGCCGAAGCCGCCGATGCTCTCGGGGATGAGCACGCCGTTGACGCGGTACTGCAGGTTCGCGTGGTCGCCGCGCACGTGCAGCTGGCCAAAGCTGTCCTGCACCACGCCGGGTGCCTGCAGGATCACCTGGTTGAGCGGGGTGGAATCACCCAGCGGCAGCGCCTGGATCGTCTGGCGGTCCATCACGTACTGGCTGCTGCCGGTATCCGGCGACAGGCTGTTGCGGGCGGCATCAAGCTGGGCGGTGACATCCACCTCGCCAAGATTCGTAGCTTTTTGCGGTGGCGCGGCATCGTCGGCGAAAGCGACGGGGGCCGAAAGGGCCAGGGCGATGGAAAGGGCTAGGCGCAGGGGCTTCATGGAGGACGTGGCCACGGATGTTATAATGTTTCACGAGTGTCAGGCCTCCACCTTTCGGGTTTCTTTCGGGAGCCTGCGACGTATCGTCGTGCCCGCACCTTCCATTCAGCCGCTTGCATCGCGTTCACGGCCCAGCCTTCACCCTTTCGCCATCAAGGCAGGAGATACCGATGGCCAAGCGTGAACCGGCATCCGAATCGAAAGAGATCGTGCCCACCCAGGGCGCCGACCGTGGCGAAAGCGCCGTGGCCAAGGCGATCCTCGAGTTCGTCAGCCGCATCCCCGACAGCGACGTGCCCAAGGCCACCCGGGGCGGCGCGGAAGAAGAGGCGCGCCGCCTCGCCAGCACCGCGGCCAACAAGGCGGCCCTCACCGCCGGCTCGCTCGCCCTGCCGCCGGGCCCTCTCGGCTGGCTCACCGTGCTGCCCGAACTCGTCGCCATCTGGCGCATCCAAGGCCAGCTGGTGAGCGACATCGCCGCGGCCTACGGCAAGACCGCCAAGCTCGGCCGTGAGCAGATGCTGTGGTGCCTGTTCCGCCACACCGCGGCGCAGGCCTTCCGTGACATCGCCATCCGCGTCGGCGACCGCCTCGTCTTCCGCACCACCGCCACCAGCGTGCTGCAACGCCTCGCCGGCCGCATCGGCGTCAGCGTCACCAAGCGCGCCGTGGGCAAGGGCATCTCGCGCTGGCTCCCGGTCGTGGGCGCCCTGGGCGTCGGCGCCTACGCCTACTACGACACCGGCCAGGTCGCGAAAACCGCCATCGACCTCTTCAGCGGCGACATCCACATCGACGACGGCACCGACGACAAACCCACAAAAAAACCCAAGGCGCCTGACGTCGCCGAGGCTCATGTAGGAGCGCACTCCGTGCGCGACCCGACGCCAAAGGCGTCGGCCCGCAAGGCGGTGAAGAAGGCCGTTGCAAAGAAACGAACAACCGTCAAAAAAGCCGTAGCCCGAAAAACCACCGCCGCAAAAACGGCGG
>NZ_JZRB01000028.1 GCF_000964085.1 Luteibacter yeojuensis
CGGACCTGCGGACCGGGCCGTAGCACCGCCGTCGCCGCTTCGGGGCGTAACGCGGCCCTCCGCTCATGTCGACCCCAGGGGCCCACCCCCCACCGACCCCAGGCGCTTCGGTTCGTGCAGCAAAAACGGAGACGAGGCGAGCCGTCCCGCGCGCTGTGTGTACGGGTGAACGTTATGACTACGCCGCTGGCTCCAATGCCTTTCGCTCGAACGGGCGCGGTGCGCGGCGACAAACCCTCAGCAAGCGTGCTCCGTCGAGTCCACGTATCGTCGCCCATCGAAACGCCATGTGGCTGGCGTATTGCCAGCGTCAAGCGACACCGGCTTGTGCGACACGGAACGAGGCGTACCGACTCGGGGGCGGGCAGGCCCTTGGGGCCGACATGAGCGGAGGGCCGCCAAACGCAACGGTTATCGCAAAAGCGGCGCTACGGCCCGGTCCGCAGGTCCGCGACTGGCGGCACCAAGGGCCTGCCCGCCCCCGACCGCCGACACCCCACCAGCCTAAGGCGGCGCAAGCCGCTGGAAACATGCATCCGCGAAAGCGGATGAACCGGTTACGGATGCTTTAGAACAGATGGCCTAACTTGACCAGGGCGTAGCCAATGCCCGCCGTGATGGGCAGGGTCAGGATCCAGGCCCACACCATGCGCTCGACCACCGACCAGCGGATGGCGTTGAAGCGTTTGGCCGCGCCCACGCCCATGATCGACGCCGAGACGTTGTGCGTGGTCGACACCGGGATGCCGAGCACCGAGGCGGTGAGGATCACGGCGGCCGAGCTGCCCTCGGCGGCGAAGCCGTTGATGGGGTGCAGCTTCACCATTTTGTGGCCGAGGGTCTTGATGATGCGCCAGCCGCCGCCCGCGGTGCCGCCGGCCATGGTCAGCGCGCAGACCACCTTCACCCACACGGGGATGGGGAAGCCGCCCGGCGCGGCCGGGTCGTGCGCGATGCGCAGGAACGACAGGAACGCCGGCAGGTGGTCGAACTGGCCCGCCGCCGTGGCACCTGCCAGGGCCAGCGCGATGATGCCCATGCTCTTCTGGGCATCGTTCATGCCGTGGGACAGGCCCATGGCGCTGGCCGACACGATCTGCGCCTTGCCGAAGAAGCTGTTGACGAACGGGGTGCGGCCGAACCGGTGCAGCACGCCTTTCTGGCTCGAGAACCAGCCAAGCAGGGCGTAAAGGGCGCCCATCAGCAGGAAACCGATGACGAAGCCCAGGAACGGCGACACGATCATCGGCACGATGACCTTGGGCAGCACGCCCTTGCCCAGCCACCAGTGCGCGCCGCCCTGCCACCAGATGATGGCGTGGATGTTTTCCTGCGATGCCGCCAGGGCGGCGCCGCACAGGCCACCGACCAGGGCATGGCTGGAGCTGGACGGCAGGCCCAGCCACCAAGTGATGAGATTCCAGATCGTGGCGCCGAGCAGCGCGCTGATCAGCAGGTGCGAGCCGACATCGACCACCCCGGTATCGATGAGGCCGGAGGCGATGGTGGCCGCCACGGCCGTGCCCCACAGGGCGCCGGCCAGGTTGGTGACGGCGGCCAGCAGCACGGCCTGGCCCGGCGTGAGCACCTTGGTGGCCACCACGGTGGCGATGGAGTTCGCCGTGTCGTGGAACCCATTGATGTAGGTGAAGGCAAGGGCGATCAGGACGACCGCGATGACCATGCTCATGGGGCGCCCGCCGTCAGGAGTTCTTGAGGACGATGGCGTAGACCACGTTGCCGACGTCGCGGCACTTGTCGACCGCCTTCTCGATGAGCTCGAAGAGATCCTTGGCAAGGATGGCGCGAAGCGGATCGGACGCCTCGGCGTACAGGGTGCGGTAGGGGTCGAGCAGCAGGCGGTCGGCCTCGGCCTCGAGGGCGTGGAGCTGGTCGCGGAGCTTCTTCACCGGGCCGATCTTCAGGCCGTGGCGCAACTGGGCGATCATGTCGACCACGACGTCGGCCGAGCGCTCGAGCAGCACCGCACGCTGGCCAAAATCGACGCCCTGGAGCTTTTCGGCGACGATGATGTAGCGTTCAGCGAACTTCTCGATCGTCTTGGGGATCTTGTACAGCGCCGAGTTCAGCGCCTCGATGTCTTCACGGTCCAGGGCGGTGACGAAGGTGTTCACCAGTTCCTCGCCGATCTGCCCGTGCAGGGCCTTTTCCCGGGCGCGGGCGGTGGTGAAGGCCGCCATGACGGGGGCGCGATCGGTCTTGGTCACCAGTTCGTGCATCGCTTTCGCGCTTTCGCGGGCGGCTTCGGCGCTTTCTTCGAGCAGGCCGTAGAACTTGTCGCCCTTACCGAACATGGTCTGGAGTGAAAACATGGGGTTGCCTGGGGTATGCCGGGGAATATGACCGATATGTTACCGGACCTTCCGCCCGCCATGCTGCGCCCTGCCCGCAAGACCTTCCCTGCCGCGTCTGGTATATAGCCCGCACATGCTCACCGAACTCCTGCTGGTCTTCGTCCTTTCCCTCGGCAACGGGTTCTTCGCCCTGTCCGAGATGTCCGTGGTGGCCTCGCGCAAAAGCCGCCTCAAGCAGATGGCCCGCGACAGCCGGCGGGCCCGGGTGGCCCTGCAGCTCGCCGAGGCCCCGGAACAGTTCCTGTCCACCGTGCAGGTGGGCATGACCCTGATCATCCTGGTCACCGGCGCCCTGGCGGGCGACCAGCTCGCCGACCACTTCGCCGAGCTCATCCACGGCGACGGCCCGGCCTGGCTGGAGCCCTACATGCGGGTGCTCGGCTGGCTGCTCGGGTTCCTGCTGATGTCGCTGATCCAGATCATCGTCGGCGAGCTGGTGCCCAAGCGGGCCGCGCTCACCGCGCCGGAGAAGATCGCCAGCCAGATCGCGGTACCCATGATGGTGGTCTCGCGGATCACCCTGCCCCTGGTGTGGCTGCTCAACCACGTCTCCACCGGCATCCTGCGCGTGCTCGGCCTGCACCGGAAGGGCGCCAACGCCGCCACCGAAGAAGAGATCCGCCTGCTGGTGGCCGAGAGCGCCGAGCAGGGCATCCTCGACAGCGACGAGCGCAACATGGTGAACCGCGTGCTGCGGCTGGGCGACCGCACGGTGGGCTCGGTGATGACCCCGCGCATGAAGATCGCGTGGCTGGACATCAACGCCCCGCGCGAGGAAAACCTGGACGTGCTGCGCCAAACGCCGTTCTCGCGCTACCCCGTGTGCCGCCGCGACGAAAGCGAGGTGATCGGCACCGTCGAGGTGAAGTCGCTCATCCGTTCGCTGGAAACCGGCGAGGTGGACCTGTTCGCCCACATCGCCCGCCCGCTGTTCGTGCCGGCCACGGCGCGCGCGCTCGACCTGCTCGAGGCCTTCCGCGACGCCGACACCCAGCTGGCACTGGCGGTCGACGAATACGGCGACATCGAGGGCCTGGTGACGTTGAACGACCTGCTCTCGGCGGTGGTCGGCGCCACGGCGCCGGCTGCGGACGATACATCGCACGAGGGGCCGATCATCCGCCGCGACGACGGCAGCTGGCTGGTCGACGGCTCGTTGCCCGCGGACGACCTGCGTGAGCTGCTCCAGCTCGACCGCCTGCCGAACGAGGAGGAACACGATTTCCGTACGGTGGCGGGGATGGTGACCACGGCCTTCGGCCACATCCCGCATGCGGGTGAGTCGTTCGAGTGGCAGGGGCACCGTTTCGAGGTGGTGGACATGGATGGCGCCCGCATCGACAAGGTGCTGGTGGGCGTCCTGCCGGACGAGCCCGTCGTCGAGGACTAGCCCCCCCTGTAGGAGCGCGCTTGCGCGCGATGCTCTTTGTCGGTTCATTCGCGCTCGCGAACGCCTGTCCTCAGCGGCTATCGCCGCCTAGCGCGTGTGGCGTCGAGGCACAAGCTGTTGCTCAGAACATGTCGCGGAAGAACTTGATCAGTGCGTGGCTGAAGGTCGCCGACAAGGCGACGGCCGCGACAGTCGATCCCCACACCGCCAGAAGCAAGACACCATCGCGTTCGACTAGTGCGAACGCGAATGCGATCAGCATGCCGCCGAAAAGGTAGTTCGTGAACGGGATTGGCAGGGCAAGAAGGATGCCGATCAGGATCATCACCGCGCCCGAGATGAACGTGAAGGGCCGACGCGTGAGTTGTTGGACGCGTGGCTTGCAGGCCTTTTCGAGTCGGCGCGTGATGGGCTCGATGCGGTCGAGGAAACGCAGCAGGCCATCGCGCGACATGCCGCGCCGCTTGAGAAATCCCGGAATCCACGGATGCTCGAGGCCGATCAGCATTTCCAGGCCCAAGCCGACGACAAGGACACCCATCACACCGCCTATACCGACAGGCACCGGGATGAAGTTGGGTATGGCCAGCAGCAAAAGCAGGAACCCGAAGGCGCGGCGCTTCAGGGGCTCGAGAAGCTGCTCGACAGTGATGCGGTCGCCCGGTGTCGATAGCGCAGCCGCCCTGAGCAGGGCAGCCGTCTTGTCTTCGCGGGGTTCTTTCTCAGCCATACCGCGAACGTTGCCAGAGCGTCTTGAACGGCAGGTGAGCGGATGTGGCTTGCACCTGGGCCTAAGCAATCGCAGCCTGCAGGTGGGCGCCAAGGGCTCTTTGCCTCGAGCCCACACGCACTAGGCGGCGAATGCCGCTGACGACATGCATTCGCGAAAGCGAATGAACCGGTGAGAAAAGCATCGCCAGCAAGCTGGCTCCTACCATGGCGAGGGTTAGTCGCGTTTTTTTGCCATGCCTGCCATGCGCTGGGCATCGGCCAGGATGCCATGGAGGATGCGTAGCTCACGCAGCTCCGGCCGCGCGCGCAGGAACAGCTTGCGCAGCTTCAGCATGATCGTCGTCGGCGAACGGCCCTTGTGGAACTCGATGTCATCCAGCGTCTCGCCCAGGTGCGTGAAGAACCGCTCCACCTGCTCCGCATCCGCGGGAACTTCATCCGGATCCACCTCGGCTTCCACTGCGGCCACTGGCTCGGCCGCATCCGCCAGCAACGCCGAGCGGATCTCGTAGGCCACCACCTGCACCGCCTGCGAAAGGTTCAGCGAACTGAAATCGTCCACGCTCGGGATACGCACCATGGCGTGGCAGCGCGAGAGTTCGTCGTTTTCCAGCCCCGTGCGCTCGTTGCCGAACACCAGGGCCACCTGCTCGCCGCGGCGCGCGGCGGCGATGGCCTGGGCGGCGCCTTCGCGGGGGTCGAGCTCGGGCAGGTTCACCCCGCGGCGGCGGGCCGACAGGCCCAGGGCGAACGTGGTGCCGGCGAGGCCCCCGACCAGGTCGTCCACCACCACCGCGTTGCCGAGCACGTCATCGGCGCCGGCCGCGAGGGCCGTGGCCTCCGGGTCGGGGAAGCGGCTCGGGGCCACCAGGGTCAGGCGGTCGAAGCCCATGGTGCGGATGGCGCGGGCGGCCGAGCCGATGTTGCCCGAATGCGAGGTGCGGACGAGGACGAAGCGGAAGTGGTCGTACGGAGCGAGGGCCATGGGCGCCAGGAGGGTATCGTCAGGACCGGAAAGTCTACACCGGCCATTGACTTGGGCGCGCGCGCAGCCGGTGGTAAACTGCCCGACCGACGCGGCCCCGACCGCTTCCCCTGTTCTTTTGCCAAGCCGATCCCCATGCCAAGACCCGCCGTCAACGTCGCGGCGCGCGCCGCGCGCTCCGCAGGAAACATCATCCTGCGCTACATGAATCGCATCGAGGGCCTCGCGGTCGTCGAAAAGCAGCGGATGGACTTCGCCTCCGAGGTCGATCGCCTCGCCGAAGCCGAGATCGTCAAGGAACTGCGCCGCGCCTACCCCACCCACGCCATCGTGGGCGAGGAATCGGGCCAGACCGGCAAGGGGCCGCTGGTGTGGGTCATCGACCCGCTCGACGGCACGCATAACTACCTGCGCGGCATCCCCCACTTCTCCGTGTCCATCGCGCTGCTCGAAAAGGGCGAGCCGGTGTACGGCGTGGTGTTCGACCCGCTGCGCGACGAGCTCTTCACTGCCAGCAAGGGCGATGGCGCCTACCTCAACGACCGCCGCATCCGCGTCGGCCGTCGTGATGGCCTCGCCGGCGCGCTGCTCGGCACGGGCTACCCCTACCGCGTGCGCAACCACCTCGAATCGCAGCTGGCCATGACCAGCGCGCTGCTCCAGGAAGCGGAAGATATCCGCCGCATGGGCTCGGCCGCGCTCGACCTGGCCTACGTGGCCGCCGGCCGCCTCGACGGCTACTTCGAGCCGGGCCTGCAGTCGTGGGACATGGCCGCGGGCGCCCTGCTGGTGCGCGAGGCCGGTGGTGTCTACAACGATTTCTCGGGCCGCGAGGGCCTGCCGGAGAGCGGCAACATCATCGCCGCGAACCACAAGGTGGCTGCCGCCATGACCCAGGTCATCACGGCCAACGCCACGCCGCGCCTGCTCGGTACCGCCGGTTAATCCGGCTTTAGCAGGTTCTTCAGGAACGGCACCGTGACGCGACGCTGGGCAGCCAGCGTCGCGCGGTCGAGCGTATCGAGCAGGTCGAGCAGCGCGCCCAGGTCGCGCGGATGGTGCGCGAACAGCCAGTCGAGCACCGTGTCGTCCAGCTCGATGGCGCGGCCCGCCGCGTGGTCGCGCAGCACCTGGCGGCGCTCCACGTCACCCAGCGGCTTCAACACGGCCTGCGTCAGCGAGCCCAGGCGGGAACGAAGGTCGGGCAGGCCGAGCTCCAGCGCCGCCGGCGCCACGTTCGCCGCGAACAGCAAGGTGCAGCCGTCGGCCTTGTAGCTGTTGAAGGTGTCGAACAGCGCGTGCTCCGCGTCGGGGTCGCCCGCCACCGCATCCAGGTCGTCGATAGCCAGCAGGTCGCTGCCGGCCATGCCGCGGATGGCGGCTGCCCGCGTACCGCGGAGGCCGCCCAAGGGAAGGTATTGCGCGCTGCGCCCCGCATCGATCGCGGCCTGGCAGGCTGCCACGAGAAGGTGTGTGCGCCCGCTGCCCAACGGCCCGGAGACGAACACCCACGGCGCGCCCGCGTCCACGGCGGCGGCACCGACGGCCTCGACGGCCACGGCGTTCTCACCGGCGTGGAAATGCTCGAAGCGCTGGCGGCGGGGCCAGCGCAGGGCGAGGGGCAACTGGGTGGTCATGGCCCGTCTTTGGCCAACGGCGGCACGGGCACGGGCACGGGCACGGCAGGCACGGGCGGCCGGGTGACCGTCACATCCACGTTGACGTCCACGTCCAGCTTCTCGCGTTCCGCTGGCGGCGCCGACGCCTTGTACAGATTGCTTTCGCGGTAGCGCGCGAACACATAGCGCAGCACCACCACGACGACGGAGGCGGCCGGCAGCGCCAGCAGCACGCCCAGGAAGCCGAACAGGTGGCCGCCCGCCAGGACGGCGAAGATGACCGCGACCGGGTGCAGGCCGATCTTGCCGCCGACCAGGCGCGGCACCAGCACGTAGCCTTCGAGCAGCTGGCCCACGGTGAACACGCCGCACACGAGCAGCACGTGGGTCCAGTCGCCGTACTGCACCAGCGCGGCCACCAGCGCGGCCACGAAACCGATCATGAAGCCGAGGTAGGGCACGAAGCTGAGCAGGCCGGCGATCATGCCGATGAGCGGGCCGATGGAGATGCCCACCAGGGTGAGGCCGAGGCCGTAGAACACGCCCAGCGCCAGCATCACCAGCAGCTGGCCACGCACGAACGCGCCCAGCACCTGGTCGGATTCGCGCGAGAGGCGGACGACGGTGGGCTCGACCGAACGCGGGATGAGGCGCTGGATGTGCGCGATCATGGTGTCCCAGTCGCGCAACAGGTAGAACGCCACCACCGGGATCAGCACGGCGTTGGTCATCCAGGTGATGATGCCCATGCCCGATTGCGTGACACGCGCGATGGCGCGCGCGGCGATGCTGCCGATGCTGCCGATGTGCTCGCGGATGGTGGCCAGCACCTTGTCGGTGTCGAACGTATCCGGCTCCAGGTGCAGGCGCTGCTGCACCCACGGCAAGGCCACCGTTTTCGCCCATTCCACGTAATGCGGCAGGTTATCGATGAGGTTGGCGACCTGGCGCTGCACCAGCGGCACCAGCAACAACAGCACGCCCACGAAGATGACGGTGATGACGGTGAACACGATGCTCACCGCCCAGCTGCGGCCCATGCCCAGGCGCTGCAGGCGGTCGGCGAGCGGGTCGCCCAGGTAGGCCAGCATGGCCGCCAGGGCGAACGGCATGAGCACCGGCGCGAGGCCCCAGATGACGAGGATGATGACGCCGACCAGCGCCAGCATCTGCCAGCGGCGCGAAGTATCGTTGGCCATGGGTCAGGGCACCCAGCGGACGGCGAGGTCGGCGCCGTCGTGTGCGTCGGCGGCCAGCACGTGGCCGCCCGCGGCATAGCCGGCCACCAGCCGGGCCAGCGGCGCATTGGCGCTCACGTTGAACAGCACGCCGTCGGGCGTGGCGCTGAGCGGCGCCACCGTCTTGATGGCGGGATCGTTCTGGAACGTGGCGAGCAGGCCGGCGTAGTCGGTGGCCGAGCGCAGCCCCGAGACCCACACCTTGCCGCTGTTGCTGCCGCCGGCGTTGGCGGTGAACGAGCGGTCGAGCTTGTCGGCCATGGCATTGGCCCCGTTGCTGAGCAGCGCCGCGCGGGCTTCGCCGCTGTCGGACCACGATGAGGTGCGGCCCGCGTTCACCAGCGTCCACTCGGTGCCGTCGTCGCGAACCGTGCCGACGAGCACCGTGGCGGTGTTGTACTGGCGGGCCACCCCGGCCACCGCCGAGGTATCGCCGGCGGCGATGGCCTTGGCGTCCACGGGGGTATCCGACTTCGGGGTGACGATCTGGTAGCCGCGGGTATCGGCCATCTGGGCGAGCGGGGCCAGATCCTGCATGTTGAGCGCCTTGCCGGCGGCATCGTGGGCGATGACCAGCACGGGGGGCTTCGGCGCCGAGGCTGCGGCATCGCCCACCGCCAGCACGCGGCGGATGGCGCCCGGGTCGAAGGTGATCTCCAGGGCCAGGGGGGCGCCGTTGGCGCCGCCGGTGCGCGAATACTGGTACTGCTGCACCAGCCCGCCCGGCTGCTTCATGGCGTCGGCAAACCCCGGCTTGGTGCGGGGGTCGGCGCCGTTGTTGGCGCGGGCCAGCACCTGGGTAAGGCCGTTGGCGAAGGCCTGGTCGCGCACGGCCGCGGTGGTGTCAGGCACCGGCACGGACACCGTGTACATCGACGTCTGGGCCCAGGCCGGCCCCGCCAGGGCGAGCAGGCAAAGGATCAGGAAGGCGAAGGGACGGGCTGCGCGCATGGGCATGGCATCGCTCTGGGAAGGCGGGAAGTCTGCCCAAACCTTAGGCCAGCGTCCATCCAGACGGCGTGCAGGGCCCGGCCGGGGGCCCGGCTTGCTGCTATCATTGCGCGTTTCCACCAGCGCCGGAACCACGTATGTCCTCCGACCAGGGCTCCCTTACCTACCGCGACGCGGGCGTCGACATCGATGCCGGCAATGCCCTCGTCGAGCGCATCAAGCCGATGGTCAAGCGCACGTTCCGCCCCGAGGTCATGGGCGGGCTGGGTGGCTTCGGCGGCCTGTTCGACCTCAGCGGCCGCTACAAGGAGCCGGTGCTGGTCTCGGGTACCGATGGCGTGGGCACCAAGCTCAAGCTGGCGCAGACGCTCGGCCGCCACGACACCATCGGCATCGACCTGGTCGGCATGTGCGTCAACGACGTCCTCGTGCAGGGTGCCGAACCGCTGTTCTTCCTCGATTACTTCGCCACCGGCAAGCTCGACGTCGACACCGCCGCGTCGGTCGTCGGCGGCATCGCCCGCGGCTGCGAACTGGCCGGTTGCGCCCTCATCGGTGGCGAAACGGCCGAGATGCCCGACATGTACCCGCCGGGCGAATACGACCTGGCCGGCTTCACCGTCGGCGCGGTCGAGAAGGCGCACATGAATGACGGCACGAAGATCGTGGCTGGCGATGTCATCCTCGGCGTGGCCTCGTCGGGCCCGCACTCGAACGGCTACTCGCTCATCCGCCGCATCCTCGAGCGCGCCGGCTCGCCGCTCGACGCCGACGTCGGTGGCGTCAAGCTGGTCGACGCCCTGATGGCACCGACCACCATCTATGTGAAGCCGATCCTCGAGCTGCTGCAAAAGGTCGACGTGCACGGCATGGCCCATGTCACCGGCGGCGGCCTCACCGAGAACATCATCCGCGTGGTGCCCGAGGGCCTGGGCCTGGCCATCGACGCCGCATCGTGGGAACTGCCGCCTGTGTTCCAGTGGCTGCAGCGCGAGGGCAACGTCGCGCGCGAGGAGATGTGGCGCACGTTCAATTGCGGCATCGGCTTCACCGTGCTGCTCGACAAGGGCCAGGTCGACGCCGCCAAGGCCGCCCTTTCGGCCCACGGGCTGGCCAGCTGGGTCATCGGCAGCGTGGTCGCCGCCGATGGCGGGCACCGCGTCCACATCGGCTGAGAAAAGCCGTGGATCGTCCCCTGCGTGTCGCCGCGCTCGCTTCCGGGCGCGGCAGCAACCTCGCCGCACTCATCGCCGCGCGCCTGCCCGTGGAGTTCGTGCTGGTGGGTAGCGACAAGCCCTCGGCCGGCGCGCTCGACGTGGCGCGCCAGGCGGGCATCCCCACCGTCGCCATGCAGGCGAAGGATTTTGCCGACCGCGTGGCGTTCGATCGCGCGCTGTTCGGTGCCGTGGCCGAGGCTCGGCCCGACTTGCTCGTGCTGGCGGGCTACATGCGCATCATCGACGCCTCGGTGGTTGCCGCATGGGAGGGCCGCGCCATCAACATCCACCCTTCCCTGCTGCCGAAATACCGCGGCATGCACACGCACCGCCGCTGCCTCGAGGCGGGCGACACCGAGCACGGCGCCAGCGTGCACTTCGTCACCGCCGAACTCGATGGCGGCCCCGTCGTGGCCCAGGCGCGCATTGCCGTAGGCCCCACGGATACCGAAGAAACCCTCGCCACGCGCCTGCTGGTGGAGGAGCACACGCTGCTCCCCGCCGTGGTCGGCGCCATCGCCAGCGGCCGCCTGCAATGGCGCGGCCTGGCGATGTTCGATGGCAAGCCTCTCGAGCACCCTCTGGACGCCGCCTCGCTGTAGGAGCCCACTTCGTGGGCGACATCTCTTCGCGAAAGCACGACAGGCCCTGCAGCGTCATCGCCCAAAAGCTGTCGCCCACAGGGTGGGCTCCTACCGGTTGTCGCCGTCTATTCAGGCGGCGGGTTTACACTCGCTGCATGAAAACGACCCTTCTCCGCGCCAGCCTTGGCCTGGCCCTCGCCCTGCCCGCCGCCACCGCGTTCGCCGCCGACGTGCCGCAGCAGTTCACCGCCACGTATAACGTGCTGCAGGGCGGCTCGCCGCTCGGCAATGCCACGCTCACGCTCAAGCCTGCCGGCAATGGCCAGTTCGAATACAGCAACAAGGTGACCGGCACGTCCGGCCTCGCCGCCGCCATTGGCGCCAGCTCGTCCGAGGTGTCGCGCTTCACGTGGGCCGGCAAGGTGCCGCAGGCCGTGTCGTATAAGTACGACCTCTCGTCGGCGTTCAAGCCGAAGAGCCGCGAGCTGACGGTCAGCGGCAACACGGTGCAGGTGAAGGACAACAGCAAGTCGTATTCGTACCCCGCGCAGGCCGGCATGGTCGAGCGCAACACGCTGCCGCTCGCCCTCGGCGTGGCGCTGCGCGGCGGGGCGAAGCAAGCCACGTTCCCCGTCGGCGTGAAGCAGGCCATCGAGACGCAGTCGTTCAAGGTCGGTGGCAACGAGAAAGTCACCGTGCCCGCCGGCTCGTTCGACGCCATCCGCGTCGACCGCACCGACCAGGATCGCGGCTTCAACGCATGGTACGTGCCGACGAAATACCCCGTGCCGGTCAAGCTCGCCCAGAAGGATGGCGGCGACCTCACGCTCGAGTTGGTGAAGTTCGAAGGGAAATAAAAAAGAAACCCGCCTCACGGCGGGTTTTCTTACCTGTAGGAGCCCACCCTGTGGGCGACAGGTTTTCGCGAAGAGCTATCGCCCACGGGGTGGGCTCCTACGACAGCTGGCGGTTAGCCCGGCAGGCGGCGGATGCGTGCGCCCAGCACGCCGAGCTTCTCTTCGATGTTCTCGTAGCCGCGGTCGATGTGGTACACGCGATCGACCGTGGTGTCGCCTTCGGCGACAAGGCCGGCAAGCACGAGGCACGCGGAGGCGCGCAGGTCGGTGGCCATGATGGGCGCACCGCTCATCTTGGGCACGCCCGTGATGATGGCGGTGTTGCCCTCGAGGCGGATATCCGCACCCAGGCGCTGCAGTTCCAGCGCGTGCATGAAGCGGTTCTCGAACACCGTCTCGGTGATGACGCCCACGCCCTCGGCCACACAGTTGAGCGCCGTGAACTGTGCCTGCATGTCAGTGGGGAACGCCGGGTACGGCGCGGTCACCAGGTTCACGGCCTTGGGGCGGCGGCCCTGCATGTCGAGCTCGATCCAGTCGGGGCCGGTGCTGATGTGCGCGCCGGATTCCTCGAGCTTCTGCAACACGGCGTCGAGCGTATCGGCACGCGCGCCACGGGCGCGCACCTTGCCGCCGGTCATGGCGGCGCCGACGAGGAACGTGCCGGTTTCGATGCGGTCGGGCAGCACCTCGTAGTGCGCGCCGTGCAGGCGCTCGACGCCCTCGACGATGAGCGTGGAGGAGCCGATGCCGTCGATCTTCGCGCCCATGGCGATGAGGCAGTGGGCGAGATCCACCACCTCGGGTTCCTGGGCGGCGTTCTCGATGATGGTGGTGCCCTCCGCCAGGGTGGCGGCCATCAGGATGTTCTCGGTGCCGGTGACCGTCACCATGTCCATGACGATGCGCGCGCCCTTGAGGCGGCCGGCCTTCGCCTTGATGAAGCCGTTCTCGACCGTGATATCGGCACCCAGCGCCTGCAGGCCGCGGATGTGCTGGTCGACCGGGCGCGAGCCGATGGCGCAGCCGCCGGGCAGCGACACTTCGGCCTTGCCGTGGCGGGCCACCAGGGGGCCGAGCACGAGGATGGAGGCGCGCATGGTGCGCACCAGCTCGTACGGCGCCACGCAGCTGTTCTCCGGGCGCGGGTCGATGTGCATCTTCATGCGATCGTCGAGCACCACGCGCACGCCCATGCGGCCGAGCAGCTCGATGAAGGTGGTGACGTCGTGCAGGTGGGGCACGTTGCCGATGCTGACCGGCTCGTCGGCGAGGAGGCAGGAAGCAAGGATGGGGAGCACGGCGTTCTTGGCACCGCTGATGCTCACCTCACCCTGGAGCGGCTGGCCGCCGCTGATAAGGATCTTGGCCATGGTGTGTTTTAGGAATTCGCTTCTTCGGGGGTAAGGGTCTTCAGGCCCAGCGCATGGATGGCGCCGCCCATCAGGTCGCCCAGGGTGGCGTAGACGAGGCGGTGGCGGGCAAGCGGCAGCTTGCCGGCGAACTGGGCCGAGATGACCTCGGCTTCGAAATGGACGCCGTCGTCGCCGCGCACGTCCACCCGGGCGCCGGGCAGGCCGGCTTCGATCAATGCCTGGATGCGGGCAGCGTCCATGGGGGCTCCAAAGGATGGGGGAAATCGTCGCGCGGCCGGGGGTTCCGAAACGGTCCCTGAATCACCGGTCGATGGCAGCGACGATAAAATGAGAATATGTAATGGTAATGGAAATCCGGTGTCGCAGAAATGGACATCCCGGGTTGCCCAGGGACAAAACCCTACGCCCGGACCCAAACCCGCATGAACGCCCGCACCGCCCCGCCTGCCAGCAAGACGCCCGTGAACGCCGATGCCGTCGTGCGCAGCGCGCGCACGGTCATCGCCACCGAGGCCGCCGCCATACGGGCCCTGGAGCGCCGGGTCGATGCCGCCTTCGTCCGCGCCTGCGACATGATCCTCGCCTGCAAGGGCCGCGTGGTGGTCTCGGGCATGGGCAAGTCGGGGCACATCGCCCGCAAGATCGCCGCCACCCTCGCCTCCACGGGCACGCCCTCGTTCTTCGTCCACCCGGGCGAGGCCAGCCATGGCGACCTGGGCATGATCCAGCCCGACGACATCGTGCTGGCCATCTCCTACTCCGGCGAAACCGACGAGCTGCTCTTCATCCTGCCGGCCATCAAGCGCCAGGGCATCCCGCTCATCGCCATCACCGGCAACGCCAGGTCGTCCCTCGCCAGCCAGGCCGACGTGCACATCGATGGCAACGTGGCCTCCGAGGCCTGCCCGCACGGGCTGGCGCCCACCGCCAGCACCACGGCGGCGCTGGTGCTGGGCGATGCCCTGGCGGTGGCCCTGCTCGATGCCCGCGGCTTCACCTCCGACGATTTCGCCCGTTCGCACCCGGCCGGCAGCCTGGGGCGCCGCCTGCTCCTGCATATCGCCGACGTGATGCACAGCGGCGACGACGTGCCCCGCGTGCCGGTTACCGCCAGCCTCAGCGAGGCCCTGGTGGAGATGACCCGCAAGCACCTGGGCATGACCGCCGTGGTCGACGCCGATGGCCGCCTCCTCGGTGTCTTCACCGACGGCGACCTGCGCCGCGCGCTGGACGACGACGGGGTGGACCTGCGCGGCGCCACCGTGGCCCAGCTCATGACCCGCGGGCCCAAGACCATCGGCTCGGACAAACTGGCCGTCGAGGCCGCCCAGCTGATGGAGAAACACCAGATCCACGCCCTGCTGGTCACCGACGCCGATGGCTGCGTGGTCGGCGCCCTGAACATCCACGACCTGCTGCGCGCCCGCGTCGTCTGAAATCCGAGCATGGCCTACACCCACTACACCGACATCCCCGCCGACATCGCCGAACGCGCCGCACGCATCCGCGTCGTGGTGTTCGACGTGGACGGTACCCTGACCGATGGCCGCCTCTGGTATGGCGAGGATGGCCGCGAAACCAAGGTGTTCCACGTCCACGACGGCCTGGGCCTGAAACGGCTCCAGGAGAACGGCATCAAGGTGGCCATTATCACCGCCCGCATCAGCCACCCCGTGTCGCTGCGCGCCGAGGAGCTGGGCATCCAGCACGTCTACCAGGGCCAGAAAGACAAACGCGCCACGCTCAATGCCCTGCTCGAGGCCCTGCGCCTGTCGCCCGAGCAAGCCGCCTTCGTCGGCGACGACCTGCCCGACCTGCCGGCCATGGGCATCGCCGGCCTGGCCGTCGCGGTGGCCAACGCCCATCCGTGGGTGGCCGGGCGTGCGCACTGGCGCACCCGCCTCACCGGTGGCTACGGCGCCGCCCGCGAGGTGGCCGACATGATCCTGGCGGCGCAGGGCAAGGCCGAGGCCGAGCTGGAACGCTGGCTGTGAGCGTGCTCAACCTGTTCAAGGACCGCAGCGCCACCAGCGTGGGTGGCGTGCTGGCCGCCGCCCTCGGCGCCAGCGTGCTGCTGTATTACTGGGTGGCGCCCGAGAAGAAAGTGCAGGATTTCGTCGGCCCACCGCGGTCGGGCTATGTCCTCACTAACTTCGACCTCGACTCGTACAACGAACAGGGCAAGCCCGCGTTCAAGCTCATCGCGCCCCACCTCGAGCGCCGCGAGGGCGACGAATCGCTGTACATCAACGCCCCCGATTTCGTGCTGCCGCCCACCAAGGACACCACCGCGCCGCCGTGGACGGGCCACTCGCAATACGGGTGGGTCAACAAGGATGGCTCGCTGCTGAAACTGCAGGGCAAGGTGCACATGGATCGGGTCGCCTTCCAGGCCAACCCGCCCGCCAGCATCGATACCTCCGAGGTCACCGCGTGGCCGAAGGAAAACCGGCTTGAGACGGCCGAAGCGGCCCGGATCGTGCAGGGAAGCTCTACAATGGACGGCGTAGGCATGCGCGCCAACCTCGACACCAAGCACCTGGAGCTCCTCGATGCAGTCCACACCACGTACCAGCCACGCAAGCGCTAAGGCACTCGCCGCGGCCTGCGCCGTGGCGCTCCTGGCGCTCGCCTCGCCGGCCATGGCCAAGAAATCGGACCGCAACGAAGTCGTCCACGTCGATGCCAAGACCTTCGACGGCTCGCAGCAGCCGCAGGGCATCGTCATCTACACCAACAACGTGGTGATCACCCAGGGCACCCTGAAGATCACCGGCGCCAAGGCCACGGTGTACCTCAACGACGATAACTCCGTGAAGCGCGCCGTCATCGATGGCAAGCCCGCCACCGTGCAGCAGCAGGATGAGCAGGGCAACTGGATGCACGGCCGCGCCAACAACATCGATTACAACAACGAAACCAGCGTGGCCATCCTCACCGGCAACGCCCACGTCGACCAGCCCAACAAGGGCACGTCCGACGGCGACAAGCTCACCTACAACACCAACGACAGCACGATGACCGGCGAAAGCAATGGCGCCTCCACCGTGCACATGACCTTCCAGCCGAAGAACCAGCAAGGCGCCGCCCCGGCCGCCGACAAGAAGAAGCCCTGACCGATGCTTTCAGCCCAAGGCCTGCAGAAGCGGTTCCGCGCCCGCCAGGTGGTGCGCGATTTCGCCTTCTCCATCCGCGAAGGTGAAGTGGTGGGCCTGCTCGGCCCCAACGGCGCCGGCAAGACCACCTGCTTCTACATGGTGGTGGGCCTCATCCAGGCCGATGCCGGCGTCATCAAGCTCGACGACAAGGACATCACCGGCCTGCCCATGCACGCCCGCGCCAAGCTCGGCATCGGCTATCTCCCGCAGGAGGCCTCGGTGTTTCGCCGCCTCAGCGTCTCGGACAACATCCTGGCCGTGCTCGAGCTGCGCGAGAACATGACCCAGAAGCAGCGCGAGGACGAACTCGAAAGCCTGCTCGACGAGTTGAAGATCTCGCATATCGCCGAGCAAAAGGGCATCAGCCTCTCCGGTGGCGAGCGCCGCCGTGTCGAGATCGCCCGCGCCCTCGCCGCCCGCCCGCGCTACATGCTGCTCGACGAGCCGTTCGCCGGCGTCGACCCCATCTCGGTGGGCGAGATCCAGCGCATCGTGCGCCACCTCAAGGAGCGCGGCATCGGCGTGCTCATCACCGACCACAACGTGCGCGAAACCCTGGGCATCTGCGACCGCGCTTACATCCTCAACGATGGCGAAGTGCTGTCGCGTGGCACGCCCCAGCACATCCTGGCTGACGAAAAGGTGCGCGAGGTGTACCTGGGCCGTGAGTTCCGCATCTAGCACTGCGCAAAACCGGCCAGCCGGCCTAGCCGGCACGGTGGCTGGTTTAGCGGGGCCGCAAGGGGTTACGATGGGTTCGTAACCCTACTCCGCGAAGGTATGAAACCCGGACTCCAGTTTCGCCTGCACCAGCAGCTCACGCTGACGCCCCAGCTCCAGCAGGCCATCCGCCTGTTGCAGCTGTCGCAGCTTGAGCTCGAGGCCGAGCTCCGCCAGATCGCGGAAAGCAACCCGCTGCTCGAATTCGCCGAGGATGCCGAATCCGAGCCCGAGGCCAGCGAGGAAACCGCCAGCTTCGACGAGGCCATGGATTTCCGCTCCCGCGACGAGGTGCCCGCCAAGGCCACCCGCGAGGAAGAAACCACCGCCTCCTCTTCCGAGGATCTCGCCCCCGACTGGGACGACGATCGCTTCCAGGGCGAAGCCGGCGACTACGCGGGCGCCCCCTCCCGCAGCGGGGGCGGCGACGAAGAAGGCTTCGAGCCGCAGAACGCCGCACCGGAGAGCCTCCAGCAGCACCTGGAGTGGCAGCTCAACCTCTCCCAGTTCACCCCGCGCGACCACGCCATCGCCACCGCCATCATCCATGTGCTGGACGAGGACGGTTACCTGCGCGACGGGCTCGAGGCGGTGCAGGCCGCGCTGCGCGAGTTCCACGCCGACCTCGACGAGATCGAGGCCGTGCGCAAGCGCATCCAGCGGTTCGACCCCACGGGCATCGCCAGCCTCGACCTGCGCGACTGCCTGCTGTGCCAGCTCAGCCAGTTCGCCACCGATACACCCCAGCGCGACCTCGCCATCCGCATCGTCAACGAGGAGATCGAGCTGCTGGCGCGCAACGACACCGGCAAGATCGCCCGCCGCCTCAAGGCGGCCGAGCCCGACGTCGCCGTGGCCGCCGCGCTCATCCGCAGCCTCGACCCGCGGCCGGGCGCCGCCCTCGACGCCACCCCGGTGGAGTACGTGGCCCCCGACGTCTACGCGCGCCGTGAGAACGGCCGCTGGCGGGTCAGCCTGAACCCCGACGCCCAGCCCCGCCTGGGCCTCAACCAGCATTACTGCAACCTCATCGCCCGCGCCCGCGGCGACGACGCCACGTGGATGAAGGGCCAGCTGCAGGAGGCCCGCTGGCTGCTGAAGAGCCTGCAGTCGCGCGCCGAGACGCTCACCAAGGTGGCCGAGGTCATCGTCCGCCGCCAGGCCGCCTTCCTCGATTACGGCCCCGAGGCCATGCACCCCCTGGTGCTGCGCGAGGTGGCCGAGGAAGTCGGCATGCACGAATCCACCATTTCCAGGGTCACCACGCGCAAGTACATGCACACGCCGCGCGGTACCTTCGAGCTGAAGCATTTCTTCTCCAGTGGCGTGGCCACGGAGGATGGCGGAAGCGCGTCCGCCACGGCCATCCAGGCCATGCTGCGCAAGCTGATCACGGCGGAAGACCCGCGTCGCCCGCTGTCCGACCAGGCCCTGGCGGAGGAACTGCATCGACGCGGAATTCAGGTCGCCCGCCGTACGGTGGCCAAGTACAGGGAAGCCATGCGCATCCCCAGTTCCAGCGAACGCGTGCGCGCGGGCTGAACGCCCGCGACGGAACCCCATCGGAGGCCCGCGGTCCCACCTACATCGGAAATAGGAGCGGCACCCCCGCCACTCCCCCCTCGCCGCCCCCGACGGCGGCACCCTCAGCAAGAAGGAGGCGTCATGCAAATCCAGATCAGCGGCCAGCACATCCAGGTCACCCCTGCCCTCCGCGAGCGCGTGGAGCAGCAAATCGGCCGCTTCGAACGCCTTTTCGACAACATCACCGCCCTTGATGTGGTCCTCTCCGTGGACAAGGCTGAACACAAGGCCGGTGGCACCCTGCACTGTTCGGGCACCCGCCTGCACGCCGATGGCCTGGCCCGCCAGCAGGACGGCACCATCAGCGACCGCATGTACGCCGCCATCGACGAGATGATCACGAAGCTCGCCGACCAGCTGAAGAAGCATAAGGAAAAGCTTAAGGACCACCACAACGCCGAGGTCCGCGAGGCCCGCGAAGCCATCTGAGGCGCCAAACCAGCCCTGTGGCACAATATAAGCAAGCCGGCACCCCCGCGTGCCGGCTTTTTTCTTGTGGCCCAAGGACCCTGCGTGGAACGGCTCACCGCCAGACAACTCTTCGACGGCGTGCACGAACGCATGGCCCTGCGCTGGGTCGCCGGCATGCGTGGCGAGGCCCGCGTGCTGGAGCCCAACACCAAGCAGAGCCGCCGCCCGTCGCTGGTGGGCTACCTCAACGTCATCTACCCCAACAAGCTGCAGATCATCGGCACCGAGGAGCTGAACTACCTCGACGGCCTGGATTCGCGCCAGCGCTGGGAGGCCATCCACAAGATCGCCGCGTACCAGCCTGCCGCCCTCATCGTCACCAAGGACCAGGCCATCCCGCCTGATCTGCGCGAAGTGGCCGAGGAAACCGACACCCCGCTGTGGCAGAGCACCAAGCGCGGGCATGAGCTGCTTACCTACCTGCAATACCACCTGGCGCGTACGCTCGCGCCGCGGGTCACCTTGCACGGCGTGTTCCTCGAGGTGTTCTCCATCGGCGTGCTGATCACCGGCGAGCCGGGCTCGGGCAAGAGCGAGCTCGCGCTGGAACTCATCAGCCGCGGCCACCGTCTGGTGGCCGACGACGCCACCGAGTTCACGCTCATCGCCCCCGACGTCATCGACGGCGCCTGCCCCGAACTGCTACAGGACCTGCTCGAGGTACGCGGCCTGGGCGTGCTCAACATCCGCGAAATGTTCGGCCACACGGCGGTCAAGCCATCGAAGTACCTGCGCCTGGTCATCCACCTCAAGCCGCTGAAAGATGGCGAGGAAACCGACGCCATGACCCGCCTTACCGGCGATGTCAGCCGCCGCAACGTGCTCGATGTCGACGTGCCCAAGATCACCATCCCCGTCGCCCCCGGCCGCAACCTCGCGGTGCTGGTCGAGGCGGCGGTGCGCAACCATGTGCTGAAGAGCAAGGGCATCGACCCGGCTCAGACCTTCATCGACCGGCAGGCGCACCAGATGCGCCGCTTCTCCCCATGGTGAGCCAGGTGACCGACGAGAACAGCCCCATCCACAACGCCGACGCCCTGCACCTCGTGGTGCTCACCGGCATGTCCGGTGGCGGCAAGACGGTGGCCCTGCGCGCGCTCGAGGACCTCGAGTTCTACTGCGTCGACAACATGCCCGCGGAGCTGATACCGCAGCTGGTCGCCGCCGTGAGCCACGGCGAGCACGGGCCGCGCCGGCGCATCGCCGTGGGCGTGGACGTGCGCAACCGCCGTTCCGACCTGGAGCGCATGCCGCACGTGCTGTCCGAGCTGTCCACCGCGGGCGTGCACGTGCACCTCATCTTCCTCGACAGCCGCGACGACGTGCTCATCAAGCGGTATTCCGAGACCCGCCGGCGCCACCCGCTGGCCGTCGAGCGCCGCTCCCTCGCCGACTCCATCGCCGAGGAACGCCGGCTGCTGCGCCCGCTGGTGGCCATCGCCGAGAAGGTCATCGATACCTCCGAGCTCAACGTGCACCAGCTGCGCCGCCTGTTCGCCACCGGCTACGCCGCGGCCAGCGACGGCACCACGCTGCTGTTCGAATCCTTTGCCTACCGCCGCGGCCTGCCGTCGGATGCCGACTTCGTGTTCGACGCCCGTTGCCTGCCCAACCCGCACTGGGAGCCGCGCCTGCGCCCCTTCTCGGGCCGCGACCAGGCGGTGCGCGAATACCTCGACGCGCAGCCGGTTGTCGGCGAATACTATGCCGACGTGGCACGGTGGCTCGATACGTGGCTGCCGCGCTTCGAAGGCGAAGACCGCAGCTACGTCACGGTCTCGATCGGCTGCACGGGCGGGCGCCACCGCTCGGTGTATCTGGTGGAACGCCTGGCTCAGCATTTCCGCACGGAGCGCGGCAACGTCCTTACTTTCCACCGCGAGCTCGAATGAGCACTCCAACCCAACCCAGCCACGCCAGGGCCCGGCCATGAGCGTCGGCGTGCTCCTCATGACGCACGAGGCCGTGGGCCATGCCCTGGTCTCCGCCGCGCGCCACGTCATGCCCAAGCTGCCGCTGACGGTCGATGCCGTGGAGGTGCCACCCGGCGCCGACCCCGATGTCATGCGTTCGCTCACCGCCCGCCATGCGCGCGCGCTGGATACCGGCGACGGCGTGCTCGTGCTGGCCGACCTGTACGGCGCCACCCCCTGCAACATCGGGCTGTCGCTGGCCGAGCTGGGCGTGCGCCTGCGCTGCGTCTCCGGCCTCAACCTGCCCATGCTTCTGCGTGTGCTCAACTATTCCGAAAAATCGCTCACCGAACTGGCGGAAGTGGCCGCCACCGGGGGACGCGGGGGGATCTTCATCGACCATGCTTGAACAGGAAATCACCGTATCCAACCGGCTTGGCCTGCACGCCCGCGCGTCCGCCAAGCTCGTGCAGCTGGTGTCCAGCTTCAAGGCCACCGTGCACCTGGTGAGCAAGGGACGCGAAGTGAACGCGCAAAGCATCATGGGCGTCATGATGCTGGCGGCGGGCATGGGCACCCAGCTCGTGGTGCGCGCCGAGGGCGATGACGAGGCGGCCGCCGTCGCCGCCGTCGTCGAGCTCTTCAACCGCAAGTTCGACGAGGGGCAGTAGCGCGCATGAGGTACCTGCTGACAGGCAACCCAGCATCCCGGGGCATGGCCCTGGGCCGGGCACGCTTGATCCAGCCCAGCCTCTACACCGCCGACATGCGCATGCTCGAGGATGCCGAGATCGGCCCCGAGCTCGATCGCCTGCACAAGGCGCTCGACCACGCCCGCGCCGAGCTGCGCGAACTGCGCGGCAAGCTGCACGGCGCCCTCGCCCGCGAAGTGGGCGACTTCATCGACGCGCATAGCCTGCTGCTCGACGACGAGGAACTGCTGCGCGGCCTCGACGAGCTCGTCTCGGTCGGCCACTACACCGCCAGCGCCGCGCTGAAGATGCAGCGTGACCGGCTCGCGGCCGTGTTCGACGCCATGAACGACCCCTACCTGAAGAGCCGCGGCGAAGACATCGACCAGGTCATCGGGCGGGTCATGTCCGCCCTCTTCCAGCAGGCCAGCCGCGAAGAACGCAAGATCGCCGCACGCGTGGGCGAGATCGTGGTCAGCGACACCATCGCGCCGGCCGACATGGCCGGCATGGCCGGCCAGGGCATGCTGGGCGTCGTGGCCAGCGCCGGCAGCGTGTACTCGCACAGCGCCATCCTGGCCCGCAGTTTCAACTTGCCCATGCTCGTCGGCACGAAGGATGCCCTGGCCGTCATCAACGACGACGACCTGGTGCTGATCGACGCCGAGCACGGCGAAGTCATCGTGCACCCCACCGCGCAGGATCTCGCCCGCTACCGCCAGTGGCAGCGCCAGGCCGCCGCCGAGGGCCGCCGCCTTGCCGCGCTTGCCTCCGCCCGCACCTTGACCCGCGACGGCGCCCACGTGCGCCTGTACGCGAACGCGGAGCTCGCCGGCGACGTCACGCTCGCCCGCTCGCGCGGTGCCGATGGCGTGGGCCTGTACCGCTCCGAATTCCTCTTCCTGCGCCAGCGCGGCCTGCCCAGCGAGGACGAGCAGTTCACCGCTTACCGTGATGTCGTCATCGGCATGGGCGGCCTGCCCGTCACCATCCGCACGCTCGATCTCGGTGCCGACAAGGCCGACGCCGCCGGCCTCGCCATCCGTGGCGAGGACAACCCCGCGCTGGGTGTGCGTGGCATCCGCCTGTCGCTGCGCTACCCCGATATCTTCCTCGTGCAGCTGCGCGCCATACTGCGCGCCGCCTGCTACGGCCCGGTGCGCGTGCTGGTGCCCATGGTCACCCACCTGGGCGAGCTGACCGAGGTGCGCCGCCTGCTGCGCAAGGCCCGCGAGCAGTTGGCGCTCGAGGGCCACGAACTGCCGGAGCGCCTCGACGTCGGCGCCATGATCGAAGTGCCCGCCGCGGCCATCGGCGTCACCTCGATTTTGCAGAAGGCCGATTTCCTCGCCATCGGCACGAACGACCTGGCCCAGTACACCCTGGCCGCCGACCGCAACAACGATGCGCTCGACGGCATCTACGACCCGCTGCAGCCGGCGTTCCTGCGCCTCATCGCGCATGTCATCGCCGCGGCCCGCCGCGCGAAGAAGCCCATAAGCCTGTGCGGCGAGATCGCCGGTGATACGCAGTTCACCGCGCTGCTGCTGGCGATGGGCCTGGAGGAATTCTCCATGCACCCCGGCCAGCTGCTGCAGGTGCGCGACCGCCTCACCACGCTCGATTGCGCCGCGCTACGCCGCGCCGCGCCCCACCTCTTCCGCGCGCACACCCGCGACGAAGTGGAAGAACGCCTGCTGGCCGTGGTCGCGAAGCAAGACGGCTGCGCCGGCGCGGCGTAGCAAGGATTCGGTGGGAGCGCGCTTGCGCGCGATGGCAGCACAGCCACGCCCCTGCACGCGCAGGCGATTCTCCAAGCGCGGCACGAACCAGGCTTCCAACGGACGCGAATCGCTGACACCAGGCGGACTGTGCGCAAGCACCCATCGCGCGCCAGCGCGCTCCTACAGGTGAGTGGGCGACTGTTGGGTTAACCACGCGGTGGCATGTGCCACGGCGGTATCGTCACCAGCAGACTCATCGGGGATGACCTGCTTGCCAAAGGCTTCGCCATGGCGGTCGACATCAATGGCGGTTTTCAGCACGAGCGCGCTCCCGTCGGTTAGGGGAAATACCGAATTGGCGTTCGCCTGGCCAAAGGTTGGCTGGCCGAACGAGCGCGTGTGGGGGCGGCCATGGAAGGCGACCGCGACCGCTTCCCCGGCGCTTGCCGTTTTCGGCCCGAAGATGACGGCGACGGGTGCTGCCGTGAGGTCGACCGAAGGCTGCACCTCGAATCCAAGGCGCTGGTTCGCGTAGATCGGCTGGTCCGGCTTGCCGGGTGCGCGATACGCCCCGACTTGCTGGTTGCCAAGCAGCGCGCGAACACCCGCGACCATGGGTGGCACGCTGCCGCCCGTGTCGCGGCGGAGGTCGACGATCCAGCCGTGGGTCGCCGAGGGGGCGAGGTGCTCGATGGCGCTGGCCACTGTATCGGCGTAACGCTTGCGTGCCTCCGGCGGGCCCGTCATGCCAGGCAGCTCGATGTAGCCGACGCCGCCCGGCAGGATCTTCACCGAGGGAGGGAAGCGCGTGCCATCCACGGTCGCGGCGATGTTTGCCTGCGCCTTGTCCTGGAATGCGCTGTGTCCGTCGCCGAGCACCGCGATGGCGTGGCGGATCGTTGGATAGGCCGCCTCCGCCGGCTCGCCACGGTCGACCTGTGTGTGCGCTTCATCGAGGAAGGCCTGCCAATCCACGTGACCCGCCGCGAGGGCTTGGCCACGAATCAGCGCGACAGCTTCGTCAAGCAAAGCAGTCGCATCGATCTTCGACGCTTCTGGATCCACGGCCGCCAGCCGCAAGTGCGTGAACTGCGCCTCGCCCGGGCCATCCAGCACGACACCGACGGTGATACGCGACGCCTGCTTCGGTACGTAGATACGAACGGTCTTTACCACGGGTGCCGTGCCCTCGGCGACGACACTGCCCTGCGTCGTCTGGAAACCGCGGCCATAGGGGCTTTCGCTATCGGTGCGAAGCCAGATCGCCGCATCGGTCGCCCCGCCCGAGCTGGCGATCTCACCGCTGAGGACAACCTCGCGGCCTGCGAACGGCGCCGCATCGAAGCCGGCTGCCGCGCTGCCCCATGGTTCGCTGCCACCGGGCACCTTCGCGAGGGAAACCGCCGCTCCCCCTGACGACCAGGGGTTGCCTTGGGCGGCCATTCGGTAGGAAGGGTTGTGGGCCACGAGGTACCACGGCATCTCACCGGCGTGGGTGCAGCCGATGCAGGCTATCGAGGACGCGACGGCTAGCAGCCATCGCGCGCGAGCGCGCTCCCACATCAGGCGCGCGTGGCCATGGCCATGCCTGCGCGCGTGGCGGCGGCGATGGCCTCCTTGCGTTCGGCGGTGGGCACCACGACCGCGAAGCAGTCGTCGGTGCCGGTCGCGATGTCGAGCAGCGCGAAGCCCTTGCGGTGCAACCAGGCGCCCGCCTCGGCCAGCACGGCAGGCAGCGCCGCGCGCTCGTCGGCGGGGCCGTCCCAGCGCGCGAAACTGCCCAGCGAGGCCATGGCGCGGTCGACTTGCCAAGTGACTTCCGCCGTGTCGCTGTGCGATAGCGACAGGTGCACGGACGCGGGGATTTCCTCCACGGCATCGTCGAAGCCCCGGGTCAATGCCGCGACGACACCCTCGCCTGGCCGCATGCCCTCGACGACATGCCGTGTCACGAGCGCGACCGAGCGGGGGCCGAGCGGGCTGAGCACCAACGCGATGAAAGCCCTGAGGTGCGGCTGGCCCGACGACGGGCCGTGGGGCTGCGGGCCCTGGGCTATGGCGCCTTCGACGCCATACGCGGGCACGGTGGCGCCGCGGGAGAAAAGCTTGTGCACGAAGCTACGGAACATGGGGCCTTGATCCTTCCTTGAGCCATGGAAGAGCGCAGCCGGCGGCTGCGTCGCCATCCACCGTGAAAGCCGGTGGCATCTTCGCCGACGAATGCTAGAGGCCCGGGCCTGCTAAATCTGTAGGGGAATGCCTACACGGTTCCTGCAAATACAAAAAAGGCCGGCGAGATGCCGGCCTTTCCTGTTGAAACCGCGCAGGTTTTTACGCCGCCCGCGAGGCTTCCATCTTCGCAGCCTTCGCCGCCACGCCTGCCTTCAGGTCATCGCTGTCGAAATCATCCACCGAGATGAACTCGGCCACCTCGTCGCGGACGCGCTGCAGCAGCGCACGCTCGGCCGCGGTGATGGCGCCGAGCTTCTCCGCTTCCGCCAGCTGTTCGTTGTAGGTGTGTGCCTGCAACTGGCCGCCCTTGAACGCCTTGAGGAACTTGCGCTCCACTGGCTCGGCCGCGATCACGTCGGGCAGCACCGCGTTCATGCGACCCACGGTGTTGTTGGCGGTCGGGGTGAGGTAGGTCCACGTGGTGAGGCGGTCGCGGGCTTCGCTCGGCGCCGTGATGAGCGCGGCGACGCGACGGCCGAGGCGATCGGACGGCGGCACCTCGCGGCGGCCGAAGGGGAACACCAGGGCTCGCAGCAGCCACGCCACCGGGCGCACGGGGAAATTGCGGATGACGCCGTCGAGCGCCATCTGCATGCGCCACACGCACTCGTGGAACGCCCACGCCAGTAGCGGGCGATCCGCTTCCGGGCGGCCGGTGTCTTCATAGCGCTTGAGCATGGCGCTGGCGATGTACAGGTACGACAAGGTATCGCCCAGGCGCGCCGACAGCTTTTCCTTGAACTTCAGCTTGCCGCCCAGCACGCCCATCGAGACGTCGGCGCACAGCGCCAGCGCCGCGGAGTAGCGGTTGAGCTTGCGGTAGTAGCGGCGGGTGTAGGCATCGCCCGGCGCATCACCGATGCGGGCCGACGTGATGCCCAGCACGAAACTGCGCACCGCGTTGGAGAAGCCGAAGCCGATGTGACCGAACAGGGCCTTGTCGAAGGTCTTCAGGCGCTCACGGTAATCGCTGATGCCCAGGGCCTGCATTTCCTTCAGCACGTAAGGGTGGCAGCGGATGGCGCCCTGGCCGAAGATCATGAGGCTGCGCGTCATGATGTTCGCGCCCTCGACCGTGATGGCGATGGGCACGCTCTGCCAGCCGCGGCCCATGTAGTTCTTCGGGCCGAGGATGACGCCCTTGCCGCCGTGCACGTCCATCGCGTCGGACGCGATCTGGCGGCACCACTCGGTGGCGTGGTACTTGGCGATGGCCGACGGCACGGCCGGCTTCTCGCCGCGATCCACGGCCGCGGCGGTGGCACGCGACAGCGCCTGCGTGGCGTACGTGAGGCCGCCGATACGGGCCAGTGCTTCTTCCACGCCCTCGAAGCGGCCGATGGCCAGGCCGAACTGCTTGCGCATGCGGGCGTAGGCGCCGGTGGCGGCCACGGCCATGCGCGAGGCGCCCGTGGCGTTCGACGGCAGCGAGATGGCGCGGCCCACCGACAGGCACTCGACCAGCATGCGCCAGCCCTGGCCGGCCATGTGCGGGCCACCGATCAGCACCGACAGCGGGACGAACATGTCCTTCGCGTGGATGGGGCCGTTCTGGAACGGGGTGTTGAGCGGGAAATGGCGGCGGCCGATCTCCATGCCCGGGGTTTCACGCGGCAACAGGGCGAGCGTGATGCCCAGGTCTTCCTTGTCGCCCAGCAGTTTTTCCGGGTCGTACATGCGGAACGCGAGGCCCACGATGGTGGCGATGGGCGCGAGCGTGATGTAGCGCTTGTCGAACGTCAACCTGATGCCGACGGTTTCCTCGCCGTTCCACATGCCCTTGCAGACGATGCCGAAGTCGGGGATGGAGGTGGCGTCGGAGCCGGCGTACGGGCCCGTGAGGGCGAAGCACGGGATTTCGCGGCCATCGGCCAGGCGCGGCAGGAAGTGGTTCTTCTGCTCGTCGCTGCCGTAGTGCATGAGCAGCTCGCCCGGGCCGAGCGAGTTGGGCACGGCCACGGTGGAGGCCAAGGTCTGCGACATGCTGCTGAGTTTCTGCAGCACGGCCGAGTGGGCCAGCGCGGAGAAGCCCAGGCCGCCGTAGCTTTTCGGGATGATCATGCCGAAGAACTTGTTCCGCTTGATGAACTCCCACACGTTCGGCGGCAGGTCGGCCAGCTCGTGGGTGATCTGCCAGTCGTCGATCATGCCGCAGAGCTCTTCCACCGGGCCGTCGAGGAACGCCTGCTCCTCGACCGATAGTTCCGGCTTCGGCTGCTTCAGCAGCACGCTCCACTTCGGCATGCCCGAGAACAGCTCGCCCTCGAAGCCGACCGTGCCGGCTTCCAGCGCCGTCTGCTCGGTCTCCGACAGCTTCGGCGTCACCTTCGCGAACATGGACAGCAGCGGCGCGCTGATTTTCTTGCGGCGGAAATCGACCATCAGCAGCGGCACGGCGACGACGGCCAGCAGCACCAGCAGGATGACCGTGGTGACCGGCGCGCCGGCGAGGACGCCAACGACGAGCGTGGCCGCCGCGGTGACGATGGCCCACGTCTTGAGGGACGTGCGGTGGTAGGCACATGCACCGGAGGCGATCAGTGCCGCCAGTACAACCAGGATCGCAGACATGGGTATCACCTCGTGACGAATGTGTTGCTTTGGAAAGGGTGGCTCAAAGGGTTTGCATGAACGCTGCGATTTCGCGCGTGAACGCGTCGTTCGCGTCGCCGGCCACCATGTGCGTGGCGTCGGCAAGCGACACGTGGCGCGCATGCGGGACCAGGCGGAGGAACTCTTCCACGGTATGGCTTGACACGACATCGCTGCGCGCGCCCGAGAGCAGGAGCACGGGCACGCGCACGTTGGCGGCGGCGGCAAAGAGGCGCGGCTGGTAGCGTTCGCTCTCTTCCACCAGGCCATCGAGCAGGGACGGGTCCCAGTGCCAGCGCAGGCGGCCATCGGCGCCCTGGCGCAGCAGGGGTTTCAGCTGGTCTTCGGTCTTGCGCTCGCGGCGGTGCGGCAGGTACGCCTCGATGGCCGAGGCCGCCTCGTCGTAGCCAGCGAAACCGTCGGGGTGGGCGCGCATGAAACCGAGGATACGTTCCACGCCGCGGGTTTCCCATCGCGGGGTGATGTCCACCAGCACGAGTGCCGAGAAGGGGCATTCGCCCGTGGCCTCGCCCGCCGCCACGAGCGACAGCAGGCCGCCCATCGACGCCCCGACGACCACCGGTTTCGGGCCACCCGCGGGCGTGGCCGCCGCCGCGACGTGGAGCAGGTCGGCGACGAACTGCTCCATGTGGTAATCGCCACGCGGCACGCGCCCGCTTTCGCCATGGCCGCGCGCATCGAACGTGATGGCCGGGAAGCCCTGCCCTGCGAGCGTGCGGGCGCTGCCCGTCCACGCGTGGCGGGTTTGGCCGAAGCCGTGCGCGAACACCAGCGCGGGGCCCGCGCCGCCTCCGAAACGCTCGCCAGCCAGCCGCAGGCCATCAGCCGCTGTGAGGCGGAGGGGCGTGACGTCGGTGGTGGAGGGCTGGGCAACCATACGGCCGAGTATGTGGGGCGCCGGGCCCTACGTCAATACGGCGCCGTACGGTCATGTAACGGCCGGAAAGTCAAGGTCTTACGCAGCACGTACGGAGGCGGATGGATTGCAAATGGGCGCGTTCCAGCTACCATGCGGCGATGAACGATGGTGCCAAGACCGAACGAGTCCGCCTCTCCGCCGAAGATTGGGAAGACGGCGCCCTGGCGTTGATCGCCGAACAAGGCGTGGGCGCGCTGGCCGTGGAGGCCCTTGCCCGCCGCCTGGGCGTCACCAAAGGCAGCTTTTACTGGCACTTCCGCACCCGCGAGGCCCTGCTGCAGGCGGCGCTGGAACGCTGGGAGGAGTACGGCGAACGCGAGGTGCTGGCGGAGATCGACCGCATCGCCGACCCGCGCAAGCGCCTGCCCGAGCTCTTCCGCCGTGTGGCCCACGAGCTGCAGCCGCACCGCGTCTACGCCGCGCTGCTGAAGGCGCTCGACCACCCACAGGTGGTGCCGGTCATGTCGCGCGTCTCCCAGCGCCGCATGGAGTTCCTCACCCGCATGTACCGCGAAGCCGGGCTGGAGCCCGTCGTGGCCCTGCACCGCGCCCGCCTCACCTACGCGGCGTATGTCGGCTTCCTGCAACTCAACTTCACGCTGGGCTTGCCGCGGCTCTCCCACGAGGAGTTCGACGCCTACGTCGAGCACGTCATCGGTACCCTCACGCCGGCCAAGCCCGAAGACTGACCTGAACGGCGCCGGCAAATTGCTGCGCCGTGCCTTGTAAATACCACGAACTGCAAACTACTGTCTCCACAGGCAATTACGTGGAGACCACACCGGATGGGTTCGCAAGGCAGTTCGTTGGATGCACTGAATCGATGGGTTGACGATGTCGCCCGCCTGACGGAGCCCGCCTCCGTCGTGTGGTGCGATGGCTCCGAGGCGGAATATGCCCGGCTCGTCGCGGCCATGCTCGCCAGCGGCGATCTCCTCCCGCTCAACGAGAAGACCAACCCCCGCAGCTACCTGCACCGCTCCCACCCCTCGGACGTGGCCCGCGTCGAGCACCTCACCTTCGTCTGCACCCCCAGTGAGGACGACGCCGGCCCGAACAACCACTGGATGGCCCCGGCGGATGCCCACGCCAAGATGGATGCCCTGTTCGCGGGCGCCATGCGTGGCCGCACCATGTACGTCATCCCCTACTGCATGGGGCCCATCGATTCGCCCATCGCGCGCTGCGGCGTCGAGATCACCGACAGCCCCTACGTCGTGGCCAACATGCGCATCATGACCCGCATGGGCGCGCCGGCCCTGGCGCGGATCGAGCGCGAAGGCCGCTTCGTCAGGGGCCTGCATTCCACGGGCGAGCTCGACCCCGAGCGCCGCTTCATCATGCATTTCCCCGATGAGCTGGCCATCAAATCGTTTGGTTCGGGCTACGGCGGCAACGCGCTGCTCGGCAAGAAATGCCATGCCCTGCGCATCGCCAGCCACCAGGCCCGCAACGAAGGCTGGCTGGCGGAGCACATGCTCATCGTGGGCATCGAGAACCCGAAGGGCGAGAAGCACTACATCGCCGCCGCGTTCCCTTCCGCCTGCGGCAAGACCAACCTGGCCATGCTCATCCCCACCGAGGGCTACCGCAAGGCTGGCTGGAAGGTATGGACGGTGGGCGACGATATCTGCTGGATGACCCCGGGCGCCGACGGCCGCCTGTGGGCCATCAACCCGGAGGCCGGCTACTTCGGCGTGGCACCGGGTACGGGCGCCAACACCAACCCCGCGGCGCTCGCCACGCTGCGCCACGATGCCATCTTCACCAACACCGCCATCACCGCCGACGGCCAGCCATGGTGGGAGGGCCTGGGCGAAGGCGAGCCGGCCGTTGACTGGCAAGGCCGCCCCTATGCGGCCGCCAACGGCCCGGCGGCCCATCCGAACTCCCGCTTCACCGTGTCGGCCCGGCAGTGCCCCAGCTGGGCGCCGGAGTCGGAAGACGCCGCGGGCGTGCCCATATCCGCCATCGTGTTCGGTGGCCGGCGCCCGTCGCTGGTGCCGCTGGTGTTCGAGGCGAAGGACTGGGCGCACGGCGTGCTGGTCGGTGCCGCCATGGGCTCGGAAACCACCGCCGCCGCCACGGGTGCCGTAGGCGTGCTGCGCCGCGATTCCATGGCCATGAAACCGTTCTGCGGCTACAACTTCGCCGACTACTTCGCGCACTGGCTGTCGTTCGACAAGCCGGGTGCGAAGCTGCCGCGCATTTTCCACGTGAACTGGTTCCGCAAGGACGCCGAAGGCCGCTTCATGTGGCCGGGGTATGGGGAGAACCTGCGCGTATTGGATTGGATGATCCAGCGCGTGGAGGGCCTCGCGGTTGGCGAGGACACGCCCATCGGCATCGTGCCGGCGAGGGGCGAGCTCAACACCGAGGGCCTGGCGATCGCGCCAGCCACGGTCGACGACCTGCTCCGCGTCGATATCGATGGGTGGGTGGAAGAGCTCAACGCCATTGGCACGTACCTCGATGGCTTCGGCGCCCGCATGCCGGGCCGCCTGAAGGCCGAGCGCCAGCGCGTCAGCCACGCGCTGGAGGCTGCGGCGGAGCGGAGGGAGGAACGGGTGGCGTAAGCGCCCGTCGGGGGGCCCCTTCGGGGGCCCCTTTTTTTGAGCTCAGTTACCGCCCTTGCGGATCTTCACGTCACCGCTGAACGCTTCAACGTGGATGGTGCCGCTGCCCGACCCGATCGTGGCCTTCAGCTCCTTGCCCGGGCCATCCTCGCCCTTCGTCGGGCTGCCGAAATCGCTGCGCAGGTCACCACTGAACGTGGACGCCTCGAGCTTCGCCGACGTATCGGAAGGCAAGCCGATATCCACGTCGCCACTCATCGAATCCACCGTGAGCTTGCCGCCGTTCGTGATGCCGCCGCGCACCTGGGTTTCGCCGGAGACCGTGCTGAAGTTCGCTTCATGCCACGGGCCGCCACCGATCGTCATGCGGCCCGACACCGTCTGCGCTTCCACCTTCTCGCCGATGGCCGGCGCGGTGATGTCGCCCGAGACGGTTTGCAGGTCGGCCTTGCCCGCCTTGCCGGCGAGGTCGATAGTGCCGCTCACCGTTTGCATGCTGACCTCGGGCGAGCGCACGTTGGCGCGGATGCGGCCACTGACCGAATCGACCGACACCTTGCCGCCGTCGAGGCCGTCAATGCTGACGGGCGCGCTGACGACGTTGATATCGACCTGCACGGCCCTGGGCACGCGCACGTTGAGCACCGTGGGCTGCATGCGGGTGTCGTTGCCCCAGCTGAACCAGCTGCCGTTCTTGCCACCGGTATCGACGCGGATATCGACGCTGTTGGCGTCGCCCTCGAGTTCGATGGGCTTGGCGCCGTCGCCGAGCGTACCGGTGACCTGCACCTGGTTCTTGTCCCAGGCGGTGACGGTGACCTCACCCTTGGTGTTGTCGATACTGATCTTCGCGGTGGGCTGGATGTCTTTCGAAAGGTTGATCGGCGTGGAGGCGTACGCCTGACCGATCGACAGCGCCAGCAGCAGGGGGGTGGCATAGAGCGTTTTCATGGCATGGATCCTGGCGATTGTCGCGGTATTAGCCGGCTTGCTTGTCGAAGGTGCGCAGGCGGTCGCGCTGGCGTTCGGTCTTCTGCAGCAACCGCTGCAGGGCGGCGGACTGCGGGGAATCCTGCATGGCCTGGGTGAGTTCCATGCGGGCGGCATCCAGTTCCACCGCGGCGCCGGTGAGGCGCGGGTCGGTGGGTTTCCAGCCGGCGTGCGCCTGGGCCACGGCGGGGTCGCCGCCGCCCGGTGCCAGGCGCAGGCCGATGCCACCGCTGAGGACGGCGACCGCGGCAATGGCGGCAGCCATGAGCCAGGGCTGCGCGCGGCGATGTCGCGAGGGCGCGGCGGCCGGCGCGGCATCGAGGCGGGCGTCGATATCGGCCCATAGATCGCGACGGGGCGCGACGGGGCGGTTGAGCGAGCGCATCTGGCGCAGGTAATCGAGTTCGTTCATGGCCTTTCTCCCAGCACGCGGCGTAGCAGGCCGCGGGCACGGTGCAACTGAGCTTTGGAGGAGCCCACCGCCATGTCGAGCTCGGCGGCGATTTCCTCGTGTTTCCAACCTTCCACGTCGTGCAGCACGAGGACGGCGCGGGCCCTCGGGGGCAAACCCGAGATGGCCTTTTCCAGTTCGCCGCGCTCGATGGCGCGCAGCGGGTTATCGGTGTCGGCGATATCCGGCAGGTGTTCGTCGTCGACGATGCTGACCGGGTCGGCGTTGCGGGCGCGTATGGACATGAGCGCCACGTTGACCGCCAGACGGTAGACCCAGGTGCCGAAGGCGCTCTCGAAGCGGAAGCTTTCCAGCTTCTGCCAGGCGCGGACGAAAGCCTCCTGGGTCAGGTCCTCCGCCCGCGCGTGGTCGAACGCGGCGAGGCGGAGCACGGCGCCGTACACGCGATCGGCATGCCGGCGGTAGAGCGTCTCGAACGCCTTGCGGTCGCCACCGGCCGCGGCGCGCACGATGTCGTCGTCCGACGTCGCGGCGGGCAGCTCAGGCTGCATGAAGGAAGTGGCGGCGAGGCATAGTGCGTTCATCTTGCCAGCTTGGATGCAGGCAAGGGGAAAACGGTTTAACCAAGAAAAAGCCGCGGGGTGCGCGGCTTTTTTAAAGGTCCTGGTGGTACTGGACGTAGGGCGTTCGGCTTTGGTCGGGCTCGCGGAGCGCGGGCCCGTTGCCAGGCTCGTTGGAGCCGGACGACCAGACATTCTGGGCACCGACGGAGAGCTCGCCACGCCAGGGCAGGCGCAGCGTGACGCCCAGGTCGATGGCATTCCAGCGGCGGTCGCCCGCGTTCAGCGCGTTCACCGTGCCGGCCTCCGGCGCCATGGTGCGGCCGGTGATGGCGCCGTAGATGGGGCCGCGATCGACGCCGAGGCTCAGCGACTTCTGGTCGACGGCGCCGATGCCGAGCAGGTTGCCCGGCACGAGGCGCACGCGGCCCACGCTGGCACCGAGGTCGATGCCGCTGCGGGCGCCGAGGTCGAGGCGGCCATGCGCATTGAGTTCGGTGCTGGACGACAGCGCGCTGAACGGCAGGCCCGACTGGGTGGTGAGCCCCGGCAGCACGCGCGGCAAGGCGGCGTTGGTGCCGTTGGGGCGCGACGAACCCACGCCGATGCCCAGGCTGTAGCCCGTGCCGCGGTAGGTGGCGCCCACCTCGCTGCCGACGATGCGCGGCGGCGTGCCCGGCGTGCTGCAGCGATCGCCGCTGCGCGCCGCCGCGGACGGCGTGCCGCAGGATTCGGTGGAATTAACCCAGCCCTGGCCGCTGACGTTGGCGTGCGCGGAGACGCGCGGGCCGAGGTCGTACTGCAGGCCACTGGAGAGGAACGGACCGGACTGCACCGCACGCGGGGCGAGCGGGGCCGACGGGTCGGCACGGTCGTTGGACGTGGCCGAGAGCGTGCGGCTGCCATCCTGGGTGCGCCACAGCGGCACGGCCGACTGGCCGGCATCGCCCTCGACCGGCGCGGCGAGCAGCCGGGCCGGCGACGTATCCGAACCCACCGGCACGACCTGCCCTGCCGCGGCGAGCGGCATCAGCAAAAGCGTGGTGAGCAAGGACTTGCGCATGGGTACCGTGGTGGCAGGTAGCTGGCTTTCCCCGTTCCCCCCGCGCCAGCTGTGGCGGGAGGGTTCGAGCATACTTCATTTTACTTTTTACTAACACCCCATCGGGGCCACCTTAAGAAAAAAGATTAGCTGCCGTTTATGACATCCACAGGGGTAGAACCGGGGCTGGCGCAGCGCCGGTGAGACTGGCGCGGTGGCGCCCGTCGCGCCCCGGCGTGAACGCATATAGACTGACCCGACCACGACCGGAACCATGCAGGCGATGACCATCGCTCCATCACAAAGCCCCGCTCTGCAGGCGTCCGGTCACGGCGAGATCGAGCCGTTGCACGATGCCGTGGAGCGCCTGCTGCGGGCCGCCGATGCCGAGAGTGTCCGCAACGAGTGCGAGGCCTTCGCCCGTTGCCTGCTGCCCGAGGCCCGGCTCACGTGGCGTGAGGCCGCGGCCGAGCCCGTGGGTGGCCACCTCGTGGTGGAACTAGGCGCCGATCCGCAAACCGATCGCGTGCTCGAACTGCATACCACCGAACCCGATAGCGCGGCCTGGGCCGACATGATCGGCTGGCTGGGCCGGCTGGCATCGGCGCGCCTGCGCCAGCTCGCCGAGACCGCCAACCTCTACGAGGCCATCTCGCGCCTTGCGCTGGCCGAGCGGCTGCAGCGCGCGCTCTACGCCATCGCCGAGCAGGCGGGCGCCGAGCACAACATGAACGACATGATGAGCGCGCTCCACGGCATCGTGGGCAGCCTCATGTACGCCGAAAACTTCTTCATCGTGCTGTACGACGCGCAGAACCGCACGGTGCGCTTCCCGTACTTCGTCGATTCGGTCGACCCGGATATCCCGGACCCCGAAGGCATCCGCCCCATCGAGGCCATCGAGAACACGCTTACCTGGCATGTGCTCAAGAGCGGCAAGTCGATGATGGGTGCCAGCACCGAGCTGGAAAAGAACCTGCCCGGCCCGCGCGTGCCCATCGGGCCGCCGAGCGACGACTGGCTCGGCGTGCCCATGAAGCGCGCCGACGATGTCGTCGGCGCCCTCGTGGTGCAGAGTTACCGCCCGGATACCCGTTACACGCAGAACGACCGCGAGCTGCTCACCTACGTGGCGCAGCACGTGCAGACGGCGCTGGAGCGCCGCCAGGCGCACGAGGAGCTGGAGCGCCGCGTCACCACGCGCACCGCCGCCCTGCGCGAGGCCAACCGCGTGCTGCGCCAGCAGGTGCTGCAGCGCCAGCGCGGCGAGCGCCTGCAGGCCGCGTTGTTCCGCATCGCCGAGCTGGCCAACACCTCGGACAGCATCGAGAACTTCTATGCCGCGGTGCACCGCGTCATCGGTGGCCTGCTCTACGCCCGCAACTTCTACATCGCGCTGCTTTCCGAAGACCAGAACAAGCTCACCTTCCCGTACTCTGTCGACGAACTCGACGGCGTGCGCGAACCGCGCGAGCTGGGCCGTGGCCTCACGGAGTTCGTGCTCCGCAACGGCAAAGCCCTGCTGGCCGATCGCGACGAGATCGACCGCCTGAACCGCGACATGGTGCTCTCGACCAGTGGCGCGCGCTCGCTGCACTGGCTGGGCGTGCCGCTCATCTGGAACGAGAAATCGATGGGCGTGCTCGCGGTGCAAAGCTACACGCCCGAGCACACCTACAGCGCGCGCGACCAGGAGCTGCTCACGTTCGTGAGCTACCACATCGCCAACGCCCTGCAGCGCAAATACACCACCGAGTCGCTGAAGCAGGCCTACGCCAGCCTCGAGCGCCGCGTCACCGAGCGCACCCGCGCGCTGGCCCTGGCCAACCGCGACCTGCGCGAGCAGATCGCCGAGCGCGAGCGCGTCGAGCGCCGCCTGAAGTACGAAACCCTGCACGATTCGCTCACCGGCCTGCCCAACCGCACGCTGCTGCTGCAGCGGCTCGAGCAGGCGCTCAACCATTACCGCGAGAACCCGTCGGACCTCTTCGCGGTGCTGTTCATCGACCTCGACCGCTTCAAGGTCATCAACGACTCCGTCGGCCACCTGGTGGGCGACGACCTGCTGTTCCAGGTGGGCGGCCGCGTGCGTGCCTGCCTGAAGACCCGCGACGTGGTCGCGCGCCTGGGCGGCGACGAGTTCGCCGTGCTGGTCGAGGGCATCACCGACCCGCAGGCGGCCACGCACATCGCCGAACGCATCATCGCGCAGCTGCAGACCCCGTTCCGCCTGGGCGCGAAGGAAATCTTCACCTCGGCATCCATCGGCATCGCGCTGCCCACGCCGGATTACACGCGGCCGGAAGAACTGCTCCGCGACGCCGACTCGGCCATGTACCGCGCCAAGGCCGAGGGCCGGCACCGCGCCGCCGTGTTCGACGACCGCCTGCGCCGCGAAGCGCTGATGCTGCTGGAACTGGAAGGCGACCTGCGCCGCGCCATCGCGCGAAACGAGTTCGTACCGTTCTTCCAGCCCATCGTCGACATCGTCGATACGCGCGTGGTGGGCTACGAGGCCCTGCTGCGCTGGCGCCACCCCGAGCGCGGCCTGTTGCCGCCGGGCGAGTTCCTGGCCGTGGCCGAGGACACCGGCTGCGCCGAGGCCATCGACTGGCAGATCTTCGAGCAGGTGGCCCGCCAGGCGCGCGCGCTGACGCGCGACGAGGGCTTCATCAGCATCAATGTCAGCGGCAGCCATTTCCGCTCGCCTAACCTCGACCAGCGCCTGCTCGACCTCTTCGCCGAGCACCAGGTGCCGGCGCGCTGCATCCGCGTGGAAGTGACCGAGCGCGCGCTGCTCGAGAACCCGGCGCAGGTGAAGCGCATCCTCGAGAACCTCCGCCACCACGGCGTGGGTATCGCGCTGGACGATTTCGGCACGGGCTACTCGTCGCTGAGCTACCTGCACCAGTACCCGATCGAGACGCTGAAGATCGACCGCTCGTTCGTCATCGAGCTGCCGGCCGAGGAAAGCGAAGGCCATAGCACGGCCGTGGTGCGCGCCATCCAGGCGCTGGCCGATTCGCTGCGCATGCAGGTGATCGCCGAAGGCATCGAGACCGAGGCCCAGCTACGCGCGCTGCGCCGCATTGGCTGCCGGTATGGGCAGGGGTTCCTGTTCGCCCAGCCGCAGCCGGCCAGCAAGTGGCTGGGCGCGCCGTTGTCGCTCGACGCCTGAAAAACATCGCGCGCAAGCGCGCTCCCACATGGCACGCTGTGACCCGTTGCCCTTCTGTGGGAGCGCGCTTGCGCGCGATGCTCTTATTGCAGCGTGCTAGGCGCCGGCGGGGCCTCGGGCCCCGCGAGCACCTGCTCCGCATCCACCCGATCGAACGTATAGCGCGTGGCGCAGAACTCGCACACCACTTCGATCTCGCCATCGCGGTCGTCGAGCGTGGCCTCCACTTCGTCGCGGCCGAGCGCGCGCAGCATGCCCTCGACGCGCTCGCGCGAGCACGTGCACCCGAACGCCAGCGGCCGCGGCTCGTACAGGCGCACTGTTTCTTCGTGGTACAGGCGGTAGAGCAGTTCGTCGGGCGGGGTTTCCAGCAGTTCCTTCGCACCCAGCGTGGCGGTGAGGTGGCCCACGCGCTCCCAGGCGTCGTCGTCGGCGTCAGCCGCGCTGTGGCCGCCCTCGCCCGGCACCGGCTGCAGCATCAGGCCCACCGCGTGGTGGCTGTTGGCAGCCAGCACGATGCGCGCGGGCAGCTGCTCGGATCGCTCGAAATAGCCCTCGATCGCCTCGGCCAGCGAGCCGGTGCCGTCGAGGTCCACCACGCCCTGGTAGCGCCCCTTCTCGGCATGGCCCACCGTGATGACGAGCATCGACTCGGGCTGCGTGGCGAGGTCGAGCGTATCGCCCACGGTCTCGGCATCGAAGCGCGACAGGCCGCGCACGCGGCCCTGGTCGGTGCATTCGGCGAACAGCAGGCGCACGGCGCCCTGGCTCTTGAACTCGAGCGAGAGCGCGCCCTCGAACTTGATATTGCCCGTGAGCAGGGCACTGGCGGCCACGGCCTGCCCCAGCGTGTTCTGCAGCGCACCGGGGTAGTCGATGCGCGATGCGATTTCCTGCCAGCTCGGGCCCAGCCGCACGAGCACGCCGCGCACGCCGGCGTTCTCCAGCATGAAGCGGTGCAGCACGTCGTCGGAAGCGATGGTTTCGACAAGGGAATCGGTCACGATGGTCTCCTGGTGATCCGACGGAAGATGGGGGCGCGGGCGGCGGGCGACAAGCCCGGTGCCATGGCCCTTATACTGCGCCATCCCTCGCCATCATGCTCCCATGCCTTCGACGCCCCGCTCGCTGCCCCGCCGCATCGTCCGCCTCGTCGCCACGCTCGCCGTCGCCTGGCTCGCGCTCTCGTGCCTGGTGGTGCTGGTGCTGCGCTTCGTGCCACCGTGGACCAGCGCCATGATGATGGAGCGCCGCATCGAAGCGCTCGCCACGGGCGAGAAGGATTTCACGTTCCATCACCGCTGGGTGCCGTGGGACGAGGTCTCGCCGCAGGTGGGCATCGCCATGGTGGCGGGCGAGGACCAGAAATTCCCGTTCCACCACGGCTTCGACGTCGATGCCATCCAGGATGCGATCGATGCGGCGGATGAAGGCAAGCGGCTGCGCGGCGCCAGCACCATCAGCCAGCAGACCGCGAAGAACCTGTTCCTGTGGAACGGGCGCAGCTTTGTCCGCAAGGGCCTGGAGGCTTATTTCACCGTGCTCATCGAGGCGCTGTGGCCGAAGCAGCGCATCCTCGAGGTGTACATGAACATCGTCGAGCTGGGCGATGGCGTGTACGGCGTTGGTGCCGCCAGCGATGTCTTCTACCACGTGCCGCCGTCGCGGCTCGATGTCACGCGGGCCGCGCGCCTGGCCGCCGTGCTGCCGAACCCGCGGCGTTTTCGCGTGGATGCGCCCAGCGCCTACGTGCAGCGGCGCACGGCGTGGATCGCCCAGCAGATGGGCCAGCTCGGCGGCCCCGGCTACCTTACCCGCCCCGCCCCCGTGAAAGGCCGCGTGCGATGACGACCACCATGCCCTACTCCCTCGCCGTCGTCGTGCCCGCCTATAACGAAACCGAGGTGCTGGAGCGCTTCCACGGCCGCCTCGCCGCCGTGTTCGCAACGATGGACGTGGAGGCGAGCGTCATCTACGTGGACGACGGCAGCGCCGACGACACCTGGGCCATCATCACGCGCCTGGCAGCCAGCGATTCCCGTGTCGCCGGCCTGCGCCTGTCACGCAACTTCGGCAAGGAGGCCGCGCTCACCGCGGGCCTCGACGCCGCCGATGCCGATGCCGTGGTCGTCATCGACGCCGACCTGCAAGACCCGCCGGAACTCATCCCCCAGCTCGTCGCGCGCCTGCGCGAGGGCAACGACGTCGTCTACGCCACGCGGGACGACCGCGCGGGGGAAACCCGCTTCAAGAAGTTCACCTCGGCGGGGTTCTACCGCCTGATGGAGCGGCTCTCCGACAACCCCATGCCACGCGACACGGGCGATTTCCGCGTCCTCTCGCGCCGCGCCGTGGCGGCGTTGCGCGGCCTGCGCGAGCGCCAGCGGTTCATGAAGGGGCTGTTCGCGTGGATCGGCTACCGCCAGGTGGCGTTCCGCTACCACCGCGACGCACGCGCGGCGGGCGCCACGAAATGGAACTACTGGCGGCTCACCAACCTGGCCATCGAGGGCATCACCTCGTTTTCGGCGGCACCGCTGCGCATGGCGACCTGGCTGGGGCTCTCCACCGCCGCCCTCGCCTTCCTCTACGGCATCTGGGTGATCCTGAAAGTGCTGGTATGGGGCGACCCGGTGCGGGGCTACCCCACCCTGCTCGTCGTCATCCTGTTCCTGGGTGGCGCCCAGCTCATGGCGCTCGGCGTCATCGGCGAATACGTGGGCCGCACGTATTCGGAAACCAAGCGCCGCCCGCTGTACTACGTGGAAGATTCGCGCGGCCCGGTGAGCCCCTTCACCCCCCCGTGACCCCCACGCCGCCGGGCCGGCGTAGACTCGACGCATCGCGGCGGTCGCGCCGCACCCATCCGGGGAGTCGAGCATGCAGCAGGTCAAGCATCTCCTGGGAACGAAAGGCAGGGAGGTCTTCGCGGTGGCGCCCGATGCGCCGGTCATCGACGCGATCCGGCAGATGGCCGAGAAGAACGTCGGCGCGCTCGTGGTCATGAAGGGCAGCGAACTGGTCGGGATCATTTCCGAGCGCGATTACGCCCGCAAGGTGATCCTCAAAGACCGCTCGTCGCGCGACACGCCCGTCGCCGACATCATGACCGCCAGCGTCGTCACCGTGGCCACCGACGCCACGGTGGACGATTGCATGCGGCTTTGCACCGATGGCCGCCTGCGCCACCTGCCGGTGCTCGACGGGGGCCGCGTGGTCGGCGTCGTGTCCATCGGCGACCTGGTGAAGGCCACCATCTCGGAGCAGAAGGAAACCATCAACCAGCTCGAGAGCTACATCACGAGCTAGGTGGCTCGCGCTCGGGCGCCAGGTCGGGCGCGGTGGCGGCGCGGCGTGCCACTTCGGTGGCCACCGCCGCGAGGCCGGCGCACACCAGCCCGATCGTGGCGATGCCCACGCCCGCCCCGCGCGCGGCGTTCAGCGAGGTCGTGACCACCAGGTCGCCGAAGCGCCACACGGCCGTCTCGATGAAGTTCTTGCCCTTGTAGCGCGCCTCGCGCGGCATGCGTGTGTAGAGCGAATCCGACGCCGGCTTGGTCATGCCGTAGGTCATGCCGCGGCTGCCGATCATCACCAGGGCGATCAGCGGCACCGCGTGCCCCATGAGCCCGACATCGACCGGGCCGAAGTACGCCAGCATGGCCAGCAGCAGGAAATTGACGAGGGTGGGCAGCACCATGGCCCAGACCGCGCCCAGGCCGCGCAGGATAAGCGGCGTGAGGGTCAGCTGCAGCACGGCGCCCATGCCGTTGACCCACAGGTCGAGGTCGGCGTAGAACGCCGTGCGGGCGGCGTTATCGACGAAGTGCGCCTTGGCGTAGTCGGCCACCAGCGCGTACGCCATGGTGGCGATGCCGTCGCTGAGCAGCATCAGCAGGGTCATGTAGCGCAGGAACGGCTGCGAGAAGGCCGATTTCGCACCCTCGAGGATGGAGCCGCCCACCGGGGCTTCGGACGCTGCGCCCTCCTCGCCGGGGCGCGCCGACAGCGCCAGCAGCGCGCCCAGCGCCAGCAACAGGCCCACGGCCGAGATCACGAGCATGGAAGGCACGCCGATGCGCTCGACGAGCAGGCGCGTGACGAGCGGCCCCAGCAGCGCGCCGCCCATGCCGCCGAAGGCGATGAACGGGAACACCAGGCGCGCCTGGCGGCTGCGGTAGATATCCGCCATGAAGCTCCAGAACAGCGACACGACGAACAGGTTGAACACGCTGACCCAGACGAAGAACACCTTGCCGAGCGTGACGGCGCCGATACGGTCCTGCGCCACGAACAGCGGCACGAAGCCGACCAGGCACGCGACGAAGAAAAGGTAACTTGTGCCCACCACGCGCTTGCGCGGGAACCGCGCCACCAGCCAGCCGAACACGGGCGTGAGCAGCAGCATGGCGATGAACACGATGGCGTAGAAGCCGGGTAGCGACGACGAGCCCGCGGCGCCGGCGAGCTGGTCGCGGACGGGCCGCAGCACGTAGTACGAGGTCATCACGAAGAAAAAGGCGATGACCGAAAGCGCGAGGGTGGCACCCTCGCCCAGGGCGGGTCGGCGTGCGTTCACGTTGGCCGGCGGTTCCGGTGGAGGCGGGCAAAGCCTAGCACGGCTCGCGCGGCAAACCCTTGCGTGGGGCCGCCTTCACGCTTGCGTTGTGGATGCGGGGCAAACGCACCACAATGCAGGGTAGTTCGCCAGCACTACGATCCAACAGCCGCGAGATCAGCATGCCGTTCCGTCCCACCTCCCTGCTCGCCTGCGCGCTCGCCGCCGCCCTCGCCACGCCACTCGCCCTTGCCGCCCCACCGCCCAAGCCGCCGGTCGTGCACGTGGACCCGGAAGCAGCGAAAATTCCCGCCGACCGCGTCAGGAAGACGATCGACGACTACAAGGCCTGGCTGGATAGCGCCGAGGCACGCGACGCGGCGCCCGCCATCGTCACCGCGGTGATCGTCGACGACAAGGTCGTCTATGAACGCGCCATCGGCTATGCCAACGCGAAGACGAAAGAACCCGCCACGCCGGAAACCGTCTTCCGCCTGGCCTCGCTGTCCAAGGCGTTCGCCACCGGCGTCACCGCCGTGCTGGTCAAGGATGGTTTCCTCAGCTGGGATACCAAGCTCGCCGACACCCTGCCCTACTTCAAGCTGAAGGATGCCCAGGCCGGTGAGCAGGCCACCGTGCGCGACATCCTCGGCCAGCGCCTGGGCCTGCCGCGCAACACGTACGATGCCATGCTCGAGGCCGATGCGCCCTACGAGGAACTGGTCCGCAAGCTCGACGAGGTGGATCTCTCCTGCAAGGTGGGCGCGTGCTACGGCTACCAGAACGTCGCCTTCAGCATGATCGGCGATGTCATCTACGCCACCACGGGCGATTACTTCTTCCGCCAGGTGGAGCGCCGCATCTTCGCGCCGCTGGGCATGACCACCGCCAGCTACGGCCGCGATGCGCTCGAGGCCAGCAAGAGCTGGGCGCGCCCCCACCGCGGCGCACCGCACAACTGGATCCCCTACGAGCCCAACGACGCCTACTACCGCGTCGCGCCGGCGGCCGGCGTCAACGCCAGCCTCCGCGACATGGAGCAATGGCTCATGGCGCAGATGGGTGGCCGCCCCGACGTGCTGCCCACGCCGCTGCTCGACGTGCTGCACGCACCGGGCGTGCCCACGCCGGGCGAGGAACACTCGCAGCCGTGGCGCCGCGCGCGCGTCACCGACGCGCACTACGCCCTGGGTTGGCGCCTGTTCCGTTACGCGAACGAAGATCTCGTCTACCACGCGGGCGCCGTGTCCGGTTACCGCACCATGATCGGCTTCTTCCCGAAATACCACGCGGGCGTGGTCACCATGTGGAATGCCGCGGCGCCCATCCCGGCCGGCCTCATGCCCATGGTGTTCGACGACCTGCTGGGCCTGCCGCATGTCGACTGGGCCGGGGTGGAGGGCAGCGTCCACGCGGCGCCCGTCGCCAAGGCACCGGCCAAATCAAAGACCAAGGCGGCACCGGCCAAGAAGAAGGCCACGACCACCAAGTCGAAGAAGAAAAAATAAGATCGGTTCATTCGCGCGTGCGAATGAACCGATTTAGGAACATCGCTTGCAAGCAAGCTCCCACAAAAGCGACAGGCAAAAAAAGGCCCCTCACCAGGGGCCTTTTTGCTTAGCGACCGAGGTTGAACTGCAGGCGCCTGCGCAGGGTCACCGTCATCGGCTCGCCGTTGCGCGTGGCCGGCTTGAACTCCCACCGGCTCACCGCGTCGATGGCCGAGCGGTCGAAGACATGCTTCGGCTGGGCGTCGACGACATTGACGTTGCTCACTGCGCCATCGGTGCCAACGGTCAGCTCCACGTCCACCCAGCCTTCCTGGTTCGAACGCATGGCGGCGGTCGGGTAGCGCGGGTTCACCTGGCGGACCAGCACGGCATCGGAGATGGCTTCCGAATCGGCCGCCGGGCGTGCCGCGGCGGCGGGTGCGCGCGCGGCCGCCGCGGGCTGCGCCGTGGCCTGCTGCTGCGCCACGCGCGTGGCCTGGTCACGCGACGCCTGCTGGCGCTGCGCCTCGGCCGCTGCGGCCGCCTGCTGCTCGGCCTGGGCCTTCGCCGCCGCAGCCGCGTTCTGCTGTGCCAGCTGCGCCTTCTGCGCGTCCTGCGCAGCCTGCTGCTGCTCCCTGTCCTGCGTCTTGCGCTGCGCATCGAGCTTCGAGCGCAGGATGGTCAGGGTGTAGTTCGCCGGGTCGGCCTTGGCGAGCAGGTCGATCTCGCGCTGCGCTTCGTTGAAGTCGCGGCCGTTGATGGTCTGCTCGGTGGCGGCGGCGCCATATGAGAACGTCTCGCGCAGCGCGTCGGCGGCCACGGCGTTGCCGGGCTGCTTCTGCAGCACCTTCATGTAGAACTCGAATGCGTTGTTGCCCGCCGGGGCGACCAGGCGCTGGTCGTTCATGGCGGTGCGCGCCTCGGCCAGCAGCTGGTCGACGCTGAGCGCATCGACGTTGGCCGGCGGCGCCTCCTTCGACGTGCCCTGCTTGGGCGCGCTGGCGGCATTCTGCTGGGCCAGGTCCGCGTTGGCGTCGCGGTAGGGCTTCACGATAAGGAAGTACGCCGCCACGCCCAGCACCACGACGATGGCGAGGACGGCAAGCGTGACGGGATTGACGGCACCGCCCACGCGGCGGCGCATCGGGAATCGACGGCGGGTATCCATGGCGGCGGTACTGCACTCCGGAATGAACGCGCGCCCCCTGATGGCTTGACGCGAAGGACCCCCCGTCCCACGCAGCGCGTGGCTGAAAGGTACCCGTAATGGGGGCGTGAATCCAGCCTGCCGGCCTAGGAGGAATTCTTAAATGAATAACCCCGGCCAGGCCGGGGTCAAGGTTTTCGAAGTGGCTCCCCGCGCTGGGCACCGCGGGGAGCTAATTCGTAAAACAGCTTTCTTATTAGGTGACGCTTTGTCGCTTAGGCCTTGGGGGCCTTGGGGGCACGCGGGGCGCGCGGAGCCTTGGGGGCCTTGGCGGCCTTGGTCGCACGGACGACCTTGGCAGCGGCGACCTTCTTCGAGGCGGCCTTGCGCGGAGCGGCCTTGCGGGCGGTCTTCTTGGCAACCGACTTCTTGGCAGCGGCCTTCTTCGGCGCAGCCTTGCGGACGGCCTTCTTTACAGCCTTCTTGGCGGCGACCTTGCGGGTCGAAGCCTTCTTCACCGCCGACTTGCGGGCGGTCTTCTTCACTGCAGCCTTGCGGGCAGTCTTCTTGACCGCGGCCTTGCGGGCGGTCTTCTTCGCCGGGGCCTTGCGGGCGGCGGTGCGCTTCACGGTGGACTTCTTGGTCGCCTTCTTGGCGGCCGACTTCTTGGCAGTGGCTTTCTTGGCAGTGGCCATGGTTCGTCTCAGCTCCTCATCAGTTGGCAGTGGTTGCCCAGTAAAAGCGTGGAGGAACGCTTCAACCAGCAGATCGCTGTTCGTCGCGTGCCTTAAATTGTTCACCTGTCGGCGGGTGCGTTCATCGGAAAGCAGGCGGAGCACATGCAGTGGAATCGATACCGTGATCTTGCGTACCGCGCCTGCTTTCGAACCGTGCTCCACATACGGACGGATGAAGTTGTCTAGTTCCATTTCCGGGTTCCCCGTCAATTGACGCAAAAGCTATTCCTGAACAAATCCGCTGTCAATAAATTTTGGCTCTAAATTGAAGACGTTGCGGATGCGCGACGCGACCGCGAGGGGCATCGGAGATAACCGCTGGGCGCATTTTCCGTCGCCCCGTTCCACTCGCGCCGTTACATTTTGAATCGCGTTGCGAGATTCATCGCATTGCGAAAACACCTTAAATAAAGGCATTTCGTGAACGGAATTCCGAATCGGGTTTCGCCACGAACCGCGCCGGCGCCACGCCGCGCAGGGCGCCCGCGAACGTCCTCGAAGGGCGTCCGCGGGGATGAACGGAACTCGACTGGCGGCCAAAAAAAAATTTCCCGAAAGGGGTGCCGCGGACAAAAAAATGCCGGTCGAGGACGACCGGCACCAGGTTCGAACGTGTCGAAGGGCTGTCAGTGATCTTCGTTTTCGATCAGTTCGGCGTACGCGTCGGGGGTGAGGAGTTCGTCCACTTCCTTCCGATCGCTGTACTTGATCTTGAAGATCCAGCCACCCTCGTAAGGTTCCGAGTTGATGGTTTCGGGTGCGTCCGAGAGTGCCTCGTTGACGGCGACGACCTCGCCCGAGAGCGGCGAATAAATATCGGATGCGGCCTTGACCGACTCGACGACGGCGACGCCCTTGCCATCGCCCGCTTCGACCGAGCTACCCACTTCCGGCAACTCGACATAGACGAGGTCGCCAAGTGCGCCCTGGGCGTGGTCGGAGATACCCACCGTGGCGGTGCCGTCGTCGTTGATGCGCACCCACTCGTGGGACTTGAGGAAATGCAGGTCGCCTGGGATTTCGTTGCTCATGGGGTAGGCCTCGTAAGGGAGTGGGCGGTGGTGACCCCACGATTGTACCGGTCCGCGCCCGGCGCGTAAGCCCGGCTTCCGTGACGGGCGGCGCCTTGCCAGCATCAGCCATGGCCCGATGCCGGTCGCGGCGCAGGCCTACATCTTCGCGCCACCGGCCGCCCTACCCTGCGTGGCACCGGTACCAGGGTCGGTACCGGCCTCCCCCACTCATCAAGGACATGCCATGGAAGACCTCACCCACGTCACCGATCGCACCACGCCCGACCGCCTGGCGGCGCTGCGGGCCGGCATCGCGATCATGAACGACGCGCTGTCGGCTGCTGGCCTGGGCGGCTCGCGCCAGCCCCCGCTGGCATGCGCGCTCGGTGCGCATGCTACCGCCGCCTCGCAGGAGCTCAGCATGCTGCGGAAGATCCGGGTCGAAGACAACAAGGAGAACGTATTGAAGGGCGATGCCGAGATCTTCGCCATCACCACGGGCTTCGGCGCCGATGGCCAGCCCTTCGTGAAAACCCAGCTCATGCCGTTTCTCGCCAAGGCGAAGGTGGACTACACGCCGAACATGGACCTGGTGAACTGGGCGGAATGCTCCGCCCCCTACGTGAACCTGCAGCTGTTCGACAAAGACGGCGATGTTGACTTCCATAAGCTGGCACAGGCCCTGGTGCAGGCCGTGGGCGAAGGGCTGAAGCTCAGCCCGGTGACCGCGCCGTTCGCCGCGGTGTCGGCGCTGGGCCAGGCGGTGCTAGGCGCCATGGATTCGGGCTGGTTCAAGAACAACCCCGACCACGTGGATTCGTTCTACGTGCTCGAGCGCGGCAAGACCTACACCGACTACAAGGGGGCGTCGAACAACGCGACGCTCACCCTCGAGCCGTACACCGTCGGCTGACGGCGCGGCGGTGGGTCAGCCGATGATGCCGGGCATCGGCTGACCATCGCGGACGAACGGGAACTTCACCACGCGGACCGGTACCTCGCGGCCGCGGATGTCGACACGGACCTCGCCCGGTTCGCCCGCAGGGATGCGGGCGAACGCGATGGACTTGCCCAGTGTGGGCGCGAAACCACCCGAGAGGATCTCGCCCTCGCCGTTGGCGGTAAGCACCTTCTGGCCGTGGCGCAGCACGCCCTTGTCGTCCATGACCAGGCCGACCATGACGCGCTTCACGCCGGCGGCCTTGTGCTGCTCGAGCGCGGCGCGGCCGATGAAGTCGCGGCCCTCGTCGAACGAGAGGGTCCAGGCCAGCGCGGCCTCCCACGGCGACACGGTTTCGTCCATGTCCTGGCCGTAGAGGTTCATGCCTGCCTCGAGGCGAAGCGTATCGCGTGCGCCCAGGCCCGCCGGCGCGACGCCCGCCGCGTGCAGGTGCTTCCACAGTTCGACGACGCGGCTGTTCGGCACCACCACCTCGAAGCCATCTTCACCCGTGTAGCCAGTGCGGGCGAGGAACAGCGGCATGCCGTCGGGGCCTTCGGTTTCCAGGGCGGCGAACTTGCCGAGCTTGCGGGCCTTTTCCTGGGCCTCGGCCGGGAGCAGGCCGATGAGCTTCTCGCGCGCGTTGGGCCCCTGCACGGCGATCATGCCGAACTCGGGCCGCTCGCGGACGGCGACGCCGAAGGTGGCGGCCTGCTTCTCGATCCAGGCGAGGTCCTTGGCACGCGTGGCCGCGTTGACCACCAGGCGGAAGAAATCCTCGCGCAGGAAATAGACGATGAGGTCGTCGATGACCCCGCCGTTCTCGTCCAGCATGCAGGTGTAGAGGGCCTTGCCCGGCTTGGCCAGCTTGTCGACGTTGTTGGCCACCAGCGTGCGCAGGAAACCGCGGGTGTTCTCGCCGGTGAGATCCACCACGGTCATGTGGCTGACATCGAACATGCCGGCGTCCTTGCGCACCGCGTGGTGCTCTTCGATCTGCGAGCCGTACGCGATGGGCATGTCCCAGCCGCCGAAGTCGACCATGCGGGCACCGAGTTCACGGTGGGTGGCGTTGAGTTCGGTCTTGTCGGTCATCGTCTTACCTTCGGGGGTGGGCCATGGGGGCAGCCCCCGATTATCCGGCCAGCGAGCGCCAAGTCCAAGCGCGCCGCAACATCTTCCTGCTAGCCTTCCGCCCCATGGCCACCCCTTCGCTGCCCGGCACGCTCACCCTCACCCGCGACGCCGGCGGCGAGCGCCTCATCCTGCGGGGCGACTGGACCCTTCCCTATTACATGGCGCTGCAGGCGCGGGCCAACGAGCTGGCGGGCACCATCGCCGCCGGCGCCGCCATCGACCTCCACGACGTGGGCGCGATGGATACCGCCGGCGCGTTCGTCGTCGCGGAACTGCTCGGCAGCCAGCGCACCCAGGCGCTGGCCCAGGACGAGGCGCTGCCCGCCGCCCGGCGCGCGCTGCTGAAAACCGTGGGCGACGCCATCGATACGTATTGCACCGGCGTGCGGCGCCCCCGCGACGCCGGCTTCGTGGTGATGCTGGAGCGCATCGGCAACGCGGTTGAATCGTTCTGGAAGCAGACGCTGAAACTGCTCGGCTTCATCGGCATCACGCTGCAGGGGTTCGCCAGCACCGTGCTGCGCCCCCGGCGTTGGCGGGTGACGTCGCTGGTGGCGCACCTGGAGCAGACCGGGCTGGATGCCGTGCCCATCCTGGCCCTGCTCTCGTTCATGGTGGGCGCGGTGGTGGCCTTCCTTGGCTCGACGGCGCTGGAGGCCTACGGTGCCAGTGTCTTCACTGTCGACCTCATCGGCTTCGCCTTCCTGCGCGAGTTCGGCGTGCTGCTCACCGCCATCCTCCTGGCCGGCCGCACCGCCAGTGCCTTCACCGCGCAGATCGGCTCGATGAAAGCGCGCGAGGAGATCGACGCCATCCGCACGCTCGGCCTCGACCCGGTGGAACTGCTGGTGCTGCCACGCGTGCTGGCCCTGCTCATCGCGCTGCCCCTGCTCACCTTCGTGGCGATGATCGCCGGCATCGTGGGCGGCGGCATGGTGTGCCTGGCGGTACTGAAGATGTCGCCGTCCATGTTCCTCAGCATGTTCCAGGCCGACATGCAGCTGCGCCAGTTCCTGGTGGGCATGGCCAAGGCGCCGGTGTTCGCCTTCATGATCGCCGTCATCGGCTGCATGGAGGGCTTCAAGGTCTCGGGCAGCGCGCAATCGGTGGGCGAGCACACCACCTCGTCGGTGGTGCAGTGCATCTTCGTGGTCATCCTGCTCGATGCCGTGGCCGCCCTCTTCTATATGGAGATGGGCTGGTGAACGACGACACCGTCATCGAGGTGCGCGGCCTCACCAACCGGTTCGGTGCCCAGGTGGTGCACGAGGGCCTCGACCTCGACGTGCGCCGCGGCGAGATCATCGGTATCGTCGGCGGCTCGGGCACGGGCAAGTCGGTGCTGCTACGAACCATCATCGGCCTGAACCGGCCGCAGGCGGGCGAGGTGCGCGTGTTCGGGCAGGATCTGCTGGCGCTACCTGACGAGAAGCGCAGCCTGGTGGAGCGCCGCTTCGGCGTGCTGTTCCAGAGCGGCGCGCTGTTCTCGTCGCTGACGGTGGCCGAAAACGTCGCGCTGCCCCTGGTCGAACACGCGAAGCTCGACCGCGTGGACGCCACCCGCCTCGCCGGCGTCAAGCTGGCCCTCGCCGGGCTGCCGGTGGACGCGGGGCGCAAGTCGCCCGCGCAACTTTCCGGCGGCATGGTAAAGCGCGCCGCGCTGGCCCGAGCGCTGGCGCTCGATCCCGAGATCCTGTTCCTCGACGAACCCACCGCGGGGCTCGACCCGATCAGCGCCGCGGCGTTCGACAGCCTCATCGTCACGTTGCGCGACGCCCTGGGGCTCACCGTGTTCCTTGTCACGCACGACCTCGATACGTTGTATTCCACCTGCGACCGCGTCGCCGTGCTCTCGCAGCACCGCGTGCTGGCCGTGGGCCCGATCGACGAAGTGGCCCGCACCGACGATGCCTGGGTGCAGGCTTACTTCAACGGCCCCCGCGGCCGCGCCGCCGCCAAGGAGTGAACGATGGAAACCCGTGCGCACCACATCCTGATCGGCCTGTTCACCGTGCTTATCGTCATCGGTGGCCTGCTGTTCGGCATCTGGCTGGCCAAGGCGCATTCCGAGAAGGAATGGAACTACTACGACGTGGTGTTCAACGAGGCGGTGACCGGCCTCTCGCGGGGTTCGGCCGTGCAGTACAACGGCATCCGCCTGGGCGACGTCAACCAGCTGCGCCTGGACCCGAACGATCCGCGCCGCGTGCTGGCGCGCATCCGCGTCTCGGGTGATACGCCCCTGCGTACCGATACCCACGCCAAGCTGGCGCTGACCGGCGTGACGGGCGTCGCCATCATCCAGCTTTCCGGGGGCTCGCCCGGCAGCCCGCTGCTGGTGGGGCATGACGGCGAGGTGCCCATCATCAACGCCGATACCTCGCCGCTGGCGAAGCTGCTGAGCAATGGCGAAGACCTCATCACCAACATCAGCCAGGCGACGGCCCGCGCCAACGAGCTGCTCTCACCCGCCAACGTGCACCGCATCGAGAACACGCTCGACCACCTGGACAAGACCACGGGCGTGATCGCCGACGAGCGCGAAGACATCCGCTCGCTGATCAAGCAGCTGGCCATGGCCACGCAGCAGGCCAACGACACGCTGGCGGAAAGCAAGGCGCTGGTGCACAACGCCAACGGGCTCGTCGAGGGCCAGGGCAAGGCCACCCTGCAAAGCGCCCAGCGCGCCATGGCGTCGCTGGAGCACTCCATGGCCTCGGTGGACCGCCTGCTCAACGACAACAGCGATGCCCTGAACGGCGGCGCCGCCAGCCTCGGCGACCTGGGCCCGGCATTGCGCGAGCTGCGCGACACCCTCTCGTCGCTGCGCTCGATCACGCGGCGGCTCGACGAGAACCCCAGCGGCTACCTGTTCGGGCGAGAGAAAACCAAGGAGTTCACCCCATGAGCCGCATGCGTATCGCCCTGCCCCTCGCCGTCGCCCTGCTGGCGGGCTGCTCCATCCTGCCGAAGGCGGAGCAGCCCAGCATCTATACGTTGCCCGCCGCGCCGGGTGGGCGACCCGCCGCGCCGCAACCGGTGCCGTGGGCGCTGCGCATCACCGCGCCGAACGCGCCGCGGGCACTCGACAACGCGCGCATCGCCGTGGTGCCCGATTCGAATGTCATCACCGTGTACGCCAGCGCGCGCTGGAGCGACAGCGCGCCGCACCTGTTCCGCGACCGCCTGGCCGACGCCTTCCGCGACACGGGCCGCGTCACCGCGCTGAGCACCGACGACAGCAACCTCGCCGCCGACCTGGAACTCGGTGGCAACCTCGCCGCGTTCCAGACCGAATACGCCAGCGGCAAGCCCGAGGTGGTGGTGCGTTACGACGCCACGCTATCCAGCACCCGCAAGCACCAGATCGTGGCCAGCCGCCGCTTCGAAGTGCGCGAGCCGGTCGACGGGAAAGAGGTACCGCAGGTGGTGCAGGCCTTCGGCCGGGCGATGGACAAGGTGTCGGCGGATGTCACGGCGTGGACGTTTGCCTCCGCACCACCCCTGTAGGAGCGCACACCTGTGCGCGATGGATCTTGCGGCAAGCACCCATCGCGCACGGGTGTGCGCTCCTACGACAGCGGGGCGATCCAGCGGAACGTCAGGTTGATGCGGGGTGTTTTCACCCGCAGCCGCTTCGGCAGGTCATGCTTGTATAGCCGCTGGGTGCCCTCGCCCATCCGCAGCAACGAGCCATGCGTCAGCGCAAGCACCACCGTCTCGCCATCGTCGGCTTTCGCGCGAAACCGGAAATCCCGCCCGGCGCCCAGGCTCACCGATGCGATTACCGGTTCAGCCCCCAGCTCCGGCTCATCATCGCTGTGCCAGCCCATGCTGTCGGCGCCATCGCGGTAGAGGTTGGCGAGCACGCTGTTGAAGCGCGTGCCGCACGCCACCGCCGCGCGGTCGCGCAGCGATGCCAGCGCCGGTGTCCACGGCCGCGGTGCGAAGGTGTTACCCGAATAACGGTAGCTCGTGCCCTCGTCGCCCACCCATGCATTGCGCCGCGGGGCATCGACCCACCGGCCGAACATGCGCAGCTGGTGGGTCTCCCACGGGATCTCGTCGAGCAACACCTTATATAGAGTGTCGGCCTCGGCCCCCGGCAACCAGGCCGGCGCGAACGCCACGTCCGCGCCGGGCAAGGGAATGCGCTGCCAGGCGGTGCTCAGGCCTTTGGCTCGACGGGGTACGCGGGCTCGGCGTCGAGCGACGAAGCGCACACCGCCGCCAACTCGAGCAGCCGCAGGTCGGAGCCACGCGCGCCCACGAGCTGCATGCCAACCGGCATGCCGTTGGGCAGCGTACCCATTGGAATGCTGACCGCAGGGCAGCCCGCCAGGCTGGCGAAGCTGCACAAATCGGCCTGCGACGCCGGTGCGGGCTGGTCGAGCGGGAACGCGCCCTGCGGCGTGGTCGGCAGCACCAGCACATCCACCTGCGCGAACAGCCGGCGCATCTTCAGCGTGGCGGCGTCGAGCACCAGGTCGGCGGCGACGTAGTCGGCCGCTGACTTCTTCGCCGCGAAATCCACCATCTGCCGGAACCCCGGCGAGACGGGATAGGCCTCGTCGGCCAGTTCATCGGCAAACGTGTTGAGCATCTCGGCTTCCATCAGCAGCAAGCCGGCACGGCGCGTCCTGGCGAAATCCCAGTCGGAGAAATCGACGGGGCGGCGCTCGCCGAGCTCGCCCGTGAGCTGCGAGAGCGCGTTGTTGAAGACATCGGCCACGTCGCGCTCGACGCCGACGGCGGCCAGGTCGGGCAGGAACCCCGTGCGCAGGTTGCCCGGCTCCCAATCCGGTGGCTGGAACGCGACGCGGCGGCGGCGCGAGCGAGCGTCGTCGGCGTCGTAGCCGGCCAGGGTCTGCAACAGCACCGTGAGATCGTCCACGCCACGCGCCAGCAGGCCGACCGCATCGAGGCGGCGCGCGGCCGGCACCAGGCCACGCGCGGAGATCTCGCCGTGGGTGGGCTTCAGGGCGTAGATGCCGCAGTAGCTGGCAGGCACGCGGATGGAGCCCAGCGTGTCGGAGCCGATGGCGGCCACGGCCATGCCGGCGGCGACGGCGGCCGCCGCGCCACCGGACGACCCACCCGCGGTGTAACCGAGGCGATGCGGATTGTGCGTTGCGCCATAAAACGGATTATGCGTGGTGAGGCCGAGCGCGCCTTCATCCATGTTCGTCTTGCCAAGCAGCACGGCGCCTGACGCGCGCAGGCGCGCCACCGCGTGCGCATCGTGCGCGGGCACCACGGTGCGGCGCCGCATGCCGGCCCGCGTGGGCACGCCGGCGACATCGAAATTATCCTTGATGGCGATGGGCAGGCCATCGAGGCGGCCCATGACGCCATCGCGCCGGCGACGGTCGGCGGCCAGCGCCTGCTCCTGGATCAGCGAGACGCTGACATCGGTATACGCGTTGAGCACGGGGTTAAGGCGTTCAATGGCGTCCTGGTACACGTCCGACAGCGCCTGGGGCTGTGCGCGGCCAATGGCCAGCCAATGCATGATCTGCAGCAGGCTGGCCCGGCGCATATCCGTGGCGGTGACGGGCAACATCGTATTCATGGAATCTCCTTGCTCTTGGAGACGATTATGAACCCGGTATGTGAACGACGTGCAAGCCCCTCCCCGGCCGTTTCAAACGGCGATTTGCCCGGCCTAGGGGGAAACGCGAGAATACCCGTTTGATCCTGCCAGCCAGATTCGAGAGCCAGCGATGAGCGAACGCGAAACCATGGAATACGACCTCGTTGTCGTCGGGGCCGGCCCCGCCGGCCTCGCGTTCGCGATTCGTACGAAACAGCTCAATCCCGATGTATCGGTGTGCGTCATCGAAAAAGCCTCGACCATCGGCGCGCAGATCCTCTCCGGGGCCGTGATCGAAACCGGCCCGCTCGACCGCCTGCTGCCGGATTGGCGCAAGGCGCCGCCGCCCATCTGCGTCCCGGTCACCCAGGACGAATTCTGGATGCTGCGCGACCACCAGTCGGGCACGAAAGCGCCGATCACCCCGCCGCAGATGAACAACCACGGCAACGTCATCGTCAGCCTCGGCGCCATGTGCGCATGGCTGGCGCCGCAGGCCGAAGCGCTGGGCGTGGACGTGTTCCCGGGCTACGCCGCGGCAGAGGCCCTGTTCGACGAGGCCGGCGCCGTGAACGGCGTGCGCATCGGCGACATGGGCATCGCGCGCGATGGCACGCACAAGCCCGGCTATACCGAGGGCATCGACATCCGCGCGAAAGCCACCGTGCTGGCCGAGGGCTGCCGCGGCCATATCAGCAAGGCGCTGATCAGGAAGTTCGACCTCGACAAGGACAGCGACCCGCAGACCTACGGCATCGGCATCAAGGAGCTGTGGCAGCTCCCCGCCGGCCGCGTCGAGCCGGGCAAGGTAGTGCACACCACCGGCTGGCCGCTCGCCAGCGATACCTACGGCGGCAGCTTCCTCTATCACCTCGATAACGACCGCGTCGCGGTCGGCTTCGTCGTGGGCCTCGACTACCCCGACCCGGCGTTTTCGCCGTTCGAGGCGTTCCAGCAGTTCAAGCACCACGCCAACGTCAAGGGCCTGCTCGAGGGCGGCACCATCGTCAGCGCGGGTGCGCGCGCCATCACCGAAGGCGGCTACCAGTCGCTGCCGAAAGTGGAAATGCCGGGCGCCATCCTCATCGGCGATTCGGCCGGCCTGGTCAACGTGCCCAAGATCAAGGGCACCCACCAGGCCATCGCCTCGGGCATGCTCGCCGCCGAACACCTCGTGGCCACGCAGCTCAACCCCGCGGGCTGGGACGCGAAACTGCGCGGGTCCGCCGTCGTGGCCGAACTGAAGAAGGTGCGCAACATCCGCCCCGGCTTCAACAAGGGCCTGTGGTTCGGCCTCATCAACGCCGCGTGGGAAACCCTCGTGGGCGGCAAGTCGCCGTGGACCCTGAAGAACCACGCCGACTGGTCGTCGCTGGAGAAACTGGGCCAGCACGAGTCACCGAAGAAGGACTACGTCGACCGCACGCTGGCGCCGCGCGACCGCCTGGCCAGCGTCTACTTCGCCGCGACGGAGCACGACGAAGACCAGCCGGTTCATTTGAAGGTGGCTGATACGTCCATATGCGTGGACCGCTGCACGACGGAGTATGGCAACCCCTGCCAGAAGTTCTGCCCGGCCGGCGTGTATGAGATGGTCCAGGATGATGGCGGGCGGCGGTTGCAGATCAACGCGGCGAACTGCGTGCATTGCAAGACGTGCGATATCAAGGATCCGTACCAGATCATTACCTGGGTCACGCCTGAGGGCGGGTCTGGGCCAAATTACCAGAACCTGTGATGGATATTGGGTGGAAACTGCGCCGGATCCTTCGCTATATCGAACGCGCGAAGGGAAGTATTGCGATACGAGGCTGGGGCGGCACGATGAGGCGGGTCCTTCGCCAGCGCGTTGCGGGCAACACGTCGACGGCCAGCGTGGTCATACGCGCCCCCGCTCCGGGATCCGCTGCCCGGCGAATGCTCGTCATCGAGACCATGACACCCGATCCCTCGCGGGACTCTGGCTCCGTCAGGCTCTGCCAAATTTTCTCGCTGCTCAACAGGGCCGGCTGGCAAATCGACTTCATGGCGGAAGACAACGACGCCACGCCGGACGATGCGGCCAGGCTCGGCGCGCTTGGTGTCCGCATCGTGCACCAGCCTGCCCTCTCGTGGCTTAGGGGCGAGGGTGAAACGCTGGATGCCATCATGCTCTGTCGGTTGCCCGTGGCAACCCAGTACATCGATGTGGTGCGAAAAACGGCACCGCGTGCTCGCATCGTTTTCGACACGGTCGATCTTCACTTCATCCGCGAGCGACGGGCAGCGGAAGTCACGGGAAATCCCGCGCTTATCCGCCAGGCCGAACGCTCGCGTGAGCGTGAACTCGACATGGTCGTGCGTTGCGACGTCACGCTTGTCGTCAGCCAGGAGGAGCGAGACGTCCTCGCCAGGGAAGCGCCGGAAGCCAAGGTCGAAGTGGTGAGCAATATCCACGCCGTCCGTGGCCGCCAACGGGGCTTCGAGGGCAGGTCCGGCATGTTGTTTGTCGGGGGCTTCGGCCACCCGCCTAACGAAGACGCCGTGCGTTGGTTTATCGCCGACGTGCTGCCCTTGGTGCGCGCCGTGCTCCCGGGGGCGACACTCCACGTCGTCGGCGATATCGATGCAACGTCCCGCCGCAGTATTGAGCGCGACGGCGTACGCGTGCACGGCCGCGTTGGCGATCTCGCGGAGCTGCACAATGAAGCCCTCGTATCCATCGCACCCCTGCGATTCGGTGCCGGCGTCAAGGGAAAGGTTAACCAGGCCATGAGCTTCGGTCTCCCCGTCATCCTGACGACGATTGCAGCGGAAGGCATGCACCTCAGGCACGGCGTCGACGCACTCATCGTCGACACGCCGGAAGACATGGCCGCGGCCATCATCCGCCTGGCCCATGACGAAACGACATGGAATGCCTTATCGGAAGCGGGCATGGAGAATGTACGCGTGTACTTCTCCATGGAAAATGCGGGTCGCAACCTGCGCCTTGCATTGGATCAGTCGCCATGAAGCACCTCTCGCGCCGCGCCCTTCGCCGGATGCTGGCCCACGCGTCACGCTACCCTCGCCTTAAACGCGCCTTGGTGGACATGGTTTATCGGATTCCATGGGTTGACGTGCGGCTTCGCGATCTTGCCCATCGGGTTGAGCACCCTGAGGCATCGCTCGACGTCGATCCAAAGCGCTTGCCCATGGGGAGCCGCGAGACCCTTGCGCGCATCCGGGCAAGGATGCCGCGATGAAAATCATCATCGATATGCAAGGTATCCAGACGGCCAGCCGCCATCGCGGCATCGGAAGGTATACGCGGGCGGCTACGGTGGAGTTCCTGAGGATAGCCCGTGGGCGACATGACGCCACCCTTGCGTTCAACGCCGCACTGGATGGTATCGACGAGTTCCTCCTCGACATCGAAACGATGGATCTGGCGCCAGGGCGGCGTGCCTATGGCCCGCTCCGGAACACGGCGTCCGACAACCCGGGCAACGATGCGCGACGCGACGCTGCGGAGCGGGTCTACTCGCATGCGTTGGAAGCTAGCGGCGCGGACGTGGTTTGGTTTACCAGCCTCGTCGAGGGTTTCGCCGATGATGCCCTCATGCCCCATCCGCTACCTGGCCAACTCACGGTGGCGACTCTTTACGACCTCATCCCATTGCAGGATCCCAGTTACCTCGGCCATTCACGGTCGCGGGACTGGTACATGCGGCGAGTCGAGATGCTCCGCTCCTGTGATGTGTTGCTCGCGATATCCGAATGGGTGAGACGCGACGCCATCGAGCGACTGGGCATTGCTCCCGAGCGTATCGTGGATGTTGGCGCAGGGGTCGACCCCACGTTCCGGCCGGCGGAGGCCGGCATGGATCACCGCCCCTTTCTTTCGCAACACCTTGGCATCCATCGCCGATTCGTCCTCTACAATGGCGGCACGGACAAGCGAAAGAACGTAGAGACGCTATTTCCTGCCTTCGCCGCGCTCCCGACTAATTTGCGCGAGGCATACCAGCTCGTCATCGTTGGGAAGATGGATGAGGCGACCCAGCACCGTTTGCGCTCGGCCGCCGGTGACGCAGGGCTGGACGCCAGCGAGGTGTGTTTCGCTGGATATGTTCCCGATGACACGCTTGTCCGACTCTACCAGGCATGCGAGCTGTTCGTCTTCCCTTCCGAGCGCGAAGGCTTTGGGCTCCCGCCTCTTGAGGCGATGGCATGCGGGGCAGCCGCTATTGTCAACAATGCGACAAGCCTGCCGGAGGTGGTAGGCGACGTAGCCGCCCTGTTCGATGCAGGGGACACCGCATCGATCACGGCAGCGATGCAGCGCGCGCTCCAGGACCCAGGCTTTGCCGCCTCGCTGCGCGCCAGCGGGCTGCGACAGGCAGCACGGTTTACCTGGCAGGCAGTCGCGTCGCGTGCCATGGCTGCCATCGAAGCTGCCCAGCAGCACACGACGCGACGCCTGCCAGCCACGCCGGCGTGGTCCGTTCAATCGCCCGACGCGATGAACGGCCACACGCCCTTACCCGTCTACCTCGGCGAGGCCTCGACTGCGGCGGACCTGCTTGCGCGGTTGCGCGACTGGCCAGGCTTGGTGGAGTGGCAAGGTGAGTTCCCGCCCGCGCCGACCCTTACTGCGCGTGACCGCTATGACGCGGGCGGGTGGGCTGCCGTCGCATCACCCGGCAGCGTGGGCTGGGACGCAGCCCTGCGAGCACATGCCATCGGCCTCCGCCAAGTGGCAAGCCGCCCTGACGCTGATGGGTCGCGCGAAGCATGGATATCGTCGCACGCGGGGCATGCGCGAGTGAGCCAGCTCATCGCGGAACATGATATCGCGCGGCACATAGCGCCAAGGCTCAGGGCCAACGACCTCGCGAGCGTTGCTGATTCGCTCGACCGCGCCACCCCGCGACCCATCCCGCGCTGGCTGGTCGACGTGACCCATATCGCCCAGAACGATCTCCACACGGGCATCCAGCGTGTCGTCCGGAACATACTTGGCGAATGGCTTCGCTCTCCGCCCGACGGCATTCGCATCGAACCGGTCGCATTCCGCGAGGGGCGCTACGAACACGCCTGCGGTTATGCGGCGGCCTTGCTTGGGATCCCGGTGCCGGATGGCATTGTCCCTGGAACGGTCGCGATCACTGGCAACGAAACATTCATTGGACTCGACTGGGCCATGGAAAGCCTTCCATCAAGCGCACCGGTGCTCCGTACCTGGAAGCGCGCGGGCGTCGGCATCCACTTCGTACTGAACGATGTGCTGCCCATTACGTTGCCCAAGGCATTCCACGCCCATACCCATGACGCGTTCACGCGCTGGTTGGGGATCGTCGCCGACCTGGCCGATGCGGTCCACTGTATTTCGCAGAGCACGGCGGACGACTTCCACGCATGGCTTGCGTCGCAGCGCGTACATCGCATGCCGGCAATCGATGTGTTTCCGCTCGGCGTTGCACCCTGGAGGCCCGTGAACCCCGGTGCCCTGCCAGCATGGCTCGACGGCCCGATCAAAGACAGGCAAACCCTGCTCATGGTGGGAACGATCGAACCCCGCAAAGGGCACGAGCAGGCGCTGGATGCCATGGAGATCCTCTGGTCGTCGGGTGCCGACCTCAACCTGGCCATCGTTGGAAAGCGCGGCTGGCTCGTTGGTTCGCTGATCGAGCGAATCATGGCGCATGAAGAACTGGGCAAGCGGCTGTTCTGGCTTGAAGACTGCGACGACGATACGCTGGACGCGCTCTATGAGAAATGCCTTGTATTGCTGGCCGCGTCGTATGGCGAAGGATTTGGCCTACCCGTCATCGAGGCTGCGCAGCGTGGCAAGCCCGTGATTGCCCGCTCCCTGAAGGTTTTTCGCGAAGTCGCTGGCGACTACCCGTCCTACTTCGAGGCACCCACGGCAGCATCGCTGGCGACCTTCATTGCCCGTTGGCGGGTGGAAAGTCTCGTGCGCGAATCACCGGGCACGTGGCCGGGCTGGGACGATTCCGCAAAGGCACTTGCTAGCCAGATTGCGAGCCTCCGCTAAGGCGGGCCAACATCGATCCTGCTTAGCCCAACACCCAGGATCCGGGGATCCGGGCTCACACCCAGGGCAGCCGGTGATGTCGCGCCTTGCACATCCAGCGTCACCTCCACCGCTTCGCGGCCTCGTGGCAACGGAATCGCCAGCTCGCGCATGCTTGCGTCGGTGAGGGGTACATCCAGCAATGCGTTGCTTGTTGCATCGGCCGCGCTGAGACGCAAGTGCAATGGGTGATCGTCCCGCCCCACGAATGCACTGACCTGGAGTCGTGCGACGCAGCCCGACGCACGACACGACACGGGTTCGGGCAGAACCAGCGATGCATGCGCGCTCGACCAACGAAGCGTGGGTTCTGGTCCATGCCAGCCGCTGCCCAGCATGCGCTCGACCATCGCAGGCGCGGTGGCAACATCCGCCGGCAACGACACGCCCGATACGCGCACTGCCCATGCGCGCTCGCGTCCCGACGGCCCACGCCACTCGGGACGCAGGGCAGCAACGGCGAACAGCGGCATGTCAACGACGGCCAGGAGAGGCTCGTTTGCCAGTCTGCGCACGACCGGCTGGTAGGCTGCGCGGATCCCGCCTGGGCATAAGAAATCGGTACGTGATTCGAACAACGCCAGGGTCGAGTGCGAGTAGCCCTCGGCCTCGGCCGGACAAGGCCAGATGTGCGCGCCGTAGAGCAGGTTGACGTAGGGAATGACGATAGCGTCCGCGTCGCCGCTCAACAGCACGTTCACGAGCGCGGGGGCGTCGATGATATCCAGTCTATTCTGCGCCAATGACGTGAGGCTCCCGGGCCAGCCCTTGCGCGCAATGTCCAATTGCTTGTCCCCTCCCACGTTGTAGCTCGATATTCGTAGCTTTGGGCTTATGTAGTTGACGAGAACATCGTTGTTCCACGGCGCGAAGAACACCCGATCTCCCGGTGGAATGGCCATGGCAAGGGGTGCGGCGAACGCATGGTCGATGTGCGAGAACGAACGCCGGAACGCTCTGTAGTCGCCCCAGGAAGTCCCTAGATGGGGTGACATCGATACGACAAGCAGCAGGTAAGCGATGGTCCACGAAGCGCGACGCCTCGTGCCAGCCGCACCAAGCGTGACAATGCCCCACAAGCCCAGGAAACACAGGGCCTCCCACCGATACGTAGCCCGCATGTTCCGCACCCCTGGTACATGCTCGTACGCGAATGCCGTACCTGTTGGCGCGAGGCCCTGGCCGGCCGGCATGTCCTGGCTAACGATGCCAGGTGGCTTTGTGCTGCCCACCTTGAGCGTTGGACCGAGCGACATATAAAAGCCGACCACGGCGACGGCAAGTAACAACCATGCGCGGCGATCCCTGCCAACGCACAGCGCCATGCTGGCCACCCCAGCCAATGCAAGCGGGAGGACGAAGCTCGTGTTCCAGGTCGACGCATCGCCGTAGAACATAGATTCGTTGCGGATGCCGTGCCAGCCAAGCACGTCCCATAGCCAGAACTGTCCGATCGGGGGCTTGCCGGCAAACAGGATATCCAGTCCCCATCCGCGGAAGTACTGAAGTGGTGCAACGTCGTAGGACGAGATGCCCATGAACGCGCGGTAGGCCGCGATGCCCCCCCCGAACCCTACGAGGCAGATGGGCAACCCGACGACCAGCGCCCGACGGCGCGTGCTTACCCCCCATACGCGCGCGCCCCATGCCATGCCGGTCACCACGCCGAACATCACGAAGGTGTAGCCATCCATGAAAATCGCGAGGCAGCACACCGCCAAGAGACGAGCGGCTGCCACCAGCAGGGTCCGCAGGTGCCGGCCATCCACGTCGAGGGCGTGGAAACCCGAGCCGGCATAAAGTGGAAGCATGGCCATGCCAAGTGCGAGCGATGAATAGCCTTGGTGTGCCCACACCATGGGCGTGGTCATCCAGGCGGCTGCCGCAAGCGCTCCCATCCACACCACGGCGCCCAGCCGCATCGCGAACCGACAGGCGCCCAGGTAGCCGGCGGCGAGCCAGAAGGCCACTGACGCGGCGTAGGCGTCCGGTGCCCACATGCCCAGGCGCAAGAACCATCCAGCGACCCATGCGAGGGGAAGCCCCGTCGCCAGGGGCATGGGAACGGGGTAGCCGAACGAATCGGCATATATCGTGTACCAATGCTTGTCGGCAAACGCCTGCGCATACCCCAGCATCGAAGCCGCCTGCCCCAGCGTGGGCGTCAAAACGCCGGGCACCGCCCCATTGACCACCCACGTCCAGGCAAGCCCGATGCATAGCAAAGCAGCAACCCACGAGCGCCGAGTCATTGAATTCATGCCGTTACCCACGCTTGTGTTGACGGTTATCGAGATGGCGCATGAGCCATCCAGCGGCAAAGGCCATGATGTCCGCGATTGTGGCGCCGAGTCGTAGGGTGATCCCAAGGGCGATGGCCGTCGATTCGCCGGTCGTTGGTGCCAACAATGCCAGGAGAACTCCCTCGCGCACGCCCAGGCCGGCGGGAGCGCCGGGCAGCAGGTAGCCAGCGAGCCAGGCAATCGCACAGAATCCGGCCGCTTCTAGCCAAGGAATGGCGGGCGCCCCAAAGAACGCCGCGGCCTGCATGCACAATGCGCCTCCCATGCATCCGTAGTTGGCAAGGAAGAGCAAGGAGACCCGGGCTGCGACGCCGAACGTGGGTGGGCGCAGGTGTGCCGCTGCGGGGAAGCGATTCAGCAGTCGCGGCGGGAGGTGCCGGGTCCCCGCGATACCTAGCCAGGGTATGGCCAACAATGCGACGAATAGCGCGCACAGCCACGCCCCGTCAAGCCCGCGAGGCCACCATGGGGCTCTGCCGTCCAGAAACGCGTACGCGGCCAGTGCCGACACTCCTAGCCCCGTACCGACGTTCCACAGCGTCTCGGTCACCAGCGTGGCAAGCGTTGCGGGTACGGGAATATCTACGCCTCGCGCCATCACGACGCGGCCCACGAACTGCCCCACGTTGCCGGGAAGGTACTTTCCGAACTGGGAAATGGTGAATAGGGACACGAGTCGACGCCAAGGTCGCCGGATGCCCTGGTCGATGACCAATAACCACCACGCCGTCGCACCGAGGTAAATGGATGCGAGTGCCAGCCCAACGGTTGCCGCGGCCGCGACGAAGGCACGCGCGTCCCACGCGATGTGGGGCATGGCACTGGCATTGGCGACCACGCGTTGTAGGAAGAAAAGGATCGCGACGGTTCCGATGCCCCACGCGGCCAAACGCTGGCATAGGCGCCAACGGGTCACGTGGGTACCGCTCGCGGTGCATAGGCCGCCATGGTGTGTTCCGCCACCGCCGGCCAGGCGAATCGATGGGCAATTTCGGTTTGGCATCCCCGTATGAATGCCTCCCGCTGTCCCGGCTTCCATGACAGGAGGCGTTCTAGTGTCGCCGCCCAGGCGCACGAATCACCTGCGGGCAGCAGGAACCCTGTGACGCCGTCGACGACGGCGTCGACAAGGCCTTCGATGCCACTTGCCACGAGGACGCCCCCATCGGCGCCCGCCTCAACGGCGGCCAGGCCAAATCCTTCCGTATCGAAGCCTTCCGAGTGGATGTTCGGCATGACGACTGCCACTGCATCGCGCCGCAGGCGCTTGAGTTCGCCGGCGCCAACCGTGCCCCGGTAATCCACGCGCGGGTCCGTCAAACATCCCGCGAGTTCGTCGCTATCCCAGACAGCCCCCACCACGACAAGGCGAATTCCCGCCGGCATCAGCGGCATCACCTCCCTGACGAACCAGGCGGCCCCCTTTCGCCGGACCAGCCTCCCGGCAAACAGGAGAAAGGGATGCCCCGGGGCAGCGCGATTGTCGGGAACAGGTTCTCCAGGGGGGTCGACACCGAGGGTCACGACGACAACGTCACGAAAACCGGCATCCCGGCACAGGCCGGCCGTGTGGCGCGAAATGGCGATTATCCGCACGGAATCACCGATGGCGCGAGCCGCCAGGCGGAGATAAAACGCATACAACGCTGGCAGGAGACCACGCCGCCGCCCGTAGACCACGTCGAGCCCGTACGCGGTGATGACCACCGTGGGCGCGCTGTCCCGCTTAAGCGCCACCCAGGCCACGGGCCATAACACTAGGTCGCCGACATGGATGACGTCCGCGTGGCGAAAGGCGACACGACCCATCGACGCCACGAGAAAGATGGCGACACGCCACATCCTGGGCGGCCGGCCATTGCTGCGGCCAGGAAGAACGGCCGCCTCGAGTTCGCAGCGCACCCGCAAGGCATGGGTCAACTTCGCGGCGTACGTCTCCATGCCGCCGATGGCTGGCGGCCACTTCCGGGAAATGAACCATACTCGAGCCATCGCGCTCCCTGTGACTATCCCGAAACACCCCCAACTAATAATATAAACGCGTTTGCTATTTCGTGTCGCACCGGCTATACGCGTTGTGATGGGCTATCCGTCCAGCTGCCCGGTAGCCGGGAGGGCCGTCATGAAGCTGATCATCCAGATCCCCTGCCTCAACGAGGCGGCCACGCTAGCCATTGCATTGGCCGAGCTGCCACGCATGGTACCTGGATTCGATGCCGTGGAATGGCTGGTGGTGGACGATGGTTCGAGCGATGAAACCTGCGCGGTTGCCACCCGCCACGGCGTAGACCATATCGTGCGACATCAGGTGAACCGCGGGTTGGCCGAGGCGTTCATGACGGGTATCGATGCCTGCATCCGGCTTGGCGCGGATGTCATCGTGAACACGGACGCCGATAACCAATATTGTGCGGCGGACATTCCATGCCTCATCGGGCCGTTGCTCGCAGGCCAAGCCGAGATCGTGATCGGGGCGCGCCCCATCGAGGCCACGGAGCACTTCTCATGGGTGAAGAAAAGGCTGCAGCGCCTGGGTAGCTGGGCAGTCCGTGTCGCAAGTGCGACGGAGGTGGCGGATGCGCCAAGCGGCTTCCGGGCCATTTCGCGCGAGGCGGCGATGCGCCTACACGTGTTCAACGGCTATACGTACACGCTCGAGACCATTATCCAGGCGGGTCAGAGCAACATGCGGGTTATCTCCGTGCCAGTGCACACCAATCCCGACCTGCGGCCATCCCGCCTGGTGAAAAGCATCGGCAGCTACGTCCGGCGCTCCCTGCTTACCATCTTACGAATCTTTGTGGTGTATCGCCCGCTGGCCTTCTTCTGCGGGGTCGGCGCAGTCTTTATGCTGGCCGGCATCGCCGCCGGGCTGCGATTCCTCATGTTCTACGTGACCGGCGACGGCGGGGGCCACGTCCAGTCGGTGATATTCAGCGCCCTGTGCATCATCGTCGGTTTGATCCTGGCCACCGTGGGGCTCATCGGCGACCTGATCGCCACGAACCGTAAGCTTCTCGAGCGGATCGACGTCCGGCTACAGCGGGTCGAACGCGCGGATCGGTGAAGGGCTCCGTTGGCGCGTTGCACGATTCCGCGCAGTCATTACCGAGCTATAATCTGGGGTTCAACTGCCCGCCCTTCTCGGTACGGGCCCGAACGTCTGTCAAAAGGTCGTTAAATGAAGATTATCGTCGGCTATAAGCGCGTGGTGGACTACAACGTCCGCATCCAGGTCAAGCCAGACGGCTCCGGCGTCGTCACCGACGGCGTCAAGCTGTCCGCCAACCCGTTCGACGATATCGCCCTGGAAGAGGCCCTGCGCCTGCGCGAGAAGGGCGTGGCCGAGGAAGTCATCGTGGTCGGCATCGGCCCGGCCGACCTCACGGCCCACCTCCGCAACGGCCTGGCCATGGGCGCCAACCGCGCCATCCACGTGCAGACCGCCGACGCCGTGTCGCCGCTGACCGCCGCCCGCACCTTCCTCAAGCTGGTGGAAAAGGAACAGCCGGGCCTGGTCATCCTGGGCAAGCAGGCCATCGACGACGACGCCAACCAAACCGGCCAGATGCTGGCCGCCCTGTGGGATCGCCCGCAGGCCACCTTCGCCAGCAAGGTCGAGATCGCCGAGGGCAAGGCCACGGTCACCCGCGAGGTGGATGCCGGCCTGGAGACCATCGAAGCCGACCTGCCCGCGGTCATCACCACCGACCTGCGCCTCAACGAGCCGCGCTTCATCAAGCTGCCCGACATCATGAAGGCCAAGAGCAAGCCCATCGACGTGGTGGAGCTGGGCTCGCTGGGTGTCGACGCCGCCGACCACATCAAGACCACGCACTATGCCGCGCCGGCCAAGCGCAGCAAGGGCGTGATGGTGAATGACGCCGCCGGCCTCGTCGCGGCCCTCAAGCAGAAGGGCCTGCTGTAAGGCAGCCGCACAGGAGCACACCCCATGAGCAAGATCCTCGTCATCGCCGAACACCTCGACGGCAAGCTCAACGCCGCCACCGCCCGTGCCGTCAGCGCCGCCGCCGCAGCGAAGCCGGACGCCATCGACATCATCGTCCTGTCCGATGCGCCCGAAGCCATCGCCGCCGAAGCCGCGAAGATCGACGGCGTCACCAAGGTGCTGGCCGTGGCACGGGCCGAGAACGCCCACGCCCTCGCCGCCGTGCTGGCGCCGCAGGTGGCCAAGGCCGCCGCCGGTTACTCGCACGTGTTCGCACCTTCCACCACGTTCGGCAAGGACCTCGCCCCGCGCGTGGCCGCCCTGCTGGGCGTGTCGCAGGTCAGCGACGTCATGACCGTCGAAGGCCCGCACAGCTTCAAGCGCCCCATCTACGCGGGCAACGCCATCGTCACCGTGGATGTCGACGCCGGTTCCACCGTGGTCGCCACCATCCGTACGGCCTCGTGGCCGGCGGCCGCCAGCAACGGCAACGCACCGGTCGAGGCGCTGTCGCTTGACGCCACCCTGCCCTCGCACACCCGCTTCGTGAACCTGCAGCAGGGCAAGAGCGACCGCCCCGACCTGCAGGGCGCCGCCAAGGTCGTGTCCGGTGGCCGTGGCGTGGGCTCGAAGGAAAACTTCGAGATCATCTACAAGTTCGCCGACAAGATTGGCGCCGCCGTGGGTGCCTCGCGCGCCGCCGTCGACGCCGGCTACGTCCCGAACGAGATGCAGGTGGGCCAGACCGGCAAGATCATCGCGCCGGAGCTCTACATCGCCGTGGGCATCTCCGGTGCCATCCAGCACCTCACGGGCATCAAGGACGCCGGCACCATCGTCGCCATCAACAAGGACGGCGAGGCGCCGATCTTCGAGATCGCCGATATCGGCCTGGTGGGTGATCTGTTCAAGATCCTGCCTGAGCTAGAATCCGCGATCGGCTAATAGCCCCACTGCATCAACCTCGCTGCTGCTCGCTGCCGCTCATGGAATTATCGATGGCTTTCACGGACCTCCTCCCTTTTGAGCGCACGCTACAAGGCAAGCGCGTTTTCTTGACCGGCCACACAGGCTTCACTGGTAGCTGGGCTGCCGCCTGGCTGGCGGGCATCGGGGCCACGGTTCGCGGCTACTCGCTTGCGCCAGAGACAAGTCCAAGCCTCTGGAAGGAACTCGGCCTTGAAGACAAGGTCGAGTCCGTCATCGGTGATATTTGCGATCGCGACGCGCTTGGCGAGGCCATCGGCAACTTTGACCCGCATGTTGTCCTGCATCTGGCAGCACAACCGCTGGTGAGACGTAGCTATCGGGACCCCTTCGAGACCTTCAACGCCAATGTCATGGGGACGCTCAATGTCCTCGACGCAGCTCGTCGGCTCAACAGCCTGCAGGCGATTGTCTGCGTCACCACGGACAAGGTCTACGAGAACAGGGAATGGCCATGGCCCTACCGCGAACTTGACCGGCTGGGTGGCAAGGACCCTTACAGCGCCTCTAAGTCGGCCGCTGAAATGGTAATCAAGAGCTATCAATACGCGTTCACCACCGCCGCAGGCAGCCCGCTGCCCATAGCGACCGCGCGCGGCGGCAATATCATCGGCGGCGGCGACTGGTCCGAAGACCGGCTTGTACCCGACTTTGTACGTGCCGTCGCAGATGGATCGGCACTAACACTTCGGTACCCGGACGCCACCCGTCCGTGGCAGCATGTCCTGGCACTCGTGCAGGGCTACATGATGCTGGCGGCCCAGCTCATGACCGACGCATCCGCTGCCCGGGCCTGGAACCTCGGCCCAGCGGATGGGCGCGCACTCACCGTTCGCCGGGTGCTCGAGGCGCTTTCCGCCACGTGGAAGCGACCAGACCTTCGCTACCTGGACAATCCAGCCAAGGAAGCCCAGCTGCTCGCGCTGGATAGCACGCTCGCTCGTGACGAACTTGGTTGGCAGCCTGCGTGGGACGTCGAGCGTACGATCGGCCGCACGGCCTCTTGGTACAGGGATTTCCACGAGGGTCGCCGGACCGCGCGGGAACTCACGATGGACCAGATCAGCGAGTGGCGAGCGGCGCTCCACGCGCAAGTTCGCGATAACTGATGTCCTCGATACTTTTAACCGGAGCATCCGGTTTTATCGGTCGCCGCCTTGTCGATCACCTGCTCGGAGCGGGTTACTCCATCGTCTCCGTGGGGCGCCGCCCGCTTTCCATTGCAAGGCCCGGGCTTACGCATCATTGCCTCCCTGGACTGGACCCGCTCGCGGTAGCCGCCGTGGCGCGCGCCCAGCCTATCGAGGCAGTGGTCCATCTTGCCGCCGCAGGTGTTAAGCCGGGTGACCGGGACCCGGCGACCCTCATCGGCGCCAACGCCGTACTGCCCTCGCAGATGGCGATGCTGGCCCATGAACTAGGTGCAAATGCGTTCGTCTGCACCGGCACGAATGCGGAGTACGCACCCAGCGAGGCGGAGTTCGTCAGTGAAACGGCCGCGCTGGAAACCATTCGCCTCTACGGCGCCACGAAGGCGGCGGGCGGGCTTCTCTCTGTTTCTACCGGGGCTACTGTTGGCCTGCCGGTCGTTTATCTTCGTCTATTCAATATCTTCGGGCCGGGTGAAGCTGCGCACAGGCTACTTCCGTCCCTCGTGGAATCGCTTCGCAAGGGCGACGACGTGCCACTTTCGGAGGGAAGTCAGGTACGTGATTTCGTCCACGTCGACGACGCATGCCGAGCCATCCTCGCTGCGTTGCAATCGGCATCGCTTGGCAACCTCGCATCCGGGCACTACAACATTTGCTCTGGCGAGGCGCATACGGTCCGAGATTTCGCGATGCGCGTGGCATTGGGGATGGGCGTGACAACTGATCGCCTTAAGTTTGGGGCGATCCCGATGCGGCCCGATGACCTCCCGCGCGTGGTAGGAGATCCCACGAAGTTTTTAGATCGCACCGGATGGCGCCCCGCCCTTGCGTTCGATGAGGCTATTGCGCAAGCAGTCGCCGAACTAATCCAGGCAACCGGCGTGCAACCCAATGAATGACCTTCCGCTTATCTCAATCGCCGTTCCCGTCTATAACGAGGAAGGGAATATCGCCGCGCTTTACGCCCGCCTGGATGCGCTTGGCGCGACCATGGCGGACGAGTGCCGCCTCGAGTTTGTGTTCACCGACAACAGCTCGACCGACTCGACATGGCAAATGCTGCAGGAGCTCGCTGCCCGCGACGACCGGGTCCGGGCGATTCGGTTCTCCAAGAACTTCGGCTTCCAGCGCTCCATTCTCGCGAACTACATGCATACGCGCGGCGATGCCGTGCTACAGATCGACGCGGACCTCCAGGACCCGCCGGAACTTCTCCGGGAGTTCCTCGCACTTTGGAAGCAGGGATACCACGTCGTTTACGGCGTCCGTCAGGCGCGTCCGGAAGGCAAGCTGATCCATGCCTTCAGGAGAGCGGGTTACTGGTTCATCGACCGCATAAGCGAGCACCCGATTCCCCGCAATGCTGGCGACTTCCGATTGGTCGATCGCAAGGCCATAGAGGCATTGCTGCGCCAACGCTCCGCGGAACCGTACCTGCGTGGACTGATCGCGGGCATGGGTTTCCGCCAGATTGGCGTTAGCTATGATCGGGCGGCCCGTACGGCGGGGACCAGCAAATTCAACGTCGCCCAACTCATTCGGTTGGGGCTTACCGGCGTGTTCAATCATTCGTTGGTGCCGTTACGCCTTGCCACGGTCGCAGGCGTAACCATCCTGTCGTTATCTGCGCTCGGCACCATTTACTACCTGGTGCTGAAGCTCTTGTTCCCTGATTTTCCACGCGGTCTCGCGAGCCTCCACATCCTCATTCTTTTCGGCATTGGATTCCAGTCGCTGTTGCTGGGCATTCTCGGGGAATACCTCCTGCGAATTTATCGAATCCTGCGCCAAGAACCCATCGCGATCGTCCAGGATTCCGTAAATCTGGACGCCAAAGATCTCAAACTTTAAGGAGCAACACGATGAAGGCAGTCATTCTCGCAGGCGGTCTCGGCACAAGGATCGCCGAAGAGTCCGACTTCAAACCGAAGCCCATGGTCGAGGTGGGTGGACGGCCGCTGCTTTGGCACATCATGAAGACGTATGCCCAGCACGGCATTAAGGAATTCGTGATTTGCCTCGGTTACAAGGGATACGTAATCAAGGAGTACTTTTTCAACTACTACCGCCATACCGCCAATCTTGAGATCGACCTGCGGACCGGTAACGCGGACGTACTCGATTCGCAAGCAGAGGACTGGAAGATCACGCTCATCGATACCGGGCAAGACACCATGACCGGCGGCCGTGTCAAGCGAATCCGCCCGTATATTGGGGACCAGACATTCTGCCTGACCTACGGCGATGGGCTTTCGAATATCGACGTCAGCGCCGAGCTGGCTTTCCACCGCGCGCACGGCAAGCTTGCGACGGTCGCCGCCGTCCAGCCGCCAGGTCGGTTCGGCGTGCTTAACACGCGTGCCGATGGATTGGTTACGAGCTTTGAAGAAAAGCCGCAGGACGAAATCGGCTGGATAAATGGTGGCTTTTTCGTGCTCGAACCTTCTGCCATCGACTACATCGAGGGTGACGACACTTCGTTTGAACGAGCACCGCTGGCGAATCTTGCGCGGGACGGCCAACTGATGTCATTCCAGCACCACGGTTTCTGGCAGCCCTGCGACACGCTTCGCGACAAGCGCGAGCTGCAGGCGCTGTGGGATGCCGGCAAGGCGCCCTGGAAGGCCTGACGCATGCTCGACGAACCAGTTGCCACCATCTCCTCCGGCAGGGCAAAGGGGCGCGGAGGCGCAGTCCGGCTGCTCGTCGGTTGCGGTCTATCGGCGATCTGCCTGTATTTCGTGTTCCGCAACATCAAATTCGATGAGGTCGGGAAGGCACTCGAAACGTTTAACTGGCCTTGGCTTTTCGTCGGTGTCGCCTCGCTCGCTATCGGCTACCTCGGCCGAATCGTGCGCTGGCGCCTCCTGCTGCAGGCTTGCGGGCCGAAAGTCTCCGTTGCCGCCTGCGCCGGCCCGTTCCTGTCCTCGATAGCGCTAAACAACGTCCTGCCGTTCAGGCTTGGTGACGTCGTGCGAGCACTGGTCTTCCCGAGTGCCCTTGGCGTGACGAAAACCGGTGCAACGGCCACGCTTGTCCTTGAGCGGCTTGTCGACCTGCTGACGCTGCTGCTTTGTCTTGCCGTCGCCGCCTCCTTCTTCCCAAAGGGCGCGCTTCCGGCATCTGTCGTCGACATTGTCCTGGTGCTGGCCATTGGCGGTAGCGCGGCGCTACTCGGTCTCGTGTTCTTCACCGGACCCATCGTGCGATCGCTCCGCTGGTTCATAGAGCGTTCTCGAAGCAAGCTTCATGCACGGCTCATCGTCGCACTGGAGGCCATTGCCAGCCTCATCGATGCACTTCAGGCCATCTCGCGACTGCGTACCGTACTCGCAGCCCTTGCCATCTCCTTCGTCGCGTGGGCGGGCGAGCTGGGCCTGTACCTGGCGTTGATGCAAGGCATCGGGATGGCCTGGTTCCTCCCGGGCGGCCTGTTGCTGATGTCCATGGCGACGATCGCCACACTGGTGCCGTCGTCACCGGGCTACGTCGGCCCCTATCACCTCGCTGCGTTCACCGCCGCGCACCTGATGGGTGGAACGGCCACGCAGGCGATGACACTCGCCGTGCTCTGCCACCTCGGCGTGTGGCTACCTACAACGGTGGCCGGCGCAACGGTCATGCTTTTCAATCGCAATCTATTCAGGGCTGCGCGCCGACAAGCAGCGCAAGCACCCGCCGGAGATACCCCATGAGCACCACACCATCGTTCGACACTGCCATCGTTGGCGCGGGCTTCACCGGCCTCGTTGCGGCATTGCGCCTGGCCCAGCAGGGAAAAAAGGTCGTTGTCCTCGAATCCGACCATACGCCTGGCGGCCTTGCGGGAACGTTTGATTTCGATGACGGCGTGCGCATCGAGAAGTTCTACCATCATTGGTTCAACAACGACGCCTACGTACCCAAGCTCGTCGAAGAGCTCGGCCTGCAAGACCTGATCCTTACGCTCCCCTCGCGCACGGGCATGTACTACAACGGGCGCCTATGGAAGCTGTCCACGCCCCTTGACGTCTTGCGCTTTAGCCCCCTGCCCTTCATTGATCGCATCAGGCTCGGGTGGCTGGTTTTCCAGGTCCGCAAGGTCAAGGACTGGAAGTCGATTGAACACCTCACGATTCGCGAGTGGCTGGAGCCCCTCTGCGGCAAGAAAGTGTTCGAGCTGGTGTGGGAGCCCCTGATTCGTTCCAAGTTCTCTGTGTTCGCAGAGGATATCAACGCGGTTTGGTTCTGGAAGAAGCTCGTACTCCGCGGAAGCACGCGAGATACCAAGGGCGGTGAGCAGCTTGCCTATTTCCGCGGCGGCTTTGGACGCCTCGCAGAAGCCATTGCCGAGCGCGTCATCGCACTTGGTGGCGAGATTCGCTATGGGACGCCCGTGACCGGCGCCACGACCGATGGTAGCCGCATCACCGCGCTGAAGACGCCGGCAGGCGACGTGCAGGCGGGAAATTTTCTGCTCACGCCGTCATTCAAGATCATCGCCAAGATCTTGCCGGACGCTCCTCGCGCATGGCTGGAAAGCCTCGAGCGCGTGAACTACCTTGGCAACGTCTGCCTAGTCATGGAACTCACGCACAGTCTTTCCGATACGTACTGGATCAATGTCAACGATCCGGGCTTTCCGTTCGTCGGCGTGATCGAGCACACGAACCTCGATGACAGCTCTCATTATGCCGGGCGCCACATCGTGTTCTTGTCTCGCTACCTTGCCACGTCGGATGCCACATGGTCGATGAATGACGAGGAGTACCTTGAATACGCGCTCCCCCATCTTGAGCGCATGTTCCCGGCATTTCGTCGTGAATGGGTTAAGGAGTTCCGCATTTGGCGCGCCGACTATGCCCAGCCTGTAACCGAGCGGGGGTTCTCGTCCTACGTCCCAGCAGAAGAGACGCCCTACGAGAACGCCATCATCTCGACCATGGCCCAGATCTACCCGGAAGACCGCGGAACCAACTACGCCATTCGCGAGGGCTCGCGAGTCGCTGAACGCCTGGCCACGGGACGCACCGCGCGTGGCAATTGAAGAGGACGCCGCCACCACTGAAGCGCAGGTGCAGGGCCGGCCAGGCGCCGGCGACTCTACGTGGACCCTCGCGGCCTGGGCGGTTGTCGCCCTCGGCGTACTGATAGCCGCCACACGCCACGTCTACAGCTCCAGCGTAGATGTGGCGCATCACTATGCGCTCGTGCACTGGCTGTTCGAGCACTGGGAAGTCAAGCCCAGCACCCAGCCTATCCTGGGCGAGATGTCGGTCTACCCACGCTATAGCCACATCGCCGCGGCGATGCTGGCAAGGGTCGTCGGCTCTCCTTTCCTCGCGATGCAACTCATGGCATCGGCGGCCCTGGTGGCAGCATGGTCGTCCATTGCCTTCCTGCCGAAGGCAATGGGCCGACATGGATCATGGGCGCTCACCGTCGCCATTGTCACGATCCTCGCCGTCAACCACTACACATTGCACATCGAGTTCTTCGGCCACGAGTTGCTTGGTAACTATTTCTACTCGCAACTGGTCGCACAAGCCTTGCTCCTGGCGATCCTCGTCGCCGCGGCGCGGTACGAGTTCATTCACGGGTTCTCATACGTCGCCCCCGTGGCCATCATCATCGCGTCGCTTGCAATCGCTGGTGTCCACCTTCTCCCGGCCGTCGAAGGCATTGCTTACGGGCTCCTGCTGTTGCTGGTACGGGCAATTAGTGAACGCCAAACCATGTGGCCTCGCTTGGCAAGCGTGGGCGCTACAGCGATTATCGCCGCCGCCGCACTGTATAAACACCCGGCGTTTGCGGCTATGCGAGGCATCAGCGAAAACAATGGAGACCTCCCGCTCACATTGTTGAACTCGCTGCCCCGACTGGTTGCCCTGGCCATTATCGCGGGCTTGGCGTCCCTCGCCCTACTCATCACCTCGTTCCGAAACCACAAGCTCTTTAACGCGGGCATCGCGGCCGTGAGCCGCCACGTCGCCTGTGCAGGCCTCGCAATCTCGGCTCTCTTCGCCCTGCAGGTTGCAGCATTCGCCGCAGGGTATGGTTCGGAGTACGCCTATCGGAAGTATGGATTCGCGCTAGCCTCCTTCCTTCTACTCGACGTCGCCCTCATCGCAGCTACTGTCTACGTCACTCGCGGACGCCAGCCACTCCGGAAGACAGCGGCGAGCCTTCGCTGGATGCAACCGGCGCTTATCACCACGGCGTTCTGGTGTTTCAACTTCTCCGGCAGCCCCGTGGCAACGGATACGGCCCCGTTTCTCACGGCCGAAGCCGCCGCGACCCAAGCCCGGCAGATGGGTGTGTTGCAAGGCACGGAACCAGCGTACGCACGAGGCCTGCCACTAGGCACCATCGGGGACGTTGCAGCCTATCTCGTAACGATCGGCATCTTCGAATCCGAGCGTTACGGCAATGGATATGCCACGCTGCGGAACATAGAGTTCCCGGACCCCGGGAAGGTGGGCAGCATTTTCACATCGACGCGTGGGAACTCCGTGTGGACAAGCCCGGACTGTGTACGCACCCGGCTGTCCGATGGCTACGTCGTTTCGGACGGCGCTTGTGTCCTGAAGAAGTTCTCGAACGTCTGCCAGGCGTCGAATGACCTTTCGAGCAGAGGCTTTGTGCTTGACAGCGCGGTAAGCGGCTTCAGCCATCCCGAGGATTCCGGGCGCTGGACAGAAGGAAAGCGTGCGACCTTCACTTGTGTCGTCGGACAAGTAGCCCCACCGCACGAAGGCAAGATCGTGCTGGCGCCGTTTAATCCGGACGGGCGATCCCAGACGGTCAACATCTCGATCAATGGCACCGATGTCGCGAAGGCGCGCACGGCAGGTCCCACCACGGTGACGTTTAACATACCCACGGAGGTAGGCAAGGGTGATTCGATCAAGATCGATTTGTCCCTTCCCGACGCTATCAGCCCGCGCGATGCCGGTGTGAACTCGGATAGCCGGACGTTGGGTGTATTCGTCAAACGAATCGATTTCGACTGACCGCGCCGTCGGTTAAAAAAAAGGGCGAGCCATTGGCTCGCCCTTTTTCTATTGTTCGTACATCCACCGCAAGGTCGCCTCGATCGGAATGATTTCCAGATCACCGACAAGGCGAGACAGCTTGCGATTGTCGCCAGTGAGGCGCGCTACCTCATTTCCTCGAACGAACGCCGGATTGACACGGATCTCGATGTCATAACCCGCGATGCGCTCGGCGATCGAAACCACTTGCTGCAGCGAAACCGAGACGCCCGAACAGATGTTAACCAATTCACCGGAAGCCCCGGCCGTCAGTAACCGGGCGTAGGCGTCTGCTACGAATCGCACATCCTGGAAATCCCGGGCGACGTCGATATTGCCCAGTTCGATCACCCGCTTGCCAGCGCGGAAATGGGACACGATCTTCGGCAGCAGGAAGTTCTCCGCCTGGCCGACGCCGGTGTAATTGAATGGCCGAACAATGGTAATCGGCAACTTGTCGAACCACAGCCTCGCCATGTATTCCATGGCAAGCTTGCTCACAGCGTAGTCATTCGCCGGCGAAGGAGGCACTGCCTCATCAAGCAGCTCGACATCACTGTTACCGTACACATTGGCGCTGCTCGCGAGCAACACGGCCCTTGGCTTTGTGGGAACGGCCGTGAGCGCGTCCAGGACGTTCCGTGTTCCCACGACATTCGTTCGATACATCTGCTCTGCATCGCCATGCGCCACGAAAGCGATGGCTGCCAGGTGTACCACGGCGTCGGGCGCCGACGCCTCGATGGCATCGGCAACAGCCCGGCGGTCCAACAAATCAATACTTGCTGAATCCCCGTCCATGGGGTCAAGCGTAAGGGAGTGCACCACGTGCCCCGCCGCGGCGAGCGCGGCAGCAACGTAGCGGCCAGTAAACCCCTTATGCCCTGTCACCAGGACTTTCATGGGCGCAGCCTTAGTAGGAGGCATTGCGCTCATTCCGGACAAGGTCCGCTTCGACCATCATGCGGCAGAGTTCTTCGAGCGTGGTCTGCGGCTTCCAGCCTAGGATCTTCTCGGCCTTCTCCGGGTTGCCGATGAGCAGTTCAACCTCGGCCGGACGGTAGAAGCGCGGATTGATCTGGACGACGATCTTGCCCGTCTCAACGCAGGTGCCAGTTTCGTTCTCGTCCTTGCCCTTCCATTCGATCGTCATGCCAACAGCGGCGAATGCGAGACTTACAAAGTCGCGAACCGTCTCAGTGCGGTTCGTCGCCAGCACGAAGGTATCCGGCTCGTCAGCCTGCAGCATGCGCCACATGCCTTCCACGTACTCCTTGGCAAAACCCCAGTCGCGCTTCGCATCAAGGTTGCCGAGCTCCAGGCGGTCGAGCTTGCCGAGCTTGATCTTGGCAACGGCATCCGTGATCTTGCGGGTGACGAATTCACGACCGCGCAACGGCGACTCGTGGTTGAAAAGGATGCCGCTGGAACCGAAAATATCGTACGACTCGCGATAGTTCACGGTCATCCAGTGGGCGTAGAGCTTGGCCACGCCATACGGGCTACGCGGATAGAACGGCGTATCTTCCTTCTGGGGCACGGCCTGTACCTTGCCGAACATCTCCGACGTGGATGCCTGGTAGAAGCGAGTCTTGCGGGACACGGCGCGGATGGCTTCGAGCAGGTGCAGCGCACCCACGCCCGTGATCTGCGCCGTCGTTGCCGGCTGGTCGAACGAAACACCCACGAAACTCTGTGCCGCCAGGTTGTAGACCTCGTCCGGCTGGGCGAGCTCCATAAGGCGAATGCTCGAGCCCAGGTCAGTCAGGTCGTATTCGACGAGATGGAGGTTGGGATTATCCTGGACGCCCACGTCTTCGATACGCCAGAAATTGGTCGAACTCGTGCGCCGGTAGGTGCCGTACACCTTGTAGCCCTTCGACAGAAGGAGTTCGGCGAGGTAAGCGCCATCCTGACCAGAAATACCCGTAACCAGAGCAGTCTTCATGCTTGTTCTCTTCATATGAATAATTGACGATGCCATCACTAGTGCTTGGTCGCAGGGTGCCAAGTGCGCGACGAGCGCATCCGAAGCACATTGCGGACCAGCTGCGAGGCACTTGCCTTCCATGTTTTCCCGGCGACGCGGGAACTATCGGGCGCGCTACCCTGCGCGTGCAGGCTTAGCCATTCGCGCAAGGCCCGCGACAGTTCCTCACCATCCTCGGCTGAGAAATAGTACGCACTTTCGCCACCCACCTCACGAAATACCGGAATATCCCGCGCTATGACAGGCAGGCCGTGTTCTGCAGCTTCAATGAGCGGCAGGCCATAACCCTCGCCGAACGACGCCGCCACCAGCACGTCGGCTCTCGCGTACAGCGCCGCGAGAAGCTCATCCGATGCGCGACCGAACCAATGGATACGCTGCTCGCCTTGGTCCGCGAGGGCCTTGGTGCGCTCGACAAAGGCTTCCGTCATCCAGCCTTGCTTGCCGACGACCACGAGCTGCGCATCGACACCATGACGCCACAAGGCCTCGAACGCATCGAGTACCTGGATGTGGCCCTTGCGCGGCTCCACGGTACCCACCATCAGGAAAAGCGGTGCGGAGGGCAGTAGCGCCAACCTAGCCGCGTCATCGGCCGGAATGCCTTCCGATGGGGCGCTGGAGGCGATATCCGAACCCAGGGGGAACGACCCAACCGGCAAAGGTCGCCCACGCGTCGGCTGGAGCTGATCCAACATGGACACTACCTCGCCTGCCACGGCGTCCGAGATGCACCAAAGGCCATCGGCAACGCGCACCGCCGTTTCCAACCATTTTTTGAAGATCGGCTCCAGCCAATCGGGGAAAAACGTTGGATGGAGCAAGGGCAGCATATCGTAGACCACGAAGTGGCACGCGACCCCAGCCAGGCGGAACCGCTCCAGCTCGACCACGGTCTGCGGCAGCGCCATCTGGGCAAGGTCCAGGCCCAGGAAGATATCTCCGGCGGCGATGTCGATCGGCAGGTCCGGTATGCCTGTCGGTGGCAAGCCAAGGAGGTCGCACGTATAGGCATGCGCATAGACGTAGCCGCCACCACTGGCGCGGACGGGCTCGACGCGCCAGTCGCCCGCTGCGCCTTTCAGCAATTCAAGGGCAACGCTCCGGACGACGCGCTCAATGCCCGTCTTGAGATCGTCGTTGGCCGTAACAGATACATCGACCAGCAACGTTCTCTTGCGGAACGCTGGCGGATGGTTGCGCGCCAGGGCCGAAGCCAACGCGCCGATGTCACGGGCGTCGACGCCACCGGGCCTGTCGATACCGGCGAGGGACTCGAGCAGTGAACGCTGCGCGCCGGACCGGCCCGCATGGTGGAATCGCTCGATCGCGTCGTGATACCGGGCCGCCACGGCCTTTGGCGCGTGCCCCGTGGTGAGGACCGTGCGTGCGCGGCTGCCAATCTGCGAGCGAAGGCCGGCATCCGACGCGAGCATCTCCAAAGCACGGACCAAGTCGCCCAGTGCGAACTTGTCATCAAGCACGAAGGCTTCATCGCTCGAAAACTCCGCCATGCTGCCGTGCGCGTTGACGATTGTCGCGATGCCGTTGACCATGCAATCGAGCACGGCTGCCGATGTCTCGCCACGCGAATGGCTGCGCAGCTGTACGCCGATGTCAGCCGCAGCCAGATAGGTTGCGTAATCCGCGGCATCGACGTGGCCCGTGATCATGATGCCAGTACCGCCCTCCATCAGGCGCTCAAGGAGCGCGGTGTACGCGACATTGGGGGAGTCACCTACGAACACCAGCTTGCAGTGAGCGTTACCCGCCAGGTCAGAGGCATTCCACGCCTCCATCAGCCGCTCGTTCAGCTTAGTGTAGGCCAGGATGCCGAACGAGCAGACCAGCAGGTCGTCGTCCAGCAAACCGAGTTTCTCACGGGCGATGCGGCGCGAATCTTCGTTCGGCGGAGCGCGCAACAACGGGATGTTGTCCCAATGGTCGGCATCGTCCTTCCCGTACCATTGGCTGGCCATGCCAATCGCCGTACGGGAATGCACGATGAGTCCACGAGCCGCCTGGAGCACATCCAGGTTGCACGGGAACGCGTCCATCGCATCCTGCGGCGTGGCCGCGCTGTCGCGCACCATGAGCGCCGGGTAGCCATGCGACTGGTAGAGTGCGCGCGTCCACCAACCTGGCCGCTCGCCTGATATTTCGAGGTAGGCCGCGATGCTGCTCAGGAAGAAGTCGTGCAAGACGACCACGCCCGGGAAGCGCGGCAGCAGGTCGAACATGTGGGTGTGGAACGTCGAATTGCCGAACTGGTAGACGATGCGGTCATATTCATGGGCATGGGCTTCAAACCAGCCGACGTTCCTGATGCCACAGTTGGCGGCGATCCAGGTTGCCTGGACGTCATCCTGCGGGGTGATGACATCGATCTCGTAGTATCGCGCCAAGGCCGGGATGAGTTGCGCTGCGTAGTCGGCGATGCCGCTGCGGCCCGGGGGCAGCGGCGTGACCATCGCCATCCGCGGTTTACGGCGCCACGGTGCGGCCCCCGATGCGGAGCGAGCGGCGCTCGCCCCCTGCTTCGCCACGGATTCCATCGCCTCGACCGCGCGCGCAGCCGTCGTATCCCAGGAAAAACCACCCGCTCGCTCTATGCCCCAGCGCTCGAGATCCTGCCGGAAGTCGTCATCGACGAGCACGCGATGGATAAGACCTGACATCTCGCCGATGTCACGCGGATCGAACATGGCATCGTCGCGGCCGATAACCTCGGGGATACTTGTGGTACGGCTGCCAATGGCTGCCGTGCCACACGCCATGGCCTCAAGCGGCGGGAGGCCGAATCCCTCGTGCCACGACGGGAACACGAAAACGCTGGCGTGGTTGTAGAAATCAACTAGGTCGTTGTCCTCGATGTACCCGGTGACGACGACCTCACCCTCTTCGAGGCCAGCGACCGAGGCGGCCTCCGCGAGCCATTCAAGCTCGCCCTTGCTCGCCTTGCCGACGAACACAAGCTGGTGTGCACGCCGCACCTCGTGGGGCAGGCGCGCGAAGGCCAAGGCAAGCGAGTGGACGTTCTTCCGCTCGTCCAGCCCACCGGTGTACATCACGAACGGGCGCACGATCCCATACGGCTTCAGCAGCCGCTGCCGTGCGTACTCGTCATATAACCGCGGACGGAATCGCTCGTCTGCCGCCGCCGAAATGTTGTATGACCGCAGGGGATCGATGCCTGCGGAATCGATCGCCTCCTGCCGCGCATGCTTGGAGATACCAAGCCAGCCATCGGCTGAGGTGAGGGCGGCCAGCTTGCGGTAGTACCACCGCCGCACGACATCGTCCTTGAGATAGCGACTCTCGTAGATAAGGGGAATAAGGTCGTAGACGACCGCGACGGTTCGCGTGATACCGTTGTCGATCAACGACGTAGACGTAACCGTATCGTCGATGAAGCCATCGAACATGCTGCATACGAGCAAGACGTCCGCCTTGACCGAGGCAAGCACGGCCTCACGCAACACGGAACCCGTATCAGCGCGCCAGGCGTTCGCGGGGTCGTTGGCACGAACAGGGGCCGGCATGTGCCAGGAAACCATGCGCTCGCGCGGCACGATGGCAGAAAACTCGTCCATGAGCGCAGCACCCGTTTCCGGGAGCGCCGCACTGAAGGCCAGCCAGTATTCGTGGCCGTCGTCGCGACGGCACAGGGCCTTCGCGAGCGCCAGACTGTACCGCCCAATCCCGCGAAAGCGGTTATCGTTCTGGCACGCCTGCAGGTCAATCAGGATCCTCACCTTACCCCCTCGGTAGGCTTGCCAGTTCGACGACTGGCGCTATCCAATGCTTGCGAATACAACATGGCGGCTGGCGACAAAGCCGTCGCCGGTCCTGGCGTCACACCGGGCGCTGGGCTCGCATTCGCGTCCAAATCCCGCAAGTCTAACAGGCGTTGACGCACGCTTGGCAGGCGCCTCAGAACGGCCGCAGCCAGACGGCGAGCGCCAGGCAGGCGTGCCGCGACACGCAGGCTGGCACCAGACACCCGCTTTGCGAGGTGCAAACGCCCGCCATGGGCCTGCGGGTTCGACAACATGCGCCGCGCGACGCGCAACGGCCGGGTGATGCGCCAGGACGAGCTCAGCAGGATCGAGTCGAGCTGAGCCTTCCATTCGTGCGCCTCGGCCAAGCCGGCGAGCCTGTGCTCTTCCAGCCATTGTGCGTGCGCAGACAGGGTGGATACGCGTTCCGCAAGCTCCGCCACTTCCTTGTCCTTGGCCTCGAGGCGGGTGGTCTTCTCGACCAGCTTCGCCTCGGCGGCGAACAACTGCATCCTGTATCGCCGCACCGAGCGACCCGCCTCGGCGAGCTCGCCTCGCTCCCCTTGCAATCGGTTGAGTTCGGCCTCCTGGACCCGGGCCTGGTGCTGCAGAACCCGGCAATCGGCGCGCGACCGACGGTAGCGTGCACGAAGCGCGAGAAGCATCTCGTGTTCGTCGCCAGGCGTTGCGGCGCCGCGCAACAGCCAGCGGTCCAATCCCCGCTCTGCCTCGTCCAGCTCACTCTGCAGCCGCTGCGCGTGCTGGCGCAACCAGTTGACGGCCATCCGCTCGTAGTCGTCAAAGAAGTTCGGCGGATACCGGAATGCGTCCTTCAGGTCGTCCAGTTTCTCGTTGGCGACATAGAACCGGTTGAGGCCATCGGCGTAGACGAACGTGTAATTGTGCGCGAGGAGCCGCGGTTCCCAGGCGTGGTGCGTTTCAACCTGGGAATTCGGTGCCGTAGCTTCGACCAATGCGATCCACGGGCGAAACTCCTGGAATGCCGCGCCAGCAAGCACCTTGGCCTCGTGGCCCTCCACATCCACTTTCAGGAAATGAATCGTCGTGACGCCGTGTTCCCGGCAGATGTCGTCGAGGGTGAGCTGCCGAACCTCGAACTCCCGAATAACATGCCCCTCCCGGAGATGCTGTTCGGCAATCGCTTCATCAACCGTCGACAGCCCTGTGCCATCAACCTCACGGATGGTTTCCACACCCCGGGCATCAGCGACGATCGCCTGGATGTTTACGTCACGCGGGCGGTCTTCTTCCAGTCGTTTGAACCACCGCGGAACGGGCTCGACATTGATGCCGTGCCAACCGCGATCATAAAACGCCCTCGTTACCGAATCGGTAACGGGATCCTGCGCGCCGATATCAATGTAGAAGCCGTTCTCCACATGACGAAGGGCACGGTACAAGATGACATCTTCGGCGTTCTGTGCAAAAGAAATGAAAGTCACTTTGTCACCTTGAAGACGGGCGGCATCCAGTTGCTACCCACGAAGTAAGGTTTGTCGAAATTGCTCACGGTAAAGACGAGGGCAAGGTCGCGCCACTCAAAGTTATCGACGAGGTGCGTATCAGTGCTAACTAGCGCCGTGGACACCGAGTAGCTACCCGCGCCGAGGTTTGCGTTGAAGCTGGTACTGAACACCACCTCCGACCCTGCTACCAGGTCAGACTCCACCTGGTCGGTGTGGTACGTGTTTGTACCGAACATCTGTTTGCCAAACCGATCCTTGAGCATGTAACCGAAGACCAGGCGCGGTATGTCCTTGGCGATGCGCACCTTCACCCTGAGTTCGACCGGCGCGCCCACGTTGATGAATTCAACGGGGTCGCCATTCTCATCGTGGAGTGAAATTTCACCGACAACGGCCTCGCCAGTACCGGAAATGGTTTGCACTGCCCCATCGCCGTCGAGCTGATTCACCGACACCGTCGCATTTTCCTTCTCTGCGATGAGCGCGTTGTAGAAGTCGATGACTTCCGACGGCGCGCCGTCCTTGATGAGGTGGCCCCGGTCCAGCAGCACGGCACGATCACATAGGGCCTGAACCGCGGAGTTGTCGTGCGACACAATGAGAAGCGTGGTTCCTTCCTTCTGGAAGCTTCGTATCCTCTCAAAGCACTTATGCTGGAAATAGGCATCGCCTACGGAAAGTGCCTCGTCGACGATGAGGATGGCTGGCCGGAACGCGGTCGCCACGGCAAACGCGACGCGCATCTGCATGCCGCTGGAATACGTTCTGACAGCCTGGTCGAAATACTCGCCGATCTCCGCAAACGCTTCGATCTCGTGGATAGCGCAGGTGATCTGTTGCCGGTCGAATCCCATCAGGCCGGCCGAGTGGTATACGTTCTGGCGGCCGGTCAGTTCGGGGTTGAATCCCATGCCGAGCTCCAGGATGGCCGATATCCGCCCAACGACTTCCACGGAGCCCTCCGTGGGCGGCAGGGTCCCCGTGATCATTTTCAACAAAGTGCTCTTGCCAGCGCCATTCTGGCCGATGATGCCGACGGCTTCGCCCGGAGCGACAGAGAACGAGACATCCCGCAGCACCCAGTGCTGGGACGCGGGGCGGATCACGAGCCCAAACCAGTTCGCGAAGCGTTGCAGCTCACTCGCGTACTCCTGGAACGCTTTGCCGACACGGCTGACCTTCAGTACCGGGCTCATAGCACGTCTACCATTTCGGCATTGGCGCGACGGAACATGGCCAGCGCCAGTGCCAGCATGACAACCGCGGCAACGGCGACATATCCGACGTTCTCGAGCGGAGGTGCCGTCCCATACAGCATGACGTCCTGGAAGCCCGAGGCGATGTAATACATCGGGTTGCACTCGATGACCGTGCGGAACGGCCCCGGCAGGATCGACGGCATGTAGACGATGGGGGTCATCCAGAACCAAAGCTGGAGCACGACAACCATCACCTGGCCCACGTCACGGACAAACACGTTGAGGATGCCGAGGATGAGGCCAAGGCCGACGGAAAACGCCATGTTCACGGGAATGAGGATGAGCAGCCATGCCATTTGCCAAGTGGGCGCGTGGCCGACCAGAAGGAACACGCCGACCGCCGCAAGAAGGAGCAGGAGGTTGCTGGTAAGCGCGGAGCCCGCCACGATCAATGGCAGGCTGATGCGAGGGAAGACAATCTTCTTCAAGAGGTTGCCGTTGTCCACGAAGATGGTGAGGCAACGGCTGACCGTTTCCGCGAACAGCGACCACGCCACCATGCCGGCAATCAGGTAGATCACATAGGCATATTCGTTGGTCGTGCCCGGGAGGCGGCTGCCCATGACCCTGGAGAGCACGACGGCGTAGATGGCCACCTGTGCAAGCGGCTGGAGAATCATCCACAGACCGCCCAGCTTGCTGCGCGCAAAGCGCATGCGCAGGTCATTCCGGATGGACGATGCTATGAAGTGACGGTACATCCATACCGCCTTGAACAATTTCTGCATGAGTCAGATCCCTTGTACGCGCCGGCTTAGGGCTGGCGCCGCCGCACAGCGGCTATGGAGCATGTGTGGTGCGTTCGTTGCTGGCCTGGCGGCATGGCTGGGTCGTTAGCGACCCAGCGCCCCCGCCAGTTCAGCGATGAGATCGGTTGGCGACTCGACGCCGACCGAGAGCCGGATGAGGCCATCCGAGATACCGAGGCGCTTGCGGTTGGCGACCGGCACCGATGCATGCGTCATGAGGGCGGGATGCTCAATGAGGCTTTCGACACCACCGAGCGATTCGGCAAGGGCAAACAGGTTGCAACGTTCGAGTACCGACCGCGCCTTGCGAAGGCCCCCTCGCACTTCGACGGAAATGATGCCGCCCGCCCCAGCCATCTGGCGCCGGGCAAGCGCGTGCTGCGGGTGCGAGCGGAGCCCTGGGTAGATGACCTTCGTGATCGCCGGCTGGGCTTCGAGCCAACGCGCGATTTCGCCAGCGCCTTCGACATGGGCCTTCATGCGGAGTGCCAGGGTTTTCAAGCCGCGCAAGGCAAGGAACGAATCGAACGGGCCGGATACCGCGCCGACCGAGTTCTGCAGGAACGCCATCTGTTCCGACAAGTCGGCGCGGGCGGTGACCACGATGCCACCCACCATGTCGGAATGACCGTTCAGGTACTTCGTGGCGGAGTGCAGGACGATGTCGGCACCCCATTCGATCGGCCGCTGCAGGATAGGCGAGCAGAACGTGTTGTCGACCACCAGGATCAGCCCATGCTTGCGTGCAAACGCTGCGACCTTGCCGAGGTCAACGAGCTTAAGCATGGGATTGGTCGGCGTTTCAGCCCAGATCATCTTGGTGGTGGGCTTCAGCGCCGCGCGCAGTGCGGCCGTGTCGTTGAGGTCGACAAAGTCGAAATCGAGCCCCGCCGAACGCCGACGGACGCGCTCGAACAGGCGGTAGGTGCCGCCGTAGAGGTCATCCATGGCAATGACATGGCTACCCGAGTCGAGCATGTCGAGCACAGTGGCGGCGGCGGCGAGCCCCGACGCAAAGGCGAAACCTGCATCGCCGCCCTCGAGGTCGGCGATGCAGCGCTCGTAGGCGCCGCGCGTAGGGTTTCGCGTGCGCGAGTACTCATAACCCTTGTGCACCCCGGGGCTCGGCTGCACATACGTCGACGTTGCGTATATGGGAGTCATGATCGCGCCCGTGGACGGATCCGGTGCCTGCCCCGCGTGGATGACCCGGGTTGCGAGGGAGAGCTGGCCTTTTGCGCGCTGCTTCCTCAACATGATATTACCCATTGGAAAATCCTCGGCGAGCCAAAACGTCGTATCTTAGCGTTGCCGCCCTCAAGCTGCCTAACGAAAAGATGTCTCGGACGACGAGCGGCTGGATACCAGTTATCTCGCGAAGGCTGAGACGCGCCGACCATGCGGGTGGTAGCGTCAGGCCAGACAGGGCATGATCCATGCCCTCGAGACCCGGCCCCGGGTTACCTGAACCATTGTCATAGGCGAGTCCCCCCATGATTCTGTCAAGCATACCGACGTTACTGGTAACGGGGGGGGCAGGCTTCATTGGCGGCAACTTCGTGCTGGCGGCCAGGAAGCTCGGCTACCGCATTGTCAACCTCGACAAGCTGACCTACGCGGGAAACCTTGAGACGCTGTCGAGCCTGGGCGCTGACCCTGGGCACATTTTCGAACACGGGGACATTGGCGACCGGGCGCTCGTCGCATCCCTGCTTGCGACCCACGCGCCCACGGCCGTGCTCAATTTCGCCGCCGAGTCGCATGTCGACCGTTCGATCGACGGCCCAGCGGCTTTCGTGCAGACCAACGTGGTTGGCACGCTTGGCCTCCTGGAAGCCACGCTGGCCTACTGGCGCGGCCTTGGTGCCAAGGCCGCCGCTTCGTTCAGGTTCGTCCATGTCTCCACCGACGAGGTCTACGGCTCGCTCGGGCACGATGGCCGGTTCACCGAGGCCACGGCTTTCGCACCGAATTCACCTTATGCCGCTTCCAAAGCCGCATCAGACCATCTAGTGCGTGCTTTCCACCATACGTACGGGCTCCCGGTACTCACGACGAACTGCTCGAACAACTACGGGCCCTACCAGTTCCCGGAAAAGCTCATCCCGCTCGTCATCAACCGAGCCCTTGGCGGGCAACCGCTGCCGGTGTACGGCGATGGCGGCAACGTTCGCGACTGGCTGTACGTGGCCGACCACGTGGAGGCCATCCTTGCCGTGCTCCAGCGCGGCATGCCGGGGCGAACGTACAACGTGGGCGGGAACGCCGAGCGGACCAACCTGGATGTCGTCCAGTTGGTCTGCGGCATCCTCGACCGCATCGCGCCGCGTCCTGCTGGCCCCTACGAGGCACTCATAAGTTTCGTAGCCGACCGACCCGGCCATGATCGACGCTATGCCATCGATGCCACCCGCATCGGGAACGAACTTGGGTGGGCGCCTCGGCACACGTTCGAAACGGGATTGGAGAGCACGGTTAGCTGGTACCTTGCGAACCGTGGGTGGGTCGAGCGGGTGATCGATGGTAGCTATCAACTGGAACGACTTGGCGCATGATCAATAAAGGCATCATCCTGGCGGGCGGGTCCGGCACCCGCCTTTATCCAGTGACCCTGGGGGTAAGCAAGCAACTTCTCCCTGTGTACGACAAGCCGTTGATCTACTACCCGCTATCCACCTTGATGCAAGCGGGCATCCGCGATGTCCTGGTGATCAATACGCCCCACGAGCAGCCGCTGTTCCAGCGCCTGCTCGGCGACGGCTCCCAGCTGGGAATGAGCATTTCATATGCCATCCAACCCTCACCGGATGGCTTGGCCCAGGCACTCCTGATCGGAAAGGAATTCCTCGCCGGCGCGCCATGCGGCCTCGTGCTCGGCGACAACATCTTCCACGGTGGGGGCATGAAAGAGCATCTCGAGCGCGCAACGGTATCGCGTGAGGGTGCAACGGTATTCGGCTACCGGGTCAGCGACCCTGAACGATACGGTGTCGCGGCGTTCGACGCGGATGGGCACCTTGTCGACATCCAGGAAAAGCCGATCGACCCGCCCTCGTCGTATGCGATCACGGGGCTCTACTTCTACGACGGCCGGGCCCCGGATATCGCCGCGGAGCTTCGACCGTCCTTGCGTGGTGAACTCGAGATCACCGACTTGAACCGGTTCTACCTTGGCGAAGGCACGTTGCGCCTTGAGAAGTTGGGGCGCGGCCTTGCGTGGCTCGATACCGGCACGCACGATTCCCTGATGGACGCCGGCATGTATATCCAGACGCTTGAGAAACGCCAGGGGCTCAAGGTCGCCGCTGTGGAGGAAATCGCGTTCCACAACGGCTGGATTGACGCCGAGCAGCTCACCGCGCTTGCCAGCATGCTTGGGAAGAACGCCTATGGCCACTATTTGCGCGACGTGGCCCGCGGAGTCTCGTCGTGAAGGTTAGCGAAACATCGCTGCCAGGGGTGCTCGTCATCGAGCCCCGCGTCCACGCCGATGGTCGCGGCTTTTTCTTCGAGAGCCACCACGCCCGGCGCTATGCCGATGCCGGGGTCGGGTCATCCTTCGTGCAAACGAACGTGTCGAAATCCACGCGCGGCGTCCTACGTGGCCTGCACTACCAACTGCCGGGCCCACAGGGGAAGCTGGTGACCGTCCTCGACGGCGATGTTTTCGATGTCGCCGTGGATATCCGGACGGGGTCTCCAACCCATGGCCGGTGGACGGCCGTCATGCTGACTGCGCGGAACCATCGTCAACTCTGGATTCCCGAAGGTTTCGCCCATGGCTTCTGCGTAACCAGCGAGTCCGCCACCTTCCTTTACCAGTGCACGGCCCTGTATGACCCAACGGCCGATCGTGCGATCGCCTGGGACGACCCAACGCTTGCCATCGACTGGCCTGTTTCTGCGCCGTCACTCTCTGCCAAGGACGCGCGCGCACCGACGCTGGCCGAGCTCTCGCCTCGCGACTTGCCCATCTACGCGCCATGACGACGCTGCTCCTGGGCTCGGCTGGCCAACTGGGCCGCGCCCTCCAGGCGGCGCGAGGCGCCAGCGCCCCAGCCTGGATCGACGCGGACCGCCACGTTGAGGGTGGAAGGCTCGGCGTAGATGCGACCGATCCGCTCGCGTTACGACGCCTTCTCGACGACTCCCGCCCGGATGTCATCGTCAACGCATCGGCCTGGACGGCCGTGGACGCCGCGGAATCGAATGAAGAACTAGCGGCGCGGATCAACGCCGATGCCGTGCAGGTCCTTGGGGAATGGGCGAGCAGGCACGAGGCGCTGGTCGTGCATGTCTCGACCGATTACGTCTTCGATGGCGCGTCGAAGCGGCCGTATCTCGAATCTGATGTGCCCGCCCCGCAGAACGCTTACGGACGTACGAAACTTGCCGGGGAGCAGGCGCTGGTGGCCAGCGGCGCCGCCCATATGATCCTGCGGACAGCATGGCTGTACTCGGCCGATGGCCCTTCGTTCTTGCAAACGGTGCTGAGGCTCGCTGATGAACGAGACCAGGTACGCATCGTCGCCGACCAACGCGGCAGCCCCACGCCAGCCAGCCTTCTGGCGGACGCGATAATCACGGCAACAGGCGCCTGGACGAGCCGCCCGGCCCACGACAGGCCGGCGCTCGAAGGCCTTTTTCACGTGGTGGCTGCGGGCGAAACGACGTGGTACGGCTTTACCGAGGCGATTATCCGCGGTGCCGTCAAGCGCGGTATCCTGTTACGTGCGCCGACCGTCGAGCCGATCACAACGGCGGAATACCCTACGCCTGCGCGTCGTCCGGCATACTCGGTGCTTGACTCTTCGCGATTCGAAAGCGTGTTTTCCCGCCGCATGCCGGACTGGGAAAGCCAGCTGCAACACGTGCTAGATACCATTAAACCACTGATCTAAACGGAATTTTCATGCTTATCCCCCTTATCCTGAGCGGCGGCAGCGGGACTCGTCTCTGGCCGGTCTCCCGTAAGAACCTGCCCAAGCAGTTCCTTTCGCTGACGTCGGATGACACCCTGTTCCAGCAGACGGTGAAGCGCTCCCTGTTGCTTCCGGATTCGGCGGCGCCCATCGTGGTCGCGTCAGATGAACACCGCTTCCTTGCCGCCGAGCAGCTCCAGGAGCTCAAGGTATCGGGTGCAAGCATCCTTCTCGAGCCGATGGCGCGTAACACGGCGCCGGCCATCGCGGTCGGCGCGCTGCAAGCTATCGCACGCGATCCCGATGCCGTCCTCCTCGTCCTGCCGTCCGACCACCTGATTGGCGATGACGCATTGTTCGCTGGCGCCGTCGCCCACGCACTTCCGCTTGCACGCGATGGTTGGCTGGTTACCTTCGGTATTCGCCCGGATCGCGCCGAAACCGGTTTTGGCTACATCCAGCGCGGCGAAGTGCTCGGCGACCACGCCTTCCGCATCAACCAGTTTGTCGAGAAGCCGCAGCTTGACGTCGCGGAACGTTACGTCGCGTCGAACAACTTCGACTGGAATTCGGGCATGTTCATGTTCCGGGCTTCACGTTACCTCGAGGAACTCGGCACGCATGCGCCCGCCATGCTGGACGCGGCGCGTGCTGCGTTCGAATCGGCTAATACCGACCTCGATTTTGTCCGGCTCGATGCCCACGCCTTCAGTGCCGCCCCTAGCGACTCGATCGACTACGCGGTGATGGAAAAGACCACGCGTGCCGCGGTCGTTCCCGTCAGTTGCGGCTGGAGCGACGTCGGGTCGTGGGAGGCCCTGTGGCTTTCCACGGAGCGCGATGCCAACGACAACCGGCTCGAAGGGGACGTTATCGCGCTGGATACCCGCAGTTCACTGGTACGCTCGCACGACCGCCACCTCGTCGCCACCGTCGGGCTCGACAACATCGTCGTCGTCACGACGCCGGACGCAACGCTCGTCGCACGCCGGGATGCCTCCCAGGACGTCAAGAAGATCGTCGACGCGTTGAAAGCGGCCGACCGCAGCGAGCACGAACTGCACCGCGTCGTGCGGCGCCCCTGGGGTAGTTACGATTCGCTTGAATCGGGTGATCGCTTCCAGGTAAAGCGCATCGTGGTCAAGCCCGGCGCGGCGCTTAGCCTCCAGATGCATCACCATCGCGCCGAGCACTGGATTGTCGTCAAGGGCGTGGCCGAAGTGACGTGCGACGACAAGGTATTCCTCCTTGCCGAGAACCAGAGCACGTACCTGCCCCTGGGCAGCCGCCATCGTCTGCGCAACCCAGGGAAGGTTCCTGTCGAACTGATCGAAGTGCAATCTGGCAGCTATTTGGGCGAGGACGATATCGTCCGCTACGACGATGTCTATGGCCGGGCCTGACTAACTATCTAAATTTGCTTGGATAATAGGTCCTCGGCACACCCACTGCCCTCGCCGGCCAAGGGGGCTTGACGCGCAGGCATACTGCCGCCAAGCTCCCGGCATCCGGAGGATGGGAGACTTTCTGTGGATGTTTCGGAGGCTGTCCAGCTAACGTGCTCTGCGCAAGGCTTGGGTGCGATCATCGACCAAGCGATGGATCATCATCTCCAGTATCTCCACCGGGCTCGCCTTGTCGCGATAAGACGCCTCTTGCCGCCTGCATCGCGCATCCTTGACCTGGGTGGTGCGAACGCGCCGCTCTACAGGATGAGCTACGCGCACAAGTTCGACGAGCTGGTGATGGTTGATCTCCCGCCCGAAAACCGCCACAGCGACTACCGCGACGTTGAAGTGACTGCGCCTTACGGCCACGTGGTAATTCACTACGGCGACATGACGCAGCTCGACGAGTTTGCCACCGGAAGTTTCGACCTCGTCTGGTCAGGCCAGAGTATTGAGCACGTGCCGCTTGAAAACGCGCGGCGCATGTGTCGGGAAGCCCATCGGGTCCTAGCGGACGGAGGACACTTCTGCCTGGATACGCCCAACCGCGCAATCACTAAGATTCACACGGCCAATTGGCACGGCGGCTTCATCCATCCGGAACACCATCATGAATTCCACGCGGACGAGCTAAGGAAAATCCTGACCTCGTCTGGCTTTCGCATAAAGCGAGAGGCCGGAATATGTGAGATGCCGGACACCCATGCCAGCGGGGAATTCCACTACAGCGATTTCGTCCTGGGCAACCCGATCACCGACGATATCCAGCGCGCCTACGCCCTGTACTTTGATTGCGTGAAGTAGCCGCGGCATATCATGCGCGCTCGCACCCTAAGCCTGGATGAGCCTGGATATTTCGATCGTCTTTGCGCTCATCAATGCCATATCGCCCCGCGCTTCGACGTTAAGCCGAAGGAGAGGTTCGGTGTTCGACGACCTAAGATTGAAACGCCAGGAACCGAAGTCCGCGCTTACACCATCGGTCCGATCCAGGCGCGGAGCGTCGCCGGCATAACGTTCAAGCACGCGAGCGATTGCTCGCTGTGCGTCTTCCACGACGAAGTTGATTTCACCACTGCACGGAAAGGCCTGCATGCGCTCCGCCAGCATGTCCGCCAAGGACACGGCTGTCTTGGACATGCGCTCGGCGACCAACAGCCACGGCACCATACCCGTGTCGCAGTATGCGAAATCGCGGAAATAGTGGTGCGCACTCATTTCCCCGCCGTAGATGGCGTCTTCCTGCCGCATCCTTTCCTTGATGAAGGCATGGCCGGTTTTGCTTTCGATGGGCGTACCGCCCGCCGCGCGTACCATATCGACCGTATTCCAGATCAGGCGCGGGTCATGGATGATTTTTGCACCGGGATTTTTTTCCAGTAACTGCGCTGCCAGCAGACCGACGATGTAATAGCCTTCGATGAACTCGCCCGTCGCGTCAAAGAAGAAACAGCGATCGAAATCACCATCCCACGCAATACCAAGGTCCGCACCGAACTCGCGAACAGCATGGGCAGTCGCGTCACGATTTTCAGGCAGCAGTGGGTTAGGAATGCCGTTGGGAAAACTACCATCAGGCTCGTGATTGACGCGAATGAACTCCAGCGGCAGGTGCGACTCCAGCAGGTCGATGACGCGACCCGCCCCGCCATTTCCCGCATTCACCACGACCTTCAACGGACGCATGGCGCCAGGATCGACGTACCCGAGCAGGTGCGCGACGTACGATGATTTATCGTGGTCGCGCACGACATGCCCCCGATGCGGCCGTGGCTCGCCGAAATCATCATCTTCGACCATTCGCTCGATATCGCGAAGACCGGTATCGCCGCTGATCGGCCTGGCGCCTTCGCGGACGAGCTTCATCCCGTTGTAATCGATGGGATTGTGGCTTGCCGTCACCATGACGCCACCCGCGACGCCGCGGTGGAACGTCTGGAAATAGACCTCTTCGGTACCACAAAGACCAATATCGATCGCGTCACGCCCCTCGTCGTTGAGGCCGCGCACGACAGCCGCTGCAAATACAGGGCTATCGAGTCGAATGTCGTAGCCAACGACGACTGCGCCATCGCCTACCGTGCGTGCGAACGCGCGGCCCAGACGATACGCGATATCTTCATTTAGCTCGTCGGGAACGCGGCCGCGGATATCGTAGGCTTTGAAGCACTTCATGCATCTGGTCCGGTTTGAATCGAAGGTGCGATTCTCGCCGACACCCTTGAAACACTCAAGGGAGACTGCAGAACACCGCTAATGCGCCCGGAACACCCACAGCCTGGCTGTCACGAAGTTGCACACCATGCCAACGGCCGCTCCAGCGGCTACGGCGACAAGCGGAATCCATGGGGCCGGCGGACAACCGATAACCACGGCGCCGTACGTGGCCAGATTCAACAGCCCGCCGGCAGCCATGGCGGCAAGATATCTTGCGAATTCGCCAACGATGGCTCGCCCGGCAGGAGGCGAGAAGGTAAAGGTCCGGTTAATCAGCCATGTCGTCAGTACCGCGCTGGCGAACGAGAGCGCCCGTCCCCAGAAGGGCCCCGACCCGGCGGCCAGGGCCATGTAGAGGACACCCGCATCAACCATGAAGCCAACGGCCCCGGCCAGGGCAAACGAAACAAGTTCCTTCCTCAGCCTCGTTCGCTGTCCGCCGGCACCTGCTCGAGACCACGGCCACCCCACTACTCCACCGTGACCGACTTGGCAAGGTTACGCGGCTGGTCCACGTCCGTGCCACGCAGCACCGCCACGTGGTAGGCCAGCAGCTGCATCGGCACGGTAAACACCGCTGGCGCGATGAGATCGCCACCGCCATCAACCAACACCGTGGCGAGGCGCTCGGTATCCGTGTCCATCTCGACGCGCTCGTCAGCGAACACGATAAGCTCGCCGCCACGCGCGCGGACTTCCTGCAGGTTGGACTTGAGCTTGTCGAGCAGCGGACCGTTCGGCGCCACGGCTACGATTGGCATGTTCTCATCCACCAGCGCCAGCGGGCCGTGCTTCAGTTCACCTGCCGGATAGGCCTCGGCGTGGATGTACGAGATTTCCTTGAGCTTAAGCGAGCCCTCGAGTGCCACCGGGAACTGCGCCCCGCGGCCGAGGAACAGCGCGTGCTGCTTCGCCACCATCAGCTCCGCGATCGCGATGATCTGGTCTTCGCTCTTGAGTGCGTTCTCGATGTAGCGCGGCAGCGACTGAAGCTCCTGGCAGTGGGCCAGGTAGGTCGCCTTGTCGAGGCCACGGCGGCGGCCGAGATCGAGCGCCAGCAGCGCGAACGCGGTGAGCTGGGTGGTGAAGGCCTTGGTGGAAGCCACGCCGATTTCCGGGCCCGCGCGCGTCATCAGGCGCAGGTCGGATTCGCGGACCACGGAGGACTCGGGCACGTTGCAGATGGCGAATGTGGCCAGGTAGCCGCGGCGGCGTGATTCGCGCATGGCGGCCAGCGTGTCGGCGGTTTCGCCCGACTGGGAGATGGCGACGAAGAGGGTATCGTCCGGCACCACCACGTCGCGATAGCGGTATTCGCTGGCCACCTCGACGACGACCGGCACACGCGCCAGCTCCTCGATCCAGTACTTCGCCACCATGCCGGCGTGATAACTGGTACCGCAGGCCACGATGTGGATGCCGCGCACCTTGTCGAGGATGGGGTCGGCGTCGATGCCGAAGATATTGGGCAACACGCCGTGCGGGCCGATGCGGCCCTCGAGCGTATCGGCCACGGCGCGCGGCTGCTCGAAGATTTCCTTCTGCATGTAGTGGCGGTATTCGCCACGCTCCACGGCATCGGCGCTGATCTCGCTCTCGTGCGCCGCGCGGTCGACCGGGTTGCCCTCGATATCGAACACCTGCACGTCGTTGCGGGTGATTTCGACGATGTCGTCCTCTTCCAGGTACATCATCCGGTTGGTGACCTTGATGAGTGCCTGGGCGTCGGAACCAAGGAAGTGCTCGCCGATGCCGATGCCCACGAGCAGCGGGCAGCCACGACGGGCGCCGACGATGCGGCCGGGCTCGTCCAGGCTCATGACGGCAATGGCGTACGCACCTTCAAGCTCGCGCACGGCAGCCGTGACGGCGTCGCGCAGCGATTTGCCCGCCTGCACGTGCTCGTCGATGACGGCACCCATCACTTCGGTATCGGTCTGTGAGTGGAAGGTGCGGCCCTTGGCCTGCAGGCCTTCGCGCAGGCTGGCGTAGTTCTCGATGATGCCGTTGTGCACGATGGCGATGCGGCCCTGCACATGCGGGTGGGCGTTCACCTCGCTGGGCACGCCGTGCGTGGCCCAGCGCGTGTGCGCGATGCCGGTGCCGCCAGGGATCGGGTCGGCATCGTAGAGCGATTCCATCTCGCGCACCTTGCCCTTCGCGCGGACGCGGCGGATTTCGCCTTCGTCGGCAATAGCCATGCCGGCCGAGTCATAACCGCGGTACTCGAGGGCCTTCAGGCCCGCGATGAGAATGGGCGCGATATCACGCTGCGCGACGGCGGCGACGATTCCACACATGGTGCATCCCCTTGATTCTTAGTTAACCTTGCGACGCAAATAGTTGAGCAAGTCGATTCTTGTAATGAGGCCAAGGAACTGGTCACCGTCAACAACGATGGCGACATGGCCTTTTTCAAACACGGGCAGCAACGCCTCGATGGGCGACGTGACCTGGAGCATCTCCGGCGACGCGATCATGGCCGTGGATACCGGGTCGCGGAATTTCGATTCATCGGCCACCACGTGCAGCAGCACGTCGGATTCGTCGAGGATGCCCACGATGCGGTCACCCTCCATCACCGGCAGCTGCGAGACGTCGTACAGCTTCATGCGGTTGTAGGCGGTGACCAGCATGTCGTCGGGCTTGACGACGACGGTATCGCGCTGCGCGTAGGGGCGCAGGATGAGATCGCGCAGGTCGCCGTAACGCTCGCGCTCGATGAAGCCGTTGTCGAGCATCCAGTAGTCGTTGTACATCTTCGACAGGTACTTGTTGCCCGTGTCGCAGACGAGGGTGACCACGCGCTTGGGCGTCGTCTGCTCGCGGCAGAACTTCAACGCCGCGGCGAGCAAGGTGCCGGTGGACGAGCCGCCCAGCACGCCCTCCTTCGAGAGGAGCTCGCGCGCGGCCAGGAAGCTTTCCTTGTCGCTAATGGCGTAGGCCTTCTTCACCATCGAGAAATCGCTGATGGACGGAAGGAAATCCTCGCCGATGCCCTCGACCATCCAGGAACCGGATTTCTCCGACAGCACACCCTCGTTGATGTACTGGGCGAGGATGGAGCCCACCGGGTCGGCCAGGACGATCTCGGTGTTGGGCGAATGCTCGCGCAGGTAGGCCGTGAGGCCGCTCATGGTGCCGGACGAGCCGCAACCGACCACGATGGCATCGACGTTGCCATCGAGCTGGTCGAGGATCTCGGGCCCGGTGGTCTGCACGTGCGCCGCCGGGTTATCCGGGTTGCCGAACTGGTTGATGAAGTACGCACCAGGGGTTTCGCGCGCGATGCGCGCGGCCATGTCCTGGTAGTACTCCGGGTGGCCCTTGGCCACGTCCGAACGGGTAAGCACCACTTCGGCGCCCATGGCCTTGAGGTTGAAGATCTTCTCGCGGCTCATCTTGTCAGGCACGACCAGGATCAGGCGGTAGCCCTTTTGCTGGGCGACCAGCGCAAGGCCCAGGCCGGTGTTGCCGGCGGTGCCCTCGACGAGCGTGTCGCCCGGCTTGATCTTCCCGGCCCGCTCGGCACCTTCGATCATGGACATGCCGATGCGGTCCTTGACCGAGCCGCCGGGGTTGGCGCTCTCCAGCTTGAGGAAGAGCTCGCAAGCGCCGGTGTCCAGGTGCTGGGCGCGGACCATGGGGGTGCCGCCGATCAGATCGAGGACGCTGTCAAGAACCTTCATTCGAACTCCATGGGTATGCCTTTGGGCGCCAATGATAATGGCTTGCGCGCCCGTTCGATCCCCCGCTGTTCAGGCTACGGCGAAAGGGACTAGCAACGACCCGACGTTTGGCCGGCGGCGCGCTGTTGACGGGCAATAAAAAGGGCGCGACATGCGCGCCCTTTCCTGTACCGGTTTATCGCCTCAGTGTGGCCCGGAGGCCTGCCAGGTATCCCACATTCGTTCGAGCTGGGTCTTGGCCTGCAGCTTTTCCATCTTCATGCGGCGGAGCTCCTCGTCACTAAGCGCCAGGCATCCGCGGCCGGCGTTGTCGAGTTTGTCGTTGAGCTCCTGGTGGCGGAAATAGAGACGACGGGTGTCCTTGCTGGTGCCAATGAACTTTTCGACGTCGTCACGCTGCTGGTTTTCGAACATTGCGGTTCTCCTCGCGGTGGGGCCGGCCCGCGGCGCGGGCCGGTCGTGAGGGGAGCCATGCGGGCTGTTTCTTCGCATGCTCCGGCAGGGCCCCGCCGCGTGTTTTCCACGTGACGGGAGTTCGAAGCTACTCCCCTGCCATGGGGTCCGCAAGAGCGAAAATTCGCAAAATCTGGTGCAAAAACGGTTGCACTGGCAACGGCTTACGCGACAGGGAATTTTCGGCGAATCGCCCGCAAGCGGGCGATGTCCTTCAGTTACCGCCGCTCGACGCCTTCTTCGACTTCTTAGACGACCCCGAAGCCGGCGTATTGGCCGGTGCCCCGCCATCGGACGAGTTCAGGTCGCGCATGGCGCGAGCGGCCGATTCCGCGAGGGCGGCCTGCTTCTTGGCGGCGTTGGCCACGCGGGCCTGCGCGGCGGCCACCTGGCGGGCCTTCTCGCCCTCGGCCTTGGCCTGCTCCAGCGCCTGGGAGTACTCCACGCCCTGCTGCTGCAGGCGGGCGGCCTCTTCCTGGATCATCTGGTTCTGCTGGCGCTGCTGCTCGAGCTGGCGGCGGGCCATCTCCGTATCGAGGCGGCTGGCCTCGAGCAGGATGGCGTCGTGTTCGCGATCGAGCTGGGTGCCCTTGGCCTGGGCATCCTGGAACTGGGCCATGGCCTTGGCGATATCGACGCGGCGCTCGGCGATGTACAGGTAGTGCGCGTGCTCCTTTTCCTTCGGCTTGAACTGGGCCACCTGGTTGATGGCCTCGCGCGCACGCGCCTGCTCGGCCTGCGCGTAGCTGCCGATGGTGGGGTCCGAAGAGAGCTGGTCGAGGCTGGCGTTGAGGCGACGGACGTCGAGATCATCCTGGGCGGCAACGGCCGAGCCGGCGCCGACCGCGAGGGCCAGCGCGGAGAGGAGGATGGTGGAGCGCTTCATCACTGGCCTCCCTGGTTGTTCGGCTGCGGCTGGGGCTGGGGCTGCTGCGGCTGCGTGTTCTGCCAGCCGCCCTGGCTGTCGTTCAGGGGCTGGGTCTCGCCACCCACCGGCGGCGGCGTGGTGTCTTGGGCTTCGGGCAGGGTGGTTTCGCTTTCCTGCACGTTGTTGGGGATGGGCACGGTATCGTTCGCGTGGTTGTCGATCATCTCGACACGCATGCGAGAGTTTTCCTTGCTCTTGGCCGAGTTCTGGGCGCGGGCGGCGCCGAGGCGGGCCTTGGCGCGGGCCAGCTCGCTATCGGCGCGCGACTCGTCGGCCAGGACGGCGGCATCGTCATATTTCTTCGAGGCCATGGCGCTCTGGGCCTGGCGGAGCTTACTCTGGGCGTAATCCAGGTCGACCGGCGCGTAATCGGCAGCCCCCGCGTCGCGCGCGGCCTGGAACTGGGCCAGGGCCTCGTTCATGGAGCCGTTCGGCGGCGGGGTGCTGGCGCAGCCGGCCAGGGTAGCGAAAACCAGGCCCAGCGCGGCCGTGGCAAGGCGCCGGCGGCCCGTGGGCAGGGCGTTCGACGGCAAGTTGTGCACCATCACTCGTTCCTCTTAAGGCTTGCGAGATATTGTCGATATAGAAGGTCGGGAGACCTCGTCGTCTCGATTGTAATGCGAACCAGCGGGGGTTTAGGTGGATATCGGTTATTTCCTGAAGCTGATGGTGGACAAGGGCGCGTCGGATATGTTCCTGACGACCGGTGCCCCGGTGAACATCAAGGTCGAGGGCAAGCTGTACCCCCTTGGTAACACGGGCCTGCCCAGCGGTATGGTGAAGAAAATCGCCTACTCGCTGATGGACGAGGGCCAGGTGCCGCAGTTCGAGCGCGACCTCGAACTGAACATGGCGCTGGCCGTGAAGGAAGCCGGCCGCTTCCGCATCAATGTGTTCAAGCAGCGCGGCGAGATCGGCATGGTCATCCGTGCCATCAAGAGCGAGATCCCCTCGCTCGAGGAACTGCGCCTGCCGTCGATTTTCCGTGAACTCATCATGGAACCCCGCGGCCTCATCCTCGTGGTGGGCGCCACCGGCTCGGGCAAGTCGACCACCCTTGCCGCCATGCTCGACCACCGCAACGTCAACAGCTCGGGGCATATCCTCACCATCGAGGACCCGATCGAATACCTGCACCGGCACAAGCGTTCCATCGTGAACCAGCGCGAGGTGGGCCTCGATACCCACAGCTACCACGAGGCGCTGAAGAACGCGATGCGCGAGGCGCCGGACGTCATCATGATCGGCGAGATCCGCGATACCGAGACCATGGAGGCCGCCATCGCCTTCTCGGAGACCGGCCACCTCTGCCTTGCCACCCTGCACTCCAACAACGCCGACCAGACGCTGGAGCGCATCCTCAACTTCTTCCCGGAATCGGCGCACAAGAACGTGCTGATGAACCTGGCCCTGAACCTGCGCGCGGTGATCAGCCAGCGCCTGGTGCTGGGCAAGGATGGCCGCCGCATGCCGGCCACCGAGGTGCTGCTCAACACCCCGCTGATCCGCGACATGATCCGCCGCGGCCAGATCCACGAGGTGAAGGACGCCATGGATCGCAGCCTGCAGGAAGGCATGCAGACCTTCGACCAGTCGCTGTACCGGCTGTACAAGGACGGCCAGATCACCCTCGAGGAATGCCTCAACAAGGCGGATTCGCGCGATGGCCTCGCGCTGAAGATCCGGCTTTCCGAAGGCGCTACCGGCAACGAGTTCGCTTCGAGCGATCCTTACGGCATCGGCGTCTAATCCAGAAGCCATCGCGCGCAAGCGCGCTCCCACAGGAGTTCCTAGGGCCCTGACGCCATGGGCGCTCTTGTGGGAGCGCGCTTGCGCGCGATGCTTCTAGCGAGGCGCGTCCGGCTGCGCCTCCGGTGCGGCCCTCTGGAACGCCTCAAGCACCAGGCAGTTCTCCACCACCCGGCGGATCAGCGGGAACGGCCCCAGGTTCACCCCCCAGCGCACCGCGTTGTAGTACTGCGGCACGAGGCAGGCATCGGCCAGCGTCGGCGTCTCGCCCCAGCAGAACGTCTCGCGTGGGCCGTCGGCCAGCAGCGCCTCGATGCCGCCGAACCCGTGTTCGATCCAGCGCCGGCTCCACGCGGCCTTGGCGTCCTGGTCGGCGCCGAAGCGCGCCTCGATTTCCTTCAGCACCCGCAGGTTGCCCAGCGGGTGGATATCGGTGCCCACGGCCAGGGCCAGCTCCCGTACCCGGGCGCGGTGGCGGGGGTCGGCGGGCAGCAAGGCCGGCATGGGCCGGGTCTCTTCCAGGTATTCGAGGATGGCGAACGACTGGCGCACGACGAAATCACCGTCCACCAGCGTTGGCAACTGGCCCTGCGGCGATAGCTCGCGGTAATCGTCCTTCAGGTGCTCGCCGCCGTCGTTGATGAGGCTGATGGGGCGGATCTCGTAGTCCAGGCCCTTAAGGTTCAGGGCGATACGGACACGGTAGGCGGCGCTGGAGCGCCAGTAGCTGTACAGGGCGAGGGCCATGGCTAGTCCTTTCGGGGGTCGGCCGATTCTAGCGCCGCCGGATTTGCGCCGGGTGCACCCCCGCAAGGACAATGGGCGTTTTCCGACCCCCACAGCTGGAGCCCCCTGTGTCCGTCATCCGCATGCAAGACCTCGACCTGCGCGGCAAGCGCGTGCTGATCCGCGAAGACCTGAACGTACCGGTGGAGAACGGCAAGATCACCTCCACCCAGCGCCTGGATGCCTCCCTGCCCACCATCGTCGCCGCCCGCGACGCCGGCGCGAAGGTCATGGTCATCTCCCACCTGGGCCGGCCAAAGGAAGGCGAGTTCGACGAGGCCTCGTCGCTCAAGCCGGTGGCCGACTGGCTGGGCCAGAAGCTCGGCAAGGACGTGCGCCTGGTGCGCGACTACCTCGGCGGCGTGGACGTGGCCGACGGCGAGGTGGTGGTGCTCGAGAACTGCCGCATGAACGTCGGCGAGGGCAAGGACGACGAGGCGCTGTCGAAGAAGTACGCCGCGCTGTGCGACGTGTTCGTCATGGACGCCTTCGGTACCGCGCACCGCGCGCAGGCCTCCACCCATGGCGTGATCCGCTTCGCCCCGGTGGCCGCCGCCGGCCCGCTGCTGGCGAAGGAACTGGATGCGCTGGGCAAGGCGCTCGAGAACCCGCAGCGCCCGCTGCTCGCGATCGTTGCCGGGTCGAAGGTCTCCACCAAGCTGGAGCTGCTGCAGAACCTGGTTGGTGGTGTCGACCAGCTCATCGTCGGTGGCGGCATCGCCAATACGTTCATCCTCGCGGCCGGCCACAAGGTGGGCAAGTCGCTGTTGGAAGCCGACCTGCTCGATACCGCGAAGAAGATCATGGCCGACGCCAAGGCACGCGGCGCGGACGTGCCGGTGCCCACCGATGTCGTGGTCGCCACCGAATTCGCCGCCACGGCCAAGGCCACTGTCAAGGCGGTGGACCAGGTCGCCGACGACGAGATGATCCTTGACATCGGCCCCGACACCGCCAAGCGCTACGCCGAGCTCATCGCCAAGGCAGGCACCGTCGTGTGGAACGGCCCCGTGGGCGTGTTCGAGTTCGATGCGTTCGGCAAGGGCACGGAAACGCTCGCCCGCGCCATCGCCGCGTCGAAGGCGTTCTCGATTGCCGGCGGCGGCGACACCCTGGCGGCCGTCGACAAGTACGGCATCGAGGAGGGCGTCTCCTACATCTCCACCGGCGGCGGCGCGTTCCTCGAGTTCCTCGAAGGCAAGGAGCTGCCCGCCGTCGCGGCCCTGAAGGCCCGCGCGGACGCGAAGTAATGCTGTTCCTCTTCGACCTCGACGGCACCATCATCGATTCCGAAGTCGGCATCTTCGCCGGTATCCGCCATGCCATGGCCGTCGTCGGGGCACCCGCCCCCGACGACGAGGCCCTGCGTGCCTGGATCGGGCCGCCTTTGCGCGTCAGCTTCGCCCCGCTGCTCGACCACGACCATGACCGCGTCGAAGCGGCCGTGGCCGCCTACAGCCAGCGCTTCCACGACGTGGGCTGGTCGGAACACCGCGTGTACGAGGGCATCCCCGAGCTCATCGCCGCCCTCGCCGCCCGCGGCCACCGCTTGGCCATCGTCACCAGCAAGACGCGCGCGCACGCCGAACGCATCATCGAGCACCTGCCGTTCGCCGAGGCGTTTGAACGCGTCTACGCGCCTGGCCCGGAAACGGCGCGTAGCGAGAAGGCCGAGATGATTGCTGCCGCGCTGAGCGATTTCGAGCACCTGGAGAGCGACGCCTTCATGGTCGGCGACCGCCGCTATGACATGGAAGGCGCCGTGGCCAATGGGGTGCGCGGTATCGGCGTGCTGTGGGGTTTTGGTGATCGTGAGGAGCTCGACAAGGCGGGTGCGTGGAAGGTGATTGCAACACCGGCGGAGATGCTGGCGTTCGCCTGATCCATCCGAGGCAGGGTGTTATCCACACGGGATGTGGATACGCCCTGCATAACGCTGTGGACAACTCGTCCAATGCCCCGTGCGACAAGCGCTTACGTCATAGCGCTCACGAACTGACCACATCGCTTCCCGCGGTGCCGAGGCCGCCGTACCCTAGGGCGCATATCGCACCGGATAGTCACGGAGGAACCATGCGTCGCATTACCCTGCTTATCCCGGCCGCAGCCCTTGCCTGCGCCGCATCCGCCCATGCCGCCGACGGGGCCACGGCGCCAGCGACGTGGACGCCGTCATCCCATGTCGCGGCCAGCGCCTATGCACCCGCAAAGTCCCCCTTCGACGCCGGCTTCAAGCCAAGGCCAGCCGGCATAGGCGAGCAGACTGTGCGGAACCTGGCAGGCCTCGCGTTGCAGGCTACCGCCCACGCGGAACCCGCCCCGCGCTCCGGCACGCTCAAGTACGTCAATGTTGGCGACATCGGCTACCGGCGCGATCCGGTCACTGGTGGTACCGTTCCGGTGCAGTAAGCGCCGGGCAGTTATCCACACAGCGTGTGGAAAGCCCCTGAATAAGCCTTTGGACAACCCGCCGCCCGCCAGTCCGAACAAATAGTTATGTTTTGCTGGTGGCGGCATGCCCATGCACGCTGCCACGACCGGGCCGTTGACTGTATCCTCCTGCCCTCTTTCTAAGGCAGGCAGGATGAACGTCAAGGACATGGATGGCTGCGCGCTAGCGCCAGCGAGGCGTACGTGGGTCGAAATCATACCGATAGCATTGAGGCGCGCGCTCGCGCCATTCCTGCTTTCGCGCTTCGCTATCGCCATGCTTCTCGCGCTTGCGCCGGCGCTGGCATCCAGGCCGGTGGATGCATGGAACCGCGATGACGGCACCGCGCTGCGACTATCGGCTCCTGCCCTGCGCGACGGCGTAGCACGCGTAGCGATAGCGAACGACGCCGCCTGGTACTTCTCGATCGCACGGGACGGCTATGACGAGCGGCCGTTCGATACGACGCGGCAAGCGAACTGGGCATTCTTTCCGCTCCACCCCCTGCTTTGGAGGGCCGCCGCCGCCATCACCGGGGAGTGGGTGTGGTCAGGCATTGCCATGGCCAACATGCTCTTCCTGATGGCGCTCTGCATGCTGTGGCACCTGGTCAGGGAGCACACCGAGCAGGATGCCGTGGCTGATACCGCCGTGCTGTTTGCCTGCATTTGGCCATCCAGCTACTTCATGTCGCTGCCACACACCGAAGCGATTTTCCTCCTGCTAGTGGCAACCTCGCTGCTCGCGTCCGCCCTTCGTGCATTCGGGGTGGCCGGCATTGCCACCGCACTGGCATCGGCGACGCGTTTTAACGGGTTGTTCCTCGTCCCCTCGCTCGGCCTTGCCTGGTGGCGCGGCGATCGCCGCGCCGCTGACCTTGTGTGGCTGGCGGTTGCGGCCACGGGGACCGCGGCGTTCGCCATCTATCTATGGCGCGCTACGGGCAACCCGTTCGCGTTCAAGGACATCCAGGCCGCATGGGGCCGGCACGTCACCACGCCCTGGGCCGCGATCGTGGACTACGCGGGGCACCCAGCGAAGGTTGCCGTCGCCTGGAACCCAAGGCTGCTCCACTTCATGTCAACGATGCTGGGTATCGCCAGCATCGTCACTTGCTGGCGTCGAGGCTGGCACCAGATCGCGATATTCACCGGGCTGACGCTACTCGCCCCGCTTGCCACGGGGACGCTTACGTCTATCACTCGCTACCTTGGTGTAGCGCCCGGCCTATATATCGCCCTTGCGATGTGGGCGCACGAAAGACCAAGGCTCGGCCAAGCGCTCCTCGTCGCATGCAGCATGTGCCTCGCGCTGATGTGCGCCCTTTTTGCAGCAGGGTTCAATATGGCTTCTGCATAAGAAAAAGAGTCTTCGCCGACCGCGAGGAGCTCGACAAGGCCGGCGCGTGGAAGGTTATCGCCAAGCCAGCGGAGATATTGGCGTTTGCCTGATCCAGCGGATGCGAGGTGTTGTCCACACCGGGTGTGGATACGCCATGCATAACGCTGTGGACAAGTCACCTCGGGCCTTATGCGACAACCACTTGGCTTGCATTGACGACATGATGACCAAGCCCGCGCTCCGTCGCGGCACAGGCGTGTGACAGGGTTCGCCTACGCAACGCAATGAACTTGCCTGACGTCATATCGGGCTCGGCGCCTCCAGCGAAGCGCACCCCTCCTTACTAGTCTCCTTGACGCGCCAGCTGGGCGCGTCGCAAGGGAGACCGTTATATGAAACGCATCGTTGTACGAATAAGCGCCTTTACCGTGGGCGTGCTTCTCGCCGCGACGGCGCTGGGCGTGCGCGCCGAGGTGCTTGGTTCGGGCTACGCCATGGCCGTGGGCCAACGCCTCTACTCGGCCAACCACGCGTACTACGCCATGCTCCGGCCCGACGGTGCCTTCGCCGTCCATCGGCGTGACGGCAGCATCCACTGGGCGACACCCACGTCGGGAACGGGTGCAGTGTGGGTCACGATGCAGCGCGATGGGAACTTCGTCCTGACCGCGCAGGACGGCACGCCCGTATGGCACACCGCCACCCGCGGCCCGCATCGCATGCTCGGCGTGGGCAATTGGGGCGGCGCTGTCGTGATCAACGCGAAGCGATGGAAGCCGCGGCACCGCTGGGCCGAACCGACGGTGGAAGACGTCCTCACGCACAAGGGAAAGCTGGCCTGGCAGTCGCCCGCGCCCGATTACGTGGCGGCCTTCCAACCTCCGAAGCACGGCAAGGGAAAGAAGAAAACGAAGTCAGTGACGCCGATGCCGTAACACCGGAGATATCCACACCAAATGTGGATACCCCTTGCATAAGGCTGTGGACAACTCCGATTCCCCCTTACACGACAGGTACTTGGTTTTCCCTGCTCACGCGATGACCACGCCTACAGCCTGACAGCGAAAGTCGACGCTTATGCAGGGGTTCGCCTACACGCAGCGGGTCATGCGGCCGACACGACGACGAGGTATCGGCCTAGGTACGCAGTCGAGTGGTGAGCGTAAGCTCTCGTCCTCTGCACCACCTCAACAGCCAAGGAAGAACGAACGTCATGAAGACACCTATCAAGGGACGGCCTGCCGCCGTGCTGGTGGCGGCACTGCTCCTCGCCAGTAGCGGTCTACACGCCGAGGTACTCGGCGCAGGCTACTCGATGCACCCCGGCCAACACCTCTACTCGGGGAACAAGCAACATTTCGCCATGCTCCAGGCGGACGGCAACTTCGCCGTGTACACGGCGAGCGGCCGGACGACATGGGCGACTGGGACCGCTGGCTCGGGGGCCGTCAAGGCGACCATGCAGCGCGACGGCAATTTCGTTCTGCATGACGCCGCGGGCAACGCGGTGTGGAAGTCGGGCACCCGTGGTCGGCACCGCATGTTCGGGGTGGCCAATTGGGGAAGCGCCGTCATCCTCAACGCACGAAAGTGGAAGCCCTGGAACAAGAGTGCCGAACCCTTCGTCGAAGACGTGCTCAAGCGACGCGGCAAACTCGACTGGCAATCCCCTTCGTCGGGCTCCACCGCGCCGCATCGACGTGCCGCTGCCAACGTGGACCAAAAGGGAAAAGGGAAAGTGCGCAAACCGTAGCGTATCAACGGACTACTTGTCTTTAACCGCATTATTTTTTTGTCTGAATGGAATCTTGAACGTGAAAAGGATTTTGAACAGGTTCGTCGTGGCTTTTGCCGCAATCGTGTCGCTCACCGGAACGACTTGGGCTAACGCAGGCGTGCTTCATCCTGGCAACTCCCTCGCTACCGGCCAAGCTGTTAGCTCATCGAACGGGCGTTACCGAGCAGTCCTGCAGGATGACGGGAACTTCGTCGTGTATAGGGGCGATGGCGCGATCATGTGGGCAACCTGGACCCAGGGCAGTGGTGCGCGGCACGCGATTATGCAAACGGACGGAAATTTCGTTCTTTACGCCGGCGACGGTCGGCCGGTTTGGTCCACCGCTACCCAAGGCAGGGACAGCATTTTTACCGTCAGTAATTGGGGGCAGGCCATGGTCCTCAAGGTAAAGAAATGGGACGCCAGCGGAGAAGTCGAGGTTTTGCTTCGCAAAGGTTCGAAGCGATCCTGGGTAGCGCCGCAATGGGATAACCCTCCTCCGAAGGCGCCGCCCAAGAGCCCCCATTGCCTCGGCGATCCGAAGGCGTGCGCCGCCAAGTCACTACGGACCCCGTTTGGCGGTCACGTCACCATCCCGTTTAGGTAGGGTGCGCCATGATGTACATGTTGTTCGCCGTGTTCGCTGCGCCCATGCAAGATGGGGCGTCCGTGCAAGCGATATATGTCAATCCTGACGACTCGCGGGAATGGTCGTCGCCACTTCTACCGGGAACGCGCGCAGAGCCCATGACGCTCGACCCGACGTTCAAGACGCTGCGGCCTGCGAATTCATACGCTGACGTCTTGGCGTGCGCCGCCATGTCCATAGCCATCTTCGCCGCCACCAAGGGCCGCGAAGGCGCCTCGTGCCCCGCCACGCCGGCACGGCAAGAGATTCCCCAGCATTGGGAACGCACCACGAAGTAGGAGAACAAAAACCCCGGGCAAGCCCGGGGTTTTTGCTTCCATCGCTGTCGCGAAAAACTTACTTCACGACCTCATTCACCGCGTCGATCACCGCATGCGTGGTGATGCCGAAGTGCTCGTAGAGCACCTTGATCGGTGCGGAGGCGCCGAAGGTGCTCATGCCGACGACCTTGCCGTCGAGGCCCACGTACTTGAACCAGAAGTCCACGGCGGCGGCTTCGACCGCCACGCGGGCGCGGCACCACGACGGCAGCACGCCTTCGCGGTATTCCGGCGACTGTGCGTCGAACTCTTCCGTGCAGGGCATGGACACCACGCGGGTGGGCGTGCCCTTGTCGCCCAGGGCCTTGGCGGCTTCGACGGCGATGCCGACTTCCGAACCCGTGGCGATGATGATGGCCTTGAACTTCTCGCTGGGCTCGAACAACACGTAGCCGCCCTTCTCGATGTCGGCCACCTGCGCGTCGGTGCGCGGGTTATGCTCCAGGTTCTGGCGCGAGAAGATCAGGCACGACGGGTTGCCGGCGCGCTCGATGGCCTTCTTCCACGACACGGCGGATTCCACGGCATCGGCCGGGCGCCACACGCGGTTGTTCGGGATGAGGCGCAGCGAACCCAGGTGTTCCACCGGCTGGTGGGTGGGGCCGTCTTCGCCCAGGCCGATCGAATCATGCGTGTACACGTGGATGGCGTGCGCCGGGATGAGGCACGACATGCGCACGGCGTTACGGGCGTAATCGGAGAACACCAGGAACGTGGCGTCGTACGGGATGAAGCCGCCGTGCAGCGCGATGCCGTTCGAGATGGCCGACATGCCGAACTCACGCACGCCGTAGTGGATGTAGTTGCCCTGGTCGCCACCGGTGGAGATGTTCTTCGAACCCTTCCAGATGGTGAGGTTCGACGGGGCGAGGTCGGCGGAGCCGCCGATCAGTTCCGGCAGCAGCGGGCCGAAGGCATCGAGCGACATCTGCGAGGCCTTGCGCGACGCGACGACGGGGCCGTCGGCCTGCAGCTTCTTGATGAAGGCCGCGGAGCCGTCCTTCCAGTCTTTCGGCAGCTCGCCCGAGAGGCGGCGCTTGAGTTCGGCGGCGAGCTCGGGGTGGGCCTTGGCGTAGGCGTCGAACTGCTCGTTCCAGGCCTTCTCCGCCTTGGTGCCGGCATCCTTGGCGTTCCACGAGCTGTAGATCTCATCGGGGATGACGAACGGCGGGTAGTTCCAGCCGAGGCGCTCGCGCGTGAGCGCCACTTCCTTCTCGCCCAGGGCGGCGCCATGGGATTCTTCCTTGCTTTCCTTGTTGGGCGAACCGAAGCCGATGATGGTCTTGCAGATGACCAGGCTGGGCTTTTCGCTCTGCGCGGTAGCCGAGGCGATGGCGGCCTTGATGGCCTCCGGGTCGTGGCCGTCGACGGGCTTGCCGTCCTTGCCCACCACCACGTTCCAGCCGTAAGCGCGGAAGCGCTCGGCGGTGTCGTCGGTGAACCAGTCGTGCACTTCGCCATCGATGGAGATGCCGTTGTCGTCGTAGATGGCGACGAGCTTGCCGAGCTTCAGCGTGCCGGCGAGGGACGACACTTCGTGCGAGATGCCTTCCATGAGGCAGCCATCACCCACGAACACGTAGGTGTGGTGGTCGACGATGTCGTGGCCGGGACGGTTGAATCGCTCGGCGAGCACCTTCTCGGCGATGGCGAAACCGACGGCGTTGGCAAGGCCCTGGCCCAGCGGGCCGGTGGTGGTCTCGACGCCCGGCGTGTGGCCGAACTCGGGATGGCCGGCGGTGTGGTGGTCGAGCTGGCGGAAATTCTTGAGGTCTTCGATCGGCAGGTTGTAGCCCGTCAGGTGCAGCAGCGCGTACTGCAGCATGGAGCCGTGGCCGTTGGACAGGATGAAACGGTCGCGGTTGGGCCAATGCGGGTTAGCCGGGTTGTGGTGGAGGAAATCACCCCACAGCACCTCAGCGATATCGGCCATGCCCATGGGCATGCCCGGGTGGCCCGAATTCGCAGCTTGCACACCATCCATGGCCAGGGCGCGGATCGCATTGGCGCGTTCGCGGCGTGTCGTCATCGGCGTTCTCCAGTTCACAGGGGCGGGTGAAAGCGCCCATTGTCGCGCATCGCGTATCACGTTGTCGTGGACGTTCATGCCGCAGGCTGGAAGTTAACCCGGCCTTAATCTTTTGACTTCGATTTTTGAATTTCTTCAGGTTCGGGGCGCTCTAATGGTTCACGACCACCTGCACTCCCCCATCCCCATGGCGGGTGGCTCGCCCCGAAAATAAGAGGAACATCCCCATGAAAAAGGCAACTCTTGCCCTTGCGGTTTCTTGCGTCTCGTTTGCGGCCCTTCCGGCCTTTGCACAGGACAACACCGCCGTCTCCGGCAACTTCCAGCCGACGCAGTCGGTGGGTAGCGGCAACTGGTTCATCGGCGCCAACGTCGGCCGCACCAACGGCAGCGACACCGGCGGCTTCGGTAGCGACACCAGCGGTTTTAACTTCCTGCACGGCGAAAAGGGCCGTCGCACCGGTTACGGCGTGCTCGGTGGCTACCGCTGGAAGGTGGGCCCGGACCTTGGCCTTGGCCTTGAAGCCGGCTACACCGATCTCGGCAACTATCGCGTCAAGAATGTCTTCGAGAACGACCAGGACGTGAACCAGAAGAGCACGCGCAATGCGCTGCGCGGCTGGATGGTCGGCGCCAACATGAAGCTCAACCTCGTGCCGTCGTGGTACATCAGCATGCACGGCGGTTACTTCCGCGCGAACGACAACAACAACAACTACAACAACTCGGTGGGCCAGGATCTTGGCTTCTCGAACGGCGGCCGCGGAAACCGCGGTAGCTGGTATGCCGGCATCGGCACCGGCTGGGACGTCAACGAGCACTGGGGCGTCGGTGTCACGTACGACTACTTCCACGCCAACGCGGGCAAGGTCGTCGATAACACCACCGGCGAAACGCAGCCGGGCCTGAAGCGCTCCACCGGCCTCCTGTCGCTGGCCGGCGAGTACCGCTTCTAAGCTAACCCGCTGATGTAGAAGGTTTAAGCCGCGGCATCCCAGGTGTCGCGGCTTAACACCGACTTAATATTGAACTAAGCGGTATTGAATTAAAGCGGCCACGCCGCATCTCTGTTTGCGACGCACGACACCCCCGCCGTGCGGTGAGCCCGGGCCGATTCCCCCCATGCGGCCCGGGCGGCAAACAAGAATAAGCAGGAGAGCTCCACCATGAAGAAGACCCTCATCGCCCTCGCCCTGGTCGCCGCCGGCGCCACCGCCGTGCCCGCCTTCGCGCAGGACGTGAACCCGGCCGCCGGCTGGTTCGTCAACGGCAACGTGGGCCGCACCTCGGTCGACAAGGGCCGCTACGACGGCCACGACACGGGTTACGCGCTCAATGGCGGTTACCGCTGGGGCGTTACCCCGTGGGCCGCGCTGGGTGTGGAAGTGGGCTACAACGATCTCGGCAACATCCACGCCAAGAATTTCTTTAACGACAACCGCGTCGTCGACCGTCGCAAGTCCGAGCTGCATGGCTGGACGGCTGGCGTGAACGGCCACTTCAACATCGACCCGCAGTGGTACATCAGCGGCCGCGCGGGCCTGTATGCGTGGAAGGGCCACGGCACCAGCAACGACGACATCAACCGCCACGACCTCGACAAGACCAGCTGGTACGCCGGCGTGGGCGTGGGCTACGACTTCAGCAACAACTGGAGCCTCGGCCTGAACTACGACCACTACGACGCGAAGAAGGATAACCTCGATCTTTCGACGAACATGACGTCGGTGTCGCTGGAATATCGCTTCTAAGCGAGCGGGCAATGCGGAAAAAAACGGGCGCCTCGCGGCGCCCATTTTTTTGCTTTCCTGTAGGAGCGCACTGGTGCGCGAT
>NZ_JZRB01000029.1 GCF_000964085.1 Luteibacter yeojuensis
ACACCGTGGCGGGTGTGGCGCGAATCACCGAGTCGTTGAATAGCGGAACCGCCGGTCGCCTCCCTTGGGAGGAGCTGGCGCGACGAATCGAGGGCATCAGCGGGACCGTCCACTTTGATGTGCACCTGCGGTTCGGCCGCCGGGCCGACAGAGCAAACCCCTATGTCGCTCGGCAAGGCGGTCAATGTGTTTTTCACGTCGGGCGCGTCCTCGGCATCGTTCTCGCCACGCCCGCGTTGGACCTTTCTTCGTTGTCCGACGAAGGGATGGAGACGACCTTCCATGTCGTGGCTGGACAACGGGAGCTGCTTGCGATCGTCGCTGGGCAAGACGAGCCCTTGATCGTCCCGACACCCGCCGCCATCGATGCGCGGATTGATGCCTCCGACGATGAGTGGCGCCGATGGACCGAGCAGCTACAGGTCGGGGGCAGCTATAAGGAGCAGCTGATCCGCCACGCGCTGTCGCTTAAGCTTTTGCTCTATTCGCCCACTGGAGCCATCGCGGCTGCGGGGACCACCTCTCTGCCGGAAGCCATCGGCGGCGAACGAAACTACGATTATCGCTACGCTTGGGTGCGCGATGCGGGATACACCATTAAAGCGTTCTCCCGTCTGGGTGCGCACGCAGAAGCCAAGGCGGCGTTCACGTGGCTGATCAAGCGGCTTCGGGATAGCGATGGTGCGCTTTTTTACAAGCTCGATGGCGGCGCACCGCCCGACGTGCGCGAAATCGAGGTTCCGGGCTACCGGAATTCGACTCCCGTGGTTATCGGGAATCAGGTCGTGCACCAGCATCAACACGGCGTCTACGGCGACATTCTCGAAACTGCCGCCCGCTTTGTGAAGCACGGTAACGTGTTGGACAGTGAAAGCATCGAAGTTTTATGCCGCTTGACGGATCATTGCGCTGACAATTGGCGTCAGAAAGACTCGGGAATCTGGGAGCTCGTCGAACCTCAGCACTACACCATGTCCAAAATCAGTGCCTGGCAGGCGCTGGCGCGGGCGGTCGAACTGGCCGATGGCAGTTATTTACCCACCACCTGCCGGGACCGCTGGGTGCGGGAACGCGACCGGGTCGCCGGCTGGATCGAAGAGCATTGCTGGTCGGAATCGATGGGTGCGTTTGAGATGTGGCCCGGCAGCGGCCAGTTGGATGCTGCGATGGCGCTCGCTGTTCGTTTTCGCTTCGATGGCCAGGACAAACTCAAGAGAACGCTCGAAGCCATCGACCGCACGTTAGGCGATGGGGTGTTCCACTACCGCTACAGTGACGCGCGGGGCAAGGAGGGATGCTTCCTCGCCTGCACGTTCTGGATGGCCGAAGGGTGGCAATTGCTCGGAGAGCATGACAAAGCGAAACGGACCCTAGACGACGCCCTGACCTCGCTTAAGGGAGGCTCTGGCACCTTGGCTGAAATGATCGATCCGGTATCACGGGCGTGGCTAGGAAACGTGCCGCAAGGCCTCAGCCACCTGGCTGCCGTCCATGGCATCCTGACCGTGATGGGCGTTGATCTTTAAGCGACGTCCAGCCCGGTCGCATCATCCTGCCGTCGTCATGACCGAGCCTGAGTCGACGCGCAAGCCCGCACCATTGATGAAGCTTGATCGTTCGGAACACAGGAAAACGACGGCGGAGGCGACCTCCTCCGCGCGACCGCGGCGGTGTAGGGCCATGCCCGGGCGCTCCTCTTCAAGAAACGAGCGCACAGCATCGTCAAAGCTGGTGCCCCGCTCCTTTGCTCTCTTGGTCATCATGGCATCGGTCATGGGCGTAGCGATGAACGCCGGAGACACACTGTTGACCAGAACATTGGACGGGCCATAGGCCTTGGACAGCCCCTTGGTCAGGCTCACGATGCCTGCCTTCGAAGCGCAATACGGCAGCTCATCGGTGTAGGGTTGAGCGGCGTCCTCAGAGGCGAACAGGACGATGCGTCCCCAGCCGCGATCGCGCATTGCGGGAATAGCCTCCCTGCACATACGCACGGCACCCATCAAGTTGATGTTGAGCGTGTCGAGCCAACCGTCATCATCGACCGAAAGAAACTCACCGGTCGCACCCGTGACTCCGGCCGCATTGACGTAGATGTTTGGCTCGCCGAGCGAGGCGCGGACCGCAGACCAGATATTGCGCACGTCCGTCGCAACTCGCACGTCACCTGGGACTGCGACCACCTCACCCAGAGGCTTTAGCTCTTCGAGCGCCTCGTTCAACGTGCCATCGGCAACATCAGTGATTGCCACCCTCACGCCCGCTTCCAGCAGCTGGCGAGCCGTTTCCTTGCCCATGCCAGAATCGGCCCCACTTACCAAAGCGATCCGTCCCGCAATGCCCAGATCCATATCAGTCTCCCGTCATCATGCCTGTTGGAGGAAGCGCTCCGCCGTCCGCAGTCCCAACGCCATAGTGATCGTTGCAGGATTCGCGGCCAACGCGCTAGGAAAGATCGAGTTGTCACACACATAGAGGTTGGGCACGTCGAAGCTTCGACCATCCGGATTCACGACGGCGCCTGCGGGTGAAATACCCATCCTGCACGTGCCGAGCGTGTGCGCGGAGCGGGCAGCGGCAAAGATGTCCGAGGCGCCGGCGGCTTCCCAGATGGCTGAAAGCGTTTTTGTGGCGTGTGCATCGAGCGCTCGCTCGTTGTCGTTGTAGCTGAAGTCGATGCGGGCCTTAGGCATGCCGATGGCATCGGCCTCGTCCGACAAGGTCAAGAGGTTGTCTTTCGCCGGCAGGCACTCTCCATTGATGCCGATTCCAGCAAGCCGGTTGTAGCGCCGGAGCTTCGTCATGAGCGTCTCGCCCCACAAGCCTGCTCCACGTGCGAGCGTTGTTGCGAGCGTTGCCGGTTGGACCCCCAAGCTCTGGACCAAGTATCCGCCAACGAACCCCGCTGCGTCCGGTCGCACGAAATCCTCCGAGATGAGTGATGAGGGATACCCTCGATTCATCCTCATGTCCGCGTCGAACGTGCCCCATACTTGGGTGGCCACATGAGCCATAAAATTGCGCCCCACCTGGCCGCTGCTATTGGCTAGGCCGTTGTGCAGCAGCAGCCGGGGCGTTTCCACGCCCCCTGCGCACAGGAACACGGCGCCTGCGCGAAGGCGATGGTCGGCGTCCTCCCGGCGATAAACAACGGCTGACAGGCGCCCCGAGGCGGTTTGCTCCAGCGTATGGACGCGCGAGCGCGTGATTAGCTGGGCGCCGTAGGCCATCGCCTGCGGCAGGTAGGTGACGTCCATGCTGGCTTTGGCCGCATTACCGCAGCCCTGGTGGCACGCGCCACACTGGGCACAGGGCTGACGCTCGGGCGCATATTCCTGGGCCAGCGCCCGCGTGACCAAGGCGGCCGGGGCATCGGCAGAGCGTATGCCCAACGCTTCGCAACCTCGACGCATCGCCTGCGCTGGCGCATTGCGAGCAGTTGGGGCAAACGCGTAATGCCGCTCCAAGTCCCACGGATACTGTGCTGGCCCAGCGACGCCAATAAATCGCTCCACGCGCTCCAGATAGGGCAGCAGATCCCGATACGCCAGGGGCCAGTCGTGCCCGTCGCCTGTTTCTCTGTTTAACTCAAAGTCTCGCGCGTCGGGACGCGGACAAAACGCGCCCCAATGAAGCGTGGAGCCTCCTACCCCCATGCCCGAGTTGTTCGCCCCGAAGGCAACGGGCGTGACGCCACCACTCAGGCGCTCTTCCATCCAATACAGATCGGTTTTCGTCTCATCCGGCGCATGGTCCTGTGATAGAAAGCTTCGTCCGGCCTCCAGGATCGCAACGGAGAGGCCTGCGCGCGCAAGCGCAGCGGCCAGCGGCGCACCGCCCGCGCCGCTGCCGATGACCACAGCGTCGACCGCCTCTGCGTCAGTCCTCATGGGCGTGCGTCCCTATCAACTGCCACGGCTCGACATCGTCCGCCGACGTTGCCGCATAACCTTGGAGGACGACGCCCGATCCACCAACCGCGAAGCCGTCGTAGCCCATTTCAGCCCAGGAGCTTGGCAGACTTGCCCAGATCCGTGCCAGGTGCGCTCGGGCGTCTTCAAACCATTGCTTCATTTGGCCGCCAGTGAGGGGAGCTCCAGCGGGAACCTGCAGCGTTCCCTCAGTAGTTGCCTGTAACACTTGCGCTTGTATGTCCCAACTTGATTTGGCAAACCCAGCGCAGCAACGTTCCAAGGTTTTTAGCGCGAGGGGCCAGACCTCGGCGTCTTCCGGCAGATCGGCAAAGCGCCAACCATCCCCTTGGCCCTCCTGGAACGCGACCTCCGCCCGATTGGCAATGTCGGTGGCGTCCACATCTGAGCCCAGCACATGCTGGGTAAGAGCTCGCAGGGTCGCGCGGTCCGCCTCCTCTAAAAATGAAGCCTGCTCTGGACCATGATGGCGGGCGAGGATTCGGGCTCGCTCAGCCGGTGCCACCCGGTCCGAATCGAGCAACCAAACCATTTGGGCCGGCAAGCCGCGGCGTTCCCACGAGTCGAGGGCCCTCTCCAGCACCGCGGCAAATGCCTCTGCCTGTTCCAACGGAATCAGATGGGCACATTGGGGGATGACGCCCACTTGGCCGGCCTTGGGAAAGTGCGGAAGGTTCAGTTGGCGCTGCGCGGTTTCACCCAAGTCCCCGTCCTCAGATCCTGCCAGGATCAGCGAAGGCACCAGCAATTGCCCTACGTCTGTGGACCGGTCCTCCCGACTGCCCGACTCCAGCCATTCGGTCCACGCGGCCGCGCTGGTGTGAAGAACATCGTTTAAGGCCACTTCCCGGCTCAAACCGCTCAGCGCGCCCGCGGTGTTGGCATCAATGAACGCCTCTGCGTCCTTTGGCGCGATCGACCCGGATTTGAAGACATCGATCATGTGCTGGCGGCGGCCCTCCTCCATGGGTTCCGGCGACGGCGGGGACGCAGCCACCAGGGCAACACCCAAGCAACCCGCCAGTCCTGCTTCTCCCGACTGCGAGCGCGCGGTGACCAGCGACGCAATTTTGCCTCCCATGCTGTGCCCGACAATCACCCAAGCCGACGACGCGCGCCCCTTAATCTGAGCGATGGTCCAGTTGACCAAGGCATCGACTGAGCATGCCCCCATGGCGGCTCTGTCGCCGAAACCTGGAAGATCCATGGGCACGCAATCGAATTTCGGGGCGAGGACAGCGCAAACGTTGTTCCACTCGCGGCCGCTCATGCCCAATGCGTGTAGGAAGAAAACGGTGGTTCGCGACATGAAGGTCTCCGGGGACGACTCGACTGTTAAGCGGTGGGCGTTGGGGAATCGTCCAGGGCGTGTGAATGGATGATGCTCCAGCTCCCATGCAGTTCCGTGGCCATCTCTGGAGATGACTCGCTGGACAGCTCAGCCTCACCGCTTTCGGCGGGAGCGTGCGGTAAAGAGGCCAACGACCACGCCTGCGGCGATGAGGGCGGCAGGCCCACCGAGCGCAGACGGACCGCGCGGGCGACGGCGGGCGTAACCCGGGACGCCAGGCGCACCCACTTCGGGGGGCGCCGATTCGATCTGCACGGCGTGCGCACTTGGTCGGATCGGCTTGCCACGAGCTTCAGCGAGGCTCCGCGTCAGTTCCGCGCCAACCAACACAATCAAGGACGAGTAGTAGGTCCAGGTCAGCAATACGACGAACGCGCCCGCCGGCCCATAGGCGCCCCCAACATTGCTGTGTGCCACATAGAGCCCGATAAAAAACTCGCCGGCCAGGAAGAGCGTTGTGGTGACGATCGCCCCCAGCAGCGCGTCGCTCCAGTCAATGGCCACGTCGGGAAGCACCCGGAACATGAGCGTGAAGGCCGCGAGGAAGACCGCCACGGACACCGCGTATTTGGCCACCGTCCAGCCAGCCCCCTCGCCGGAGAAGACGGCTTGGATGACCGCGCTGACGACCAGGGAGACGATCAGCAGAAACGCGACGCCGCCCAGGAGGGCGAAAGCCCGGGCGCGTGCGCGCAGCCATGTGCCCACCGCAGCGCCAGGCTTTGGCTTCACCCGCCAGACGCGATCAAGCGTCCCCTGGAGCTGAGCGAAGACGGCGGACGCGCTAAACAGCGTTACTGCCAATCCCACGAGGCCGGCCAAGTGGCCCAAGCGGGGATGCTCGTGCGCGCTGGTGATCACCGATTCCAGCGACGAAGCTGCCTTCTCCCCGACCGTCGTCCGCAGGGCCTCGGTCAGCTGGTCCTCAAGCCCGGGATGGAGCGTTGAAAGCATCCAAACGAGGAGCAGGAGCACCGGTGCGACCGATAGCGCGGCGTAGAAGGCCAGTGCCGCCGCGCGGGTCATCAGCTCATCGTCACTGAACCCGTCCACGGTCGCCTTCGTCAACTTCTTCAGCAAAGTAGGGACGCCACCCATCGCCGTGTCTCCATCCGAGAACCATGAAGGTGAACCGTGCCCCACGCGTTGTGTGGGCAAAGTGACTACCCGAGGACGATTCCCGCGACCGCGAAGCAAGCCAAGCATGGATGCTGATTCAACCGGTGCGAGCTCCAACGACCCAGCGTGCGGGCGTAGAGGCGGGGCGCATCCTCTGTCCCGTCACCCACACACCCACGACGAGCGCCAACGCCGCCGGCTTTGGCGAACGCGTCGCCGGAAAAGCCCGGCGACATAGCCAAGGCGGCATGATCGACGTATCGAAAAGGTCGCCATCGAACAGGGCGCCCGCTCAGGATTCGACCAGCGCCGGTTTTTCGAGCACAGACGCGACCGCGCCTGTGAGCTCGCTCCGTGTGAAGGGCTTCGACAAAAGCCCGACATTGCGAATTTCGTGCTCGTTATCTTCGACGTTCCGGGGATAGCCCGACGCAAAGAGCACTCGCAGATGAGGATGAATCTGGCGCGCTTTCTGCGCGAGGTCCCAGCCTGACATGGCCGGCATGACGATGTCTGAAAACAACATATCGACAGTCACGTCCGAGCGCTCAAGAAGGCGCAGCGCGGCGGGCCCATCGTGCGCCTCCAGCACCCGGTATCCAACCTCTCGGAGCACTTCAACCACGTAAGCGCGCACGTCGTCGTTGTCTTCGGCCACCAAGACCGTCGCGCTGTGTCGCATGGCGTCGACCACCGGGGCCACGACGAAGTCCGCGTGCGCGACGGCTTTGTTGGTGCGAGGGAACAGCATGGTCACCGACGTCCCGGCACCCGGTTCCGAGGCAAGGATCAGCTGGCCTCGCGATTGCTTCACGAAGCCGTAGACCATCGGCAGTCCAAGGCCCGTGCCCCGCCCCACCTCCTTGGTTGTGAAGAAGGGTTCAAGAACGCGCGCCAATGTCTCCTCGGACATTCCAGCGCCCGTATCGCGGACTCGCACCATCACATGGTCGCCAGCATTAGCCTCTGGCAGCGCAGCCGCATCCGCGTCAGAGACGTGCGTGTTGCTGACCTCGATGGTCAGCGTTCCGCCCTCGGGCATGGCGTCACGCGCGTTGACAGCGAGATTTAGAACGGCCGCTTCCAGCTGGGACGCATCCACCTCCACGTTCCAGAGGTTCGGCGAGGTCAAAAGCTTAAGCTGGACAAGCTCCCCAAGAGTCCGGCGCAGCATATCCTCCATGCCAAGCACCTGCTGATTACAATTCACGGCTTCCGTTCGCAGCGGTTGGCGGCGGGCAAAGGCCAGGAGTCGATGCGTCAACGAGGCGGCACTGCTGACCCCCTTCAACGTATTGTCCAGCGCGCGCGAAGCGCGCTCTGCGCCGGGAAGCCTTTCGATGACGATTTTGGCGAGCTCGGCACTACCGGCAATGATCGTAAGAATGTTATTGAAGTCGTGAGCGATCCCACCGGTAAGCTGACCGATGGCCTCGATTTTTTGGGACTGACGCAACGCCTGCTCGGCCAGCCGCCGCGCGGTGGTTTCCACCGCCTCGATCACCAAGGCGCCCGGTAAACCGTCCATGTCGAAAAGCGGACGGACCGACACCTCGAAGCTGCGCTTTCCCGTGGGAAGGGCCAGCTCCATCTCATGCTTGGACGCCTGACCGCTCGCAGCCCTGGTGACCGATCCGGAGATCTCGGCCCCCACGCCGGGGGAACCGGCGAAGAATGCCGACATCACGATAGGTTGGCCCACCAAGTCGGCCCGTTCACTGAGGATGGCAGATGTGAATGCCCTATTGGCATCGATCACACGGCCTTCCAGGTCAAGCATCACTTGAAGCTGAAAGCTCGACTCGAACAAGGCGGCCAGCCGCTTCTGGCTCCCGGCCAATGCCTCCGTCCGATCGCGCACCTCCCTCTGAAGGTTGCTATTGCTCTCGCGCAGAAGTGCCTCGGCCCTCTTGAGCTCAGTGATATCGCGGGCGAGCATGTAGTAACCGACGATGATCCCGTCATCATTTTGCTCAGGGACCAAGTCAATCTGCGCTTGCCGGGCCGGGGAGACGGGCGACGCAGCCAACCGAACCTCCACGGATCGGCGATCACCCATGCGGACGCCGGTCAGGGCCGACTCCATGGTCGCAAACGCGTCCTCCCCCAGCACATCCGCCACGGAAAGGCCTGGGAGCGCATCGGGCCCTACCCCAAACCAGTGTAGATGGGCGTCGTTGCCAAACCGGTAGCGGCCATCGGTTCCGACGTGCGCGATCAAGGCCGGAAGTGCGTCCGCCATTAACAGAAGTTGTTGACGACTTTCTCGCAATTCGCTTTCGGCAACTGCCAGTCTCTGGCGCTCTCTGCTTTCCTTCTGGGCGCGAACAATGGCGTCAGGCAGACGTTGGAGCCGTTGTTTCACGACGTAGTCGCGTGCGCCCTTTTTCAGCGCGTCTACTGCGAGTTCTTCTGAAAGCGTCCCCGAAACAAAAATGAAGGGGACATCTGGAGCAAATCGCCGAGCAAGGACAAGCGCGTCATGACCATCGAACCCACGAAGCAGATGATCGGAGAGAATGACATCGTGCCGGTGCTCGCCAAGTGCAGCCTCAAACGCTTCGAGCGTCCAAACCCGCTCGGTGACGTGAGCTAAGGACGCAGCATTGAGCTGAACCTCAATCAGCTCCGCATCCAGTGCGCTGTCTTCCAGCAGTAGGATGCGGATCGATGGCGACAAATCCGTGCTCACTCCCGCTCACCCTCGGGCGCGCGTGGCGGCGGCTGATTCGTAATCCCCCAAAAGACGCCCAACCCCTGGATCGCCTCAAAGAACTCCTTGAAGTCAACCGGCTTGACGACGAACGCATTGACGCCCAGCTTGTAGCTTCGTAGCAAGTCCTGCTCCTCCCGCGAGGACGTCAACATCACAATCGGGGTGCTTCTGAGCCGCTCGTCCTTACGCACCTCTTCGAGCACTTCCAGTCCGTTGACTTTCGGCAGCTTGAGATCGAGTAGCACCACCACGGGGCCGCCGTGACGAGTGTCAGCAAACTCCCCCTCGCTACGCAGGTAGTCGAGCGCCTCCGCACCGTCACGGACATGAACCACTTCGTTGAGCAACTGGCACCGGGCCAGTGCGGCCAGCGTCAGCTCGGCGTCCTTGGGACTGTCCTCAACAAGGAGGATCGGTCGTAAATCTCGCACAGAAAACCTCTCTTACCGAGGAAGTGAAAAATAGAACGTCGCGCCAACATCCGGCTTACCTTCCGCCCAGACCCGGCCCCCGTGTCGCGTCACAATCCGATGAACATTCGCCAGACCGATGCCAGTTCCTTCGAAGTCTTCGACATGGTGAAGTCGCTGGAATACCCCGAATAGCTTGTCGACGTAACGCATGTCAAAACCGCAGCCATTGTCTTTTATCCAAAAGACATTCTCATGTTCATCTTGGAGATGACCGATAGCGATTTCTGTGACCCGGGCATGCCGGGTGAACTTGAGCGCGTTGGCGATGAGGTTCTGCCAGACTTGGCGCATCATCGCAGGATCGACGCGGACCGTCGGCAAGTTCTCCACGAGCCACGTCACTTCGCGCCCCTGATGCTCCATGTCCAGACTCATCCGGACATCGTCGACCAACGTGTTCATCGCAACATTCATCTTGCCTAAGCTCGATCGACCCAGCTGAGAGAAGCTCAGCAAGTCGTCGACCAGGGTGCCAGCCGACTTTGCTGACTCCACGATGGTGTCGATGAAGCGCTGCTCGGTTTCGCTGAGACGGTCTCTAGCTGAACTCGTTAGGAGTTCCGAATACCCAACGATGTGACGAAACGGCGCACGGAGGTCGTGGCTCACCGAGTAGGAGAACGCTTCCAGCTCCTTATTGGTTCGAACCAGTTGCTCGTTGACCTCAGCAAGTTCTTCGGCGTTCCTCAGAACGATGTCAACAATGGCGACTCGCAGCTCCATGGCCGCATCACGGTCGATATCGTCCCAAGGAATTGATCGTCCACGCACGGTCTCCTTCCAGATTTCGAAAGACTTGCGCGGCGAGAGCGTGCCGTCAGTCGGCTCCTTACGAGGGTCGCCGCCCCAACGGACGGTTCGCACGACTTCGGGTCGAAACCAAATCAAATAACTGTCATGTAGCTGAGAAATCGAGATCGCTAGCAGTCCACTGGCGACACCAGCGATATCGCCCGCCTCTGCCCACACAGTCGTTAGCTGGTCGGTGTCGTAGGTATCGCCGCCGTCCTTCTTAGCTGAGATCCACTGGGCAAGCTCCCGGACCTTTTCTTCACTGGGGCAGTCACCAAGGAGAACGCAGTCCTCGCGACGGATAATCGCCGCGCCTGTGGCCCGCGTAAGGGCAAGAAGATGGTCTTCGTCTCGCTTGAGAGCCTCGACAAAATCGCCGTCTCCCGTCATCCGGCCGAGAAGATGCATCTGTGCGGCTCGACGAGAGACTCGCTCCTCGACTTTCGCGCCCCGCTCTTTCTGGGCAATCTGCAGGGCAAGGATCTGACCGATGAACTCACAGGTGGTTCGGACGTGATAGGGCACCTGCTTGGGCGCCTCGTTATGACAGGAAATCAGACCCCAGAGTTTGCCGTCGTGGACCAGCGACACCGACATCGACGCACCGGTGCCCATGTTCTTCATGTATTGAAGATGGACCGGCGAAACACTCCGGAGCGTGGCCGCGCTGAGGTCAGTAGGAGCGTGCCCGTTAGCAGATGGGCCCCGCACCAGCGGAACACGCTCATACGTAGAATCCGCAATCAAGCGAATGCGGTTCTTTCGATACAGTTCACGGGCCTGAGCGGGAATGTCTGATTCTGGGAACCGTAGGTCCATATAGGACGGAAGAACGTCGTTTCGCGATTCGGCGATCACCGCGCCGTTCCAGGCGGCATCGAACTGGTAAACCAATGTGCGGTCAAACCCGGTCAGCTCGCTGACTTGCGCCGCTCCCATGGCGCAGAGTTCCTCTACGCTGTCCGCCTTCTCCAGAGAAAGCATGAACTGGCGAATCGTCGGATAAAGCTCTTCGAGCGAGGCTGGTTCGCCGCTTACGCTCATTTCCAGCTCGATCAGAAGCACGTCCCCATGCCGATGAGCCAGACCATGAAACAGGCCATGCGCGCTCAGTTCGAACAAGCCTAGATAAACGGACTGATCCGTGGAGATGGCGGCGATCGTGCCCTGACACGCGCGGAGCACACCACCGAATGCCAAATCAATCGGCGCATCCAGGGGATCATCGAGGTCATCGAGGGATGGCGGGATGGCCCGCGCCGTGACCAAAAGGTCGCGCGGATTCACAACCAGCAGCAGCCCGTAAGGCTGGATCGCCCCGGGAGTGTGGATCGGCTCACTGGCACATCCTGAAAGGTCCAGCTCACGAGGGGCCGGGGACGACACTGAAGGCATAACACGCTCCGGCCGCCGCTTGGGGCGACATCGCGGCAGGATTGAGGTGGGTAGGCAGGGCGCGGCGCCCTCATGCCTCTCTAGATACCCAGTCTATACTGCCTCAGAATGCCTAAATGACAAAATCGTTGGGCTGCGCTGAGCGTTTGCCTCCGGCCAAAGACCGATTCGCCCACCTCAGCGACGATGCTTAAGCTAAGCGGAGAAGCGGATGGGGGCAGCGATCCGGAAGTTAGTGACTACCGCCTACGTGCTGTTCCAATGAACGAGTGCTTCAATGGTGTCGGCTCGGGCGATGAGTTGATGTCGACCGACCGACGACGCTTCTGCTGCCGTGATAGGCGGCGGACCCTGTTCGAACCAGTTCTAAGGATCGATTGGTGGGGTTGGATGCGGCTTTTACGATCGGAAGCGACTTCAGTCTTGGCTCTCGAAGCCGCTAAAGGGTGCACACACCCCCACAGAGCGAAGGATAGCCATGAAGCCGCAACGATTGCCCCATACACCCTTTGCCGGGGTCGGTCAGGAAATGCTCGCCTTGGTCACCGAGTGGCGCAACGGGGACCGGCTGGAGGCCGCTTTCCGCGCGGGGTTGCTGGGCGCCTACGCCCACGCCGAGGGGTGGGCGGCCTTGGCGGGAAAAGCTCACGCCCTTGCCGCGGACCTCCGGTTGCCTGTCGCCGAGCCGGCCGAGGAGGCGAGGATGGGGGCCGTGATCGCTTTGGCTGCCGAGCATATGGGGATATTGGCGCCCCGCCTCGCACCCTAGGGCGACCGCGGACCAGCGCACCTCCCTTGGGTCTAGGCCGCCACGCCGGGCACCACGTTCGCTTGGCTCTAGTTGGCCCAGAAGCTGGCCGGCGCCATGTCCGCCACGGCGTGGCCGGGCACGCGCGGGGCGATGCCGTGACCCGTCGCCAGCAATCCCGCATGAAGGGTGCGCCAAAGTTCGGGCCACGCCCCAGCTTCGCGCCACGCCAGGTAACGCCGCCAGCAGAGCAAGCCGGAAGGGCCTGCCCCACCTGGCGGCACTTCGAACCAGTGGCCGCCGTTCACGGCCAACTGTGCCATGACCTCGAAGACCGCCCGGTCCCGCTTGCCGTGGAGCTTTCGGCCCCAAGGCACGCCTGGCAGCAACTCGGCGAGTTGCTGCCAAAGTTCATCACTGATCACGGATGTATCCCCTGTTTCTGGCGGTGAAGACTACGTCCCAAAGCGCCGATGAGGTGTGATGGCGGCGGGCGTTCTACGGATGGAACTGGACCCCTCCTCGTCAGGGCCCGTCGTCCAACCTAGCCAGCGCTGGCAAGTAGAGCCCTGGCAGCTCCGTCAGGGGCTGACCCCCTTCGGAGACCCTTGTAGGGTCCTAACCTCCCGCGCATCGAGCGCACCGATCGGAGACCTGCCGTTCACGCCCGCACCCAAACAGTGAGGCTTCCAACGGGAGAACGCTATGGCTCACGATCGCACCGACATTCATCACCCGGATCACGCTGCTCCGACCAAGCCTGAGACACCGGCCCAGGAAAAGGCCCGGAAGGAGCAAGAGAGCGACAACCAGGATCAAGCTCTGGAGGAGACGTTCCCGGCCAGCGACCCGGTATCCCCCTTCGTGCCCGCAAAAGCCCCGGAGTAATCAGCCACCACCGACGGCCCCTTTCGAGGGTGCCGCCTCTCTCAGAGCCTTCAACGTCCCTATTCTGCCTTATGGCATCCTCGATCATGAGTGTCATTCCTGGCGCAGAAGATCTTGGGGGAGGTGGGATGCTTCAGCGCATGACTGGCGAGGTGACTGGGTTGCGGTATCGGGTGACGTGGGTGGCTGGCGCGGGCGGCCGGCTGCTGTGGGCGGGTGTTTGTTTCCGCGGCGAGGAAGCCATAAGCCTGCCCAGCGGTTCGTGCGGTCTGCTTGGATCGCCCGAGTCTGCCGAAGCGTCGGTGCGTGCCAGTGTTGAGGGTGCTATCTGGACGCTCGAAACAGCCGGACGCTAAAAAGAGCTTTTCTCCTACGGTGACAGTGACGCCCCGTGACGCCAGACAACCATTGCGTTAGATGAGCAAGTCGCCGCGAACGTCACGGCTCTCCGAGCGTTAGTAGCTCGACTCAACGGAAGAGAGGTGCCATGGATACGCCTGCCACGATGTGCCGCCGATGTGGCGCTCCACTTGGGGACCTCATTGAGGGCGACGGCTATTGCCCCGCCTGTTCAAAGATTCTTCGTGATAGCGAGGGGCGCCCGCGCCGGGCGCGCAAACCGCCGCCTAATCCAGGAACGTCCGACGAGCGCCGCTGACCGCGGCATGACCGCTGTCGGCTACTTATCCAACGACTCACTGCGAACGATGCCCAAGAGTTCGTTGGCCTCGTCTTCGGTGACCGTATCGGCTTCCACCAGAAAGCTCACTTCGGCTTCGGTCGCCAGGTCCATTAAGACGGTCGGGCCTTGGTGGTCCAATGCGCCCTCGACGTAACCGCCCAAGGTCAGAAAACCCTCATCCACCGACCCGACGGTGAATCCGCCGCGCCGCTCGATGAGCGCCATCTTTAGCTCGTCGTGAAACCAGATCACTTTGCCTAACACTTTGCTCACCATTCGCCACGCCCACTCGGGATCTGGCCTCGTTCTCTATATCGGCGAACCGGCGCGCAGGTTGAGCGGCTGTCCTCACGGATGTGAATCTGACTTTTTTGAGTCCTGGAGCGACGACGGGAGTGAGTTAGCGAGAATCAGAAGTCCTTTCTTTCTACCACCCTGTGGCCCTTTTCGACCCGATCCCGGAGATCGCGCGAACGACCGGCTCGGTTTGGCTGTAACGGGCCAGTCTGCAACTGCCGAGCATTCGAAACCCGCGCGATTTGCCCTCAGAGCTGGATGTTACGCGGGATTACCATCACATCCCGGAGCGGGAGGGATTCGGCTAGATAAGTGAGCTGGCAGAGGGCGTGGAGCACGCAGCTTTGGCGGCATTGCAGGGGTGGCCGACGGGAGTGGCCTTGGCGCTTGATCGGCTATCGATGGCGCGGACGACCCATCGGATCCGGGTGTCGTGGCCTCGGTATCGCCAGCGTGCGAAAGCGCGGGCGCTCAGCACGGTTAAACCGTCGGGCCCAACTACGTGATCTTCTCGGACCGTGAGCTCGGCGCCATGGGCAGTATGTTCGGACTGGAAAGAACATGGGCGCCCGCGGCGCGTGTGCAGCCTTCCGAAACCGCCTGAATCTTGGCGTCGGCGGGGTGACCTACGTGCTGGCGGACGGCATGAACCAGGATCAGTCGATGTCGCTCTACCACGAGATCGGACGGCGGATGCGCGGTGCCCCGTGCGCGCTCGGGCGAGCCTATGAAGCATATTTCATCGAGCCGACCATGTGGGACAACCTGCCGCCCTCGAACCATGCTCTTGCCACCGTCACGTTTGCCACCCTAACGCCCGCCGGTGCGCAGCCGACCGATGTCTCAGACACGGCACCCGTTTGTCCAGCTAGACGATATCCAGCGATGGCGAGCGAAACGTCTGGGTGTGCCAAGCCGGGTGCGACCGCGTCCAATATGCCCGTGGCCTGGTCGATGGTCCCGATCGAGGGATAGGGTGAGCCGTCAAAGCTGGCTAGCCGTCTAGGGGATCGCCCGCTTCAGTATCAAGCCATCCGGCTGGCCTGTTCGAGGTCCATTCGATTTCCCGGGCAAGCTTGTCATTTATGGGGGCTCCCCGTAGGACAGCCTTCAGCTGCTCGCCGCGGATGCCTGCCAGAATGTCTGCAAGAGTCTCCCACGACTCACTTCCTTCGCGCTGGCACTGAAGCACGAGATAGAGAACGCGCGCGCGGCGGCGGGCCGAGTAGCGCTGGATCGAAGTGGGCAGAGGCGTCGGGAGGAATAGGCACGGCCGTTAGGCGAGTATGCCTAGATTCGGCTCTTTAGGAGCGACATTCGGTGAAGGAACCACCGCCGCGAGTCCGACGCCCGCCACTAGTTCCCAAGCCACGTCTTCTCTCACCCCCTAGTTAGTCCGTGTAATCATCAGGATGCGCGTCGATCTCCTGCCGCACATCTTCCACGTCCACACCTACGACCCTCGTGGCGTCGATGATAGCCTCCGGCGAAACGCCTAAGACCAATGACCATAAGTGCAGACCTAACCGATCCTTGGGATCAATTGTCGTATTCGTTGCGACATGGCGTCGAACTCGTCGTTCATTTTCGAACACCGTAGACATGGAGATCACCGAGTGAGCCGTCTATTAGGTAGAAATACTGTGGAGACGTCGGGAATATAGCGCTTACATCGGTGAAAACCCTCGCCCATCAGCCTACGGCCCAACCTGTGCCAACGACTACGCACTCCGACACCACCATCCGCCGCCTGGCGAAGCTGAATTTCGAAGTTATCGCGATGAACGATGCAGTCTTGGCTCACGACCTCGACGAGGCACGGTTCCGGACGCACTTTATCCACATGAGCGTGCAAGACATGGGCTTTTGGGAAGTTGCACGCGTAGCCGCCGATGTCGTGCTGCTGCTTCGTGGGTTGGGTTGCGATCCCCTTCCTGGCTACGGTCAGGCGATGCTTAACCTTGCGCGGGCGCTCACACCTTAGACATCGCTCACCGCCGTAACTCCTTCAACCGCTGCCGGTCACGAAACCACGCTTGGTAGCACCGCCACAGACGGAGAGCGATATCAAGGTCGGCCTTACCCTTGGCTTGCAGGTAAGTTTCGAGCTGCGCCCACGTCTCGAAAGCCGGTAACTGAGCATCGGCCCGGAAGGACGCCAGAAGGGGTCCATAGATGCTCGGCATCACGCGCCCGCGCTGGACGTAATAGGGGAAGGTCAGGTCCGGCCGCTTAGCCGGTGTCTGGCGTACACCCTTCATGAAATCCCCATCCGCCTCGTTCTCGATAATTTACATGTTAAGCGAAGCAAGGCTCTAGGCGTTGCGTCAGTCCTCAAGTTTGCCTTTCCATGACCGATAAGCGGGTAGCAGTCTGGAGGGTGATCGATGAGAGTTTGGGTACTCGTGGGAGCCGGCGCGTTTGTCTGGCTCATCTCGGCTTGCTCCCATGGGCCAGACCTCCATCTAACGAGCCAGCCTCCCGCCGCCACGGCGGACATCCGCATTAAAGATGGTGCCGGCTCTGCAACGTGGAGTTGGGGGGCGGGCGACCTGAAGGAAACGATCGTGTCCGTGGACGACTCGCGGTCTCGCCGGGGCAGTCGGCGCGGTGATGGCACCGTTCGCATCACGTTGGAAGACGGAACCGTCCTGCGCCTGGCGCAGCAGCAGAGCTTCTACACATGTCAGGCGGGATGTGAAAAGAAACACATGCCTATCACCTGAGTCTCCGCGGCCTACGAATAGCCTTAAAAGAAACCGGCGGCGATGAAGGTGTGCGTGACATCGCCGGGCGCCCTGGGAGTGGCTAACTTAAGCGCGTCACGCCTCGTATAGAGTGACTCAATTCTGTCTTTTGCCGTTGCGTGGCCCCGGCGTTGAGACCACGAATCGGCGGATCGCCGCGGGGTCAGTGCCGACCGCTCGAGAGGCATGCAGTACTTCGTCGGCAGATATGCCGAGCACCAATCCCCATAACGCCAGGTCTCCAGGATCGGAAGGATCGACACAGGTTTTTCGGTCAAGCCATGTGTCGACTTGCGAAGGTTTGTCGGTGGTCATGGCGCATCGGGCAGTTCTTCTGTCGCTAATTCGAAGGGCCGCCGCGTCGCATTAACGTGTTGTCTACCTGAGCGCGAACTCTACGTCTGTGAAGCGCGCACGCTCGCCTCGTCCAAGGTGTCGCGTATCGACCGAAGGGCTCTTTCACGATTTCTTGGTGTTCACGAAGGTCAAGATGGTGGTCCGTCCACCAGCCGGAGCTTCACATGGCACCTTCGAATGAGCACGACATCAAGATTCTCAACGGCCTGATCGAGACCACCATCGACAGCGCCGACGGCTACTCCGAAGCCGCTAAGGACGCGGAAAATTCCCGCTACTCGTCGGTGTTCGTACAGCGCGCCTCCGAGCGCCGCTTCGTCGCCACCAACCTCCAGCAGCAGGTGCGGGCTCTTGGCGGAGAGCCAGAGGACGATGGCACCATCCTCGCCAAGGCCCACCGCATGTTCGTGGACCTCCGCGCGAAAATGAGCTCGAAGGACGACACGGCGATCGTGGACGAGATCGAGCGTGGCGAAGACCACATCAAGGCGAAGTACGAAGACGCCCTGAAGGATGGGGAGGTCAGCTCTGCCACCCGCGCAGTGATCAACGAGGCCTTCGTCTCGGTCAAGAGCGGCCATGACCAGATGCGCGATCTCAAGCACGCCCTCCACGGCGCCAAGTAAGCCCTGCTAGGGGCGGCGGCGCGCTATAGCCGCCGCCCTCCAGGCACTCTGCAATGTGTGAAAAGAGCGTATCCTCCGCGCATGGAGACGCTTGACAACTCATACATCGCCCGGTTTGAGGCCATACATACCGACGCCATCGCGTTGGGCGACGCTGCCTTGGCCGAGGATTTCGACGAGGCGCGGTTTGGCGCTAAGTTGTTGATCGCCCGCGCGGAGTCGTTGGGAATGGCGAGCCTGGTTCACGCTGCCAAGGTTATCGAGGCGACGTTGGGAGAATCTGGCGAGCCGCTCCCGGGTTACGGTGCCGCTATCCTAGGGGTGGCGAAGACACTGCGGCCATCGATCCGAAAGGCGACGTGATTCGTCGACCACGCGCGCCACCCTATGGGAAGTGCGTCCCCGCCGTCCCGGCCGCCTCAGTCGATCTGCGCGTCGACCCACATCTTTGCGACACAGATGACCTCGTCCGCTTCCAAGCGGTTGCCGTCGATGCCGACAACCTTCCCATCCGCAAAGACCGTGACACCCTCACGCGTGACGGTGAAGTCGTGGCCCTCGGCCTCAATCTCATACACCCGACGCGACACCGGGTGGGGATAGGCAACTTTCATAATGGCGCTCTCATGTTTCCAGCCGTCCCGCCCCCCATCGCCACTTGTGGGCGTCGATGACCGTCTGAATGCCCGTCCGTACCGCCAGGCTAATGGCATCGTCGTCCTCGCCCTCGGGAACCGACAAGCTTCCGCGAGGCGTGCATACGATGACGTCCTTCTTGTACACCGTTCCGCCCGACAGCACCCATCCGCCGTCCCGTCTCAGCCAGCTACCGCGGTATTCGAACGTGTCGTGGCGACCGATCAGTGAGTTCTGCATAGGTGCTGCGTCCCGGCGACTACGAGTGAAGGGAGCAATCGGTCCTCAAGCTTCCTGGACCCAGGCGTCGAGCGCCGCCTCCGTGTCCCTTAAAACTGCAGCCTCCGAGTCTTCCTCTGAGCTGTCAGGCAATTCAATGTCACCAGTCATGCGGCCGATCGGCTCAGCGCCCCGATAAACCGTGGCAGCCCAGGCACACCCACCGCCAGGCCGCCTACCCCAACTCCCCTCGAACTCCAGATCGTCTTTGCGTCCCGAGTAACTTGGCATTCCTACAACCCCATGGCCTCATTTCCGCATCGTGCCCGGGAACTTGGCCTCCGGCAACTCTCGGGGCATTTGGCCTCGAGTTTGATGTGCACGCAGTCAGAAGACGCCAATTGTTAAGAGCTCCTAGGCACCTAGTAGCGACTCGGCTCCGTATAGCGATGTCGCGGCTTGGGATCGGAGGGCGACAGCGCCCTCCTAAACGCTTTAGCCCGGCGCTTATCGCGCGCGTGCTGGCGCGTGTTTGTTGGCAACGACGTGCCCATCGAGCCCGCTACACCACAAACGTCGCACGCTGATGGCATCGACAGATCATCCCCGCCCTGCCCAGTAGCGCCCTGAGCCCGCCATCGCGCAAAGTCCGAGCCGGTGCTTACTCGAACCTGAGCGGCGACAGGCACACCACTTTACCCACACCGCTCGATGGGCCAAACGCAGAGAAACGACCATGGTCTTTTTTCAATCCGAATCACACTCGGTCGCCTATTAATTTCCAAACGACCTGCACGGCGATTGGTATAAAATGTCGGTCCTCCTACTGCGTGTACCGATCCGCTGCGCGCTCGATAAACACGCGCACGCGCGTGCTCAGTTGTCGATTAGGTGCGTGTGTCGCGTACATGGGGGTCGGCGACGGTGGAGTGGCCGCCTAGCATTCACCCAAGATACCCCTGTCCAAATCTTCCTCGATGTCAGAGCGCGGAATGTGCATCAAGCCAAAGCTGCTGCGAGCCGCCCGCTCATAGTTGTCCGCCTCTTTTACCGAGTAGGACGCGAGGATCGTGACGTTCTTCGCCACCCCATCCACCTCAAATTTCAGCGGGAGGACGCCGTCGCGCGACGATGGACGAAACCCGACCATGCGGCGACCTTCAAGCATATCCCAACGCTCTGGCATCCCTCGATCTTCTAGATTGGGCAGGCGAACTGAGGGCACCTAGCCGTCACCCGCTATCGACGGGATGACCGAGACACCGCAAGTCAGCTTCCCAGACGTTTGGCCATCGACTTCACCTCGTCGTTGAAGGTAAGCGGCCGCACAACGATCCAACCCTTCCGATGAGCAAGATCCAGAGTCAGCTTCCAGTGATGCAGGACGCCTCTTCCGAGATTACCGTCCATGATGAGCGGCTTGACGACGGCTACATCGTCAATCTCAACGTCAGCGGCAACATGCGCCTTAAATTGTTGGGGGTGCGGGTTACTCGCATCCAATCCCAAGAGAGGCGCAGCTGTCGTGTCAACTAATGAAGGTCCGTAATTCCCCGTATCGAGCTCCATCCACAGGGTGCCTGACGCCGTAGGCAGACCGAGGCTGACCGTCAGTGCTGCGCCTTCGGCAGCACGTACAAGGCGGACAGGAACTTCGATAGCGTGGGCTTTGATGGCCGCGAGGCTCTCGTCCGTTTCCACAACGAGCTGGTGCTCGGCGATATTGAGTGTCACTGTGCGTCCGTCGAAAACGTCCAGACCCAAGGCGCCCGAGAGGCCCTGCGCCGCCGGACCCATGAATGTCGCTAGGTCAAAGACGCTCAATTGCGCTAACTTGATGCTTGTCCCGCCCAGCGAGACGGAAGCACCGTTACAGCGAGGCACATCCATGCGCTCACCGGTTGCGCGAAAGCCTGTCACCTTTCCCCAGGGCGTGCATTGGATTGACCGAGCTACATCAGGCGTTATGCCTGAGGTGCCGATACCGCTATCGAAGAGGTATTTTCCGGGCTTGCCGGCAACCGTCGCGTCGACGGTCTCTACGCCTCTACCCTCTCGCGATAGTGCTATCACATCCGCGGCGAGCGAGTAGGAGCTAAAGGTTGCTGCGATGACAAGAGCGAGGAGTCGTGAGGGATGCATGCTTGGCACTCTGGGGATGTGCGATCAAAGTAACCGCTCCCGCGGCACTAAGCCTAGATGACCGATGGCATGGAAGGCTCCCCTACGCCCTACACACATAGGCATATATGCACAGAAATCGCTGCCTCGCTCTTCATGACTTAAGTCATCCCATCGATCGCCGATCGGTCTGTCGCGGTCTCGGCGACTAACGCTCCAGCGCGTAATTCGAGCACACATCTCGATAGCGGCACATGAGCCTCCACGCGTTCAATTCCGGGTACGGCAAGCGTTAGCAAGCGTTCAAAGCGCGCGGGCATTGTCACGTGACGTTCGCCCGCGTCTGGCACGTAGGTCCTTCGGTTCGTACCGTCAATATGTTTCGAACGCCTCTTTCCGCACGACGCAGCCGAGCGATGCTTATTGAGAGTGCGACCGCGCCAATCAAACAAAGCGCGCCGAACGAATTTCTACATGAAGCGCGACTGGTGAGATGAAGCGACGCGACGACGATATGGACGACGAAGGCAAGGAGCAGTCCCCTCCATGTGGCATTTGTCCTCAAGCGCGCGTCATGGTGATGCGCAAGGGCACAAACGAGACTTCGGAGTGAGCGCTCATGAGTAGGCATGTATCAATGATGTCGAAAGGTGCTCTGTTTTTTTGTGAAAGCACTCGGGTGCGCTCACCTGGCGGCTTAGTCGAGCGAAAACTCACTCCCAAAAGCGAGATGCCATCGGGCATTTCACGTTAGCGAGCGATTCCCGCCCGGTGGCCACGGCGCGGTCCTTCTCATCGAGCTCGTGTTGCCTAGGCACAGGCACTAGTGAGCCGCCGCTCAAGGCGTCCGGCCGTTCTGTGCCACCCAAGGCGGCTATGATGTCGCTGCACCAAACCGGGAGCATGTCAGCATACCGAGACGGGATCTAGCCACGCCTGCTGTTACGGAAAGTCAGCCTTCGCTGCTCCGCCGTATTACGATGCCGCGTCCTTTCCGAATCCGGCGGCCCGGTCCCTATCGAGGATAATCGCCCGCGACCACCGCGTACATGGCGGCATCGACCAGCGCACCACGAATCATTAGCCTCTTTCTCAACACACCCTCGAACTGTGCACCTATCTGTTCAGCCGCTCGACGGCTCGCCGAATTGTCTTGCGCGACTACGATCTCAATGCGACTAAGTCCTACGCGCCACAAGGCCCATTCGATTGCAAGCTTGCCTGCCCGCGATGCCACGCCCTTGCCTTGGGCTGATTGACGCACCCAATACCCAAGATTTGCAAAGTTGTTTTCGCGGTTGCGCTGGTTCAGACCAATGCTCCCCAGGCACCTATCGCTGCGTGCATCCACGATCAGCATGTCGAACGAATCGCCGATCGCCCAGGCCTTTTCGCTGAATCGAATCCAATCCATTGCCATCTCGGCCCTGTAGTCAGCGCTTGCCCAGTTCATCCAACGGCCGACCGTAGCCTCAGATTCGCTTATCGCTGCGGCGAGCTCGCTGGGGTCGCTATCGCGGTAGCGGCGTAGGCTGACGACGCCATCGGTCAGATCATGAGGGTAAGGGATAGACTCAATTTTCACGGCTTTTATGTCTGGCGCCCGTGCGAGTGCCACGAGTCATAGCTTAAGAGGATAGGTCGGAGAAATGTATCGTAGCCCGTGGATTGAGTCGCGGGCTGTACGGCGATGCCGAAACGAGCGGACCCGGCACCTTCCCCCCAGCAACGACCACCACCGAGTGACATGGCCGTCATGGGAAGCAAGTGACCGCCCTTCGTAACCGTGGATGCACTCGGATCGTTGAAACAAATGCTGCAAGCATCAGCATTTGTGTACGCGATCGGCCTTGGCAGACGCGCCCGTTGTTGCTCAGCCCCCCCCTCGCGGACGACCACCAGCGTGGCTACGCGCCCCGCCAAGGCGACCTGTCGACGCAAGCCCGTCGCCACCAGCAGCCCAACTGCGGCGGCGGTCGCACCGGCCAGAAATGTACCGCGGTAGGAGTAGTGCGCCGCCAAGAAACCCGCGGCCCGGCCCGTCAGGGCGTACGCCAAGTCTTGAAACATCGCATATCCACCCAGCGCCGCGCCTTTTAGACGAGGATCGACAAGATGAACGACCTCGCGGCCCATCGAAGGGAAGATCAACGAGCAGCCCACCCCGGTGAGGCGCACCGACTAAGGCGACGGAAGGCGTCGGCGAGAGCGAAAGGACAACTTGATCCGGTGCCTCAATGGCCAGGAACACGCTGGCCACCTTCAGCCCACCCCAGCGATCAGACAGATAACCGGAGAGCAGGCGCATGAGCACAAAGCCCGTGCCGAAGGCGCTTAAACCTAGACCCGCATTGCTCCAGCTTTGCGCTATGAAGAACAGGACGAAAAACGCGCTGATAGCGGCGAAGCCGATACCCTGCAGGCCCACGATAGCGCCGTAGAGCCAGACCTGTCGAATAACCTGAAACACGGACGGTCGCTTCGCTGCGCCGCGGGTCGCCTCTAAGTTTGCCATGGGGCCGATTAGGAGGAGGCCGAGAAGCGCGAGCCTGCCGCTGGCGCCCGTCGTCCAGGCAAACCGGCCTGATGCATCAAGGTAAGCCACAGCGGGCCGCCGACGGCTAGGGAGACGTAGATCGCCGTACCGATCAGTGCAAGCGCCTTTCCTGCGCGCGCCGGCCGGATGACGCCGACTTCCCACGCAATGATGCCCACGCCGACAAGGCTTTCGCCCACGCTTGTCATCAATCGACCGCTTAGCAAGATCGCCAGTTTCGTTGGTGCGGCCGCGGGAAGCCTGGCCGGTATACACGCGACGACGACCCCCAGGGCGTACAGGCGAAGCCGTTCCACCACGGCAGGCTTCGCGCCTAGTTAATCAGCGAAATTGCCCGCGTATCCGCGAGACACCACGGTGGAGAGGAAACGCGATGCCTACAGCCAACCCGGCCCATACACTGCTCTGGCCGAGCTCGTCAGTTACGTACACCGATAACGCTGGCAGTGGGACGGCGATACACAGGTAGCAGATGAAAAGGATGAGGTTCAAGCCGTGAACCTTGGCGGGACTATTCGTTCGGCATAACGCAGTCATGGCATCGAGACGCTAATGCGGTGAAGGAAAGGGCGAAGCGCACTGGGCTAGCGAGAGTTCATAGCCGCGAACATGGCCTCGTAGACGCCATTACGCTCGGCGAATCGCCGTCCGCTGGCGTCGTTGAGCAGCAGCTCCCCTCGGGGAAGATTTTTCTCTGCCAGGCAATCCATGACATAGGCAACGTAGGAGCCAAGCGGCATTGCACGAGGATCGGACGCCTGACGGGCGCCGGTCAGCTCGGTTTGCACGTAAGGCGGCGAAAGCTCGATGACTTCCACGCCAGCACGTCTGAGTTGATGACGAGCTGACTGCAGCCAGGAATGCAGGAAGGCCTTCGTGGCGCAATAGGTCGGAAAGGCAGCCATAGGAATGAACGCCAGGTCCGACGATGTGGCAATGAGCGTCGCCTCGGATTGATTGGCCATTACAGGAAGCAGTGCCCCGGTCACGCGTATCACGCCGAGGATGTTAGTGCTGACCATCGCCTCGGCATCATCTGGCGTCCATGCCTCGTCAAGGAGATTCTCGGGTCTCGAGATGCCCGCGTTGGCGATCAACACGTTCAGACCGGCAAAGTCCGTGCGTACCTTCTGGGCCAGAGCCGTTACGGACCCGGGGTCCGTGACGTCCACGAGAACACCATGCATGTGCTCGCGTCCGGCCGTGACCTCATCCAGCAGCGACTGCCGCCTGCCTGAGACGATGACGCAATTCCCAGCGTCGTTCAGACTTTCCGCTAGAGCACGGCCAATACCGCTGGTACCGCCCGTGACGAGGATCGTGTTGCCTGAGATGTTCACGTGTGGGTCCTGAAACAATAAATGGTTAGTGCCCGGCCCATACCGAGACCTCCACGGTCGCGGTGAAAGGCATTGAGAGGTATCGGCCGCAGGGGCGACGGACGCGGCGGGTATAGTCGGGGGAGATATCGGTGTTGTCCGCAACGACAACGCTGCCAGCGCGCAGGTACGGCTCGACGATGTCTAGAACGTCCCCATACAAGGCCTTGGCGCCATCCAGGAAGACGAGGTCGACCAAAGCGGGTATGCCCTGCCGCAGCGTGCACAGCGCGTCACCTTGACGGATGTCGACCCACCTCAGGAGGCCGGCGTCCGCGAGGTTGCGGCGCGCCCGGGCCACCTTTGCGTCGTCTAGCTCCGTGGTGACTAGATGACCCCCGCCGTTGTCGCGAAGGGCCGCAGCCAAGTAGAGCGTGGACAACCCGACAGAGGTGCCGAATTCAACGATGCCGCGGGCCTTTTGACCTCGCGCGAGCGCGTAGAGCAGCTGACCCACATCGGGCGTCACCGACAGCGTGGCGCGGCTGAAGCGGGTGTAGAAATCGCGATATTGTGTACGACTGACGAGCTGCTCCTGAGCCGTGCGCTCCGACATGGCGGCAATCACTGACGGGCTGTCGGCGTCATTGATCAGTCGTCGAATGACGGGCGCAACGGGCTGCGATGCGAGGGTAGACATAGACCAAATCCAAGGAGATTGCCGTCGTCTCTAGACGCGACGGTTTCGTCGCATTAGGTTAAGCGCCGTCCTCGCTGCGCGCTATTCGCATTGCGCGGGTGCGTCCGGCTAGAGCCACGGTCTTTGGTTACTCCGGCCATGAGGCGCTTTTTCTGAATCTACCGAGGAAGACTCAGGCTGGAACTATCGCGGCACGTCGCATTTTCGCGATTATGAGATCGAAGCCACCAAGGACCGATAACGATGTTGAGGTTCGATCAAAGGCGTTGGTGTAGGCGTGTCCTCGCCAGATGGCCATCATGACTGCGTACCGGGACCTCCCGCTGACACGGGCCTGAAAAATGCGAACCCACCCCAACGTCAGGCGCTGTGGATCGTGGCAGCGCCTTAGCGACAGAGACGTCGCTTTGAGGCGTGCCCGGATTGCCACCGATCGGAAAGCCGCCGTGAAATGCCCTTGTACAGAAGGCGTGGCGCACAGGTCGCCGTTCGATTTAGCGGTCTTGGCGACGCACATGGGCAATCGATTGCAAGCCTGCCTAGTCCGTCTGGAAACGCGAATAGTGCCGCAAGAACCGACCATATAGCCTGTGGTGACGGTTGCTATCGGTGGCATTCACAGATCGCTTCGTCGTCTGGAGGCAGGCTGACAGTCCGTTGTTTTCCCCATCGAGGCCGAGATTTACTATGACGTCGAAACCATACCTCTTGCTGTCCTCGGGTGGGTCGGCCTCCTTGATTGCTGATGAAGTAGGCGACCGTTTCGAACGCATCGTTCTACCTGACCTACCGGACCCTGCGGCGTGGCTGAGGGCTGAGGGCTCCCGCGTGAGGATCGTCTTTGGTACCGAGGTCCCCGCCGGCCTGATCGACTGCTTGCCCTGTCTGGAGGTTATCGTGGTGCCAGGCGCAGGGCTCGACAAGATCGATGTGACGCGCGCACGCGAGCAGGGCGTTCGGGTGCTCAACGCTGGCGATGCGCACAGCGACGACGTGGCCGATCATGCAGTCGCGTTGACTCTTGCGATGGTGCACCGTCTGAACCCGTTGGACCAGTGGATCCGCCGCGGCGAGTGGCGTGCTGATGCATCGCCGCCGGTGCGCCGTGCGCTTTCGTCCCACTGTTTCGGGATCGTGGGGCTAGGCCACATCGGCGAGCGAATCGCGCGTAAACTTGCGGTTTTTGGAGGTCAGATCGCATGGTGGGGACCGCGTGAGAAAGCGTCGCCTTGGCCCTATCATGCGGACTTGGAAAAGCTAGCTTCATGGTCGAGTATGCTTTTTGGTTGCCACGAGCGGCGACGCCATCGGCCTCATCGACCACCGCATCATCGCGGCACTGGGGAGTTCCGGTACGCTGGTGAATATCACCCGCGGCAAAGTAATCGATGAAGATGCGCTCATTGCTGCCCTTCGATGCGGCGACCTTTCTGGCGCGGCATTGGACGTCTTCGCCGATGAGCCGACGCCGCCCGAGCGCTGGCAGGGCGTGCCCAACGTCATGTTGACTCCGCGTGTCGGGGGCGTTTCCGATCGCGCGCGTAGGCGGTTAGCGGAAGCAGCATCGAGAAATCTAAAGAGTTGGCTCGATGGCGGCGAGCCGATGAACGAGATCACCTGACCACGCTTGTCCTCGTCAATCCTGGTCCTGGCCGTCGGTTCGACCGGGTGGCGGGCTCCTCATTCGATCTATCCAGCTCACCGGAGGCCCGCCATGTGTCCTGCCCGTCGCTACGCCAGCCGTCAGATCCTTTGGTTTTTGCTGTGGCTGATCGTGTTCAGCGCACCGGTCTCCGCACTTATCGTGCATTTGGGCTCGCAGCCGCCGATGACCTCGCGGATGATCATGTGGTGCCCGGGCTTGGCCGCGCTTGCCGCCTGTCTGACCTGCCGCATTCCAGTGGCCTCCCTTGGCTGGGCATGGCCCGCGGGCCGGTTCTTGGGCTACGCATATATCTTTCCTGTGGTCTACGCCGTGCCGGTCTATCTCGCTGTCTGGCTTGTGGTTCCCAGTGCCTTTACCTGGCAAGCCTTCGCCAGCCCGTTCGTCGGGACTTATCACTTGCAAGGTACCGGTAGCGGATTCGCACTCTGGTTCGGTGTGCCCACGACGATGATTTGGGTGGTCATGGGCACCGTTGCCTGGACCCTCGGCGAGGAATTGGGCTGGCGAGGTTTCCTGGTTCCACGCGTGGCTGAGCGAATGGGGTTGCTTGGCACCGGCCTTTGCACGGGATTGCTGTGGGCGGTGTGGCACTACCCTAGCCTGTTGGGGTCCACGTATAACGCCCATACTTCTCCGGTCTACGAGATGGCCTGCTTCACGACAATGGTGGTGGGCCTGGGCGTCATCATGGCGTGGATCCGTCTCGCCTCGGGCAGCGTGTGGCCCTGTGTGCTGCTGCATGCGGTGCACAACACGCTGGTCCAGGGAGTCCTCGACGCGGCGACGGCAACCAACGGAAGGGCACCTTGGCTGACGGGCGAATTCGGGGCTGGTTTGGCGCTCACGGTAGCTCTTACCGCCGCTGGGCTGGTCGTGCGGCAATCCCGAATCGACCGCGTACGCTCGAGGATCTATGCGTCCGTCTGAGCCAAGCAGACCGTCGCGATGTGGCCGCGACGTTGTGGCGAGGGGCCCTTCCCGGTGATCTAGCTCATGGGCTGGCACCGCCTCTGTATCAGGCGCATCGCTCCATCTCGAGGCAATCCTTTGCTGCGGCTGCGCTGTATCTCCTAAACTTGATGCACCCCTCGTCTCACGCGGAACTGGACCAGCGCATTCCTGCGCTCCAATCCGCGAGCCACGAGCGGATCGCCGCTGCGGTGTTTCCCTTGCATCGCGCGCCAGATCCGCGAGACCAGCACGTGTGACGAACGCGCGCGAAGGCAGAGCCAGATGACCAGCGACGCAATCCATGCGGCGTTGACGAATTTCAGCAGCGTGTCGCCGTTGGCGGTCAAAAGATCGAACATGCAACGTCCTCATACGGGGACATCGCTTTTCGTCCGCGGCGACGGAATTAGCGCACGCGATGCGACTCAGTCGCCCTTGGCGCCTACCCGACGCGTGTGCCTGTGACGGAAGGTCTCCACGTATCGTCCGATAAACTCGCTCATCGCGCTGCGATGGCGGAGCGCTTCGTAAGGCAACGACACCCCGAGCTCACGTGCAATGTCGGTGGCGTAGATGATCTGCGACGCTGTCGGGGGCACGAGATCGGCGTCTAGGCATTGAAGCATGCTTGTGGTCAGGCATGCGGCCAGCCGGTCGACGAGGTCGATGCGCGAGGCGGGCGAGTCGCGGCGCAGCTGCTGCTGTAGCCACGCCTGGCTGATGGACTCATCCAGCGTGAACGTCACGCTGTCCTCCCCGGCAACCGTTATATGCAGCGCCATGGCACGCTCCTGGCCGCCCCCGGGCGGACCCGCCTTGCTTCGATACTACGATATTCGTAGTATCGGCTCAAAGCCAAAGGCAGCAACCTCATGGGCCCGTCCTGTGTGGTTGCCCTGTGCCCCGCGATCCTGACATCCGGCAGATCTTCCAGGAGCGCCTGAAGACCATGCGTATCAAGCGTGAGCTTTCCCAGCGCGAGCTGGGCATCCTGGCCGGGCTGGATCCATTCGTGGCCAGCGCCCGGGTCAATCGCTATGAGCTGGGCGTGCATGCGCCGGACGTGGCCACCGCCCAGCGCCTCGCGCAGTGCCTGCAGGTGCCGCTGGCCTACCTTTTCGCCACCGACGAACGTCTGGCTCGCGCCATCCTTGCCTTCGATCAGCTCAGCGCCCGGCAGAAGGATCGGTTGCTGGCTGACATCGAGCCGAAGCCGGGATCGCCCCCATGAGCCCCATGGCCGTCCTGGACCTGCTGACGGACCAACCGCTGGCCGATCGCAGGGCGCTGCGCCGTCGTCTGCTCGAGGATTCGGACGGTGCCTTCCATCGGGACATCGTGCGCGCGTTGGGCCTGCCGCAGGCGGCGCTGCCCCCAGCTCTGCGCCGTCTGCCCCGCCGGCAACCCTCCCGGCGGGCGACCCAGAGCCTGCTGCGGGTGCTGGGCGTGACAGTGCGTGCCCACGCGCTTTTCGGTGATATCGCTCCCACGCGGCGCTGGTTGGCGACCCCCCTGGCCATGCGCGGCGGTCCGCGGGGTTTCCCGCTGGCCGACGTCATGCGACCCGCCCATCGGCGCGTCCTGGTCACGGCTATACGGCGTACGGCGCACGGCATTTACTGAGCCGAGCCTTCGGTCCGGCGCGCTCCGATCATCGGTGAGCGACGCCGAGCCCAGCGCTCCAAGGGAGCGGTCACCGGATGCAAGGCAGGAACATGCTGTGGACCCCACCATGCACTGGCTAGGGTCCGAAGGTAGGCGTAGAAGCGACGCTGCCGACGCGCGTAGTGGGGTGATGCTTGTTGCCATTGCATGTCCCATACCTCGAACGGGCGATACGGCAATCCATGGGGTAGTGAGGGCCCCGTCGACGGCGTCAGACTTGTCGCCACCGCCGCCATGGCGGCACGCCGGGCACCTGGGTGGCCCAGTCGTTTCAGAGCGTCCAAGGGCGAGCGCAGCGCCGGGCCCCGGCGACGCACTGGCACGAGCCACCGGGCCAGCGCCCCCGGGCGCTGGAAGCCTTCCATGAGGGAGGGTGAGGCGATGGGCGCCCAGTTATCACTCACCACCGCCGCCATGAGCTGGACCTCCCGCCTGAACCTGGGTCGCGTCGCGCACAGGTCCAGCAGGCACTGGACAGCTGAAAGCTGCGCCGTGACGGCAGGATCGTCGCGGTCGATCCCCCAGCGCGCGATGATCTCCTCGGGGCTTTCCAGCCCGGGAGCGGCGTGGCACCAGCTAAGCGGCATACCGTGCACCGGACAGGTCAGGCACCAGATGTTTGCCCACGCGCGCCTGAACGCACGCGGGCGCCCCAGGCGGTCATCCGCCGCCCAGCAACAGGCGCAGAAGGCCCGTCGCTGATGGGGCTCCAAGTGCTCGGGTCCGCCGCTCAAGCGGTGGCCCAGCAGCTTGACGGCAGGGACATCGAGCCGACTCGCAAGGGCCCTTATGTCTGCCGTGCTCGCCGGGGCGGCAGCTGAGCCTTCGCCGGCGCCCGACGTCGCCGGTCGCACGTCCAGTCGGCGCCCCAGTCCGGTCAGCCAGCCTTGGTAGTAGCGATCCGCACGCTCGATAACCGACTCGAGGCTTTCGTCGGGCCCGGGGCCGGGAATGGTCCAGCGTTCCACGCCGCCCGAACTCATCGGTTCGCTCCGTGTACATCCTCTCCCACCAGCGAGCGAGGAAACTCATTGATCGAGCGCTCCAACGTGGCCATGCTCACCGATTCGGTTTCGTCCTCCACCGCCAGCATCGCCGCGCGCGACAACCGCCGCCGCATCTCACGCAGGTTGCCGCGCGTGATGCCCACCAGACATTTCATGGCCGCCATCGAGGTCACCTGGGAGCGACGCCTCAGCGGGTACATACGCATGATCGCGTCCAGCAACCGTGCGAGCTCAGGTCCCGCCTTCCAAGCTGGCAAGTGCAATGTGTCGTAACGCGCGGCCAGATGGGGATCGGCATTGAGCGTGCTCTGGGCCAACCCGTTGCCCATCAGCACTACTGTCCGCTTGGAGTGGTTCATGATGTAGCGAATGGCGTGAAGGCAGTTCGTTTTCTGCGTCTCGGTGGCCGCCAGGAGATCCTGAAGCTCATCAATGATGATGAGGTCGATATCGGATGCTTTGATCGCCTCGATGAACGCGGAACGCCGTTTCTCCGCAAGCAGCCGACCACGGATAGGATGGCCGATCTGTTCGAGCAGACGGATGAATATCTCATTGGCGTCCTTGACGGACGTCAGGTCGATATAGAGCGGCGCCATCTTCGCCGCCTTCGTCTCGGTGGCCTGGCGGGCGGCGTAGCGGCGGATCATCGCCCACGCGATCGAGGACTTGCCCTGCCCTGAGTCGCCCCAGATCAACAGCCCATCGGCACGTTCGGAAGGTTCGGATTTCAGCATGAAGTCCACGTGCTCGAAGGCCTGCATCACCGAGGGATACTTGATGAAGAAATCGCGCGACATCGACCTCACCCGTTCGGCGGTTGGCAGGGCCAACAACGGCACCACATCAGGGTCCAGATGTGCGAACTCGGGAAGCTGGATGATTGCCGGCTTAGCCATGATCGTTCTCCGCCGACAAGGGGCTTTGCAGGGCGAGCTGGATATCCGCGTCAGTCCATGACGGCGCTGCAGCTTCGTCGGCCGTTGAGGCGGAAGGCTTGGTCGAAGAGGGGGTGGCGTCGCTGCGTCGGGCTTGATACTTCTGCCGCTTAGCCTCCCGAACGATGGCATCGCTTACCTCGAAAGCGCGGTCGTGCAGGCTCATGGCGTACGAGCGTTCGGCCGCAGTCATAGCGACCTGGCGGCCATCCTCGGCGACCATCAGCGCCTGCACGCGACCGCCGTCGGGGGTGGTGACCCAGATGCTTCCCCGGTCGCGCGGATCCACGCGCACGGAGACCGATTGGTTCATCGATGCGGCAAGCGCCTGGTGCCAATAGCGTCGGTTATCGACGTGCACACCGCCGCGCTGAATGACCCGTTCGACAAGAGGAAGAAAGTCGACATAGAACATCGCCGGGTCGATCGGCACACGCGGGTAAACGCCCTGCTCGGCTTGCGCCTGCCAGTAACGCTGCCATGCGACAAGCGGCGGCACGCCCAGCCCCCGGTGCACACGCGTGTGGTAGCGCAGGCAAATCTGTCGCGTGAGCCACTGCCGGAACTCCTCCAGCGTCAGGATCGCCTTCGCTTCGCTTGGATAGTCCTTCCGTTGTGCCACGTTACTGAACGTCGTGCCGGGCACGGTGTGCACCATCCGCATGAGTGTGCCGTTCAGCCGTTCGATGTGGCCGCCGTAGTGCGCCTTGCCGAGCGGGCGCCACTTCAAGGCGATCCCATGCTCGGCGCAGCCCTGCTTGAGCGTGGGGCCGCTTAGCTCCTTGGCATTGTCCGCGCGAACCTCCTCCAGATACCCGAACACGGGATAGTCGATCCCGTCGACGCCGTGTTCGAGCTTGGGCAAGACCGCGTGGCTAAGACACATCGACACAGACACCGACGAAGGTGCGCTCATCGACACATAGAAGCCGACGACCACCCGTGTGGCCACGTCGATCGCCAGCGTCAGCCAAGGACGGCCAATCTCTGTCAGGCGGTCGTCGCTGAGTAGGATCAGGTCGACACGCGTATGGTCAATCTGTATCACCTGCAGCGGCCGAAGGTCTCCGATGCATCCCAAGCGAGGCTCCCAGCGCTGCCGGGCTTGCTTGCGGCCTTCGCGCTTGACCGAGAGCGCATAGCCTTCGGCGTCACGAAGACGCAAAAGCACCGAGCCGCTGTGGGGAGGTGATAGTCCCCGGCGTCGGCAGAGGGCCGCGACGCGATCAATCACTTCCTGCTTGGTGACCTTTTCTCGCCGGCTGTAATGCTTGGCAATGACATGCTGGATGATCCGCTCGATAGGCTCAGGTAGCCGCCGCGTGCCGGTCGCCCGGCCGCGCTTACCCCTCACGAGGTTGGCCGCGCGAGGCTCACGACGAAAGGCCGCCAGGTAGCGGCGCACCTGACGTGTTCCGACGCCATAGGCCTGTGCGATTGCTCGCGTGACAGCCATGGACACCGTGCGCTGGTTCACATACGGCTGCAGGTGCAAATTGAGCGATTGGGACCGCTCGCGTTCCTCCGGGGACACCGCGTCGTCCTTGGTCCCGGACCGGTGGGGCCGTAGCGGCTTGACCCGGGCGATACTCACCTCGCTGGTGGCCTGGGTCTTTACGTTCAGGACCCTCAGCATGGCTGGGCCGAGTCGGGCTTCGATGATGCACACCTCGTCGTCGACGAAGACGACCTGATGGGGATCCAGCCAGCAGGCTGCCTGCACAAGGATGGGCGACGCCGGCAAATTGGGCGTGTTTAGGGTTTTTTTGGACACAAGTGGACTCCTCCGCGCCTTCCGGCACGGGTTTCTTGGAAACAGACCTGCCCGTTCGGCACGTAGAACACGGCCGAAATCGGTTGACAGGGGGAAGGAGGGCACTCCACAATGCAGGGGCAGCAACTGCTCAAACCGCTGTGCCTTGCAATGCCCCCGTACTGGTCATACGGGGGCATTGTGCTTTTCGGACGCCCGGAAGCGAGAAAGTAGGCGCTAACGGCTCCTTGGGCAGGTGATAGAGGTGGACGGGCAGGCAAGGGCCCGACGTCCACGGGTGATGGGGGAAGCATGCATGGCTCGCCCCCCCGCCCAGCGTCGCATACCGCCTCACGCGATGCAATCGCCAAGTCGTCGTAAGTGTCTGATATTGTTCCGTATTATGTATACGATACGGACATAAGTGCTTTTTCTCCGGGCATGGCCACACTCCCCCGTGGACGTTCACATGCTGACGAGGCTCTTCCCGGGCGATGCATCCGCCTGTGATGGCTGCGAGTCATTTATGCCAGCAAGCCGAGTTTGTCCTTAGCTCGTGATTGGCAGCACACGAACGGTGCGAGGCGGACGACCGGGCAGCCGTCAAAGGATGTCATCCCCCCCCGTTTGCATCGGCTTGCGGCAGCCCTTCGTCACCGCGAGGACGGCGCTCGGGACCGTCATAGTTCTGGACAAGGCGCGTCGCCCAATCAGACGGATGTAGGGCCTATCGCCCTCCTCTGCAGCATGAGTGGCGCTCTCGTGGTCACGGTCAGAGGATGCGCAGAACTGTGATCTACCGGAGCCCGGAACCCTTCCATGGGTCAATGCGTGCGCAGGCCTGCATCCGCGATCAGTGACTAGACGACTTCCGTTAAGGGTGCCGCGCGCGCGCTTCGGCGTACGCGCACCGGCACGCCTTTCGCCGCGGGTGTCTTCGATGCCTGGTCGTGATACCAGAGCGGCACCAGCGGATTCATTTCGGGATAGTAGCCACCCACACACCCCCTGGGCAGGTCGAAGACAGTGACGGTCAGTCCATCGACTTCGCGTTCCACTCCGTCACCGGCGTCGCTGGCCAACGCGACGACGTCGCCTGCCTCCAGGCCCTGATCAGCCACGTCCTGTCGGTTCATCAATACGATGGCACGCGAACCTTCAAGCCCGCGCAGGCGGTCGCTGAAGCCGTAGATAGTCGTATTGAACTGGTCGTTGGATCGCATCGTGATGAGATGGAAACGACCTGGCGCGTCGCCGACGCCAAGTGCTGACGAGACCGTCGGCGTCGTGAACTCTGCCTTGCCGCTCGGTGTTTCCCACTTGCGCTCATGGGCAGGGTTGCCGCGGTAGAAGCCACCCTTGTGGAACATCCGCGCCTCGTAGTCGCGGAACATCTCTGGATAGGTCTCTTCGATCAGGGTGCGCACGCGGCTGTAGTCGGCGCCCCAGATCAGCCAAGGACGCTTGGGATGCGAAGGCAGCACCGCAGCGGCAATGCCGGCGACAATCGATGGCTCCGAGCGCAGGTGCGGGCTTGCCGGCGTTGCGTGGCCCATCGACCCGTGTATGTGGCTGAAGCTGTCTTCGATGGACACGGCCTGGGGGACGCCGCCTTGCATGTCCTGCTCCGAGCGTGCAAGGCACGGGAGAAGATAGCTGGCCTTGCCGTGGACGAGATGACTGCGGTTGAGCTTCGTGGCAACGTAGACGGTAAGCGCCAGTTCCTTCCAGGCATTCTCCATCGCGTTTTGCTCAGGGATAGCACGGACAAAATTTCCACCCAAACTGACGAAGGCGCGGACCGAGCCATCCCGGACCCCTTCGCACACTTCGACCGTGGTGCGGCCCTTCTTGCGAGGCGGGTCGAAGGCGAACATCTCGGCAAGCTTGTCGAGCGGCACGAGTTCGGGCTTTTCCGAGATACCCACCGTTCGCTGGCCCTGGACATTGGAATGGCCGCGGACTGGTGAAATACCCGCGCCCTCGCGCCCGAGGTTTCCACGCAGGAGCAGGAGGTTCACCAGCATGCCGATGCTCTGCGACCCGTGCACGTGCTGCGTAAGGCCCATGCCATATACGCCGATGACGTTGCTGGCTTCGCAGTAGACATCGGCAGCCGCCTCGAGGTCAGCCCGTGCCAACCCCGAGTGCGCCTCGATCGCGTCCCACGACGCCGTTTCAGCGGCTTGCCGGAACGCGTCGATGCCCGCGGTGTGTTGCTCAATGAAGGCCTGGTCGAGGATGCCCTCCCTGCCGGCGGCTCGCTCTGCCTCGTCGCGGTGGAACACGCGCTTGCACATGCCCATGAGCGCCGAGATGTCGCCCCCGGGGCGCACCTGAAGATACATGTGCGAGAGCTCGGTCGGCGTTTGGGTCACCATCTGCAGTGGGTTCTGCGGATTGATGAAGTGCAGCAGGCCAGCCTCCCGCACGGGGTTGAACGTGATGATCTTGCACCCGCGCTTGACGGCCTCCTGGAGCGGATGGAGGAAGCGCGGGCTGTTGGTACCGGGGTTCTGGCCGAAATAGAAGATAGCGTCGCAGTGCTCGAAGTCCTCCAGCACGCAGGTGCCGACCGGCGAACCGATGACCTTCTTCAGCCCTACCGATGTCGTCTCGTGGCACATGTTCGAGCTATCAGGGAGATTGTTGTTTCCATACACACGGGCAAGCAAGGCATAGAGATATGACGCCTCCAGCGATGCCTTACCGGAAGCGTAGAACACGGCCTCGGGCGCCTGGAGCGCGCGAAGGTGCTCCCTGATACCGTCAAATGCCTCTTCCCAGCTGCACCGGACATAGGTGTCGCTGTCCGTGGCGTAACGCATGGGTTCGGTGAGGCGACCGGTCATTTCAAGGTCGTAGTCGGCCCATGTACGCAGTTCGGTAAGGGTATGTGCGCTGAAGAACTCTGGCGTACAGCGGTCGCTGGTGAGTTCCCAGATGGTGGACTTGGCGCCGTTCTCGCAGAATTCGAACGCATGGGTGTGGGCGGGCTTTCCCCAGGCGCACGACGTGCACATGAAACCACGCGCCTTGTTCTGGCGCCAGAGCGTGGACAACGTATGGTCTGGCCGTTCCCGCGCGAAGACCTTGGCCATGCCCGACACGGAGCCCCATCCGCCAGAAACGTGTTCTTCTGGCTGCTCGTCTCGCCCGTCATCCGCCATGGCCAATGCCCCGCATGAAAGATCTCATCATCCCGGCCGTCGCGTCGCCCCGGCGTCCGCATTCACCCACGGCGCGTTCACGGCACGACGACTCCCATCACGTCGCAATGGGGGAAACTTAGCCAGAGCGCACCCATGACGCCCCAGCCAGCATCCCCCGTCCGTTACTCGCCCGCCCTTGAACATATCGACGATGACGAGGTGAGTGTGCACGCCGGTCTTGTCGAGCAGTTGGAGAAAATCGGCGATACCACCTACGCACACGGCCACCACGCCCTGCGCAGCGTGCACGCCAAGGGCCATGGGTTGCTCATCGGGTCGGTGACGATCCCCGACCACCTGCCGCCTGAACTCGCGCAGGGGCTGTTTGCAAGCCCTGGCACGTATGACGCCGTGATTAGGCTTTCGACACCTGCCGGTGACGTACTCGACGACAACGTGTCGCTGCCGCGAGGCATGGCCGTGAAAATCATCGGGGTAGATGGAGAGCGCGTAGCCGCGTCGATGGAAGGGCGTACCCAGGATTTTGTCATGGTGAATGGCCCGGCCTTCGCCAAGCCCGACGCCAAGAGCTTCCTGCGCTCGCTTAAGCTGCTTGCAGCGACCACGGACAAGGGCGAGGTGCTCAAGCGTGCGTTGTCATCGACGCTGCGCGTGGTGGAGAAAGCGGTCGAGGGCGTTGGCGGAAAGAGCCCGGCACTCCTGACCATGGGCGGGCACCCCGAAACGCATATCCTCGGCGAGACGTTCTTCACGCAGGTCCCGCTGCGCTTTGGCGACTACGTTGCCAAGATCTCGTTTGCCCCCATCTCGCCGGCGCTGACGGCATTGACCGATGCACCGGTCGACCTGAAGGATCGGCCCGACGGGTTGCGGGAAGCGGTCGTGGACTTCTTCCGCGAAACAGGCGGCACGTGGGAAATCCGAGCGCAGCTCATGACCGATACCGAGAAAATGCCCGTTGAAGACGCGTCTGTGCCTTGGCCGGAGGACCACAGCCCCTACCGTGTCGTCGGCACCCTTACCGTGCCGCCGCAAGCCGCATGGGACGAGCAGAACATCCGCGCCATCGACGCCGCCACGTCGTTTAATCCCTGGCATGCCCTAGCCGCACACCAGCCGCTCGGTGGCGTGATGCGAGCGCGCCGAGTCGCATACGAAACCATGGCCCGCATCCGGCGCGAGCGCAATGGCACGCCTGTGCGGGAGCCCACGTCGCTTAATGACCTGCTCGCGACGTAACGCCTCAAACGCGTCCGCAGCCGTTAACAAATCTTCTCGGCCAGGCTGACCATGGTCAGGGATATACGGCATCGACAGGCTACCTGCCGGCGGACGCCTGCTGGAAGGACCTAGGACGTCCCTGTGGCCTAACGACGGTGAGGCTGCGCTGTACCAATGCGTCGCTGGACCATGCTCGCAAGGCCTTCTGGTGAAGTGAAGGTGCGATCGATGGTTGCGGTGTGACAAAGCGCTGGTAACTCCCGTGACGCTTGGCGTCGCCGACCCTAGCCGCCACTGACACGCGCTAGCGCACGATGCCGCACTCTACCGTCGGCCGTCACCTGATTTTCATCGACGCTGGCTAGTCGGCGCCTATTGCTGCCTGGAAGGGTCAAGCTGCAATTGCTTGAGTTGGGATACACGGCTTAAGAATGTCCTCGTCGCCGCTCCCCTCCCTTAAAGACGTCCTCTTAGGCTGGATTATCTGCCGATCCCGGGGCGGATAGATTGATAAGCCTATGAATTGATGACACATTTAAGTGTCATCAACGATGGACATCTTTAACTAGGTTCCGACATTGGCGCCAGAAACTAGGCCTCAAATCGAACGCCTGGCCAGCAACTCAACCGGATTGACTATGCATGCCAACGCCCCGCCCTGAACCTCGGTTGCGGTCGCCAAAGTTAGGCCGAGACGCTTCAGTTTTGGGCTGACATCGCCCGCAAGCAGCATCACTTGATCATCGTATAACGCTTCATGATGACCTCAACCTCATCGCGATATACCGGACCAACACCGAGCGCCGTCACAGTCGGCTCGCCGGTGAAGTGAGGCGGAACTTTGTGCCCGCGATCAATAACCAGGTGATGGGGCAGCTCTGCCTTCTGGAGGTCACGGTAAGCACGAACCAGAGTGGTTAGGCTTTTTGCATACATGACGAGCTTGGTGCCCTCACCGGTGCCCTTGTATTCCCCCGTGACCTCGGGACGTTGCATCAAGGCTTTCTCGTAAGCACTGGTGAACGCATGACCGCACTGAGCCGCCAGCTTCCCCGGACTCATTTCCAGATCGGCACGGCAGATGACATACATGTTCAGGGGCCGATAACCGGCGTGGAACTCAGCCATCGTGCGCTTGCGCTCTTCAAGCAGCTGCAGGATGTCGTCTTCGAGAGCAAGTTCCATGGCGTATGGCCTTCCCGGCAGTGTGTCGTTCCGTACATTAGCCGGACGCTGGAATTTATCCAGTCCAGTACCCGCAATCGATGCTAAGTTCGCCACCCGCGCAACCAACATTGAGACCACCCTGGTCGCTACATCACAAAATGCCCATCACCTTATTGCGAATGATTCGCGTTCGCTATATCGTCCGCTTTTTACGCGCGGGCAATGCCAATGGCCTCGGTGGGTATTCTCAATTCGGTGCCCTCAGCCCTGCTCTGCGAGATGTTCGGGGCCGCCGGCTTTGGCTTTGCCGTGCTTGATCTGGAGCATGTGCTCCTCTCACCAGGCGATCTGCAACATGTCATCCGGGCTTGCGAGCTCGGTGGTTACGAGCCATGAGTGCGGGTGCCGGAGGTCGATGCAAAGCTGATCGGCCGGGTGCTCGACGCCGGTGCCAGGGGCATCGTCATCCCACGACCGGAGACCGCCGAGCAGGCCCACGCCGCGGTGCAGGCCGCGCACTTTCCGGCCCTGGGCACCCGCGGCATCAACCGCGGCGTGCTGCTGGCCGCCCGGCGCAGCCGCCGGCGTGAACTTGAACCCGTTAACCCTGAAGGATCGACCCGTGCGTGACACCCCCCGCCTGCTTGCCTTGAGCCTGGCCATCGCCTGTGCCCTGCCCGCCACCGCCCTCCGTGCCGCGGACGACGACCAGGCCATGCGCCAGAAAGCGAGCGACCTGCAGGCTATTACCGTGCAGGGCAATGTGCTGGGTGCATCGCGCACCGAAGACGTGCGCACCTACGCGGGCAGCCGCCAGGTCATCGCGCGCAAGGACCTCGACACCGGCGCCTACCGCTCGCTGGACGACGCCCTGCAGCACGTGCCAGGCGTGAAGATCTTCGACGAGACCGGCACCGGTGTGCTGCCGCAGATCATGTTGCGCGGCCTTTACGAGAGCCGCAGTGGCCGCGTGCAGGTGCTCGAGGATGGCATACCGCTCTCGCTTGCCCCGTACGGCCAGACGAGCCTGTCGCTTTTCCCCGTGACGATGAACCAGATCGACCGCATCGACATCGTGCGCGGCGGCGCCGCCGTGCAGTACGGCCCGAACAACGTAGGCGGCGTGATCAACCTGGTAAGCAAGCCCATCCCGGAAACCTGGACCACCGTGCTTGGCGAGAAAGTGACGGCGGGTGGCAAGGGCAAATTCCTAAAGGACTCGTCGGTGAGCACCGGCGGCTACCTCACGCCGGATTTCGGCGTGCAAATGGATGCGGACTGGCTGAAGGGCCAGTACTGGCGCGACCACAGCGATACCGACGTGAAAAACGTGCGCCTGCGCACCGAGTGGTGGCTGGCCGATGACAAGGTGCTGAAGGCCGAGATCGGCCGCTACGTGGCCAACATGGATCTCGCGGGTGCCTTGTCGGTGGCCGATTACCGCGATAACCCCCGCGATGCGACACGCCCGCTGGATGAATTCACCGGGCGCACCACGCGCAGCGCTGTTACCTACCAGCAGGACCTTGGGGCGTGGGCGCTGTTCGACAGTTCGCAGTTCGACTGGACGACGTTCGGCGCCGAGAGCACGCGCAATTTCGTCGTTGGCATGCGCCGGGCCTCCACGCAGACGTGGAGCCCCGACCTCCCGCCGCAGCTGCGCCAGAGCGCGCCGCGAGGGTTCAGCGTGTACGGCACGGAGCCACGCCTGTCGCTGCGCATCGACGGCGCCGTGAGCCAGCAATGGACCCTGGGCGTGCGCGCCGAGCGCGAGGATATCGACTTCCTTGTCGGCAACACGGGGCTGGATAACGGCGTCTACACCCTCGCGCGCAACTGGAAGTTCAGGGATCGTGCGTTCGCCGCCTATGTCAGCGATGCCATCGGTTTCATGGACGATCGCCTGACGGTGACGCCGGGCGTGCGCTTCGAGCACCTGGACTCGGATTACCACGACCTGGCCACGGGCCGCACCACGCAAAACAATATCCGCAACAGCCTGCCCGGCCTCACGGTGGGCTTCAAGGTATCGCCGCGCTGGTACGTCTATGCCGATGCGCAGCGCTCGCTGCGCGCGCCGCAGGTGACGCAGATCGTGTTCGGCGACAACCTGGATTCGGAACTGGCCTGGAACTACGAAGCGGGCATGCGATTCTTCCCGGCCGAAGGTACCAGCCTCAACGTGGATGCCTACCGTATCGACTTCGACAAGCAGATCGCGCTGGACAACACCACGCGTACCTACGGCAACCTGGGCAAGACGCGCCACCAGGGTGTCGAAGCGCAGTTCGAGTGGTCGCCGGTGAAGGCGCTGAAGTTCGATCTCGGCTACGCCTATCTCGATGCGAAGCAGGAATCCGGGCAATACGCCGGCCAGCGCGTGCCGTATACCTCGCGTAACCAATACAACGTGGGCGCATCCTACGATCTCGGCGAGACCACGCTCGCGGTGAACGGCTACTACTTCAGCAAGGCGTTCACCGACGCGGCGAACACGCCGGTGGAGAACGCCATCGCCTCGATCGGCCCCCTGCCCTCCTACGCGGTGTGGAACGCACAGGTGAGCCACGTCTTCCTGCGCGAAAAAACCAGCACCCTGAAGGGCACGCTGGCCGTGAACAACCTCGCCGACCACCGCTACTACTTCCGCGGCATCGACACCAGCCCCTGGGGTCGCGAGCCCGCACCGGGCCGCACCTTCACCGCAGGGGTGGAGCTGGCTTTCTAAGCGCAAGCGACATCTCAGAAATCGTACGAGACGGCGACACGAACGTAACGCGGCTGCTGGCGGTAGACGACGCGTTGGTACGAATCCACCGGAACATCGTTGGTGCTGCCGTAACCGGAGTCGTACTGGATCGGGCGTTGTTTATTGAGGATGTTGAACACGTAGAGGTTGAAAGCGAGTTTCTTCCCTGCCCATTCCGGACGGTACTCCAGGTTGCCCGACAACGTGTATTGCCACGGCGTGCGTCCAGCGCGGCCCGGCGGCTCGGGACGGCCATCGCAGAAGTAGTACGAGGTCTTGCCGTAGCCGGACGGGTCGCGATCCTCTGGCGGTAGATCAGGGCCACCAAAGGCGCCCAGGCAGCCCTTGGGCAGGCCCGACACGACGGCGAGGTTCGCGCCCAGCAGCCATTCCGACGCCATCTGCCAGTAGCCATTGAATTTGAACTGATGGCGCTGGTCGTTGGCCTGGTCGCCGTTGGAATACACCATCAGCGACGAGTAATCCCACGACGTCGTTGCGGCGATGTCGGACTGCCGGATATCCGATCGCACCGGGCCCTCGGTGTTACCGAAGCTGTGCGAGTAGACGTAGTTGAACGAGCCGTACCACGTGCCGTCGAACGGGTGCTCGAGCGTGAACTCCAGGCCGGCGTACTTGCGCTTCAGATGCGGAAAGCCGAAATCGTCGTTGGTGACGTGCACGTTGTGGCGCGCGCCATCGTCGGTAAGCAGCGTGAAGTCGGAGGCCTTGCCCGGGTTGAAGATGTAGCAACTGGGGTTGGCATCGCTGAGCGCGTCGGTGTCCACGCCTTGCGCGCGGGCGGCCGCCTGGATGGTCCCCACGTCGCATACATCGTCCAGCGCGTTGCGCAGGTTGCGCACCACGCCCTTCACGCCGTAAACCCACTCCGGCCCCCACTGGTGCTGGAAGCCCAGCACGTATTCATCCTGGAATTCGGCCTTCAGGTGCCGCGCCGTCACCGTCTCCGGATCCGGCGCCGCGCCGGTCAATGCCGCGGCACTGCCGGCGACGGCGTGACCCGGCGGCAGGGCCGTCAGGCCACTTGGCGTGCCATCGGCGTTGATGCCGGTGTAGGTGAAGTACTCGTTGGTGAACAGGTTGCCACCGGCACCGCGAATGGCCACCGAGTTCGGCAGCGCGAGGTAGTAGCGTCCCACGTTGCCGAAGACCTTGAAGCTGGCATCGCCGCCGACGTCCCAGGCGAATCCGACACGCGGCGCCCACTGCGGCTTGGTCTGGCGGATGTACGCTTTGTGATCGGTGTTGTAGTTGGTGAACTGATCGTTGCGCAGGCCCAGCTTCAGGAGGAAGCGGTCGCTGACCTGCCACGCGTCCTCGATGTACTGCGCCCGCTGCGTGGTCTGGGCCGAGGCCACCGCGCGATAACGGTAGCGCGAGACGTAATAGCCGTCCTCGCCGCCGGGGTAGCCAACCGGCGCCGGCACCCCGTTCTGGATGTCGATGGGCGCCGTCGGGTCGCCCGAGGCATTGGTGTAGATCCACCAGTAGCCGCCATCGGGACCGGACACGATCGAGCCCTGGTCGGTGGCCACCGCCACCTGGTTGTCGATGCCGGCGCTGATGGTGTGGTCCCCCAGGTGCTCGCTCAGGTCGATGCGCAGGTTGCGCGTGCGGTTGGCGGCGGAGGGATCGTTCAAATACCCAAACGGCTGCGACCCGGGAAGCGGCACGCCGCCATTCAAGGCCGGGTTCTGGTTGCTCGCCCCGCTGATGAATACCTGGTCGGCGTCGTAGCCAGGGTACTGGGTGTAGTTCTTGTTCTTCAGCTTGCCGTACATCGCGCTCAACGTGAGGTCGTCGGTCAGGTAGCCGGTGTACTTCACGATGCCGATGTCGGTCGACGTCTTCGTGGGCGACGACTGCGCGCGGAAGGCGCCTTCGGTCTTGCTATCGTAGTCGTAGAAGAACTGGTTGGCCTGGTAGGACTGCTTGCTCGACACCCCGGTGAATTCGAGGATGTGATTGTCGGTGATGTTCCAGTCGACCTTGGCGTACCAGCGCGGATCACGGTAGCGGTATTCGGTCTCGTAGGGGCCGTCGATGCTGCCGATGCTGCTGCCCTGTTGCCGTTCGACCTCGTACGCGGCATAGAAGAACAGTTTGTCCTTGATCAGCGCGCCGCCGCCGTATCCGTTGATGATCTCCGACCAGCTCTTGTCCTCGCGGTTGTAGTCGTAGAGCTCGCCCTTTCGCTTGCCCTGGACGTAGTAACTATTCGCCGGCCCCGCGCGCAGTGAGCGCGGCAGCCACTGGATCTGTGCGCCGAAGTGCCACTCGTTGGTGCCATGCTTGCCCACCTGGCTGATCACACCACCGTCGGAGCGCCCATATTGCGGACCGTAACCCGCGGTCAGGGTTTCCTGCTGATCGATGGCGCCATACGGAAGCTGCGTGCCACCCAAGTTGGTCAGTGGGTTCGAGGTGTTGAATCCGTTGATGTAATAGGCGTTCTCCGCGACCGACGAGCCGCTGAAGGCGACACCGCCGAACGCGGGATTGCCAGCCACCGTGCCCGGGGCCAACAGGGCGACGGATTCGGCACTACGGGCGACGGGCAACTTGGCCAGCTCGGTGGCCGTGACGACGGAACGTGAGTCCACGCTGGTCGTATCGATCGCCGGGATGGCATTGGCCGAGACGGTTACCGCGGCGAGGTTTTCCGTCGAAGGGCCTGCGGCCGAGCTGGCTTCGGCGAAGGACACTTGCGTCGTCGTGCCCACGCGCAGCTGGATGTTGTCACGGGTTTCGACAGGCTTGCCATCGCGAAGCAACGTCACGCGGTAGATGCCGATGGGAAGCGATGCGGCCGTGAAGCGGCCACGCTCGTCCACGGGCACGTCGCGGCTGAAACCGGAACCCGGGTTTTCCACGCGAACGGATTCCCCGGCCGCCGCGGGCGCCGCGCCGCTGATGGTGCCGACCGTGGACTGGGCGAATACTGCCGGGCTTTCGATGCCCAGCAAGGCGACTGCGATGGCCGCGGCGATAACGCGCGCGCGGCAAGGCATGGCATGGCGCATGGATGACATACGGTGAACCCCCGGATAAACCCCTGGACCGGCCCACGCCCCCTACGCGGTACCGACGGCCTGACGTGCGTGTTGGCACCTCTCCGAATATTCGGAGAGTTACTATCGGATACCACGCAGTTTGCGGGAGCGCAACGGAGAGTTGTGAATCTGGGGCTATTAGTGCGTACCGCGTCTCAAGAAGCCAGGGGGTGCCGATGGCAGCAGCTACATGCCGGCGGAGTCGCGGGGCGCCCCAAATCGCTGGTGCAACAGCCGTTCACGCACGAAACGATAGGGAGGGCCGGCCCATCGTTTAAGCGGCTTCTTCACATTCCACTTGGCCCACTGCTTGAACCGGGCACCGCCGCCGGCGCCGGCAAGTGCCATGGCCACCGCAGGCGCATCGGCCTGCACCAGGGCGTAACGCCCCAAAACTGCGCAGCCACCGCGGCGCCATGCGCGCGTGGTGGGTTCCGACGTGAACAAGGTACGAATGCCGGAAGCCTCGGCCGCCTCTAGTACGGCCCTCGACATGAAACCACCTGGCACGGACGCTACCTGCACGCGCTCACCGAGTACGTCCTCCAGCGCCTCCACGCTACGCCGCCACTCATCTCGCAGCGCGGCCGCATCGAGCCGGGAAATGTTCGCAGGATGCGTGTGCGAATGGCTGCCGACCAGGTGCCCTGCCCGGCGCAGCGCACGTAGGTCGTCGGCACTGACGAAGCCGGGCGTGCCGATGCGTGCTGTTGTGATGAAAAAACATCCACGCATTCCCCGCTCCACCATGGCCTCGCCCACGGCAACCGCGCTCGCACCGCCATCGTCGTAGGTCAGCAGGCAACCTTCGTAGCGCCCGGCGGCCACGGCTCCCGGCTCGGCAAACGTGGCGCCAACAGCGCGAAGGCCGTCAAGATGGGCAAGGAAGTTGGTGGTATCGAGCTTGTAGTGCGCAGCCGCGCTGCCCAGGAACCCGCTGTCGTCCCAACGGCTGTCGGAAACCACGTCGTGGTACATCAGGCTGACGAGGCTCATTCGGCGGCCACCGCAGCTGGTGCCGCCGTGCGGGCAGCACGTTTCCAGCGCAGGTAGCGGCTAAGCCACGGCTGGCCCCAGACGCCACTGGGGCGACCCGCCACATCGATCGGCCGCGCGGTACCCGCCACGATGTCGCGCATGCGCTGCGCCAGGGCATCGAGGTTATCGAGCACCACACGGTACTGCACGCGCACATGCGATTCGTTCGCTTCGTCGAAGGGATAGGTGTAGTAGCCGTAGATCGGACCGGTATCGATGCCGGCGTCGATGCGCAACAGCGTGAGCCCCACCTTGTCGAGGTCGCGCTCGGCCAGCGCCCAGAAGCACCCATGGGCGTTGCGGTATTCGGGGCAGATGCCGGGGTGCATCACCAGGCAGCCGTGCCGGGGCACGCGGTAGATCCGCTTCGAAAGAAGCTGCTTGCTGCGGGCGATCATGAGGTCGGGTTCGCACGCGGCGAGGAAACGGGCAACCTCCGGTGCATTGGCGCTGGAGACCCGTAGTTCCGGCACGCCCGCCACATCGTTGAAGCGCGCGCGAAGGTCGCCAAGGCGCTCGCCCATCCAGGCGTTGTCGGCCGCCGCCAACCGGAACCGGTAGTAGAACCGCATCGCAAGAACATCCAGGAAGCGCCATGGCCCTACCCGCTTGAGCTCGCGGCGCACGCGCGCGCGTTTCTGCTCGCCGGTTTCCTCGATCAGGACAAGGCCGGCCAGGTCGGAAAACGACGCCAGCCAGGCCGCCAGGCCCTGGCGGTCGAAGGCATCGTCGGCATGGCACATCAATACGGTGCGCATGGATCGCACTCAGTTTGGAGACGCCCTATTCTCGCGCCGCCCCGCCGGGCGCGCGATTGGTCGAAGGCACTATGCCGCGGCCATGGATGGCCCAAATGGCACTCCTGCCGCCCCGCCTCCATGGCCGAAGCTCAGCCCCATGGCCCGCCGACCCGTCCTCCCACGCCTCGCGCTTACCGCCGCCACGCTGGTGGCCGTCACCGTCCTGGTGGTGCTTGCCGGCACCATCTACAACACCATCGCCCAGCACCGCCGGTTGGCCGAGGCACACGTGCCCGGGGCCTTCTACAAGATCCACGGGCACACGATGCATATTTACTGCACCGGCTCGGGGGAGCCGGCGATCGTGCTGGACACGGGCCTCGGCGATGATTTCACCAGCTGGCAGAAGGTGCAGCCCGAGCTGTCGAAGGTCACCCGGGTGTGCTCATACGATCGCAGCGGCTTTGGCTCCAGCGAAATGACCGGCGGCCCCCACGATGCCGACACGCTCTCGGCCGCGCTGCACGACCTGGTCGCCGCGGCGGGCATCCGCAAGCCGTTCATCCTCATGGGCCACTCCATCGCCGGCATCTACCTCCGGAGCTACGCCAGCCATTACGAGGGCGACCTGGCCGGCCTGGTCTTCGTCGACGGCGCGACGCCGCTGCAGGATGAGCGGGTGCCACGAAGCGTCGTCGCCATCGAGGAGCACCAGCGCCGTGCCATGCCGTGGCAGAAGTTCCTGATGGCTATCGGGTGGTACCGGCTGCGGGGCGATTGCGACACCGTGCAATCCGGCTTCGAGGCCTTCGCGACCATCGTGCGCGCCTACAACTGCGCGCCGTCGCAATTCGACGCGATCGAGGCCGAGATTGACGCCGAACCCAGGTCAGGCCAGGAAACCGTGCACGCCGGCCCCTTCCCCCGCCTGCCCATCCTGATCTTTTCGCGCGACCCGGCGTCGCGGCCGCCGAACTGGCCCGAGCAGGTCGGCGCAGCCAACGCCAAGGTGTGGAACATCATGCAGGAGGAGACGAGGCAGCTCTCGCCGCAGAGTCGCCGCGTCATCGCCAGGGGCAGCGAGCACTACGTGCACGTGGACCGGCCCGAGCTGGTCATTGATGAAGTCAGGCGCTTCGTCGAATCCATCCGGGTGAAACGTATCCCGTATGCCGAGGCGCAGCCGACGGTCACCCGGTAGCCCACACGGCCGTAGAACGAAAGTCATATCGCCCCCTGCGCCATCGAGGCGTATGTTCCTGCGCTTGGGGGCGAACCACCGCGCAGCCGCGGCAAGTGCGCCAAGCCAGCTGCCTCATCCACCGCTTACGATCGGCGCGGCACTACCGCGCGCCGCGGAGGCGCATGGTGATGACACCGACCGCCGATAGTATGACGCGCAGCATATCAGTCCTGGGGCGCTTGGGCGTCTTTCCGGTGATGCGCTTGTCCCTTCCAGGCCGCCGCCTTCTTGCGTACCTGGCATTGAAGCGGCAGCCGATGCCACGCGGCGTGGCCGCGGCGCAGCTCTGGCCCGACATGCCCGACGATGCGGCGCGTGCGAACCTGCGTCGCGCACTCTGGCACGTTCCCGCTGGCTGGATCTGCGCACTCGGCGATGAGCTTGGCCTTGACGCCACCTGCGACCTCGCGACGGCACATGGGGTCGCCGCGCGTGCCCTCGCGGGCGATTCCGTGGCCCTTGGCGATATCGCCTTGTTGTCGAACGACATCCTGCCCGGGTGGTATGAAGAATGGGCCGTTGCCGAGCAGGATGCCTTCCACCTGCTGCGCGTACAGGCGCTCGAAGCGATCTGCCGGAGCATGTTGGCTGCCGGCCAGCTCGCCCTGGCGATCCAGGCCGGCGCGGCCGCGATTGCCGCGGATCCCTTGCGGGAATCGGCCGCGGAAGCCCTCATCGACGCGCACCTGGCGCAGCGCAACCGGTACGACGCGGTGCGGTGCTTTCGTTCACTCGCCGAGCGGCTTGACCGTGAGTTGGGCGTCGAGCCGGATCCGGCGCTAGCGGAGCGCGTCGTCGGTCTCGGCCGGGGTGGCTGTTAGCGTTGCCGTGGACGGATGGCGGACGCCAGGCGGACGCGACCGGCGGGTGGCGCGGACGGCGGGGCCACGTCGGTGGCACGTGCGGTTCACAACCGGGTGCATGGTCGTGGATGGCACCTGTGATCGACTGCCTCCACCAGCCAAGGGCGTGGAGCGGTCCCATGTCGATCGACCAGCAATCCGAGCGGAACCCGTTTGCCGAAGCCATCTACGCGCCGGAGGATGCGGCGCCTGCGACGGAATCGACCCCCTCGTTTGAAACGGGCCTCATGCCCTTCGCCGAATCGGGCGGCATGCCGGTCGCCGAGGCGGCGACCGACCAGCGTCTCATGCAGGCCTTTGCGCAGCTTCGCGACGAGGCGTTTGACGAAGCGGTGGCCTTTCTCGCCGAAGAAACCGAGCAAGCGATTGCCGATCGATTCACCGACGAATCCCCGGCATCCGTCGCCGAACGCGAGCGCTACGGCGACGCACAGCTCGCGGCCGTCCGCTTCGAGGCGCAGCAATACCTGTCGTCGCTCGAGGCTGGCCTCGCCGACGCCCACATCGACGCGCTCACCGACGAACAGCTCAGCGAAGCACTCGATCGCCTTGACCCGCAACCGGGCGAGCTGACACCCGCGGGTGAAGAATTCCTCGGCTCGCTGATCAACAAGGCGAAGAGCGCGGTGAAGTTCGTCGCCAACGCCGCGAAGGGCGTGGGCTCGGTGGTGGGCAAGGTGGCGGGCACCTTGCTCGGGCCCGTGCTGCAAAAATTGCGTGGCCTCATCAACCCACTCCTGAAGCGCGTGCTTTCCATCGCCATCGGCCGCCTGCCCGCGGCCCTGCAGCCCAGTGCACGTGCACTGGCGAAGCAGATGGCATCGGAAACCTGGCAGGAAGGCCAGGCCGCCTACGAAGGCGATGCTTCGCCCGCCACGCTCGCGGATACCGCGGCACTGGCTGAATCCTTCGATGCCTCCCTCGCGGAAGCCCTCGTGGCGGACCCGGCCATGGGTTTCGCTGGCGAGAGCTATGAGGATGCCGACCGCGAAGCCGCGCCCGATGGCCGCGCACTGGAGCGCCTTGCCGAAGCGCGCGGCGAACTCATCGACCGGATACGCACCGCCCAGGACGAAGAGGACCTTGCCCCCGCGATCGAACAGTTCGTGCCAGCGCTTTTGGGTGCGCTTCGCATGGGCATCAAGCTCGTCGGACGGCCGAAGGTCGTGCAGTTCCTCGCGCGCTACCTTGGGCAGGTGATCCGCGGCTGGGTCGGCCCCACGCTGACGGGCCCCTTGTCCAACGCCATCGTCGACACCGGCCTGCGACTCGTGCAGCTGGAATCGTCGGAGGAAACGGGCGCCTCGCGTCGTGACGAGGCAGGCCCTGTCGCGCTGGCCAGTGTCGTCGAGGACACCACGCGGCGGCTGGCCGAAAGCGAGGAATACATCTTCGAGAACGAGGACCTCACGCAGCTGGCCACGGCCGCTGCGTTCGGCGAGGCCGTGGCCAGCCACTTCCCGCAGCGCTTCGTACGGCAGGCCTTGCGCCAGGCGCCGTCGCTGGGCGGCACGTTCATCAGCAAACGTCCGCGCAGCGTGCGCACGTACCGCAAGTACAGTCGCGTGCCGGAGGTGGAGGTCACGGCACAGATGGCCGATGCGCTGCCGAGCTTCGGCGGAACCACCGTCGGCGCCGTGCTGCGTGCGGCCGGCGCGACGTTCCCCGTGCGTGCGCGGATGCACATCTACGAGGCCGTCGCAGGTACCACGCTGCCGCGCATGTTGCGCGTGGACCGCGCCGGCGGCGGGACAAGCCATGCCGCGTCGTCACAGGCACACCCGCTGACGCCCGAAGCCGCGGGCCTGCTGCTGCGCGAGCCGAAGCTGGGCGTCGCGACGGCGCCGGGCTTCCTTCAATCACGCCACAAGATCGCCGTCGGCCAACGCTTCTACTTGCTCGAACCCACGGGTGCGGCCGGCGCGCTCGTGCTCTCCGAGGCCGCCACGCGAACGACGGCGGCACGGCTGGCCCCAAGCCGTGCGTGGACGGTCGTTAACCTGCGCCGCTCGAAGATCACGGTCGGCCTGTTCCTGTCCGAGGCCGACGCGCAGGGGATCGCCGAGGCGATCCGCCAGGGGCGTGGCCCCACCGCCCTGCTGCAGGCGTTGACCACCCTGTACCGCGCCGCGGCCCAACGCTCCGACGCCGCGCCGCACGGCCACCTGCGCATCGTCCACGAGGACAGTGAAGACAACGAAGCACTCGCGCCGCCCGCCACCAGCGCCCTGCCCGCCCACCTCGTGGCCGTGTTGCGGCGGCGCCTCGAAAGCTGGGTGTTGCCCGCGCTTGCGGCGTGGGTGAAGGACAACAGCGAGGCGTTCGCCCGCGCGGCGGCGCACCCGGATGCGGGCGTCACCGTGAGGATCCGGCTGACGGCCGTGCCCGGCCTCGACGCCCTGGCGCAGGCCACGTCCCCCGCCGCGGCCGAGGCCGCGCTGCGTGGCTCGCCCGCCATCGCCATCAGCGTGGGTTCCGGGAGGGGCCAGAAATGACCCGCGTGGCGTCACTGGAGCACCACCTCGTCAGCGCCGACCTCGAGCGGCAGGTGGCGCACTGGCTGGCTGCGTCGCGCACGTTCCGCGATGCGGAGGATTTCGCTTCCCTCGGCGCGTGGCAGTCGGTCGAGCGCAACATCGGCATACCGCTACGGCGGCAGATGAACGCGACCGTCGAGGAACTCATCGCCCTGGGTGAAGCCACGGCCACGCTGATCGCAAAGGCACGCGCCAACCCTGCCTTGCTCGACGATGCGAAAGCCGCGGTGCAACGGTTCCGGCATCGCTACGTGCAGGTGGATACCACGCTCGATTTCCTCGGCGATGCCGTGAACTCACGCACCAGCCCATCGCTCTGCGCCACGTTATCGACCCTCGATCGCCTGGCCGTGGCAAGCATGGCGCCCGTGCTCCAGCGCGCGAACAAGCCCGTGCCGGCCGTGCTGGTGTACCAGGACAAAGGCACGGGTGCGTCGATCCTGCGTGCCGGGGTGCGCCTTTGGGCCCCTGGCACGATCATGCCCGTGGCCGCGATCAAGATCGTGCGCCACAACCTGTACCGGCCCACGTCGTTGTTCCACGAAACGGGGCACCAGGTGGCGTACCTCACGGGCTGGACGCCGGCCGTGCGGCAAGCCATCGCCGCCACCCTCGCCGACGACCCGCCCCTGCAGGCGATGTGGACGGCATGGGCGCCGGAGATCACGGCCGATGTGTATGCGTTCCTGCACACCGGGTACGCATCCGTGGCCGCGCTGTACGACGTCGTCGGGGATGCACGGACGATCCTTGCGTGGCCCATCGGTGATCCACACCCGATAGGCTGGTTGCGCACGGCGCTGGGTTGTGCGTTTTCCAGGCAATGCTTCGGCGGCGACGGGCCCTGGACGCAGCTGCAGCGCGCGATGGAAGCCTGCCACCCGCTGGGCCACGCGGACGAGAGCGTGCAGCCCCTCCTTGCCCGGTCCATGGCGGCCATGCCCCGCATCGCCGCCGCGTGCCTTGCGGCACCCGTGCCCGCGCTGCGTGGCCGCCCCATGACCGATGTGCTCGACCCGCAGCGCGTTTCGCCCGCTGCGCTGGCCGAGCTTGAGCACTATGCCGGTGCCGCGCTGTGGACCTCCAGCCACTGGCGGCAGGCCGAGGGCATCCGCATCGTCGCCCTCGCCGGCTTGCGTGAGGCCGAACAACCTGAAACGGCGCCACGCTGGATCGAGCGGGCGCGCACCTGGTTCAACGCAGGAGCCCGCGCGGCATGAACAAGCGAACGAGGAGAAGCGACATGCGACAGCAACCACCGGATGAGCCCCGCGCGGATAGCGTGGAAAGCCAGGAGCGACTGGCCGGCATGCAGCGCGAGATGGACGAGATGCGCGTGCTGGTACGCCAGCTGATCGGCACCAACGCCGTCGAGAACGTGCTGATCAACGGCTTCTGCAAGCTGTCGGCGCAGCTGGAACCACTCGCCGAACTGACGCCGCCGCGACGCACCCCCATGGACCCGAAGGACATGGCGCGCCTGGCCCACGTTCGCGCGGAGCTGAAACGCCCGTCGTGGATCGGCACCGGCTCGCTCGAGCCCCCCCACCCATCCTGGAGCACGCCATGATCCAGCAGCTTATCCAGCGCATGGTCGACGCCGGCTACACCCAGAACGCCGCTGCGCTCGAAGTCCTGACCGCCGACCCGCTCGACCTCGCCCTGCACATGGAGCAGGTGTGGAACGCGGGCGGCCACCCTGTCGGCCCGGCCCGGCAAGCGCTGCTGGCCACCGGCAAGTTCGCCGCCTACGCGCCACCTGCCGGCAGCCGCGCCTGGGACCATCTCGGCTACAGCTATGCGCTGGAGAACACGCGGGCCGTGCAGATCCTGCGCCGCGTGGTGCGCGCCTTCCGTGCAGGCGAAACCCTCGGTATTCCGCTGGCGGATACGCAACGCTGGCTAGACGCCACGGAGTGCCTGCTGTTCGGTGCGGCGAACCCCCTCTCGCCGTGGCTGTCGACCAGCGAAGTGCGCCGCCCGGCCGAGGATGTGCGCCGCAACGCCTACGATCGCGTGTTCGGCGTGCAGCTCGCGTTCGGCACCGACGATAACCAGCCATCCACGTACGATCGGCCCAATGTCAGCAACGCCCAGTTCGTGCACCTTTTCGAAGAGCTGCTGTTCGAGGTGTGGCAGGCCATCTCCAACGTAAAAAACTCATCGGGCGTGAACTCGTCCGATGACGACCGCATCTACCGCATCGCCCAGGAACTGCAGTTCACGCTGCAATCGCGGCGGCAGCAGCAACTGCTCGACCGCGAGGAACTGGCCGCGGCAACCGCCCTTGGCTGGACCGAACTGAGCTTCAACGCCAACACGCCTTTCATCCGCGATTGCGGGGTGACGGGCACGGACGAGGCCAGCCGCTGCAAGTCGCTCGGGCTGAAAGTGGGGTTGCCCGCGCACGGCAAGTCCGAGGCCATGTTTGCGATGGCACCGGACCTCTCGCTGTTCCTGCGTACCCTTGAATCCGATGTGGTGAAGAAAGGCACCGCGTGGGTGCTCTACCTCGACCAACCGCCTCCGGCGTCGCCACCCGGCGCGCCGACACCCATCGGCGAAGAGAGCCGTCGGCTTATCACCGAATGGGCCGCCGCGACGGGCAAGGACCTGAAAGTGCGTGCCAAGCCGGTCGATACCGCCCGTCCGCGGCTTGTCAGCGTGCAGTGAGGAATGACCCACCATGGCCACCACGAACCCCACCGGCGCATACGACGAACTGGGCCTGGCCACGCCGTTCGCGGACGGGCAAGGCGAGCGGGAAAGCTTCGACGCCGCACCGCCTTGGCATGGATACAGCGAACCCCCCTTCCTGCGTGAAGAAGGCGAGGACGAAGCACTGGCGTGGCTGGACACGGACGGTGCCAGCGGCGCCGGTGAGGAGGCGCAGCCCGACGACGAGGAGCGCGATGCGGGCGAGGCCTATGCGGAGCCGGAAACAGAAGCCGTGGGCGCCGCGGGCGGCGGCACCTTGTCGCTGACGGAACCCCAGCGTGCGTGGATACACGCATTGGATCGCTCCGCGCTGGAGCGCCTGCCCGACGCCACGATGCGCGAACGCTTCCTCGCGCAAGACTGGTCGGGCATCGAGTTCCCGGGGAACGTGCCCAGGGGCCAGCAAGCTACCGACACCATCAAGGCGCATTGGGCCCTCGCGCGCACCTTGTTCAACGCCATGGCCAGCGTGACGCCCGAGCGGCGCGTGCCGTCGACGCTGCGGTTCCGCGAACACCCCGCGCAACCGGTGCCGCAGCAAGCCGGGCAACGGCTGTTCGCCGAAGCGCGCGACGCCTTCCTGCGCATGCACGATGCTGCACGGGCCGACGGCGTCGACCTGGTCATCCTCTCGTCGTGGCGCAGCCGCGCGAAGCAGGCGTCGCTCAGTGCGCATCAGTCGAATCCCAACGCCGTGGCTCGGGGCGTCTCCGCGCACATGTACGGGCTCGCCATCGATCTGCGGATGGCGGTCCGCGGCCTGCCCGTGGCCGAAGCGAATACGCGGGTGGATGACGCCAGCGCGGCGAAAGCAGGCACCGCGGCGAAGATGGGCAACCTCGTGCGCATGTACCGTTCGCCCGTATACAAATGGATGGCCCTGCGTGGGCGGGATTTCGGCTGGTACCCGTACCGCAACGAACCCTGGCATTGGGAATACAACCCGCCGGGCTTCAAGGCCCGCTTCGAAGGCACCGCCGTGGGCGCGGCCGTGGCGCAGGAAGACGAAGCCGAAGGCGCGGCGATGATCCGCACGTTCACGGCGAAAGCGCTTGGCGTGAAGGTCGCGGTGTACGTGACGCAGGCGGCGCGACGCGCATCCCAGGTCGAGCTGCTGTTCTACGCCCACGGCCTGGACCTGTGCCAGCCCGTGCTGAAGAACCGGCCGGCGTCGTTCATCACCGGGCGCCCCTTCGAACTCGGCGCGCTGGCGGAGGCCTCTGGCCGGCCCATCGTGGTGATGGTGCCGCACCTCGACTGGGAGCACCTGGCGGCCAACGGCATGGCCTACGGCAAGAAGTGGCATCGGCTGGGTCGGCCTGACAACTTCAACGCGGTAGCCGCCGAAGCGCTGGACCAGGTGCGTGACCTCACCGGGCGCCCCACGCCGCCCACCCTCGCGCGGCTTATCCTGGCCGGCCACTCGCGTGCCTACGGCTTCTTCGATGCGATGGCGCACGAGCATGGGGCCGCCCAGATGCAGGGCAGCGCGCTTGGCAAGCCGCTGCATGTGTGGGCGCTCGATACGACATACTCCGCGCCCATCGCCGACTGGCGCGCCTGGCTGGCATCCAGGGACGACTTGCTGGCCACCATCGTGTACCGCCACGGCACGTACCGGACCCAGGGCTCGGCGATCGCACGCGAACTGACGACGGGCGTGAATGGCCAGGCTTTCGCGAAGCTGGCCCTGTCGGCCCATGGTCGGCTCGCCATGATGCCCGTGGACGCTGGGCGGGTGGCGCACTGCGCGATCCCCGCCACGTATCTCCCGCGCCTGCTCGCGGCGTTACCGGCGTGGCACGGCGAGGCCGACGCACAGGCGGAGGGTTACAACGCATCGCTTGACGAAGACGAGGATGTCGCGAGCCTTGCCAATGAGGCCGAGGCGCTCGATGCAGGCGACGAAGTGGCACAGGATGAAGGCGGCGACGCCACCGCGCGTTTCGATGCATTCAACGATAGCCGTGACCTGGCGTGGGGAGCGGCATCGACCGAGGAGGCCACACCCGCTAGCGAAGCGTACGAGGCCTTCGACATCCCGCAGGAGGAAGCGGGCCTGGCCGGCAGCGGCCTCACCGCGTCGGAGCAGAGGGCCGTGGAGATCACCAGCCTTTTCGAGACCGGCAAGGCTGGTGGCTTCTATGGGCTCAGTAGCAACTTCGATGGCCAGGGCCTTTCGTTCGGCCTGGTGAACTGGACGATCGGCACCGGTAGCCTGCAACCGCTCTTGCGCGATTTCGCCAGGGAAAACCCCGCTCGTTGGGTCCAGGTCTTTGGCCCGGATGCCTCGCGCTTCCTTGAGCTTATCAATCGCAAAGGCACAGACGCCGTCAGGGAACAGCACCGGTTCGCCGTCGAGCAGATGAATACCGCATCGACCGGCGCCCGCGGCAAACCCGTCTGGACGGTGCGGCAGCCCTGGGTGGGCTATTTCAGGCGCCTGTCGGAGGACACGGCGTTCCAGCAAATCCAGGTGCGCTATGTCCGCGACCTGCTCGCACGCGCTGACTATTACTGCAAGGCGTTCCACCTGAAAAGCGAGCAGGCGTTCTGCTTCATGTTCGATGCGGTGGCCAGCCATGGCAAAGGGTGGACGAAGAAGAAGTTCGATGGCGTCGAAAAACGCCGGCTCCTCATCGAGCAAGCCATGGCGGCACTGGCGACGCGGCATGGCGCGGGCGCCATACCCGAAGCGGACGTGCTGCTTGCCATCGCCGACGTGCTGGCCACGACCTCGGCCCATCGCTGGGCCGACCAGGTACGCCGGCGCAAGCGCTGGTTCGTGACGGGCCAGCATCCGCGCGGGCGTGAACTCGCCCCCTACCAGCCGCGGCCGGGCGTGGCCTATACGACATCATCGGGCGCGTGAGGGCCCTCAAAGCGAATCACGCGCTCCGATGATGCGACGCATCATGACATCCCGGAGGCCACTGCTAGTATCCATGAAATCGATTTCATAGCAGGTGCCGTGATGAAAACGCTGAAGGGCCCCGGCCTCTTCCTCGCCCAGTTCATTGGCGACGAGGCCCCGTTCAATCGCCTCGACACCATGGCCGCCTGGGCCGGCTCGCTCGGCTACAAGGGCGTGCAGGTGCCCACCAGCAACCCGGCCATCTTCGACCTCGCCAAGGCCGCCGAAAGCCAGGCCTACTGCGACGACATCCGCACCACCCTCGCCGACCACGGCATGCAGATCACCGAGCTCTCGACGCACCTGCAAGGCCAGCTGGTGGCCGTGCACCCCGCGTACGACGACCTGTTCGATGGCTTCGCCGACGCATCGGTCCGCGGTAATCCGGCCGCGCGCCAGGCCTGGGCCGTCGAGCAGCTGAAGATGGGCGCCCGTGCCAGCCAGCGGCTGGGCCTGAAGGCGCATGCCACGTTCTCCGGCGCGCTGGCGTGGCCCTATATGTACCCGTGGCCGCAGCGGCCGCCCGGCCTGGTCGAGCGCGCCTTCGGCGAACTGGCGAAGCGGTGGCGGCCCATCCTGGATGCGTACGACGAGGCCGGGGTCGACCTGTGCTTCGAGATCCACCCCGGCGAAGACCTGCATGACGGCGTCACCTTCGAGCGCTTCCTCGAGGCGGTGGACCACCACCCACGCGCCAAGATCCTCTACGACCCCAGCCACCTGCTGCTGCAGCACCTGGATTACCTCGGTTTCATCGACCGCTACCACGACCGCATCGGCATCTTCCACGTGAAGGACGCGGAGTTCCGGCCCAGCGCCACCAGTGGCGTGTACGGCGGCTACCAGGCGTGGATCGACCGCCCGGGCCGCTTCCGTTCGCTGGGCGATGGCCAGGTCGATTTCCGCGGCATCTTCTCCAAGTTCGCCCAGTACGATTTCGACGGCTGGGCGGTGCTCGAGTGGGAGTGCTGCCTGAAGCATCCCGAGGATGGCGCCCGCGAAGGCGCCCCCTTCATCAAGGATCACATCATCCGTGTGACCGACCGCGCGTTCGACGATTTCGCCGACGCCTCCGTTGATCCAGCGGCACTGGATCGCCTGCTGGGAACCACCGCATGAAACCGATGATGTTTCGCCTGGGCAGCATGATGTTCCTGGAGTTTTTCATCTGGGGCGCGTGGTTCGTCACGCTGGGCACGTTCCTTGGCGCTGGCCCGCTGCATGCCACCGGCTCGCAGGTCGCGGCCGCGTTCCTCAGCCAGTCGATCGGCGCCATCCTCGCGCCGTTCATCGTCGGCCTGGTGGCCGATCGGTACTTCTCCGCGCAGCGCATCCTGGCGGTGCTGCAGCTCGTGGGCGCCGTGCTGCTGTGGTTCGCCGCATCGGCCGCCACGTTCTCGTCGTTCCTTACCCTCATCATGGTTTACATGGTGCTGTTCATGCCCACGCTCGCGCTGGTGAACAGCGTGGCCATGCGGCACATGGACAACCCCGAGAAGCAGTTCCCGCCGGTGCGCGTCGCCGGCAGCATCGGCTGGATCGTGGCGGGCGTGCTCATCGGCTGGCTGGGCTGGGAACAGCAGCACCGGCTTGAACTCACCTTCCAGATGGCGGCCGGCGCGTCGCTGCTGCTGGCCATCTACGCCTTCACCCTGCCCGATACGCCGCCGCTGAAGCGCGGTGCCGATGTCTCCATGAGCGACATCCTGGGCCTTGACTCGTTGCGCCTGCTCAAGAGCCGCTCGTACCTGGTGTTCTTCCTCGCATCGGTCGCCATCTGCGTGCCGCTGGCGTTCTATTACAGCTTCACCAACCCGTTCCTCAACGACCTGGGCGTGAAGGGTGCCGCCGGCCTGCAATCGCTGGGCCAGGCATCGGAAGTGATCCTCATGCTGGCCATGCCGTTCTTCTTCTCGCGCCTTGGCGTGAAGATGATGCTGGCCCTGGGCATGGGCGCGTGGGTGCTGCGCTACATCCTGTTCGCGTTCGGCACGGTCGACAGCACGGGCTACGCCCTGCTGGTGGGGGGCATCATCCTGCACGGCATCTGCTACGACTTCTTCTTCGTCACGGGCCAGATCTACACCGATCAGCACGCCGGCCCGAAGTTCCGCACCGCCGCGCAGGGCTTCATCACGCTCGCCACGTACGGCGTCGGCATGCTCATCGGCAGCTGGCTCTCGGGCATCGTCGTCGACCACTTCACGGTTAACGGCGTGCATGACTGGAAGAGCATCTGGCTGGTGCCGGCGGGTGTCGCCTTCGTGGTGCTGCTGGTGTTCCTGGCGCTGTTCCGCGAGCGCGCGGACCGCACCGCGCCCGCCACCCACCCGGCTTAAAAGGACGCCCCCATGGCCTCACTGGGCATCGCCATCGTTGGCGCAGGCATGATCGGCGCGGTGCACCGCCGCGCGGCGCTCCTGGCGGGCGCCACCCTGCGTGGCGTCTGCGCATCGACACCGGAGCGCTCGCGCGAGGTGGCCGAGGCCTGGGGCACGCGCCCCTACGCCAGCATCGATGATGTGGTGGCCGATCCCCAGGTACAGGTGGTGCACGTGTGCACGCCCAACGCGCAGCACGCGGCGTATGCCCGCGCCGCGCTGCGTGCCGGCAAGCACGTGGTGTGCGAGAAGCCGCTGGCCACGACGGTCGACGATGCGCTCGCGCTGGCCACCCTGGCGCGCGAATCGGGCCTCGTGGCCACCGTGCCCTTCGTCTACCGCTTCCACCCCGTGGTGCGCGAGGCGCGTGCCCGCATCTCCGCGGGCGAGCTGGGGCCCATGCGGCTCATGCACGGCAGTTACCTGCAGGATTGGCTCATGGATGCGCAGGCCAACAACTGGCGCGTCGATCCGGCCAAGGGCGGCGCCTCGCGTGTCTTCGCCGACATCGGCTCGCACTGGTGCGATCTGGTCGAGTGGGTGAGCGGCGAGCGTTTCGTGGAGGTCAGCGCAAGCTTCTCCACGGTGGTGGCGGAACGCAGCAAGGCCGCGGCGCAAAGCTTCACGGCGGCGCAGGCCGATGCCGGCACCGAAGCCGTCACCAGCGAAGACGTGGCGGCCGCCATGTTCCGCACCAGCCGCGGCATCCTCGCCACCGTCACGGTCAGCCAGGTGTCGCCGGGCCGCAAGAACCGGCTGTGGTTCGAGCTCGATGGCGCCACGGGCAGCGTGGCGTTCGACCAGGAAGACAGCGAAAAGCTGTGGCTCGGTGGCGAGCACGGCAGCCGCGTATTCCTGCGCGACCCGAACGCGGGCAGCGCCGAGCAGCGGCGCCTGGCCACCCTACCCGCCGGGCACGCACAGGGCTACGCGCAGTGCTTCGAGGCCTTCGTGGCCGATACGTACGCCGCCATCGCCGGCGAACGCGTCGATGGCCTGCCGACGTTCGTCGATGGCCTTCGCGCCGCCCGCATTACCGATCGCGTGGTGGCCTCGGCGGCGAGCCGGCAGTGGCTCGCCATCCCGTCGCCGGCGGCTACTTCGCCGGCTTCCTGAAGCGCAGCATGAAGCGGTCGGTCTTGCCCTTCACCGCCGGGTCGAACACTTTCAGCGTGTGATCGTCGGTGGTGCTGGCCAGCAGCTTCGATTCCTCATCGAGCACGAAACCGGCCTTCTCGACCTCAGCCTTCACCGTCGCTTCCTCGATGCGATGCAGGTCCTCGGTGTTTTTCAGGCCCTGCCCCTTCGCCGCGGCATGGTCGACGATGATGTAATAGCCGCCGGGCTTGAGAAGCTTGAAAACCGCCTGGTTGAAGCCGTCGACGCTCGCGCCCTTCATGAAGCTATCGTGCAGGTCGTGGTAGTTCTCGAACGTCCACACCACGTCGAATTTGTTCTGCATGTCCGGCGGTGGCTGCTGGGCCAGCGGGTCGGAAATGGCTTCGATGTTGCCGTAGCCCGGTTCCGCCGCGAAGGCCTTGGCGATGCCCATCGGGTCGCTCTTCATGTCGACGATCTCGGCGGGCACGTAGGCGTAGACCTTGCCTTTGGCGCCGACGACCGGCGAGAACAGCCGGCTCCAGTAACCCTTGCCTGGCCACACGTCGATGACGGTGTCGCCCGCTTTCACCTTCGAGAACGCCACGAGCTCCGCCGGGTGCCTGACGGCATCCTGCTCCTTGTCCTTGTCGGGCCGGTGCGCATCGGCCACGGCCTTTGCGATGGCAGGGTTGGCGGGCGGCGCGGCCATCGCGGCCGGGACGGTGAGCACGGCCGTGGCGATGGCCACGGCAAGAACGGTGGACTTCACGGCTTGCCTTCCCTAGGGCGCGCGGCCCTGCGACATGCGGAAACCCGAGCCTAATCCCCTGCCGGGCCGCGCGCCATAGGCCGTCACCGTGATTGTCTAACACCGCGCACCCTTCCTATCCTTGCCCGATGCCCAACCGCACCGCCACCGTCTTCCAGCGCCTGCGCTCCCTCAAGGGGGCGTGGATCCTGGTGATGTTCGCGGTGCTGATCAAGGTCGCCAGCACCACGGCGTGCACGCTCGACGGGCCCAGTACGGTGGCGATCGCCAGCGTGGCAGTCGCGGCCTCGCATGCCGATGCAGGGCCCGACGAGGGGTGCCTGCTCGGCGAACCCGGTGGCTGCCACTGCGCGTGCGCGCATGCCGTGGCGCTGCCGTCCGCCGCACCGGTCGTCGCGTTGGTCACCCTCCTGCCGTTCATCCAGGCCCATCCGCCGGCTGCGCCTTCCGTGCGCGCGCCCGCATCGCCCCTGCGGCCACCCATCGCCTAAGTGCTCGCCCTGGCGCGCTGCCTGCCTTCGCAGCAGCGCGGAATGCGTGTGCCTTAGGAGAATCCATCCATGTTCATGTTACGTACGGCGCCTGTCGGCGCCCTGTGCGTGCTGCTTGCTGCTGCCCTTTCCTCGCCGTCACGAGCCGCGCAGGCAAGCTCACCAGCAATACCGCCACCTGCGCTGCAGGCGGCCATCCGCGACCTGTGGCGCGGGAACCCACGGGTCGAGGCGGCCGACGCCAACCTTCGCGCGGCGCAAGCCCGCGCGATGGCCGCGGCGCAGCCGGTCTATAACCCTTCCCTGCAACTCGAGGGTGAGAACGCCGATGTGGATCGACGCACGGCCGGCGCGAGCCTGACGCTGGACGTGTCCGGCAAGCGCAAGGCGCGTGTCGTACAGGGCGCCGCCGATGTACGCGTGCAACAAGCGGCCTACGATCTCGAGCGCCGGGACGTCGCGCTGGCCTGGCTGAAGGCCTGGTCGGGCGCAGCGCTAGGCCGGGAACAAACCATGCTGGGACGGCGCCGGCTCGACCTCATGCGGCGGTTCGATGCGCTGGCCGGCCAGCGCCTGGCTGTCGGCGACATCAGCAGCCCGGAGCGCGACCTGGCTGGCCTCGCGCTGGGCGAAGCGCAGATCCAGCAAGCCTCGCTGGATGCCCAGGAAGCGGCTGCGCTCGGCGCACTGGCGGCGCTGGATGGTCATCCCACGCCCACGCTACCTGCCCTGCCGCGCGACCTGCCACCGGTAGCGGATACCGTGGTGGCCGTGGCGCCCGCCGAACGCCCTGAACTCCTGAGGGCGCAGGCCGAGCAGGATCGCGCCGACGCCGCGGTCACCGTCGCGGATCGCGACCGTCGCCCCGACCCCACGGTGAGCGTGACCGGTGGCCGCGTACGCAGTGGCAGCCGCACCGACCAGGTCGTCGGCATCAGCGTGTCCATGCCGTTGCCTGTGCGCAACAGTGGCCGCTACGACGTGGCCAGTGCACGCGCGGAAGCGGACGCCGCCTTCGCATCACGCCGCGCCGCGCAGCTTCGATCCGATGCGTTGCTCAAGCAGGCGCAGGCCACCTACGCCTCGCTGCGCGCCGCCAGCGCCGGCTTCCAGCAGGGCCGCGCCAGTGCGTTCGACGAGCGCGCCGCGTTGCTGGACCGGCTATGGCAGGCCGGCGAAATCAGCACCTCGGACTACCTCGTCCAGTTGAAACAGAGCCTCGACACCGCCCTCTCCGGCCTCGCGCTGGAAAGCCAGGCCTGGCAGGCGTGGTTCGACTACCTCGCCGCTTCCGGCCGCCTGACCGAATGGGTCGACGGCACCACCAGGGATTCCACGCCATGACGCGTCCGTTCAATAGCTGCACCGCCCTTGTGATGGCCCTCGGCCTCGCCCTCGCAACGCCCTCGCAGGCGCTCGCCGCCGAGGGTGGCAACCCGCTGATCCTCGATGCGAAGGAGATCAAAGAAGACGGGATCACGCTAGGCCATGCCGAGGCGCGCACGATCACCGACCAGGTCCGCGCCCCCGGTGAGGTCACGGTGGATGCGTATTCCACCGCGTTGGTATCGCCGCGCGTCGCCTCGCAGGTGGTGGCCCGCAAGGTGAAGCTCGGCGATGTCGTCAAGGCAGGCCAGCCGCTCGTCGTGCTCTCCAGCGTCGACGTCGCTGAAACCCAGGGCCAACTCATCGTCGCGAGCCAGGACTGGGCGCGCGTCGCGTCCCTCGGGCCGCAGGCCGTGTCCGCGCGCCGCTATAACGAAGCACTCGTGCAGCGCGACCAGGCAAGGGCGAAGCTGAAGGTCTATGGCATGTCCGATGGGCAGATCAGTGCACTCGTGAAACGAGGCTCGTCGGCGGCCGATGGCAGCTTCGAACTGCTCGCGCCGCGGGACGGCCGCGTCACGACCGACGATTTCGTGGTGGGCGAACGCATCGAACCCGGCCGCACGTTGTTCACCGTGGTCGCGGAATCCTCCGTGTGGGTGGAGGCACGGCTTGCCCCCGCCATGGCCGAGCAGGCCCGGCCCGACGCCGCGGCCACCATCGTTGCCCACGGCATCGAGCTCAAGGGCACCGTCATCCAGCGCTCGCACCAGACGGACGAGAAGACCCGCACCGTCGCGGTTCGCATCAAGGTCACGAACGACAAGGACCTGTTGCACCCGGGCGAACTGGTCGAAGCCCGCATCGACATCGCCTCGCAGAGCCGGCCATTGGCGGTACCGGCCGAGGCCGTGGTGCTGCTGCAGAACCAGGCCACCGTGTTCGTGAAGGGCAAGGCACCGGGCCAGTTCGAGCCGCTGGCGATCGAGGTGGGCGAAACCCGTGACGGTTGGACGGAAGTAAAGGCGGGCCTTCAGGCCGGCACGCCCTACGTCACCAAGGGAGCGTTCGCGCTCAAGGCACGCATCCTGCGCGCGCAGCTGGGGGACGAGTGATGCTCGAACGCCTCGTTGCCCTCGCCCTTAAGTACAAGGTCCTCGTCGTCATCGCCTTCGTGGTGGTCGCCGCCCTCGGCTACCAGGCGGTGCGGACGCTTCCCATCGACGCCTTCCCGGATGTGACCCCAGTGCAGGTCAACGTCTACACCGAGGCCTCCGGGCTTGCCTCGGAGGACGTGGAACAGCTGCTCACCACGCCGGTCGAATCGGCGCTCGCCGGCCTGCCCAAGGTGCAGGACATACGCTCGGTGAGCCTGTTCGGGCTGTCGTATGTCTCCGTCTATTTCGATGACGACATGGACATCTACTTCGCCCGCCAGCTCGTGAATGAGCGCCTGCAGCAGGTCGGCGAGCGGCTACCGGCCGGCTACGGCAAGCCCGAGATGGGCCCCAACACGTCCGGTCTTGGCCAAGTGTTCTGGTACACGGTCGAACGCGCCGATGAAACGTTGAAGCACCAGCCGTCGGACATGGACCTGCGCACGCTGCAGGACTGGACCGTTCGCCTCATCCTGCGCACCGCGCCGGGCGTCGACGATGTCACCTCGTGGGGCGGCCAGGAAAAGCAGTACCAGGTGCGCATCGACCCGCTGAAGCTCATCGCGCATGGGCTTGGCTTCAAGGACGTGATGCAGGCGCTCGAAGCGAACAATGCCCAGGTCGGCGGCAATGTCATCGATGTTGGCCGCGAGCAATACCTCGTGCGCGGCCTGGGCCTGGTAAAGAACAGCAGAGACATCGGCAACATCGTGCTGACGAGCGACGATGGCACGCCCATCTATGTACGCGACGTCGCTACCGTGACCGAAGCCGGCGCGCCGCGTACCGGCGCCGTCACCCGCGATGGCAAGGAGGTGGTGATGGGCCAGGCGCTCTCCCGCATCGGCGAGAACGCCAAGAGCGTGGTCGATGCCGTGAAGGCCAGGCTCGATACCGTGAAGCAAGCCTTGCCCGAAGGCACCGTGGTGAAGCCGGTCTACGAACGCACCGACCTGGTCAACGCGGCCGTCGGCACGGCGGTACGCGCGCTGGTCGAGGGCTCGGTCCTCGTCGCACTCATCCTGTTCCTGTTCCTGGGCGAACTGCGCAGCGCGCTGATCGTGGTGGTGACGCTGCCGCTGGCGATGCTCATCGCCTTCATCTGCATGGAGAAGGCCGGTCTCTCCGCCAACCTGATGTCGCTGGCAGGCCTGGCCATCGGTATCGGCATGATGGTGGATGGCGCGGTGGTGATGGTGGAGAACGCCTTCCGCATCATGGCCGAGCGGATGGCGCACGGGGAGAAAGTCGACAAGACGGCCGCCGTGCTGCAGGCCGCCCGCGAAGTGGCGGCACCCATCGCCTTCGCCATCCTCATCATCATCGTGGTGTTCCTGCCCCTGTTCAGCCTGCAGGGTCTGGAGGGCAAGATGTTCAAGCCCATGGCCTTCAACATCAGCTTCGCCATGGCCGGCTCGCTGCTCCTGGCCCTGACCCTCATCCCGGTGCTGGCCGCCGTCGTCCTGAAGCCGAAGGCGGAAAAAGACACCCGGCTGGTTACCTACCTGAAGCGGGGCTATGCGAGGGTGCTGGCGTGGTCGCTCGGCCATCGCAAGGCGGTGATCGGCATGGCCGCCGCCGCGCTCGTCGGTGCGCTCGCCCTCTTCCCGTTCCTCGGCAAGGAGTTCATGCCGAACCTGCGGGAAGGCGCGATCATGTGGCGCATCACGTCGATCCCTTCGGCGTCGCTCGAGGAATCGATCGACATCTCCCGGCGCGTGGCCGACCGGATCAAGGCGACGTTCCCTGAAGTGGACACGACACTGGCGATGATCGGCCGCGCCGAAAAAGGCGAGACCGCCGACGTGAATTACATGGAGGTGTACACGCCGCTCAAGCCCAGGGAACAATGGCGTGACGGCGAAACCATCGAGTCGATCCAGCAGGCCATGCAGCGGGAACTGGAGGCGAGCCTGCCGACCGCCGTGGTGAGCTACACCCAGCCGATCCAGATGCGCATCGAGGAGCTGATCTCCGGCGTGCGTGCCACCCTGGCGTTGAAGCTCTATGGGAACGACCTCGGCGAGCTCGACCGCTTGGGCGCGAAAGCGAAGGGCGTGCTCGCCAGCGTGCCCGGCGTCGCGGACCTGGCCCTGGAGGCCAACATTGGCAAGCCACAGGTGCGCATCGAGGTCGACCGCGATGCGCTGGCCCGCTACGGCCTGAATGCCGAAAACATCCTCACGGTGGTGCGCAACGGCATCGGCGGCGAGCCCATCGGCGCGGTGCTCGATGGCGTGAAGCGTTTCGACATGACGGTGCGGCTGGACGACGCCAGCAAGGCATCCGTCCAGGCCATCGAACGCATCCCGTTGCGCACCCCGTCCGGCGCGCTCGTGCAGCTCAGCCAGGTGGCGACGATCAGCACGGCCGAAGGCTACTCATTCATCCGCCGTGAGCAGCTGCAGCGGTACGCGGTGATCCAGATGGACGTGCGCGGCCGCGACATCGATGGCTTCGTGCAGGAAGCCAACGCGGCGCTGGCGAAGGCCGTGCCACTGCCCGCGGGCTACTACACCGCATGGGGCGGCGCCTTCGAAAACCAGCAACGCGCCTTGAAGCGGCTGGCGATCATCGTGCCCGCGACCATCTTCTTCATCTTCATCCTGCTGTACACCGCCTTCAACTCGGTGCGCTACGCCGGCCTCATCCTGGCCAACGTACCGTTCGCTACCATCGGCGGCATCGTCGGCCTGTTCGTGACCGGGCAGTACCTGTCCGTGCCCTCTGCCATCGGCTTCATCGCCGTGTTCGGCGTGGCCATGCTCAATGGCATCGTCCTGGTCAGCTTCCTCAATGAGCAGCAGGCGGCTGGCTTTTCGGTACGGGAGTCGGTGGTCCGCGGCACGGCCCTTCGCTTGCGGCCCGTGCTGATGACCGCCAGCGTCGCGATCCTGGGCCTGGTGCCCATGCTGCTTTCCAGCGGCGTGGGGGCCGAAACACAGCGCCCCCTGGCAACCGTGGTGGTCGGTGGCCTCATCACGTCCACGCTGTTGACGCTGGTGCTGCTGCCCGTGCTGTACGACTGGATGGAAGGCAAGCGCACCGGGCGCCGCGACTAGCGGCGCCCGGGCACCCACCCGTCAGGCCTGGGTGGCCGGCGGGTGGTCGGCGTCCAGCACGCCGGCATCCACCCGCTGGGCCAGCAACGAGCTGGCCAGCTGGATCAGCGAACCCAGCCCCGAACCAGCGGCATCGCCACCGCCCAGCGCGATCTTCGGCACGATGGCGATCTTGCCGTCGCGGATGGCGTCGGCGAACTGGGCACCCAGCGTGTTGATAAGCTGCAGGCGTGCGCCCTCGCCCGTCAACGCCTGCGACTTGGCCTGGATGGCCTCGGCTTCCGCCTTACCCACCGCGGCGATGGCCGACGCACGGCCGTCACCCTCGGCGGACAAGCGGCGGCGCTCGGCGTCGGCATCGATGCCGATGACGTTCGCGCGCTTGGTCGCTTCCACCACGTTGGCCTCGCCGACGTTCTTCTTGATTTCGATGTGGATCATCGAATTGGTGAGCTCGGCCTGGATATCCGTCTTGGCACGCGCCTCGCGCAGCGAGCGCTCCTTGGCCGCCGACTGCTCCTGCAGCTCAAACGTCGCCACCTGCTCGATCGCCACCTGGCGGTCGCGCAGCTGGTTGAGGATCGCGTCGATGCGCGCGCCCGATGCGTTTCCACCGCTGCCGTGCGGCGTACCGATCAGTACTTCCTGCAGTTCCAGGTTGTAGGCCGCGAAGCGGCCCATCATCTCGACGCCCGCCACCTGCTGGATATCGGCACGGTTCTGGATCAGCTCGATAAGCGTCTTGGTCTGGCCGATATTCTTGAAGTAGGCGCTGACCATCGGGTCGAGCGTCTGGTCGACAAGGCGCTTGATGTCGCCGAAGCGTTGCACCACCAGCGGAGCCTTGCGGTAGTCGATATGCACGACGACCGACAGCGGCAGCAACGGCTCGAACGCATCCTTCGTGATCAGGGACACCTCCGACAGGTTCTCGTCGAACTTATGCAGGTTGGTCACCTCCGGCGTCCATTTCAGGATGAAGTTGGTGGTCGGCACGAGCTGGATCTTGCCGGCGTAGGTGTTGAACGCGTACTTGCCCGGCAGCAGCGGCTCCTTCCACACGCCGCGGCACGTGTTGTCGACCAGCTCGCCGTGCGAATAGCCCTCGCCCGAACGGTCGGTGCCGATGGTGCCGATGTACGACACCACCACGCCGACGAAGCCCACGGGCACGACGGTCTTGGCGATGTAGTCCACGGTGGCGAACAGGCGGTTGATGTAATACGTGCCTTCCACCAGCACCTGGTGCTGGCGGCCACGGTTGCCGCCGGCGCGCAGGAACGCGTCGATGTTCTGGAAGTTGTTGTGGAAGGTGGCCTTGTCCGCGGTGTCCTGGCCCACGCGCGGGGCCACGATCTCGTCCGGCGGCAGCACCGGGCCGTCGTGTACCGTGACCACGCCGAGCATGTCGTTGCTGCTGTCGTCGGCTTGCGCGGCGGCGTTCTGGCGGCGGCCGCCGATGATGACCGGCTCGAAGCCGCCGCGCTCGGCCAGCACGCTGCCCATGCGGTCGATGGTGCCGCGCTCTTCTTCGGAGAGCAGCAGGCCATGCACGCGCGACGCCGTGATGATGGCGAACTGCGCTACGTTGATGGCATAGGTACCTTCGCGCAGCACCATGCGCTGCGGGCCCTTCTGGCCACCGTTGCGCAGGAAGGCGTCCACGTCGCCGATGCCGGCAGGCACGGTGCGGCCCAGCGCCTGGCCTTCTTCCAGGTCGAGGCCGTCGCGGGCGAACACGTAGCCGAGCTCACCCTGCGGGATGGTGACGAGGTCCACCTTGTGCACGCGCCACTGGAACGGCACGAAGTAGTGCAGGCCACCGCGCAGCACGGTGGGCTGGTAGCCCACCTCGCCGTTGAGCGCGATCAGGCCCTGCTTGACCGAGGGGGCACCCCACAGGCGTTCGACGACGCCGACGCGGTCGTTGGGGATGTAGACGATGACATTGGAGATAAGAACGAGCGCGATCAGTAAGACGACGGCAACTGCGATTGCAATAAGCCAGGTCATGGCTGCATGTCCTCATGCGGTGGGTGGAAAACAAGGCGCACGAAACCGGCCCGCGCCATGCAAGGCGCGGCGGCGTGCGTGGGAATCAGGGATGGGGCGCTACGCGTTACCCGATGAAGTCGGCGAGCGAAGCCTGCGCGTCGATCACGTTGCGCCCCATCACGTCGAGTTCCTCGACGATATTGGCAAGCGGCGAGCGCGCGGAAAGCTGGCCGAACAGGATGTACTGCGAACCCACCAGGCCGATGTTGGTCAGCGGCATGTCGGGGCCCAGCCTCAGGCAGGCTTCGTTGAAACGCAGCGGATCCGACACCGCGCGCTGCTCGCACAGCGGCGCGGTCATCAGGATTTCGAACTCGGATACCACCAGATGCACGCGCTGGCCGGCATGGCTCGCGAGTGCCAGCTCGATGAAGGCCGGCGTGGCGTGCAGCCACACGCCCGAGAACTGCGGCTGCTTTGCGGCGTGATCCTGGAGCGCCTCGTAGAGACGCTGGGTTGTCCACTTGTGGTTCATGGCCTGCGTATCCATGCCAGCGACCAGACGCTCGGTCTGCTCGTTGCGTTGGTGGCGCAGGAACTCACGAACCAGCCCCTGCTCCCGTTCGGTCATGTAGATCCGGGGGATCGTCATGCCCAGTTGCGCCATCCTGTCGCGGAACGCCTTCTGGCGTTTCGCACCGGTGGTCGCTGGCTTCGTGGGTGGCATGGGGTTAGTGGATCGGCTCGTGGTGGAAGGCGTTACGCCTAACGTGACGCGTAACATACGCCGACCTTGGGTGCTACACAATCACATCCATGACGCCGCGGGCGCCCGGGTGCTAACGTCGCCGCCAACCACCTGCTCAAGGACCGACGATGGGCCTCCTCGACCTGTTCAAGCGCAAGCTGACCCACGACGATTTCGCGGCCATGGTGATCCGGCGCGCCCGTGAAAAGGGCAACCCGAGGAAGGCGGACTACGATGCGCCAGGCTTCTGCATCGCGTTCGAGCTCGCCGATGGCCGGCCCTTCACGATGAACCTGCACAACGCCTACCGCGACACGCTCGCGGTAGCGCCGGGCAAGCGCAACGCTGTGATCGACACCTACCTGGCAAGCCTCCTCGAGGCCCCGCGGGAAGAAAGCCCCGAAGAGACCATCGCGAGCCTCATGCCCACCATCCGCGACACGGCCATGTTCGCGTGGGGCGCGTTGCAGGGCCGGCTGGCTGGCTTCCCGGCGGGCGATAACGACACGTGCCTGCGCGAGTTCGTTGGCGATCTCTCGGTCGCCCTCGTCGTCGATTCCGAACACGCCACGCGCTCGGCCAACCGCGCCACCCTCGAAAAATGTGGCCTGGGCCTCGATGCCGCCTTTGCGCAAGCGCTCGCCAACCTGCGCGAGCGCACCGACGACGCCGGCATGCAACGCCATGGCAACGTGTGGACCTCGTCGTGGCACGACGTCTTCGATGCCTCGCGCCTGCTGCTCACCGACATGATCCACCGCCTGCCCGTGCGTGGCGCGCCGGTCGCCGCTATTCCCACGCGTAACCATCTGTTCGTTACCGGCAGCCTGGATGACGAGGGTATCGCGGCCATGGCCTCGGTCGCGGCGGATGTCCTGGAGAACGACACACGCCCCTTGAGCGAGCAACTTCTCGTGCTCAGGGACGGCACCTGGTACCCCTACGAGGGCGCGCTGCCTTCGGCCACCGCCGCACGCCTCACCATGGCACGCTACAAGCGGCTCGACGGCATCCACGCCGACCAGAAGGCGCTGCTCGAGAAGATCCACGAAAAAGAGGGAGAGGACGTCTTTGTCGCGTCCTTCCGCGCCGTGCAGGACACCACGACGGGGGAAATCTCCAGCTCGGGGCAATGGACGCGGGGCGTGGCGACACTCCTGCCGCACGCGGATTACCTGCGCCTGTGGTGCAAGGAGCGCCACGAAATGATGGATGTGCCCTGGGCTGCCGCGGCGGAGCTGATCCCCGCGCTCACCACGCCGGAGCCGGCGCTTTCGCCGCGCCGCTACAGGGTCAGCGTGTTCCCCGACGACGCCACGTACGCCGCATTGAAAGCCAGGGCCGCGGTGGTCCGGGAAATCCAGCCGGGCTAGGCGCCCGGCTGGATCCCTGCCCGCTTACTCGAGGTCGCCCAGCTTCGCGTTCTTGCCCGGCTCCTTGAGCCATTCGCCGACGTCTTCGCCGATTTCGTTCGTGATGCGCGACAGCACCGCGCAGCTGCCCTTGAAGCCGCCGAACGCGCCGCCCATGGAAATGCGGCGATCCTTGAAGCTACCGACGACCTGGCCGTCGACAACCAGCTTGCCCTTCACGCCCATGGACTTGTGGTGGCCCATGAATGCGTTGCCATCGGCCACGGCCTCGTAGATCTCCAGCTCCATGACACGGCCCTGCGCCGGCGCCGCGTCGGTGGCCGCGTAGGACACCTCGATGCCGTTTTCCTTCGCATGCTTCGCAATGGCCGCGGGCAGCTCGTCGTCGAGCTTGCACTCGTCGAGCACGGACTTGGGGATATCGGCGTCTTCGTTGAAGGTCACCGGCTTCTTGATCGTGACGGCATCGCCTGCGAATGCGGCCGGGGCCACCACCAGCATCGCCATCGCGGCGACGAACTGCTTCCTCATGTACTTCTCCTTGTCTTCGATACACGCCAGCTTGACGTAGCGCCCTCGCCCTATCGGCTGGGGCGCGTTGAACTTTAAAGTTTCTTCGGGCTCTTCGGGCACTGCGGAGAATGCGGGGGGCGTGGGTCGGTTCATTCGCGTTCGCGAATGCATGGCTTTAGCGGCTTGCGCCGCCTCAAGCTGGTGGGTGGCCGCGGGTCGGGGGCGGGCAGGCCCTTGGGGCCGCCAGTCGCGGACCTACGGACCGGGCCGTAGCGACGCTTTGGCGATAACCGTTGCGCATGGCGGCCCTCCGCTCATGTCGGCCCCAAGGGCCTGCCCGCCCCCGAGTCGGTACGCCGCGTTTCGTGTGGCACAAGCCGGTGCTGCGTAGTGCCTGGCAGTTTAGCCACGGCGCGTCTTAGCGAGCGTCGTCGCATACGTGCGTGACGAGACCGGCGCGCGCGGCGTGGACCACGACGTATCGTGCGGCGGTCCCGACACCGCATCGCAAAACTCACCCGTGTGTCTGCGCTGTTCCCGGCGTTCGATGGCGCTGTTGGCACAGGGGCCCCAAGAGAATTTCGCGCCATCGAGCATGGCCATCGTCGCCTCCCGCCGCAATCACGATGTCGCCCGACTTGGGAGATACGCTCCGAGACACATGCTTGTGCCCCACGAAACCGGGCGCGTGGACTCGGTGGCGGGTGGGTTCCTGGGGCCGACATGAGCGGAGGGCCGCGCAACGTCGCGTCATGGCGATAGCGCCGCTACCGCCCGGTCCGAAGGTCCGCGACTGGCGGACCCAGGGGCCCACCCGCCGCCGACTCGCGACACGCCACCAGCCTTAGGCGGCGCAAGCCGCTCAACGCACGCATTCGCTTCAGCGAATGAACCGGTAAAGAAGCATCGCCAGCAAGCTGGCTCCTACAGGTGAGGCGGTGCGCGAATGCACGGCGGACTGCGTTAGAGCCTCGTGGTGCCGCGTGGAACCAGGCGGCATGGCACCGTGATGCGCGGGTTGGCGGGTTCGTCCACGAGCAGCTCCACGCTACCCCGCGCCAGTGCCTCCATGTCCTGGTGGAACGTGGTGAGCTCGTACGCGCGCCACCCGGCCATCGGGATATCGTCGAAGCCCACCACCTGGATATCGCCGGGCACGCTGAGTCCGAACGCCTGGCGGATGGCATCCATGGCGCCCAGCGCGACAAGGTCGTTGACGCAGAACATGCCGTCCGGGCGGCTGCCGGCCGACAGCAGCTCGACGGCCGCGGCATGGCCTTCCTCGTAGCTGAAGCCGGCGAGCACGCGCTCGGGTTTCCGCCGGCCCCGCTCCTCGAGGCGCTTGAGGAAGCCGCGCTCACGCTCGCTCTGCGCCTGGCTGTCGCGTCCCGCGAGGTAGGCGATGCGCTTGCAACCACCGTCGACCAGCACGTCGGCCGCGACGCCGCCGGCGGCGCGGTTGTCGGTGGAAACCGTGCGCATGTTGCCCACCCGCTTGGAATTCACCGCGACGATGGGAATGCCGGCGCTTTCCAGCTTCCGCGCGACCTTTGCCGAATGGATCGCCATGGCGCTGATCACGCCATCGATGCGGTAGCGGGAGAGCTCGCCCACGATGTCGTTGAGGTTGTCGTCGCTGGCCGTGTCTACCAGCATGATCTCCAGCCGGCGCTCGCGCAGCAGCCCGGTAACGCAGCGCAGGAACTCGGTGAAGAACGGGTTGTAGAAGCCACCCACCACCACCGCGATGATGCCGGAACGCCCCGTCTGCAGGATGCCCGGCAGCGCGTTGGGGCGGTAGTTGAGCTCGGCGGCGGCTTTCATGACGCGCTCACGCACCGGGGCGGAAACTGCGGCCGCGCCCGCACTGAAGACGCGCGACACCGTGGACTGCGAGACCCCGGCAAGGCGCGCGACGGCGGTGGACGAAGCCTGGGGGCGCGTGGCGCCAGGCGGGTTCGGCGGGGTGCGTGACATGTGACGAGGTTAGCATTTCCTTGCCTACGAACCTTCTCAGGCGTATCGTTGAATAGCTATGCAGGGGCGTAACGCCTCCCCTCTATCCACTCCTCAACGAGGAACGACATGAACACATACGAAGGTGCCCTCGCACGCTGGGGCAGGCGTTTGCTTGCGCTCGTGCTGGGCGTATTTGGCCTCTTCATGGTCATCGGCGGCGTCCAGCTGATCACCCTTGCCGGCAACTGGTACTACGCCATCGCCGGCCTGCTCAGCCTGGCCAGCGCCATTGCCCTGGGCCGTCGCCGCACCAGCGCCACGCTCTGGTTCGGCATCCTTTTCGTCCTTACGCTCGTCTGGACGATCTGGGAAGCGGGCACGGACTACTGGGGCTGGGTGCCGCGTTTCGCGCTCATGCTCATCTTCGCCATCTGGTTCTCGCTGCTGCTGACGAACCTTCACCACGGCCTGTCGCGCGCCACCGCCCGCGCAGCCACCACCGTGCTCGTGCTCGCCTTCCTCGTGGCCGGTGGCCTGGCGTTCGTGCCGCACCATGTCACGCCGGCGAGCAACATGCCGGCCGCGGGCGCCGACCCGTTCGTGGCCGACACCGGCCCGAGCACCGAGAGTGGCATCCCCTCCACCGACTGGCCCGCCTACGGTGGCAACCAGGCGGCGCAGCGCTACACCTCGGCCACGCAGATCACCCCGGCCAACGTGAAAGACCTGAAGGTGGCGTGGACCGCCCAGGTGGGCGACGTGCCGACCGATACGCGCTGGGGCGTGCAGAACACCCCGCTGAAGATCGGCAACATGCTGTATGTGTGCGGCTACCTCAACAAGGTGGAAGCGCTGGACGCCGCCACGGGCGAAAAGAAGTGGGAATTCGACCCGGGCATCACGCCCAAGTCGGTGCCCTACACCCCGTCGTGCCGCTCGATGAGCTTCTGGCAGGACCCGGCCAGCACCACGGCTGCGGCCACCACCGGCACGCCCGATGCCGCCGCGCCCGCCACCGCGGCCGGCGCCATGTGTGGCCGCCGCATCATCGTCGGCACGCTCGACGCCCGCGTCATCGAACTCGATGCGCAGACCGGCAAGCGCTGCACCGACTTCGGCACCAACGGCGAAGTGAGCCTCACCGTCGACATGGGCAAGGTCTACCACGGCTACGTGGCCATCACCTCGCCGCCTGTCGTCATCCGCGACACCATTGTCGTGGGCCACACCACGGTCGACGGCCAGCGCGCGTTCGGCCCCGCCGGCGTCACCAAGGCGTACAACGTCAAGACGGGTGAGCTGAAGTGGGCATGGGATGCGGCCGACCCGATGAACCCGGCCCCGCGCCAGGGCGACGACCTGTACAAGCGCGGTTCGCCCGATGTGTGGACCTCGTTCACCGGTGACAACAAGCTGGGCCTCGTCTTCCTGCCGGTGGCCAACGCCTCGGGCGATTACTACTCCAGCAGCCGCACGCCGGACGAGCTGAAGTACTCACCGTCGCTGACCGCGCTGGATGTCGAAACCGGCATGCCGCGCTGGACGTTCCAGAACACGCACCACGACGTGTGGGACTACGACCCGGGCTCGCCGCCCACTCTGCTCGACTACCCGCAGGCCGATGGCACCAAGGTGCCGGCGATCATCTTCCCGACGAAGAACGGCGAGTTCTACGTGCTCAACCGCGAGACCGGCAAATCGCTGTTCGGTGTCGAAGAGCGCCCGGTGCCGCAGGGCGGCCTGGAGCCGGCCGCGCGCAGCGCCACGCAACCGTTCTCGAAGTTCAACTCGGTGGCCCAACCGGACCTGAAGCCCGAGAACATGTGGGGCATCACGCCGCTCGACCAGTTGGTGTGCCGCATCCAGTTCGCGCAGGCCGACTACCGCGGCAAGTTCACGCCGCCGGATACCAAGCACCCGATCATCGACTACCCGGGCTACAACGGTGGCGTCGACTGGGGTGGCGTGTCGTTCGACCCGGCTCGCGGCGTCATCATCGCGAACTACAACGACATGCCTAACTACGTGAAGCTCGTGACCCGCGCCGAAGCCGACAAGCGCGGCTGGAAGGCCCGTGACATCCTCAACGACCCGGTGCAGGAAGCGCGTGCCGAAGGCGCGGGCGATCCGCAGGAAGGCATCCCTGTAGCGGTGGACGTCAACGCCGGCTGGCAGCTACCCGCCACGGGCATGCTCTGCAAGGAGCCGCCGTACGGTGGCATCCGCGCCATCGATATCCGCGACGGCCGCACCGTATGGGACCGCCCGTTCGGCACCGCGCGTGAGAACGGCCCGTTCGGCCTGCCCACCGGCCTGCCGATCCAGATCGGTACGCCGAACAACGGCGGCTCGGTCATCACGAAGTCGGGCCTGGTGTTCATCGCCGCGGCTACCGACAACCTGATCCGCGCCATCGACATCACGACGGGCGAGACGATCTGGTCGGCGCCGCTGCCGGCGGGTGCCCAGGCGATGCCGATGGTGTACGAGCAGGATGGCCGTGAGTTCGTGGTCATCACGGCCACGGGCCACCACTTCATGCATACCCCGAAGGGCAACTTCGTCGTCGCGTACGCGCTGCCGAAGCACTAAGCACAAGGCTTGGGAAGAACGCCCCGGCGGCCAGGCACATGCCTGGTCGCCGGAGCGTTTTTTTATGCGTTCGCGCACCGCCCTAACTGTGGGAGCCAGCTTGCTGGCGATGCTTCTTTACCGGTTCATTCGCGAACGCGAATGAACCGATGCCACGCACGCGGCTAACCCGATGGTTCGCGTAGACCCTTACTTCGCTAACGCTTCGCCACGTACCCCTTACGCGCCATCGTTGCCTCAACCGCGGCCTCGACATCCGCGATGACCTTCGCCAGCGGCTGGTCCGCATCGATGTCGACGACATGCGCGCCGCTGTACTTCAGCAGTGGTGTCACTTCGATCTTGCGCCGCAGGGCGTCGCGGCGATGGTCGGGCTTGCGCTGGCACGCGACATCGAGGCTGACGTTGAGGCGAAGCACCAGGTCGGGCCTGTAGCCCGCCATCCAGTCGAACACCTTGCGCTCATGGCGTGCCATGCGCACGACGGCCCACGAGCCTTGCGTGGTGTCGGGGAAGCCGGGGCCGTCGTAGGCACCGGGGATCTCCACCTGCGGGAAGCGATCGGTGACGACGATGAGGCCGCGTTTGCGCATGGCCAGCATGCGCTTGAAGCGGCGCTGGCGGCGCAGGGTGAACGCACTGATGACCAGCGAGGGCAGGAATTCCGGCTGCTTGCCGTCCTTGATGCGATCGTTGACGCCATCGGATTTGCGGCGGATGAGGCGATCGATGGCAGGCCCGATGAGCGGCCACCTTGCCATCGCCCGGCCGATGTTGCCTGACTGCTTGCCGAGATGCGCCTGCCCGGCGGGGCCATAGCGGGTGATCCACTGGGCGACGTGTTCGGACACGGTCGATTTGCCCGAGCCATCGGTACCGATGATGGCGATGAGGGGCGCGAGGGTGTCAGCGTTCGCCGGCATGCATGTTCCACGTTCAAGAGGGAGTCAAAACGCCTCGCTGCGTGGACGAACCCGCCAGCCGGGGCATAACATAACTGTCATCTTAAGCAATCAAGCCACGGTAGGCCTAGCGTGTCGCAACGCCCCCCACCCTCTTCCCGCCTGCCCATCATCGCCCTAACCGGTTGCGATGGCTCGGGAAAATCCACGCTGGCGGCCGGCCTTGTCGACCACCTCGGCCGCTCCGTGCGCGTCGAGCAGGTGTACCTGGGCCAGGCCTCGGGGCGCATCGGCGAGTGGGTTCGCGGGTTGCCGCTCATCGGTGGGCCCGTGGGCCGTTACCTTGTCGGCAAGTCCGACAAGGTGCATGACAAGCCGAAGCTCGCGCCGGGCGCCGTCACCGCGCTGGCCATCTACCTGCTATCGCGCGGGCGTGCCCGCCATCTCCGCCGCGCGCTTGCGCTTTGCGAAGCCGGCACCGTGGTGGTCACCGACCGCTACCCGCAGGATGAAGTGCCTGGCTTCCTGTTCGACGGCCCGGAGCTTGCGAAGACCACCGGCGGCAGCTGGTGGGTGCGTTGGCTGCGCGAGCGCGAGCGCCGCCTTTACGCATGGATGGTGGGCTACGTGCCCGCGCTTGTCATCCGCCTCAACGTGGATGAGGCCACCGCGCACGCGCGCAAGCCCGACCACAAGCTCTCGTCGCTGCGGGCCAAGATCGCCACCCTACCCGGCCTCACGTTCAACGGCGCAAGCATCCTCGACCTTGATGGGCGCGATAGCGCACCCCATGTGCTGGATGCCGCATTGCGCGCCGCGCACGCGGCACTCGCCCCAGCGCCGCACTGAACGCCCCATGGACATGCCTAGCCAAGACGCCCCGTTCCCGCCTGTCGCCGGCCTCATCGCCGTCGTCGGTTGCGATGGCACGGGCAAATCGACCATCACGCACGAACTCGTGGCGCGCCTCGCGCCGCGCACGCGCGTGGTGCGCCGTTACCTGGGGCTTATTTCCGGCGAGAGCGGCGCGAAGATCAAGGAGCTGCCGCTCATCGGCCCGCGCCTTGAAAAGCGCCTGGCCGCCAAGGCCGCGCACGCACAGGACATGAAGAACGCCGCGCCCGGGTTCTGGGGCGCGCTCATCATGGTGGGCCTCTCCTACTGGCGCGCCGCGCACCTGCGCCGCGTCTGCCGCCTGGCCGAATCGGGCACGCTCGTCATCACCGATCGCTACCCGCAAGCCGAGGCCAGCGGTTTCCGCTACGACGGCCCCGGCCTGGGCGTGGCGCGCAGCAACTCGTGGCTGGTGCGCAAGCTGGCCGAACGCGAGGTGCGCCTGTACCAGCGCATGGCGCGCTACCGCCCCAGCCTCGTCATCAAGCTCAACATCGACGTGGCCACGGCGTATGCGCGCAAGCCCGACCACAGCCGCTCGGAACTCGCCGACAAGATCGCCGTGATGGCGCGCCTGCGTTACAACGGCGCGCCGCTGGTCGAGATCGATACGCGCGCGCCGCTCGCCGACGTGCTGCACCACGCGCTGGATGCCGTCACGCGTGCCACCCCTGCCCTCGAGACGCCATGAACACCACACCGATGGAAACCCCGCAGGCGCCGCTGTGGCGCCGGTTGCTGATCCGCGGCGGCAAGCGTTTCCTGCGCTGGAGCGGCGATTTCGAGGCGAAGCATTCGCTGGTGGCCACCACGCCCGTGCTCGACAACGGCACGTTCGACTGGGTGCCCCGCCTGGAAGCCGCATGGCCCGAGATCCGCGCCGAACTCGACCATATCCTCGAGCACCCCGAGGACATCCCGGCTTTCCATCAGATATCCCCCGACCAGAAGCGCATCTCCAAGGGCGATAACTGGAAAACCTTTGGTTTCTACGTCTACGGCAAGCGCGTGGACGAGAACTGCGCCGTGTGCCCCAGGACGGCCGCCGTACTCGATACGCTGCCCGGCATGCGCAGCGCGATGTTCTCGATCCTGAAGCCCGGGTACCACATCGCCCCCCACAAGGGGCCCACCCGGGCGGTCATCCGGGCCCACCTCGGCGTCATGGTGCCGAAAGACTGGCGTAACGTTTGGATCAGGGTCCACGACCAGTTCCTGCACTGGCACGAGGGCAAGGTCGTGCTATTCGACGACAGTTATGAGCACGAGGTTAAGAACGACACGGACGAGCTCCGGGCCGTGCTTTTCATCGATATCGACCGCCCCATGGACAAGCTCGGAACCGCCTTTAACCGATTGATTTTCTGGCTTATCCAGGCATCGCCGTATGTGCGCCAGCCGCTGAAGAACATCCAGGCCTGGGGCCGTGCCAGGGGCCGGTGATTCGGCTTCCCCTAGGCAGCGGTTCACAAAAAAAATACAATTTTTGCCCTGAAAGACTTGCGAAACTCTGAGTAAATTCTTAGCATACGTCTAATTAGAGGACCGCTGGGTTTAGTAATGCCCACGTAACACCTCGGTCTTTTTCCGGATCACCGGCGAGACGTTCGCAGAGAAGCAAGCGAAAAGCCCATGAGTGCAGACGGTTCCATCCCGAATCGTGGCGTCAGCGCCACGCCCACGCACAACACGGTGCCCCTGCGCCGTGCTGACTTCGCGACGCTCGCCGACGCGCTCGATTACGCGGCGAAGGGTGTCACGGGTGCGAATTTCCATGCCGGCGGCAAGCTGGTCACAGCCATGCCCTATCGCGCCCTGCGCGTGCAGGCCATGGACCTGGCCCGCCGCCTCGCATCGCTGGCCTTGCCGCGCGGTTCGCGCGTCGCCATCGTCGCGGAAACCTCGCCCGAATTCGTCAGGTTCTTCTTCGCCTGCCAGTACATCGGCCTCGTGCCGGTGGCGCTGCCGTCGACGATCAACCTGGGCGGCCACGATGCCTTCGTGCACAAGATGCGCGGCATGCTCGAAGCGTGCGGCGCCGCCGTGGCCGTGGCGTCGGAGTCGTTCCAGCGTTTCCTCGAGGAAGCCGTGCGCGGCCTCGACATCGTGATGTGGGGCGAGCCGTCGGCCTTCGATAGCCTGCCGCTCGACAGCGCGCCGCTGCAGCCCACCGGCGAAGACGAAGTGGCCTACCTGCAGTTCACCTCGGGCAGCACCGGCACGCCCAAGGCGGCGGTGATCACCGAGCGCGCGCTGATGGCCAACCTGCGTGGCTCCAGCGACGATGGCCTGGCGTTGCGCGACGACGATCGCTTCGTGTCGTGGCTGCCGTTCTACCATGACATGGGCCTGGTCGGCTGCCTGCTCACCGTGATGGCCGCGCAGCGCTCCATCGACTACCTCGATACGCGCGAATTCGCGATGCGCCCGCGCCGCTGGCTCGAACTCATGAGCCAGTCGAAGGCCACCATCGCCTACAGCCCGCCGTTCGGCTACGACATGTGCGCGCGCCGCGTGCGCCCGGGCGACATCGCCTCGTACGATCTCTCGCACTGGCGTGCCGCCGGCATCGGTGCCGAGCCGATCATGCCGAACGTGCCCGCGCGTTTCGCCGAGCTGCTCGCGCCTGCCGGCTTCGACGCGAAGGCGTTCGTGCCGTCCTATGGCATGGCCGAAGCGTCGCTGGCCGTCAGCTTCGCACCGGTGGGCCGTGGCGTCGTCGTCGACTGGCTCGACCCCGTCGAGCTATCTGAAAACCTGCGCGCCCGGCCGATGCCGGAGGGCCGCGGCACGCCGTTCGTGCGCTGCGGCGCCGCCATCGCGGGCCACGCCATGGAGATTCGCGACGACGCGGGCAACGTGCTTGCCGAGCGCCGCGTGGGCCGCATCATGGTGCGTGGCCCCAGCCTCATGTCGGGCTATTTCCTGCAGCCGGCCAAGTCGGCGCAGGTGCTGTCGGCCGATGGCTGGCTCGATACCGGCGATGTCGGCTACATGGTCGACGGCGAAGTGGCGATCACGGGCCGGCACAAGGACATGATCATCATCAACGGCCGCAACATCTGGCCGCAGGATATCGAGCACATCGTGGAACGCCAGCCCGAGCTGCGTTCGCAGGATGCCTCGGCGTTCGGCGTGCCCGGCGCGAATGGCACCGAGACCGCCGTGGTGGTCGTCCAGTGCAACACCGACGATGTGGCCGTCCGCACCGCCCTCGTGCAGCGCGTGCGCCGCGAGATCTTCGAGGCCCTGGCCATCGACTGCATCATCGAGCTGGTGCCGCGCCACACGCTGCCACGCACCTCGTCGGGCAAGCTCTCGCGCTCGGCCACGCGTAGCGGTTACCTCGAGCGCCAGGCACTCATGCAGGTACCGTTGGCCTCTGGGGCGTGACAACGGTCGCGCTCACGGGCGCCACCGGGTTCATCGGCGCGGCCCTTTGCGATGCCCTGGTGCAGGCGGGTTACCACGTCCGCGCGTTGTACCGTCCGCGCAATGGCCGGGTGATGCACAGCACGCCCGGCGTGAAATGGGTCGCGGGTGACCTCGGGGACGATGACGCGCTGGCCGCCCTCGTGCAGGATGCCGAGGTGGTGGTCCATTGCGCGGGCAGTGTCCGCGGGGCCACCCGGGACGCGTTCGACCGAGTGAACGAACAGGGCACGCTGCGCGTGGCGCAGGCCGCCGTGCGCGGTGGCGCGGCCCGGCGTTTCCTGCTCATCTCGTCGCTGGCCGCGCGCGAGCCGCAGTTGTCGGATTACTCGCGCAGCAAGCACCTCGGCGAACAGGCGCTGGCCGCGAACGCGGGCGCGATGCAGTGGGCGGCGATCCGCCCGCCTGCCGTCTACGGCCCCGGCGACAAGGAGATGCTGCCGCTGTTCGAGGGCATGGCCAAGGGCCTGGCGCCGATCCCCGGCGACGGCAAGGGCCGCTTCTCGATGATCCACGTGGCGGACCTGGCCTCGGCGGTCTGCGCGTGGGTCGGCCAGCCCGGGGCAAGCGGCGCGATCTACGAGATCGACGACGGCCACCCGCGCGGGTACGACTGGGACACGGTGCTCGCCACCGCGTCGGCCGTGTTGCGCGGCGGCGCGCCCATCCGCCGGCTCACCATCCCGGTGCCCGTGCTGCGCACCATCGCGGCGGTGAACCGCACCGCGGCCCGCGTGTTCGGCTACGCGCCCATGCTGACGCCGGGGAAGGTGCGCGAGGTGACCCACGCCGATTGGGTGGGCCACGACAACAACATATTCATGCAAGCGACGGGGTGGCACCCCGTCGTCTCATTCGAACAAGGTCTAGCGGCATTGAGTGGAGTATCCCGGTGAACCATCAGGACGTCGTGGCACAGCTCGTCGACATCGTCACCCCCATGGCCGAAGGGCGCGTGGCCAACATCACCGCGGACACCGGGCTCACCGGTGAGCTCGCGTTCGATTCGCTGAAGGTCATGGACCTGATGCTGGCGGTGGAAGACCATTTCGATATTTCCGTGCCGGTGAACGCGCTGGCCGATATCCGCACCGTGGGTGAGCTGGCCACGCTTATCGAAACCGTGGCGGGCAAGCACGCATGAGGGAGAACCCGCGGCTGCAGGCGGTGCGTGCCGTGCGCCAGGAACTGGCCACGCTGGGCATCGACCCGTTCGGCACCCAGATCGACGAGATCATCACCCCAACCGAAGGGCTGATCCACGGGCGCCGCACCATCCTCGCCGGCACCAACAACTACCTCGGGCTCACGTTCGACGCCGATACCATCGGCGCGGCGCGCGAGGCGCTGGACCACGCGGGCACGGGCACCACGGGCTCGCGCATGGCCAACGGCAGCTACGCCGGCCACCGTGCGCTCGAGACCGAGCTGGCCGAGTACTACGGCAAGCGCGACGGCATCGTGTTCTCCACGGGCTACCAGGCCAACCTGGGCATGATCTCGGCGCTGGCCGGCCCGGGCGATACGGTGATGATCGACGCCGACAGCCACGCCAGCATCTACGATGGCTGCAAGCTGAGCGGCGCCGACACCATCCGCTTCCGCCACAACGACGCCGCCGACCTGGGCAAGCGCCTGCGCCGCCTTGGCGACAAGGCCGCCGGCACGCTGGTGGTGGTCGAGGGCGTGTACAGCATGCTCGGCGATCGCGCGCCGCTGCGCGAATTCGTCGACGTGGCGAAGCAGTACGGTGCCGTGCTGATGGTCGACGAGGCCCACTCGCTGGGCGTGCTCGGCGCGAAGGGCCGCGGCGTGGCCGAAGAAGCCGGCGTGCTCGACGAGGTGGATTACATCGTCGGCACCTTCAGCAAGAGCCTCGGCAACACCGGCGGCTTCTGCGTGGGCGATTCGGCCGACATGGACGTGCTGCGCTACGCCAGCCGCCCCTACGTGTTCACCGCCTCGCTGCCGCCGGCGACCATCGCCGCGACGCGCCAGGCGCTGCGCAAGCTGGCCGCGGCGGACGACCTCCGCCAGCGCCTGCGCGAGAACGCCGAACGCCTGCATGCCGGCCTGGCGAAGCTGGGCTTCCGCCTCGGCGCGGCCCCCAATGCCGTCGTCGCCGTGCTGGCGGGCGAGAAGCTCGAGGCCCTGCGCTTCTGGGACCACCTGCTGAAGCAGGGCGTGTACGTGAACGTGATGGTGCCGCCGGCCACGCCCAGCGACGAATCCCTGCTCCGCTGCAGCGTCAGCGCCGCCCACACCCCGGCGCAGATCGACGCCATTTGCGCCGCGTTTGCCAGCTGGCCGGGCGCGAGAGTGTAATAACCATGGTCCACGCCGCGATCCGACGATGAAGCACTGGTTCTCCGACGGCGCGTTCCGCGCCATCGTGCGCAACGCGACTTACCTGGGTTCGAGCAACGTCATTGGCGCGCTGCTCGGCCTGCTTGCGCTCGCGTGCGCGGGCCGGGCCATGACGCCCGAGCTGTTCGGCACCCTTGTGGTGGTGCAGGCCTACGCCAAGAGCGTCAGCGATTTCGTCAAGTTCCAGACCTGGCAGTTTGTCGTCCAGTTCGGCACCCCCGCCCTCGCCCACCGCGACCTCGGCCGCTTCCGCGACGTAGCCAGTTTCTCGTTCGGCCTGGACCTCGCCAGTGGCGTCATCGCCATGGTCGGCGGCATGGCCCTGCTGCCGCTGCTGGGCCATGCGGTGGGCATCACGCCGCAGGATTTCTGGTGGGCGCTGGGCTACTGCACGCTCATCCCCACGATGACCGCGGCGACGCCCACCGGCATACTGCGCGCCATCGACCGCTTCGACCTCATCGCCGTACAGCAGGGCATCACGCCGTTCCTGCGCGCCATCGGCAGCGTCATCGCCTACTACGGCCACCTCGGTTTCCCGGGTTTTATCGCCACGTGGTATGTCTCGAGCCTGGCGGGCGACGGCACGCTGTGGTGGTTCGCGGTGCGCGAACTGCGCCGCCAGGATATCCACCATGCGTTGCGCCCGGGCCTGTTCGGCGTGGCGCGCCGCATCAAGGGCGCGTGGGATTTCGTCTGGACCACCAACTTCGCGCACTCGATCTGGTCGGCGCGCAACGCGGGCACCAACGTGCTCGTGGGCATCGTGCTGGGCCCGGCCGCCGCGGGTGTGTTCAAGGTGGCGCTGACCTTCTTCGATGCCGCCGGCACGCCGGCCTCGCTGATGCAGAAAAGCTTCTACCCCGAGGTGCGCCGCCTCGACCCCACCACCACGCGCCCGTGGAAGCTCGGCCTGCGCTCGGCGGCGCTCGCCGGCGGCCTGGGCATCCTCGTCGCGTTGCTGGTCATCCTGGTGGGCAAGCCACTCATCGGCGGCGTGTTCGGCAAGCAATACCTCGAGGCGTACGACATCCTCCAGGTGATGTCCGCCGCGCTGGTCGTCTCCATGGCCGGCTTCCCGCTCGAATCGCTGCTCTACATCGCCAGCCGCCAGCGTGCCGCGCTGGTGGCCCAGGCCCTCGCCGCCGTGGTGTACGTCGTGCTGCTGGTCGCCCTCGCCCACGCCATGGGCATCATGGGCGCCGCCATCGCGTACTTCGCGGGCCAGTGCCTCGAGGCCGGCTTCTCGCTCATACCCACGGTGGCCGCCTACCGGCGGCGCCACACGCTGTCGTACTACTCGCCCGGGGAGGCCCGCCCATGAACGCGTACCAGGGCCTTCGCTGGCAACGGTTCCCGAAAGAAACGCTGCGCCGCCTGTTCGACGCCGTGGACACCGACGATGTGGTCGATGCCCACACCGCGCTGCCCGACCCCATCGTCCTGGCGTGCCCGCAGGAATGGATCGAGCGCTGCTACGCCCTGTGCCTGCAGTTCTGGGAAGACGGCTTCACCCGCGCCGAGCTGCTCCAGCTCGTGGAGAAACTGCTGCGCAACGAAGGCCTCAGCGCCGATGAGCGCCTGCAGTACAAGCACATCCGCGCCCGCTACAAGCACCTGCGCTTCGCGCAGCGCCTGTACGGCAAGCACCACCGGTCGGGCTTCGTGTTCGACCTCACCACGCGGGTGATGGGCCACCTGCAGGATGCGTTCCGCGGCGGCAACCGCGGCGGCGTGGTGCGCCAGGGCCTGAAGCTGAAGCTGCTGCTCTCGCGGCCGGTGTGGCGCATGGTGCGCCGCGGCCTCGTCAACACGGTGCTCGACGACGAGGCCGGCTTCGTCGCGTTCCAGCAGGCCGAGATGCGCCGGTTGCGCAAGGCCATGGTGCGCACCTCGTTCGCCGGCGACCAGTTCCACACCGTGCGCAAGATCGTCAGCATGCAGGTGTCGTACTACGACACGCTGCGCTCGTTCGGCCCGAACGAGCACGCGTTCCGCATGTCACGCTTCCTCGCGGCCATCAACGGCCTCATGGGCTACCGCCATGACGAGATGGTGGCCGACGACATGTCGGGGCGGCGCGACTACAACACGCCCACGCCGCTGGCCACGCAGACGCGGACGCGCATCGAAACCCTTATCGCGCACTACCCGCTCTAGGGCTGCCAGCCGCCACCCAGGGCCAGGATGAGGTCCACGCTGGCGCCGAGGCGCCGGCGGCGCAGCTCGAAGTCCCCACGGCCTGCCGTAACCGCGGCATTGGCGGCATCGACCACGGTGGTGTAATCGGCCACGCCCTCGCGGTACTGGTTCTGCACGACGCGATCGGATTCGGCCGCGGCCGCCGCGGCTTTCGCTTGCAGCTCCGCGGCGCTTGCCAGGGTCGAGGTATCGACGAGGCCATCCTCCACTTCGCGGTAGGCGTCGAGCACCGTCTGCCGGTAATTGGCCACGGCTTCGTCGTATGCGGCGTTGGCGTGCTGCTCGTTGCCCTCGAGGCGGCCACCGGCGAACAGCGGTGCCTTCGCGTCCACGGTGCCGGTCGGGCCCCGGCGCACGCCGATGCCGGCCGCAAGGCTGATCGACGGCAGGGTCTGCGCCTTGGCGACGCCACGGCCCGCGCTGGCGGCGGCCATGCGCCGTTCGCTGGCCACCACGTCAGGGCGGCGTTCGAGCAGCGTGGCCGGCACGCCCGCGGGGATCTCGGGCACGGCCGTATCGAACGGCGCGGGGGCGATCGTAAATGACTCCGGTGGCTGGCCCAGCATCACGGCGATGGCATGCTCGAGCTTGGCGCGCGCGCTGCGCGCATCGGCCAGCTGCAGCTGCGCATTGCTCGCGCGCACCAGCGCGTCGGCCACGTTGGCGCGGGAGACCTGGCCCTGCGCGTACTGGTTCTGCGCCATCTCGTGCCACTTCAGGCCCGCCTCGGCGGCGTGCTCGAGCAGCGGCAGCGCCGCGTCCTCGGCCCGCAGCGCGAAGTAGCTCTGCACCACGCGCGCCTGCATCGACAGCGTGGCACCGGCGAGGTCCGCACTGCTTGCCTGCGCGAGCGCGCGATGGGCTTCGACATCGCGGCGGATGCGGCCCCACAGGTCGAGGTCCCAGCTCACGCCGACGCCGAAGTCGTTCTCGTTGCGGCGGCCGGATTTGAGCGAGCCCAGGCCCACCTCGGGGTACGCGGCGCCCTGCGCTTCCTTCACCAGCGCATCGGCCTCGCGCACGCGCGCGGCCGCGGCGGCAAGCGACGGGTTGTTCACGGCCACCTGGGCGACCAGGGCATCGAGTGCCGGGTCGTGGTAGATGGCCCACCACGTGCCCGCGGGTAGCGGCGTCGCGGTGGCCGCGGCCTGCGCTTCCTTGAACGCGGCGGGCGTCGCGACGCCCGGCCGCACATAGTCGGGGCCGACCGTGCAGGCGCCGAGCGCGACGACCGAGCCGGCCACCAGCCAGGGGCGGAGGAAGGTCTTCATGCGGGGCGGCGGGCGCCGGACTGCTGCAGCCATTGGCTTGTCCATCTGCTGAAACGATCAAGGTAGAGGTACACCACCGGCGTGGTGTAAAGGGTGAGGAGCTGGCTCACCACCAGGCCACCGCCCATGGCGATGCCCAGGGGCTGGTGCATCTCGGCGCCGTTGCCGCGCGAGACCGCGAGCGGCACGGCGGCCACCATCACCGCCAGCGTGGTCATCAGGATGGGCCGGAAGCGCAGGCGGCACGCTTCCTGGATGGCCTCCAGCGGTGCCAGGCGGCCGTCGCGGCTCGCCACCAGGGCGAAGTCCACCATCATGATGGCGTTCTTCATGACGATGCCGGTGAGCGCGAAGATGCCGACAAGGGCGATCACGTCCAGGTCGGTGCCGAACAGCAGCAGCGCGAACACCGCGCCCACCGCCGCCGAAGGCAAGGTCGAGAGGATGGTCACCGGGTGCATGCAGCTCTCGTAGAGGATGCCGAGCACGATGAACAGCGTCAGGAAGGCGGCCACGATGAGCGCTGGCTCGCTGTCCGCCACCTGGCGCGCCGCGCCGGCCGAACCCTGGAAGCTGCCACGCACCGCGCTCGGCACCGCGAGCGACCCCACGGCACGTTCGATGGCCTGCGAGGCCCTGGCCAGCGAAACCCCGGGCGCACGGTCGAACGACACGGTCGCGGCGACAGCCTGCCCGTAGTGCGCGATATCCAGCGGCGTGTCGAAGGCACGCACGCTGCCGACGGCGAGCAGCGGCACGCTGCCACCCCCGGCCGCGGGCACGCGCAGCGCGTCGAACGCCTGCGCCGAACGCGCCTGCCCGGCGGCGACACCCATCAGCACGGGCACCTGGTCGGCGGCCGTGAACACGGTCGCGACGCGGCGGTCGGCGAAGGCGTCGTGCAGCACCCCGTCGATGCCGGCCACCGTGAGGCCGGCCAGCGCAGCGGCGTCACGGTCGATGTCGATGGAGGTGGCGGCACCCGTGGCGCCTGCGCCGCCATGCACGTTGCGCAGCTCGGGCAGGCGTGCCATGGCCTCGACGATGCGCGGCGCCCACTGGCGCAGCAATGCCGCGGAATCAGCCTGGATGGTGTACTCGCTGGAGGCGCGGCTGCGGCGGCCACCCACGCGGATGTTCTGCACCGAGGTGACGGTGGCGACGCCCCCTGCCCCCCCGGCGAGTTTCTGGTTTAGGCGCGCGGCGACATCGTCGGCGCTGGCATCGCGCTCGCCGACCGGCTTCAGGGTGACGAATAACGAGCCCTCGCCCCCTTCGAGGTAGCCGCCCACGGCGCCCACGGCGGGGTCGGCGCGCACGGTGGCGACGAAGCGCGCGAAGCCTGCCTTCGCCACGTCGAAGGCGGCGCTGCCGCCCGCGTCGAAGTCACCCGTCAGCTCGCCGGTATCCTGGCGCGGGAAGAAGCCCTTCGGCACCACGACATAGAGCCACACGCTGAGCACGATGACGCCCAGCAACGAAAGCATCGTGAGTGGCGCGTGGCGAAGGGCCCGCGCCAGCGAGCGCATGTAGGCCGCCTGCAGGCGCGCGAGTGTGTCGTTGACCCGGCGGAACACCAGGCCATGCGCGGGCGTGGCACGCGACGGGCGCAGCCACAGGGCGCAGGCCATGGGCACGACGGTGAGCGAGACCACCAGCGAGACGGCGATGACGGTGGCGATGGTGACCGAGAATTCGCGGACGAACAGGCCCACGTACCCGCCCATGAACAGCAGCGGGATGAAGACGGCGATGAGCACCGCGCTCATCGAGACGACCGTGAGCCCCACCTCGCCGGCGCCGATGCGCGCGGCATCCCGCGGCGGCACGCCCGCCTCGAGGTGGCGGGCGATGTTCTCGACCACCACGACGGCATCATCGACGGCAAAGCCCACGGCGATGGTCAGCGCCATCAGCGAGAGGATATCGAGGCTGTAGCCCAGCGCCTGCATCACCACCATGGCGCCGAGCAGCGCGATGGGCGCGACGGCGCTGGCAATGAGCGCGGCGCGCCAGTCGCGCAGGAAAACCAGCATGACGACCACCACCAGCACCACGGCCAGGGCCAGCGTGTGCTCCGCGGAACGCAGCGAGGCCCGCACGGTGGTGGCACGGTCGACGATGACACCCACGTGCATGTCGCCCGGCAGCGACGCGCGCAGCGCGGGCAGGCGCTGCGTGACGCCGTCGATCACGGCGATGGTGTTCGCCCCCGGCTTGTGCCGCACCAGGGCCAGCACCGCCGGTTCGCCGTTGGCGACGCCGAGCGTGCGCGGGTCGCGCACATCGTCCGCCACGCTCGCGATATCGCCCAGGCGCACGCTGGCGCCACCGTGGTGGGCGACGACCAGGCCGCGGAAGGCCTGCGCCGAATCGAGCTGGCCGTTCATGGCCACCTGCAACGCGCGGCCACCGGCCTCGACCACGCCGGTGGGGGTATGCGTGACGGCACCGCCCACGGCGCGGCGCACGTCGGCGAACGACACGCCGCGCTGGTCCATCGCCGCCGGGTCCAGGGCGATGCGGAACGCGGGTACCGAGCTGCCGACGAGTTCCACGTCGCCGACGCCGTCGACCTGGGCCAGCGCCTGCGTGAACGTCGTGGACGCCACCGCGTACATCTGCGCGGGCGTGGCCTGCCGCGACGTCAGCGACAGCACCAGCACCGGCGCGTCGGCCGAGCTCACTTCGCGGTAGGCCGGGCTGCCGGCCATGTCCGGCGGCAGGTCGCCGCGCGCGGCGTTGAGCGCCGCCTGCACGTCGCGTGCGGCACCCACGCTGCTGCGCGAGAGATCGAAGGCCAGGCGGATATCGGTCTGCCCCGCCGTGTTCACCGAGGTCATCTCGGTGAGCCCCGCGATGCGCCCCAGCGAGCGCTCGAGCGGGGTCGCCACGGCGGCCACCATCGTCGCGGGGCTCGCGCCAGGCAGCGACGCCGAGACCTTGATGGTCGGCACGTTCACTTCAGGCATCGAGGCGATGGGCAGCAGGCGCCACGCCACCGCACCGGCGATCACCAGGCCCAGGCACAGCAGCGTCGTCGCCACCGGCCGGTCGATGAACAGCCGCGAGAGGTTCACGGCGCGGCCCTGCCCTGGCGGCGCGCATGCAGCACGCGCTCGAACGCGAGGTAGATGACCGGCGTGGTGAACAGGGTCAGCAGCTGGCTCACCACCAGGCCCCAGAACACGCCCACGCCCAGCGGGTGGCGCAGCTCGGCGCCCATGCCGCCGCCCAGCATGAGCGGCAGCGCGCCGACCATGGCCGCGAGCGTGGTCATGATGATGGGCCGGAAGCGCAGCAGGCTGGCCTGCACGATGGCGTCGCGCGGGCTGAGCCCCTGGCGGCGCTGCGCATCGATGGCGAAATCGATGAGCATGATCGCGTTCTTCTGCACGATGCCGATAAGCAGGATCACGCCGATGAGGGAGATCACGTCGAGCTCGAAGCCGCCGATCAGCAGCGCCAGCAGCGCGCCGATGGCCGCCGGCGGCAGCGTGGAGAGGATGGTCAGCGGGTGGATGAAGCTCTCGTAGAGCACGCCCAGCACGATGTAGACGGTGATAAGCGTCGCCAGGATGAGCCAGGCCTGGCCCTGCCGTGACGCCGCGAAGGCCTCGGCCGCGCCCTGCCAGCGCAACTGCACGTTATCAGGCAGCTTCATGCCGCGCCGCGCGCCGTCGACCACCTTCATGGCACCGCCCAGCGACGTGCCACCAGCGAGATCGAACGACACCATGGCCGACGGCACCTGGTCGAGGCGCGTGACGATGAGCGGCGCCGTGCGCTCGCTGACACTGGCGATGGACGTGAGCGGCACGAGCGTGGCCGCGCCGTCGTCGGCCTTGCCCGGCACGTACACGCCGTTCATGGCCGACGCGGCGTCGCCAGCCGCGGGCTGCGCCTCGAGGACCACCCGGCGGGGATGGGGCAGCGACAGCAACGAGCCGACCTGGCGCTGGCCGAAGGCGTCGTACAACGCATCGCCCACGGCCGCCGCGGTGATGCCGTAGCGGCTGGCCAGGTCCTGGTCCACGTCGACGTAAAGCTGCAGGCCGCGATCCTGCTGGTCGGTGGCGACATGGCCGAGCGCGCCTTCGCGGCCCAGCCGCTCGACCACCCTGGGCACCGCGGCGGCCAGCTGCGCGGGATCGGCGCTTTCCAGCGAAAAGACATACTGGCCGCGGCTCACGCGGTCGTCCAGGGTCAGCTCGGGCACGGGTTGCAGGTGGAGGCTGATGCCCCCTACCTTCCGCGCCGCTTCGTCGAGGCGCCGGATAACCGCGCCGGCGCGGTCGCGCTCGCTGAGCGGCTTCAGGTGCACCAGCAGTTCACCGGTGTTGGGTGCCGCCGCGCCGCCCGTGCCGCCGATGAACGAGGCGACGCCCGCCACGGCGGGATCCTTGCGGATGGCCTCGGCCAGCGCACGCTGGCGCTGGCCCATGGCCTGGAACGACACGCCCGGCGCCGCCTGCGCGATGCCCTGCAGGTCGCCGCTATCCTGCGCGGGGAACAGGCCGCGCGGCATCACCACGAACAACACGATGGCGAGCACGGTCATGCCGCCGACGAGCAGCAAGGTGGCCGGCTGCCGCGCGAGCACCCACGCCAGGCCGCGCTCGTAGCGCGCCAGGATGCCGTCCACCCACGTGCGGCGGCCGGGCACGGCATGGCCCTCGGCGTTGGCCAGCGGCTTGCGCAGCAGGCGCGCGCACATCATCGGCGTGAGCGTCAGCGACACCACGCCGGAAATGAGGATGGCCACGGCCAGGGTCACCGCGAACTCGCGGAACAGCCGGCCCACCAGGCCACCCATGAACAGCAGCGGGATCAGCACCGCGACGAGCGAGACGGTGAGCGACACGATGGTGAACGCGATCTGCCGCGAGCCCGCGAGCGCCGCGGCCAGCGGTGTTTCGCCCGCTTCGATATAGCGCGAGATGTTCTCGATCATGACGATGGCGTCGTCGACCATGAAGCCCGTGGCCACGATCAGCGCCATGAGGGTGAGGTTGTTGATCGAGAAACCGGCCAGGTACATCACCGCGAACGTGCCGATGAGCGACAATGGCACCACCACGCCCGGGATGATCGTGGCCGCGCCACCGCCCAGGAACGCGTAGATGACCAGCACCACGAGCACGACGGCGAACAGCAGTTCCACCTGCACGTCGCGGACGGCCGCGCGGACGGTTTCGGTGCGATCGGTGACCACGGCCACGTCGACGGCCGCGGGCAGCGTCGTCTTCAACTGCGGCAGCACGCGCTGGATGCGGTCGACCACGTCGACGACGTTGGCGCCCGGCTGGCGGCGGATGCGCAGCACGATGGCCGGGGCGCCATCGGTCCACGCACCCACGCGCGCATCTTCCGCGCCATCGCTGACGCGCGCGACATCGCCCAGGCGCACCACGGCGCCCTCGTGGTGGCCGACCACGAGGGCGCGGAACCCCTCCACCGTGTCTACCGGGTGGTTCAGCGCGATAGCCGAGGAGCGCTCCGGGCCCTCGAGCGTGCCCTTGGCCTGGTTCGAGTTGGCGGCGCGGATGGCTTCGCGCACGTCGCCCAGCGACATGTCGTGCGAGCGCAGCCGGATCGGGTCGGCCTGCACCACCACGGCGGGCTGCTGGCCGCCGTCGATGCCGACCAGGCCGACGCCGCCCACCTGCGAGAGCTTTGGCACAAGGCGCGTTTCCGCCAGTTCGCGCACGGTGCGCAGCGGCAGCGTGGGCGAGGTGAGCGCGAGCGTCATCACCGGCGCGTCGGCGGGGTTCACCTTGCGGTAGATGGGCGGCTGCGCCACGTCCGGCGGCAGCAGCGGCGTCGCCGCGTTCAGGGCCGCCTGCACTTCCTGTTCGGCCACGTCCAGCGGCAAGTCGAGGTTGAAGCGCAGCGTGATGCTCGATGCGCCCGGCGCGCTCGTCGATGCCATCTGGCCAAGGCCCGGCATCTGGCCGAGCTGGCGTTCCAGCGGCGCCGTGATCGATGTGGCCACCACCTGGGGGCTGGCGCCCGGGTATGTCGTGGCCACTTCGATCGTGGGGAAGTCGACCTCGGGCAGTGCCGAGACGGACAGGAACCGGTAGCCGAACAGGCCCACGAGCAGCACGGCGAGGGCCAGCAGCGACGTCGCCACCGGCCGGTCGATGAAGAGGCGCGACGGGTTCACGGGTGGCCGGCGGAGGCGGCCGTGGCGGGGGCGTCGGCGGGGCACGCGATGGCCGCGGCGGGCGCCGGGGCCGCTTCGGCCGCGGCCGTGGCGTTTACCGGGGTGCCGTTACGCAGGCGGTCCGCGCCTTCGACGACGACCTGCGCACCAGCGGCGAGGCCGGCGCGGATGACGGTGGCCCCGGTATCGCCCGGGCCGGTTTCGACGGCCACGGTCTTCACGGTCTTGTCGGGCTGCACCACGTAGACAAACGCGCCCTGGGCACCCTGCTGGATGGCCGCGGTGGGCACGAGGACCGCCGATGGCACGGCCTCCACCACCAGCTTCGCGGTGACGAACTGGTTTGCCAGCAACGTGTTATCGGTGTTTGCGAAACCGGCTTCGAGGCGCACCGTGCCCGTGGCGGGGTCGACCTGGTTATTGGCGGCGAGCAGCCGGCCGGTGGCCAACGGGCGCGTGGTGTCGTCGCCGTACGCGGCCACCGGGATGCAGGCGCCCTCGCGCAGGCGGGCCAGTACGTGCGGGGCGTCCTGGACCGATACGGCGAAGGTGACCTTGCTGGGCTGCGACTGCGTGATGGTGGCGATGCCCTGTGCATCACCCGGGCCCACGAGGTTGCCCGGGTCGACGCGGCGCAGGCCCACCGTGCCGCTGATGGGCGCGGTGATGCGCGCGCCCGACACCTGCAGGTTGGCCGTGCCGATGCGGCCCTGCGCGGATTTCACCTCGCCGGCGTACTGCCGCACCAATGCCTGCTGGTCGGCGACGCGCTGGCGCGAGATGGAATCCTGCGTGAGCAGCGCCTGGTAATGCTTCAAGGTCTCCTGCGCATTGGCCAGCTGGGCCTGGCTGCGGGCCAGGTCGCCGTTGGCCAGTTCCAGCTGCGCCTGCGACGAGCGCGGGTCGAGTTCGGCCAGCACGTCGCCCTTCTTCACCTGCTGGCCACCCGTGAACGCCACGCGGGTGAGCTCGCCATCCACGCGGCTGCGCACCACCACGCTGTTCGACGGCACGACGGTGCCCGGCTGCGAGCGCGTCACGTCGAACCGGCCCTCGCGGGCGGCGGCGGTGGTGACGGGCACGGCCTGGGCATCGGCCGCGCCGCTGGACGCCGAGCGGTGCGTGAGCCACCACGCCAGCGCCGCCACGATGACGACGATGATGACGATGACGCCGGCGCGCGGGGATGCTTTGCTCATGGCAGGGTCTTCTCGTAGACGCGGTAGCGCTTGTAGTCACGGCCGCCGATGGTCTCGACGATGTTCCGCATGCCTTCGTTATCCTCGAGGATCCACGACAGCTCCACCTGTTCCACGCCGCGCGCGACAAGGTGGTGGCGCACGGCGTCGATGACGAGGAAGGCCAGGCCCGGGCCGAGCGGCGTGTTGTGGAAGGCGCGGCGGACGCCCATGAGCGGCACGCGCGAGCTCTTGGGGAAACGCTTCTTCAGGCCCCACAGCAGCTTCACCCAGTTGAAGGGCAGCAGCTTGCCGTCGAAATCCCGGATCACCTCGTTGACGTTGGGCAGCGCGGCGATGAACGCGGCCGGCTTGCCATCCACCTCGGCGATCTGGATGAGTTCCGGCGCGATGAGCAGCTTCAGGCTGTGCCCGAGGTCCTTGAACTCGGCCTCGGTGAACGGCACGAAGCCCCAGTTATCGGCCCACGCATCGTTGAAGATCTCGCGCAGCGTGGCCAGCTCCTCGTCGTAGCGCGAGGCATCCAGCGGGCGCACGCGCACCGGCTGCTTCGAGCTGCGCAGCAGGCGGTCCATGACCTTCGGCGCCGGGAAATCCGGCGCGATCATGTAGGCCAGCATGTCCTTGGCCTTGGTGAAGCCGTGGCGCTCGATGTGCTTGCCGTAGTACGGCTTGGCGTGGCCCATCATGAACACCGGCGGCGTGTCGAAGCCATCGACCAGCAGGCCTACCTCATCGTTGATGGAAAGGCTAAGCGGGCCGCGCACGCGCTTGATGCCTTCCTGGCGCAGCCAGCCCTCGGCCGCTTCGAACAGGGCACCGAAGGTCTCGGCGTTGTCTTCGGCATCGAGCATGCCGAAGAAACCGGTGGCGTCCTCGTAGCGCTCGAGGTGGAGGTAATCGATCTGCGCGCTGATGCGCCCCACCGGCGTGTCGCCGCGGTAGGCCACCCAGCCCATCCACCGCGCGTGCTGGAACCAGGGGTTCGTCTTGGCGCCGAGGTGCAGCCGGCGCTCGAGCAGCAGCGGCGAGACCCATGCCGGGTCGGAACCGAGGATGGCGCCGGGGACTTTCAGGAACGGCCCCAGGCCCGACTTCTTCGTGACCGGGGTGATACGCAATGGGGCGGGTGTGTTCAAGGCCAGGGTTCCGTGGATAAAGCGGACGACGCAATGACACACAAGTGTAATCAGCGCCGCGCCGAATTGGTACACCCATGGGTATAGGAAACTCGGGAACCAACGACCACGCCACGCGTTCTCAGCTCCATCGCCACGGAATGCTTCGGCCAGGGAAGGGGTTATGACGCAACGGGAACGTCGTTTCTCGATCCGCCGCACGGCGGCCATCGCCACCGCCACCGCCATCCACGCCGCCCTCCTGATCGCCCTGCTCCGGCCGGCCCCTTACCGGATCGACATCGTCCGCCTGGCACGCGAATCGTCCTCGACACTCGCGTTGCGGTTCGTCGCCAGGGCCCGGCCAATCACCGTGCACCCATACCTGCCAGCCAAGGCACCGCACGCGACGACCACGATAGCCAGGTCGCTACGCACGCGGCAGCCCGCGGCCACCAGCGCTGCACCCCCCACGGTGAGTTCGCTGGCGCCCGCATCGCCATCGGCGCCCGTGCCCATGCCCATGCTCATGCCCATGCGAACGGAGACCGCGCCACCCCTGGGCGACGGCGGCTTCCAGCAGCGCCTGCAGGCGGCGCAACACGCGGGCGACGTGCGCGGCGTACCCGGCTCCGGCCGCCAGCGCGCACCTGGCCTTGCCCTCGTCGACCCACGCACGCAGGGCGTGGCTGGCGCGGTGCGGACGTTGCAGCGCCTCTTTGGCGTGAAGGAGAAAGCCTGCGTGGATGTCGACCGTCTCGGCACGTTGACCATCGATGAGCTGGTCGCACGGCATGTCACGCCGACCGAACTGAAAACCATGGTGGAAAAGTACGGCTGCAACGAGCCGCCCGGCCTGCACTTCTAGGGATCGCGCCCGAAATGCGTCACCATGCGCGGCATGAATGACGCCAAAGCCCCAACCGGCGCCCTCGCGGCGCTGGGCGCCACCGTCGTGATCTGGGCCTTCAGCTGGATCGTGATGAAGCTCGTGCTTCAGTACGCGGGCCCCTTCGACTTTTCCGCGCTGCGCTACACGCTGGGCGCCGCGGTGTTGTTCGTCGTGCTCGTGGTGACGCGCCGACCGCTCGCGCCGCCGCCGCTGGCCGGCACCGTCGTCACCGGCGTGGCGCAGACCGCGGCGTTCCAGGGCCTCGGTCAGTTCGCACTGACCGCCGGCGGTACGGGCCACGTGGTGTTGCTCGCGTATGCCATGCCGTTCTGGGCGGTGCTGCTCGCCTGGCTGTTGCTCGGCGAACGGCCACTCCGTCGGCACTGGCTCGGGCTGGCGCTTGCCGCGGTGGGGCTGACGTGTGTCATCGCCCCGTGGGCCGGCCTCGGCAACCCGGCAAGCACGGCCTATGCCCTGCTCGGCGGCGTCTGCTGGGCACTCGGCACCGTCACCAGCAAGCGCATGTTCCAGCGCCACCAGCCTGATCCGCTCACCTTCACGGCATGGCAGATGGCGTTCGGCGCCCTGGCGCTTGCCATCGTCGCGTTCCTCGTGCCGCAGCGGACGATCGCCTGGACGCCCGCGTTCATCGCCGGCCTGGCCTATTCCGTGATCCTCGCAACCAGCGTGGCCTGGACGTTGTGGCTGCTCGTCGTCCGCAAGTTGCCTACTGCCGTGGCCTCGGTATCGTCGCTGGCCGTGCCGGTGCTGAGCGTGCTGATGGCATGGGTGGTTCTCGACGAGAAGCCCACGCCCAGCGAGTGGCTGGGCATGGGCTTCATCGTGGCGGGCCTCGTCGCGGTCAGCGGCGTGGTAGTGAAGCGGCGCGCGTGAGCTCGATCACGGCGTGGCCGAGCTCACCCGCCACACCGTGTTGCCCACGTCGTCGGCGATCAGCAGCGCGCCGTCCTTGTCGAACACCACGCCCACGGGCGCGCCATACAGTTCCTTCTCGTCCTTCGAATGGAAGCCGCTGACCAGGGTTTCCGGCTTGCCGACGGGCTTGCCGCCCTGGAACGCGACGAACACCACTTCGTAGCCGCTAAGCGGTGACCGGTCCCAGCTGCCGTGCTCGCCGATGAAAGCGCCCTGCTGGTACTTCGCCGGCAACGCGTTCTTCTGCGACAGCAGCACGCCAAGCGCCGCGACGTGCGACCCGAGGGCGTAATCCGGCCGGATGGCGGATGCCACCTTGGCGGGATCCTGCGGCATGACGCGGGTATCGACGTTCTGGCCGTAGTAGCTGTAGGGCCAGCCGTAGAACGCGCCCTCCTTCACCGAGGTGAGGTAATCGGGCACCAGGTCGGCGCCGATCTCGTCGCGCTCGTTGGCGATGGCCCACAGCGTGTTCGTCGTCGCGTCCCACGCCAGGCCCGTGGGGTTGCGGATGCCCGAAGCGAAGATGCGGCTGCCCCGCGAGGCCACGTCCACCTCCAGCACGTTCGCGCGGCGGTACTCGATCTCCATGCCGTTCTCGGTGATGTTGCTGTTCGAGCCCACGCCCACGTAGAGCTTGGTGCCATCGGCATTGGCCTGCAGCGCCTTGGTCCAGTGGTGGTTGACGGTCGATGGCAGGTCGGTGAAGAACGTGCCCGGCGCTTTGATTTCCGTCTCGCCCTCCTGGTAGGGGAAGGTCACGATGGCATCGGTGTTGGCGACGTAGAGCGTGTTGCCGATCAGCTGGATGCCGAACGGCGAGTGCAGGCCCTGGATGAAGGTGTGCTTCTCCCACTCGCCCGCCCCGCCCTTGCGCAGCAGCGTGACCTGGTTGCCACCCTTGGCGCCCTTGCCCGATTCGTTCTTCACCATGCCGGCGATGAGCTGCTTCGGCGTGGTCACGGCCTCTTCCCCGGGCCCGTTCGATTCCACCACGAGCACGTCGCCATTGGGCAGGGTCAGCAACTGGCGGGGGTGCTTGAGGTCGCCGGCGATCTTCTCGATCTTCAGGCCCGGCGCCACGGTGGGCATGGCGCCCTGCTTCCACCCCACGTACTTCGGCACCTGCATCGGCGGTACCAGGAAGCGCTGGGCCTTGGGCAACGAGGGGTCGCCACCGGATTGCTGGGCGGCGGTCTGTGAGGCCTTCTCGTCGCAGGCGCCCAACAGGGCGGCACAGGCCATGGCGATGGCGTAACAGGCGAGGCGCTTAGACATGGCGGTACTCCCGGCGGGCCGGGAAGCGCACGGCGATGATGACCTGGCCAATGGCGATCAGCAGCACGGTGAGGGCCGAGAGCCACACACCGCCCGGGATGATGGCGTAGGCGTCCCGGCTGTGCACGAAAGCATTGAGGATGGCGGCCACGATGGCGACGAAGTTCAGCCAGAAGTCGACGTGGTCGGCGTGGGTGCTGGTGCGCCGGGAGGTAATCCACACCTGGGTGAGGTTGACGAGCCGCGGGATGATGGCGAAAACCAGGCCCATGGCCACGAGCCACGCCGCCCCCTTGGCCCACAGGATGGTGCCCGACCTGGCGTAGATGATGTCGAAGACCAGGCCGGCCACGAAGAAGCCGAAGGGTATGGGGTTGAGCACGCTGTACACAGCGTTGGCCACGGCCGAGCGGCCGGGCGCGACAGGAACGTTCATGGGGCGACCTCTCCGTGCGGGCCGCCGGCGGCGGCGCCATCGGGTTGGTGTAACGCCCGCCATGTGCAGGCTCTGTATGGGCGGCGGGAAGCGCCAGGCCGGGGAAACCGCCAACCCCGTCACACCTTTGGCCGTCTATACCTCCGAAAAATTCGTATTACAAATTCGTATAGACATACGAACTGGCCTACGGTAAATCTCAATGACGTCTATTTGGATCGTGATAAATAGGCGTTTCCATGATGGAGCCGGGGGACGGGAGCCTGAAAGCTCTTACATAACGCATTGCCATGCGAGGGGCGTGGCGATACGGCCCCGTGCTGCCATTTTCCAGGGGTTTTGCATTCGGGGAACGCATGAAGAAGCACGTTGGCTATAGCACGCTCTGTCGCAGGACCACCCTGGCCGCCGCCGTCCTGGCCGGCCTCGCGACCGCACCGGCCGCCTTCGCACAGTCCACCACCGGCAACATCAGCGGTACCGTGCCGGCCGGTGCCAACCAGACCATCGTGGTCGAAGGCTCCACCGGCGTCCGCCGTGAAGTGCAGCCCGATCCGCGTGGTAAGTATTCCGCCTCCAACCTGCCGCTCGGCAGCTACACGGTCACCCTGCTGCGTGACGGCACGGCCGTCGATACCCGCAAGAACGTGGGCCTGCGCGTGGGCCAGAGCACCGACGTGAGCTTCGACGCGGCCACGGCCAATGCCGGGGATGCCACGTCGCTGTCTGGCGTCACCGTCACCAGCAACACGCTGCCCAATATCGACGTCACCACGGTCGACTCGCGCACCGTCATCACCTCCGAGCAGCTGGCCAAGCTGCCCCTGGGCCGTAACGCCGAGGCCATCGCCAAGCTGGCACCCGGCGTAGTGGCCAACAGCGGCGGCTTCACCAGCGCCACGGCCAAGCCGACGGTGAGCTTCGGCGGCTCGTCGGTGACCGAGAACGCGTATTACATCAACGGTTTCAACACCACCGACCCGCTGAACGGCATGGGCGGCCTGCAGCTGCCCTACGGCGCGATCGACCAGCAGGAGGTGTACACCGGCGGCTACAGCGCCCAGTACGGCCGCTCCGACGGCGGCGTGATCAGCCAGGTGGGCAAGCGCGGTACCAATGAATGGCACTTCGGCGCGCAGATCCTGTGGGAGCCGTCGTTCGCCCGCGCCAAGTACCCCGACCTGCACTACACCAGCACGCCGGCCACCCAGGTGGCGGGCAACCTCTACTGGCCCAAGAGCGAGAACACGCGCAGCACCACCACGGTCAGCGCCTACGCGGGCGGCCCCCTGATCAAGGACAAGTTGTTCCTGTTCGTGGCCGGCGAGTACGAGCGCAACGAACAGCACAACGTCAACACCGTGGACAACACGGGCACGCCGGCCTCGACCAACCGCTTCAACTCGCCGCGCTGGTACGGCAAGCTGGACTGGAACATCACCGATAACCACATCATCGAAGTCACCGGTGCCTCCGACAAGCGCGAAGGCACCGGCACGCGCTACTACTACGACTTCAACGACCGCAAGCGCCTGGGCACCATCGGCCCGGTGGATAACACCAAGACCGGCGGCGACCTGCACGTCTTCAAGTACACCGGCTACATCACCGATGCGCTCACCATCTCGGCCCTGTACGGCGAGATGAAGACCTCGGACTACGACTCGCCGGGCGCCTACGACCCGAACCTCACGCGCGTCGCCAACGTCACCAGCCAGAACCCCGCGCTCAACGGCGGCACCCCGATCGGCAACACGCAGATCGGCAGCCTGGCCGACCCCGACCGCGGCAACAAGCAGCGCAACTTCCGCCTCGACATCAGCTACCAGCTCGGCGACCACACGATCCTGGCTGGTATCGACAACATGAAGTCGCAGGCCATCGACAACGGCACCCGCGACCCGGGCCCGGGCTATGTCTGGAACTACGGCCACACCAATAACCCCAACGCGCCCATTTCCACGGCCGCGGGCGACCAGTTCGTGCCGGCGCCGGCGCTGTACCCGAACGGCGCCACGGGCTATTACGTCAGCCGCAACGTCAGCAACAACCTCGTCACCGTGCGCTCCGACCAGCGCGCGCAGTACATCGAGGACAAGTGGCAGGTGACCGACCGCTGGCTGCTGTCGCTGGGCCTGCGCAACGACCAGTTCACCGACTACAACCCGTTCGGCGAAGAGTTCATCACCCAGACCAAGCCGCAGTGGGCCCCGCGCATCGGCGCATCGTGGGATGTGCTGGGCGATGGCAGCTTCAAGGTGTTCGGCAACGCCGGCCGTTACTACCTCGGCCTGCCGCTGAACCCCGCCACGGGTGCCGCCTCGGGCTATGTCTCGACGCAGACCTACTTCACCTATGGCGGCATCGACGCCAACGGCGTGCCCACCGGCCTGACCCAGATCAGCGGCCCGGTCTCGGCCAACAACTCGTACGGCGTGCCGCCCGACCCGCGCACCGTCACGGCGCGCAACCTCAAGCCCGAGCACCAGGACGAGTTCATCCTCGGCTTCGACAAGACCCTGGGCGAGAACTGGGTCTACGGCGCCAAGGCCACGCGCCGCCTGCTGCGCACGGCGATCGACGATTACTGCGAGATCGACCGGGTGACCGACAAGGCCGCCGCGCTCGGCTATACCCCCGACCCGAGCAAGACCAACAGCTGCTACCTGATCAACGCGGGCGCCTCGAACACCTTCACCCTGCTCGATGCCCAGGGCAACCAGCTGCTGGTGCCGCTCAGCCGCGAGGAAATGGGCTTCCAGGCGCTGAAGCGCAAGTACTACGGCCTCGAGCTGTTCATGGAGCACTCGTTCGATGGCGTGTGGTACGCCAAGTTCGATTACGTGTTCTCGCGCTCGTACGGCAACACGGAAGGCCAGGTGCGCTCCGACCTTCGCCAGGGCGGTGCCTCGGCCAGCGAAGACTGGGATAACGCCGCCATCATGGTGAACACCAACGGCGTGCAGAACAACGACCACACCCATGTGTTCAAGGCGTACGGCTACTGGCAGGTCGCGCCGGAGTGGCAGATCTCGAGCAACGTCAACGTGACCTCGGGCGGCCCGGAACTGTGCCTGGGTTACTTCGGCCCCGACCACACCAACCCCACCGGCTACGGCAACGCCTACCACTGGTGCGATGGCGAACCGTCGCCGCCGGGCAGCCATGGCCGCCTGCCGTGGACGTTCACGCTGGACCTGGGCGTGACGTGGCGCCCGGCCTTCGCGGCCGACAAGCTCGCGTTCTCGGCCAACGTGTTCAACGTGCTCAACCAGCAGCGCGCCACGTTCCGCAACCCGAACAAGGAAGGCGACGCGCCGAACACCCCGAACCCGCAGTACCGGATCCCGCTGTACACCACCGACCCGCGTTACGCGCGCGTGGCCGTCACGTACGACTTCTAAGGTTCTCCGACGCAAAAGTTCCCTGAGTGACGTTTGCGCCCCACGCCGCCGTTGCATCTCCCCGAACGGCGCGCGGCGTGGTGGCGCCTTTTTTTGCCCGAACGCCGGTGAACCTGTAGGAGCCAGCTTGCTGGCGATGCTTTTCCACCGTTTCATTCGCGCCAGCGGACGGACCGAAGCGTGTACCCTTGGCGGCCGCATAACCACCCGGCCGCCCTGCATGGCTCTCAAATCCACGGTGTTCAAAGCTGACCTCCAGGTCAGCGACATGGACCGCCACTACTACCAGGGCCACGCCCTCACCATCGCCCAGCACCCGTCCGAAACCGACGAGCGCATGATGGTGCGCGTCCTCGCGTTCGCCCTGAACGCCGACGAGGCCCTCGTCTTCGGCAAGGGCCTCAGCTCAGAAGACGAACCCGACCTGTGGCGCAAGGAGCTCACGGGCGAGGTCGACCTGTGGATCGAACTGGGCCAGCCCGATGAACAGCGCATCCGCCGCGCGGCGGGCCGCGCCCGGCGCGTCATCATCTACACCTACAGCGGCCGTGCCGCCGAGGTGTGGTGGAAGAAGGCCGCCGCGGCCGTGGCACGCACGAAGAACGTCACGGTCATCGACGTGGCGCCGGCCACGGTCGATGCCCTCGCGGCGCTCACCGAGCGCACGATGCAGTTGCAATTCATGGTGCAGGACGGCCACGCGCAGGTCATCAGCGGCGAGACCGTGGTGCCGATCGAGCTGTCGACGCTGGCCTAGGCCGGCAGCTTGTTGAGGGCGTGCGAGCCCGTGATGATCATCCGCAGCATCTTCGAGATCTGTTCGATCAGCTCGGCGTCGCGCTCGGGCGGCTGGTCGATGGCGATGGCGCCCATGGCGAACACCAGGCGCGTGATGGCCTTCGCCACCAGGGCCGGCTCATGCAGCGTGGCCCCGTCGGCGGCGGCCAGGCGGATAAGGTCGACGCGCAGCTCGTCCTCGAAATAGGTGAGCTCGCGCTCCACGGCGTGCTTGAACGCATCGGAGCCCACCGCGCCCTCGCGCAACAGCACATGCAGCAGCTTGTCGTCGGCGCGCAGCTGCTCCATGAAGGTTTCGACCGATACCCTGATGACGCTACGGTCGGTGCGCGTGGCCCGCTCGCGCGCCTGGCCGATGATGGTGCGCAACGAGCTGCCGGCCAGGTCGATCAGGGCGATGGACAGCTCGCCCATGTCGCGGAACTGCCGGTAGAAGCTGTTGGGCGCGATGCCGGCCTCGCGGGCCACCTCGCGCAGGCTCACCGTCGACAGGCTGCGGTTCGGCCCGATGATCTTCAGGGTCGCGGCCAGCAGGTCGTCGCGCGAGATGGCGGCCTTGCGGGCCGGCGGCGCGTCGATGGTGGTGATACGGAGCGTGGAGGTCATGGAGGGGCCCGCTGGTTGAGGGCGGATCATACGCCGGATCCGAATATACATGTGTATACACGGACGTATATGCTTGCGTATAGTAGGCCCCATGAACCCCGCCCTCGCCACCCCGAAGCCCCGCTGGCCCCTGCGCCTGGCCCGCCGCACGGTCTCCCCGGCCCTGTTCGACTTCTGGGCCACCCGGGTAAACCCCCTGTGGACCCTTGAGCAGCCCCTGGCCCGGCTGGTGTCGCGCACGGCCGCCAGCCGCGACGCCGTGACCCTCGTGTTCCGGCCCAACGGGCACTGGGCGGGCATGCAGGCCGGCCAGCATGTGAGCCTGGGTGTCACTATCGAAGGGCGCCGCCTCGTCCGCAGCTACAGCCCCACCGTGCTTGAGGACGGCAGCCTCGCCGTGACCGTGAAGGCCGTGGCCGGCGGCCTCGTCAGCCAGTACCTGGCCACCGAGGCACGGGTCGGTGAGGTCGTGACGCTGGATGCCGCGTTTGGGGACATGACGGTCTCCACGGCCGACGAGCCGCTGCTGCTCCTGGCGGCCGGCAGCGGCATCACGCCGATGCGCGCCCTCGTCCGCGACCTCGCGGCGCGCGGCATGCCCAACGCGGTCGACCTTTTCTACTGGGCCCGCCAGCGCGACGAGCTCTGCTTCGTCGACGAACTGGAAGCCCTGGCCGCGGCGCATCCGCGCCTGCGCGTGCACTTTTTCGTGACCCGTGACGCCGCTGCCCCGGCGCCGCGCATCGACGCCGCCGCGTTCGACGACGTGGCCTCGCTCGGCCGGCGCCGCGTGCTGGCCTGCGGCCCCGGCGGCTTCGTCGAAGCAGCCCGCGCTCGCTTCGACGGCACGACGGCCAGCTTCCAGGCGGAAGCCTTCAGCCTGCCGCAGTTGGCCGATGCCGACGCGGAGACCGGCGAGGTCGAAGTCCATCTCGCCCGCAGTGGCCGCACGCTGATGCTGTCGCGTGGCCAGTCGCTGCTGGAGGGCCTCGAGGCCCAGGGCATCCGCCCGAAGCACGGCTGCCGCATGGGCCTGTGCAACACCTGCGCCTGCGGGCGCCAGTCGGGCACCACCCGCCACCTTCTTACCGGTGACCGCGCCAGCGAACCGACCGCCCAGGTACGCCTGTGCGTCAGCGCGCCTGCCACCGACCTGATCCTGGATCTTTGAGGCCATGATGACCCGACCGCGCAACCGCACCCTCTCCGCCGCCGACCTGCAGGCTTTCGGTGAAGAGCTCGACGCCATCCGCGCCCGCACCCAGGCCACCATCGGCCCGCGCGATGCGCGCTACATCCGCCGCGTGGTGGCGGGCGTGCGCTGGACCGGCGTGGCAGGCCGCGCGCTGCTGTTCCTCGGCGCGTTCGTGCACAGCGTGCTGGTGCCCGCGTGGATCCTCGGCACGCTGCTGCTGGGCGCGTCCAAGATCCTCGAGAACATGGAGCTCGGCCACAACGTCATCCACGGCCAGTACGACTGGATGAACGACCCCAAGCTCAACGGCAAGACCTACGAGTGGGACATCGTCGCCACCAGCGAAGCCTGGCGCAAGACGCACAACTTCCAGCACCACACCTACACCAACGTGCGCGGCATGGACGATGACATCGGCTACGGCCTGCTGCGCATCTTCCCCGAGCAGCGCTGGCGCCCGTTCTACCTCATGCAGCCGGCCATCGCCGTCGTGTTCGCGCTGCTGTTCCAGTGGGGCGTGGCCATCCAGGACCTGCGCATCGGCCGCTGGTTCGCCGGCAAGATGAAGCCCGGCGAACTGCGCCGCGCGTTCCGCCCGGTGGGCCGCAAGATGGGCAAGCAGCTGCTGAAGGATTACGTGGTGTTCCCGCTGCTGGCGGGCCCGTTCTTCCTGCCCGTGCTGCTGGGCAACCTGGTGGCCAATGGCCTGCGCAACGTGTGGACCTACGTGATCATCTTCTGCGGTCATTTCACCGCCGATGCCGAGGTGTTCCCGAAGGAAGTGCTGCGCAATGAAACGCGCGGCCACTGGTACCTGCGCCAGCTGCGCGGCTCGTCGAACCTCACGGGCGGCGCGTTCATCAACCTGATGTCGGGCAACCTGAGCCACCAGATCGAACACCATTTCTATCCGGATATCCCGGCGAACCGTTATGCCGAGATGGCGGTCGAGGTGAGGCAGGTGTGCGACCGTTATGGCCAGCATTACAACACCGGCTCCCTGCCCCGCCAGTTCGGCCAGGTGGTGTGGCGTATCCTTCGCCACGCGCTCCCCAGCCGCCCGCCGAAGGTGCGCGTACGCGCGGTCGAAACGGAAGCCGAAGCCGCCGCCTGACCCGCTCCCGCTTCATGTAGGAGCGCACTTGTGCGCGATGCTCTTGAAAAACCCGGTGCGTGCCGGGTTTTTTTATCGGTTCATTCGCAGTCGCGAATGCATGTCTTCAGCGGCGTTCGCCGCCTGGGCCTTGGTGTGTCGAGGCGAAGAGCCCTTGGCGCCCACCCTCGCGTCCAAGGTTGCGGCTGCGCCGCCGTGTTTTCCATTCGCGCACGGGTGTGCGCTCCTACGGGCCTACGGCCGCTCTCTTGTGCGGAACTCGCCT